>CAZWKY010000007.1:0-47352 GCA_964634095.1 uncultured Methanomassiliicoccales archaeon | reverse complement strand
GGATGTCCGGATGATGTGCTCTCGGACATGTGCGATATGATCTGCCGCAGGGCGAAGGGTCTGAAGTGGTCGGAGTCCGGTCGTTTCATCGACTTTGTGACATCCGACGATTACATCCTGCGCAACAGACCGACCTACATCGCCAGGTCGAGGAACCTCATCCGTTCCGATTCCGGCGATCGTTACAACCTATCCGACAGCGTACAGAGGCTGTTGGACTCGGGCATCCTCTCAGATTCTGACATCTCCAACTCGTACATCTCCTGGACCCGCAGGGACAGTAGGCGGAGGGTGGGATTCTGCAGCACCATGTTCCGTCTTGTGGGGATATCCGCGGCATTGGATTCCCCGGATGTGTCCGAGCACGCCTTGGATTACGTCGTATACCACGAATGCCTCCATCTGAGGCAGGGTTACCGTCCGTCACACCGTGTCCACGACCACGTCTTCAGGGGATGGGAGCACTCCTACCCGGGATGGGAGGATGCCGAGGCGGAGCTTCGCAAACTATAATCGTCACCCGTACATCGCATGTGCATGGCAGAGGAGAAGGGATTCGTCTTCCACGCGAGCGACGGCGACGTCGAGTTGGACATAGAACAGGTCAGGCAGTTGGCCGAACAGGACGATGCCGACGGATTGTACGCATTGGCCATGGCGTATCTGTTCGGTTGGGATGTGGAGCAGGACGAGCCCCTGGGTTATGATTATCTCGAGAGGGCCGTGGACAGGGGGCAGACAGAGGCCATGACCATGATGGTCAGGCTGTTCATGCAGGGTCAGTACGACGGCATCGACAGCGAACGTGCGGCACAGTATTCGGTCAGGGCAGCGGAGGACGGGATCCCCGATGCCCAGCTCTATGCGGGATTGGCGTACATGGACGGTGTCTCCGTGCAGCAGGATTACTCCGAGGCCGCCAGGTACTTCCGTCTGGCCATGAACCAGGGCAACTCCGAGGCGAGGACCAATCTGGCGTACCTCTACCAGGAGGGACTGGGCGTGGAGAGGGATGAGGCCAAGGCCTTCAAGCTCTACCGCACCGCATCCAAGGCGGGCAATCTGAACGCCACGTTCCATCTCGGTATCTGCTACGAGTTCGGTGTGGGGACGCAGATCGACCTCGTGAAGGCACGTGACTGCTACCAGCAGGGTTCCGACGGAGGGGATGCATTCGCAACCGAGAGGTTGGGTTATCTCTACTCCCAGGGCATCGGATCGGAGGGCCCCGATGCGGAGCGCTCCTTCGAATGCTTCGTGAACGCGGCCATGGACGGTGCACCCACTGCCATGCATATGGCCGGTTACTACTATCTCAACGGCATCGGTGTGGGGCAGGACATCGAAGAGGCCCGTAAATGGCTGAGAATGGCAGCTGACAACGGTGTGGAGGAAGCACAGACATTGTTGTCTGAGATGGAACAGTGAAAAGATGAGGTACTCTCGGTCCATTTTCTATCCGAGGGCCCTCATCAATTGTCGACACAGGTGTCGGAAGAACGGTTTCCTGTCCGACCTCGGCATCCCGTACGGGGGTGACAGCCGACATCGGACAGGGTTGTAAGCAGAAGTGTCCTCCGTTCTCAGATCCCCTTTCCAGGGTCCACTGTATCGTTGAGGATCACATGGGGGCGTCCGTTGTGCATGACAATGTCGGCATCCACTCCGTACACCGTCTTCAGGTTCTCCTTCGTTAGGACCTCCTCTGCGGTTCCGACGGCGAAGATCCTCCCCTCGTGCATCATGATAATCCTGTCGGCGTACTTGGCAGTGATGTTGATGTCGTGGCTGATCATGATTATCATCATCCCCTTCTCCTCAGGCAGTCTGCTGAGGACCTTCGTCACCTCGATCTGGTGCTTTATATCCAGGTTCGAAGTGGGTTCGTCCAGAAGGACCACTTGGGGCGACCTCACCAGCCCTCTTGCCAACATCACCTTCTGGTGCTGTCCAGCAGAGAGTTCGTCGAAGTTCCTCATGGCCAGATGCTCTATGGACATCAACTCCAGCACATCATAGACCTTCCTCAGGTCCTCGTCCGATGTCCCGAACTTGTAGTCGTTCTGGAGTCCGACCATGATGGTGTCCACCACAGTCAGCGGGAAGGAATCCTCGGTGGCGTTCGGAACATAGCCCATGTTTGCGGCGAGCTCCTTCAGCTTCATCTCGGTGACATCCTTTCCATCGATCATCACCGTCCCTCCGGTTGGTTTGAGGATCTTGTTGATGCAGTGGATCAACGTCGACTTCCCAACACCGTTGGGTCCCATGATGCACACGAACTCAGGTTTGTCGAAGACATGGGAGATATCTTTCAGGACAGGTCTCTCCCGGCTATAACCGAACTCCAGTTCATTCAGATCTATCCTCATGATATCACCACATGCTCCTCCTCTGTTTGATCAGCAGGTACAGGAACAGAGGACATCCGATGAATGCCGTGATCACTCCTACCGGGAGGAATGTGGGCGCTATGATGACCCTGGAGATCAGGTCCGCAACCATCAGGAGCAACGCACCGAAGGCCGCCGAAGCGGGAATCAGATATCTGTTATCTGAACCTAGGAAGATCCTCACGATATGCGGTGCGACCAATCCGATGAAACCGATGATCCCGGTGAAACACACAACGGAAGCTGTCATCAGAGATATCACCACGAGGAGGATTATCCTGAGCCTGTGGGCGTTCAGTCCGAGTGCCGTTGCGCTCTTGTCACCCGTGATCAGGATGTTCAGTTTCTTGGACATGGCCATCAGTATGGCCCCTCCGACAACGGTGAACGCCAATATCACATAGAACGACTGCCAGGTGGCTCCGCTGAGGTCACCAATGGACCATTGGAATACAGCCGATAGACTGGCATCCGATGCTCCGAGTTTGATCAGCGTCGTACAGGCGTTGAACAGGTACATCACCGCGATACCGGCCAGGATCATCGTTGCGGCGGATGTGCTCCTCAGAGACGAAACGAGGATGATCACAGCCGCAGGAATCAGCGAGAAGAAGAACGCGGTGACTATGAGTCCTGCAGTGCCTCCCAGGCCCGCTAAATTGAATCCGAGGACTATGGCCAGTGTGGCTCCGAAGGATGCCCCCGAGGATATACCGGTGGTGTAAGGGTCCGCAAGCGGATTCTTCATCATGCTCTGCATGGCCGCTCCTGCGATGCCCAGGGACATTCCGGCGATGAGTCCGGTCATTATCCTGGGCAGACGTACGGTGAACACAACCCAATCAACCTCTGGATTGCATTTCGAGGGGTCCACGAAGTGGTAGAAGATGTCCCTGTAGACCTCCCATGCCGTGATCCCGGAGGTCCCTATGGTTGAGGCATATCCGAGGACCAGCACCATGGCCACGATGCATCCGATGATGAAGAGGACCTTTCTCAGGATGTACCTCCTGTAGTCCGTCTGTACCATCCTGATGTCAATGCTCATGGGGGACCTCCTTGGTGACGAGGACGGTGAACCTTCTGATCCTGCCCTTATCCTCATCGGAGGAGACGACCTCCACGGACCCTCCCAGTGCCCTCACAGTGTCCAGGTCCCATTGGGGACGATGGATTCTGCTCAGAGGGAGTTCCTCAGCTAGTCTCTCGATTATGCCGAAGTCCACATTGTCTTTGTTGAAGCGCATGTGTTGGTTATCCTCATGCCTCTCCGCCCTTTCGGGGCGGGAGTAGGAGTCGTCGTACAGATGGAGGTAGTAGTTGCCGTCGGAGATCAGCGCCCTGCCACCCGGCCTGAGTACGCGGAATATCTCCGAATAGGCACGTTCGGGATGCTCCAATGTCCATAGAACATCCCTGCTCACCACGAGGTCGAAGGAAGAGTCTGGGAAGGACATCGACTGCGCGTCCATCCTCATGAACTCCGGGTCCACTCCTGCCTCCGATG
The DNA here is from genome assembly GCA_964634095.1 of uncultured Methanomassiliicoccales archaeon. Lineage (GTDB taxonomy): Archaea > Thermoplasmatota > Thermoplasmata > Methanomassiliicoccales > Methanomethylophilaceae > Methanoprimaticola. The sequence goes on along the minus strand of CAZWKY010000007.1, from coordinate 43,452 downwards.
CATTTTCTGTTGCATGGGAAACCATCTCTGGGGAGTAGTCTATCCCCAGGACATCGTACCCTGCCGAGGAGAGGAGGATCGAGAAGAAACCCGGTCCGCAACCGAGGTCAAGGACCCTGCCGGAACGTATGCCGGTGGTGTCCGCCACCCATTGGGCGACACCTTCCCCCTTCCTCTCCATCTCGTTTATAACCGCATCCGAGAAACCCGAGCTCCTCCGATCCCAGTAGTCGCGGATGCTTTCAGTCAGTTGCAAAAGGATCACCTTAAGAGAGGGTCCGAAGACCCTGTTTCATTCAGTTCCCGTAGTACTCCTTCACATCCGAGAGGTCGAAGTAGTTGATCCCCTCGAAGTCCTCGAAGCTGTAGTCCGGGTGGTACTTCTCGATGTACTCGCTGAACATGCCGTCGACATCGAAGTCGAACAGTTCGGGGTAGATGGCGTTGGCCAGGTATGCCACGGTGATGTAACTGGCAGGACCCATGTACGTACCCTGTCCGAAGACGATTACGTTGCCCTCCTTGTAGGCGCGGGTGTGCTCGATGAAGTCGATGTACTTGCCCTCTGTCTGGGTCGAGGCGTCGTACATCACCTTCTTCGTGGTGTCATGGTCCACGAAGGTCTCTAGGAATCCCTGATAGATGCTGAACACGATAAAGTCGGGGTCCATGGTCAGAGCCACGGTCTCAGCATCGACACTGGTCCCGGGTTTGTATCCATCGTCGATTACGGTCCTTCCGCCTGCTGCGGTGACCATCTCGTTCACACCGTTGTGCATGGTGGAGATCTTGGTGCCGTTGTATGAGGCGTAGACCAGAGGTCTGTCCTTCATGGCGATGTCCTTCGTCTTCTCCTCGACGGTTTTCAGCACGTTGTCCGCCACTGTCGCATATCCGTATGCGTTCTCCTCCTCGTTCAGGAGGTATCCAAGTGTTATCACCGCAGAGACGGTGACGTTGTCCTCCCAGAATGGCAGACGGACAACATCGATGCCCAAGGGACCCACGGTCTCTTCCATGTTGTTGTCGAACCATGCCCTGGTACCGGACAGGATGAAGCTGGGCTTCTCGTTACCCTCCTTCAGGAAGATCTCATAGTCGGGTGTGAACCTGCTGCCCATGCTCTGGGCGTCATCGAACATCCTGTACCACTGGTTATATGCACCTCCGTCGGCCACCTGGTTGCATGCGTACAGGACCTTGTCCTCCGCACCGCAGATGAGCACGGCCTCGTAGTTGCTCTTGTATCCAACGGCCATTGTATCCAGAGGGTATGTGCACGAGGCGACCACGGAGTCCACGTCGTAGTAGTTGACCATCATGTTCTGTTCGCGGTCGACCATCCTCTGGATCCATTTGACATCAGCTTCGTCGACCTTTCCGTCGCAGTTGGCATCCGCCAGTGTCCTGCTGACGAGCTTCCCTCCGTATTCGAGATAGCAGTCGAAGTAGACCGCATTCTCCTCGCCGGAGATGATCTTCTGCACAAACTCCACATCCCTCTGATCGATGTAGTCGTCGTTGTTGGCGTTGCCGAAGATGGTGAGACGTCCGGTAAGGTCCGTGCTGTCACCGTAGTTGGGTTTCTCCTCCCCGCCACCGACGGTGAGGACGACGGAAACACACACGACCAGAAGGACGACCACGATCCCCGCAGTCACCGCAATCTTCTTGTCCATTTCATTTCACCAATTGGATGTATATTCCAATTAGTCCCCATCAAAAAATGTTAGATTTAAAAAGATTAGCATCGACTTATATTGTGGATGAAGGATTCTTCAATCATCGGGATATCTATGGTCATATGTTCCAACATCAATTAAATGTGATATAGACGATATGTTCCCGACAGGTGGGATAATGGTCGACGGAACGGATATGACGGAGAGGATGCTTGACAGTCGCCTCAGGGAGTACTGGGAGGACAGGGCGAGGGGATACAGCCTGGCCACGAGGATGTCATTGAACGATGAGAAGGACATGTTCCGCACCACGCTGGAGAACATCCTCAGGGACAACAGGAGGTTGGATGTTGCCGACATGGGCACCGGTGCGGGTTATGCCGCGATTACCGTCGGGATGATGGGTCACAGGGTCGTAGGTGTCGACAACTCCGAGGGGATGCTCCAATGTGCCCGTCGCAACGCCCATGACTATGGCGTGGATGCGGAGTTCATCCTCGGCGACATCCACTCTCCAGGATTGGGGAGGTCATCCTTCGACGCGGTCATCGCCAAGGACGTCATCTGGTCCCTGGCCGACCCCGTGTCCGCTTACATCGAATGGACGATGCTCCTGAAGCCCGGAGGGACACTGATCGTCTGTGACGGGAACTACTACCTCGATCTGTACGACGAGGAGTACCGCAGGAAGACGCAGTACAATATCATGAAGCGGGGGAAGGACAACAACCTTCATGCGAAGACCAATATGGACAATGTGGATCTGAACAGGATCAAGGAGCTTGCCCTGGATCTGCCCCTGAGCAGGATACGCAGACCCTCTTGGGATGTATCGATCCTCCTGGGTCTGGGATATGAGGACATCAGGGTGATATCCATGGACAAGAACACCTACTCCACACTGACAGAGGACGGGCCCATGATACTGCCATCCAAGTTCATGGTCGTCGCCAGGATACCCACGGACCACGACGCCGACACAGAGGAGAGGGCTGTCGCAGACACCGAGATGATCGAGGCCATATCCCAACGTCTGGGGAGGATGGACGGTTCCATGCTGGATGTGTTCAAGGCACTCTCCGACGGTAACAGGCTGAAGATCGCCTTGGGTCTCATAGGTGGTGGCATGACCGTCTCCCAGATCTCCGATGCCCTGGGAATCTCACGTTCGTTGGTATCACACAACCTCCGCATCATGAGGGATGGGGGGATAGTCGGATCCTCCAGAGAGGGCAAGGAGGTCATCTACACCCTGAGGAACAGGTTCGCCGTGGAGGCCATGCTGGCCTTCGCCCACGGTATGGCCGACGGGCAGGGCCGTTGATGCGATACCACTATAACATCGACCGCGGATTACCGACCCGTTACCATGGTATCCGACAATCTTCTCCAGATCGCCGAGGCGGGAGACGCCCAGGCACAGTATCAGATCGGTGTCAACTACCTGTACGGAACCGATGTCCCCAAGGACACGTCCAAGGCGGCCGAGTGGTTCGCCAAGGCCTCCGAGCAGGGATTCCTCCCGGCGAAGAGGGAGTACGCACTGCTCCTCGCGGCAGGGGACGGTGTGGAGCCCGACATGGAGACCGCTGTCCAATACCTCAGCCAGGCCGCTGACAACCTGGATCCCAGCGCACTCTACCACCTCGGACTCATGTACGAGATCGGAACCGGCGTCCCCAAGGACCTCCAGAAGGCCGTCAGGATGCTCGCCTATGCGGCGGAGATGGGATTCCCCGGAGCGGACATCGACGCCGAGAGGATAGACAGGATCCTCACGGAGGAGAGGAACAGGAACCTCCGCGCAAGGCCCATCCTCAAACTCCAGATCTCCGACGTGGATGTGGAGGCCGCATGCTGCAAACCCATGCTGGACCGTCTCCTGGAGCAGGACATAGTCTTCATCGACTCCTACAAGGGCCCTGCCCTCCTGGGTGAGGACAAGGACGGTATGGACACCGTTCTGGAGTGCTGTCCCTTCTGCGGGGCGAGGATCGAGCTCGTCCCCCACGACAAGAAATACTGATCATCCGCCGAGGACGTGTTTCGCGTCCTCGTTTCCGAGCTCTGCGGCGAGTTTCAGGAGGCCGATCCCCTTGTGCTCGTCGCGGTGCACCCCCTCTCCGCCGAGGTACATTATTCCCAGGAAGTAGATGGCGCGGTCGTTCCATCCCCTGGCGGCCTTGGCGAAGAGCTCCCGTGCCCTGAACAGGTCCTGGGGCACACCCTTTCCGTAATAGGACATGAAACCGAGGTTGTACTGTGCGTCGGTGTTCCCGCCGTTGGCCGATGCGGTGAACATCCTGGCCGCCAGGGCGAAGTCCTGCCTCACACCGTTCCCCTCCAGGTACCTCATGCCCAATGAGTAGAGGGCGGTCGGATTGCCGATCTGGGACGCCCTCGAGTAGAGGTCCAACGCCCTCACATCATCCTTGGGCACACCGTCACCCTCCTCGTACATGTGGGCCAGGTTGAACATAGCGTCGGGGTTGCCATGTTCCGCCGCCTTGGCGAACAGTTCCGCGGCCTCCCTCTTGTCCTTCCTGACACCCCATCCGTTGAAGTACAGGTTCCCGAGGTTGCACTGGGCACCGGGATGACCCTTGTCCGATGCCAGGAGGTACCATTTGGCGGCCTCCATCTTGTTCACCGCGATCCCCTCCCCGGTGTCGCACATGAATCCGAGACCGTACTGCGCCTCGACGTAACCCCTGTCTGCGGCCTTCCTGTACCATCTGATGGCCTGGATCTTGTCCGTGGGGACACCCAGTCCGTAGCAGCAGAAGTAGCCGTACGTGTACTGCGCCTCCAGAACGCCGTTCTCGGCCGCGACGAACGTGAGCTCCGCAGCCTTCACCAGGTCCTGCTGGACACCGTCCCCCTCGAAGTACCTCTTCCCCAGCAGATAATGTGCCTGCGGGTCGCCGCGTTCGCAACGGGCCTCGAGTTCTAGTATGGATGGTGCGCTTGGAGGGGCCATATTTCAGGAACCGGGTTACGGGGTATTAAAGGGATGAGGGGGCTGGATGGGTTATCGGACCACACTGTGGTCATCAGATTACACAGTCCGATGGTCCATCCCTTTCGGGGATACGGTGATCCCTGGACCGTGGCATTGTCCTTATCTATTGGATGGGTCGATACCTGACCGATAACATGGATGACGATTACACCATAGACGAGGCCATAGAGGTACTGAGGGCGACAGTGGCCAGGAAGGCCGACGAGATCGCCGCTCTGGAGAAGAAGATGAGGCGTCTCAAAAAGGAGGACAAGAGGGCCTCCACCCAGGAGCTCATCGACTACCTCCGTGCCGACAGGACAGCCTACATAACGGTGATAGCCGACATGACCGAGGATGACTCCATCCTGGAGGGTCTGGACCTGGACACCGAGAACACCGTGGACTGCCCCGTGCTGTACGACCAGTACCTCAGCGGACTGGACGCCGATGCGTTGGAGAACGAGCTGGATGCGGAGGAGGTCCGTGCCGAGTACTGCGACGAGGTCGTGGAGCTCATGTGTCAGGGCATCGGGGAGATGGCTCTCACCTCCAAGAAGCTCATGAAGCTCCTGGCCCAGGACGAGTACGCATGCTCCCTCATCGGTGAGCTGATCTTCTACGACGACGAGCTCTACGCATCCTTCAGGAAGGTCATCGAGGCCAAGGCCGAGAAGAAGGCCAAAAAAAAGAAGAAGGAGTGACGATGCCCAGCAGCAAGTACGAGAGGGAACTGAGGTTCATCAACAACGAGGTCGTCAGGCTCACTGCCGAACTGGACGACCTCAGGGAGATGATGCCCCAGAACCCGCTGGACGCCGAGAAGAAGGCCGTCGATGTGGGCCTCATCGAGGAGAGGCTCGGTGAGCTGATGATGAGGAAGAACGACATCGAGGATTCCTTCATCGCCGCGGGCATGGAGATCCCGGACCTCAGACGCAGCATGAACCTCAACACCTGCCGTGATACGGCCAACTATTCGGATGAGGAACCCGTCCGTCCGGAGATGTCCGTCCCCGTTCCGGAGGTCAGGCCCGCCGCAGGATTGGACGAGCTGTCCGCACAGGTTGCCTCCATCACCGACGAGCTGATGCAGATCGAGATAAAGATGCTCCAGGCGGAGATCTCCGATGATGAGTCCGAGAAGGCCAAGCTCACCATGAGCGCCAACGCCCTCAGGGACAGACGCGACAACCTCGTCAGGCAGATCAAGGAACTGAAGTCTGCGCCTGCAGAGAATGATGATGTGTCCGATGACGCACTCGTGTCCAGGATCGCCGCCCTAGAGGCGGACAACCGCGCACTGAGGTCACAGCTCTCCGCCGTCCGTTCTGACATCACCGCGATGATGGACGACGTCAGGAGGATCATGGCCGCCCTGAACCTCGACACAGAGGATCAGTAAACTTTCCACGGGGCTCCGGCCCCACAATTTCTCACAATCATCAGGAGTAGAAGCTGGTCCAGTTCTCCTCGATCCCCTTGGGCTCCTCCGCCGTGTAGGAGTCGCTCTTGAACTGCTCCCAATCGACGGGTTCCCTCGAGAGGATGACGAAGGAGTTGTGCTTCCCGTTGAACTTGATGGAGTCGTTGGCAATCATGATGTCCACGTCGAAGAGCACGTGGTAGTCCATGTCCTTGTACTCCCCGTCGGGATCCTCCACCGTGTTGTCCCTGCGGATGCTGGAGAACTTGACCTTCTTGCTCCTGAGGAAGCCCTTCACGTGCTTGATGAACCTGTCAAGGTAGTATCCGTTCCCGAGGTAGAGGGACCAGAGGATGATGCCGTCCTTGCCTCCCTCGTCGCCCTGCACCCATCCGGTGAAATCGTCCTTGCGGGTTCCGGCGTATATCCTGTATTGGGTCTCCTTGGAGATCATCTTGCTCAGGCTCCCATCCGGGAGGCTGTATTTATGGGTTCTACAACCTCTGTCGGACACACCGACGTTCCCGCGACGGCAGTTATATACCATCTCGGGAATCCGAGGCGCATGTTCGCCGAGGCATGCGAGAAGGCTTCCAGGTTCACCCGTCCGTTGGTGATATCCGTACGTCAGCAGGACGGAAAGGTCATGACAGACTGCGCATCGTTCGTGGTCATAAACGATCAGGGGTGGATCATCACCGCCGGTCATGTCTTCGACAACTTCGTCAGATATCAGGCGGACCAGAACAAGATCAAGGAGATCAGGGAGATCAACGCCGGACGCATGGCCGATCCCGGGACAACCGAGGAGATCAAACTGGAGAAGACGCTACTGACCAACCATTCCTTCTGGTGGGGATGGGACGGCGTCAGGTTGAACGAGGCCTATGTGAACAGGCAGATGGACATCGCCATCGGCAGGTTGGAGCCCTTCAACCCCGACTGGGTGAGGGAGTATCCCGTGTTCATCGACCCCGACCATGCCGTCCGCGGCAGGAGCCTCTGCAGGATGGGATTCGCATTCCTCGAGATCAAGTCCGACTTCAACGAGCAGATGAACGCCTTCTGCATCCCGAAGATCGATGTCGACCGTGCATTCTTCCCCAACGAGGGGATCCACACCCGTACCATCGACCGCGGCGTCAGCAAGGACGGCGGGTACAGGATGGAGTACATCGAGACCTCCAGCCCCGGATTGAAGGGACAGTCCGGATGTCCCATCCTGGACACCAAGGGCAGGGTGTACGCACTGCAGGTGCAGACGTCCCATCTCCCGTTGGGATTCCACCCCATTGCGGAGTATGATGGGAACAGTGTCGTGGAGAACCAGTTCCTCAACCTCGGATTGGGATTGAGCGTCAGGAGCATACGTCAGGTCCTGGACGCACGCGGTGTGAGGTACTCCGCAGAGGGCGAGGAATCCGGTTACAGGATCATCGGTTGAGTGCCCTGTCCGAAAGACGACACATCATTGTACGATGAGGTCGGCGAGGTCCATCGGGGTATCCGCATGGTCCACGCCCTCCTCGTCACAGCTCTCCTTCGGCATGGAGTATCCGTACGATGCTCCGATGAAGCGGATACCGCATTCCTCCGCCGCCCTCAGATCGTCCATGCTGTCTCCGACCATCACCGTCTCCTCCGGGGAGACAGATGCGTCGTACATGCACATGCGGATCAGGTCCGCCTTGGTGAGCTCACCCTCTTCGTCGGCACCGTGTATGGAATGGAACATCCATGCGATGCCCCAGTCATCCAGGAGTCCGAACGCGAACCTGTCCGCCTTCAATGTCGCCACGGCGGGACGGATGCCCATGGCCCTGACCCTCTCGATGGTTGCGATGATCCCGGTGAAGGGTCTGACCATATTCCCCTCCTTCTTCGAGTACTCGTCCCTGTATATGGCCAGTACATCCATGACATCACCGTCATCCAGGTTGAACATACGTTGGAGGTTGCCGGGAAGTGAACCTCCGAGACCCGACTCCAACAATGTGATGTCCGGTTCCGGTCTTCCGAGGACCTCGGCGGTATGGCGGTAGCAATGGAAAATGCAGTCCTTGGAATCGGCTATCGTTCCGTCCAGATCGAATACGGCCAGTCTCACAGTCATGCCGTATCCCAAGTGCATTCCGTATATGTGCTGTTCTGATACCGTCTCCACATGGACGGAAGCATCCACCCGCCGTTGGTCGGTCCGGATGTTGGGTATATAAATCGGTGTTCCTTCCACCGCTCATAGCGCTCAGGAACACATGTATGATAATAATACATGTAGTAAAGCTACAAACTAAATTAATGATGATACCATGGCACGCAACAAGAGCATTGACAGGAAGACCCTCTCGGACATGTTCCTGAAGGGTGCCGACAGGAAGATGACCGAACACGAGGCATTCTCCCTCCGTATCGTCGAAAGACCCGAGAGGGAATCGGTCTACCGGGAGCTCATCGACTACGTCTACATCGATGAGAGGTACTACCGCATGGCATCGCAGTACTACCTCGGTGACATCGACACACTGGACGACGGGTTCAACGAGGACCTCCTGCTCCTCACGAAGGCCAGCGAACTCCCTCCAAAGCTCTATGCGGAGTATCTGAGGGAGCTCTCCCCGGAGGACAGGGAATCCGAGAAGGTCACCCATGCCGCTCTGAAGGAGCTCAAGGGGGCCATACGCAAGGTGTTGGAGGCGAAACTCTGATCTTCGAACGTTCCGACAGGGAACACCTCCTCAGGACGGAGGTCCGTAAGGCCTGCGAATCCGCCATGGTCCTCACAAGGGACGACATCTCACCGGCAAGGAGGCAGATGATCCAGACACAACTGATCTCGGAGGTCGCCAGATGCCATGCGATGGTCAGGATAGCCGACAACGACCTCTCCTCCATCCGTTCCGATGCCGCCATGTTGGACGAGGAACCCCTCCATCTCCCCCTGGACGTCTACGACGACTACCTGGGGATGCTGAAGGAGAAGGAAAGGGAGGATGAGGGATACTACACGTTCCTCTACACCTATCTCCTTGGATATCTGGAGCACATCCGCGGCGGCATACGCATCGCCGATGACCTCCTCGCAGGGAGGAACCCCGTCGGTGAGAAGGAGACCATCCGTCTGCTCAAGGTACGCACGATATTGGAGGGATGTCTGGAGAGATGTCAGATGCTCACCGATGTGGGGGAGGATTCCGACGTCCCCTATCAGAAGGCCGGCGAGTTCATCCAATGCAATCTGGAGGAGATCAGCATCATGCTCAGGATAGGCTCCTGCAGGGAGATCGACCTCGACGAGATGGCCTTCCACCTCCAATGGGCCGACACCCTGGACCCGCAACCGTTCAGGGACCTTTTCCTCATAGACATGGACCCTTCGGACCTCGCCGTGTACACCGAATTCGATCTGGCATGGGCCGACCGCGTCCGTGCGATCATCGGGCGCTGCATAGCCGACACCGAACTCGGTGCGTGAGGTCCTGATAACGTTTTAAAACCAGTTCCCCATCATTCACCCATGTGGGACGGGATGCTTACATCCAGGGTGAAGGACAGGAAGATGAACGAGATCTTCACCTTCGCCGCAATGATCAAGGTTGATTCCTCTAAGAAATCACAGTATGTGAAGCTCATCGATGCTCTGAGCGATGATATCGATGCATGTGACGCACTCATCGCCAGCAAGGGCGAGGCCAGGCCGTCGGTCGGCATCATCGACTGTCCGGATTACATCTCCAGACTCTCCCCCTCCGAGAGGGCCGACGAGGATGAGTTCAACTCGTACAAGGTCGTCCCTGTGGAGAAGGAGGGTTCCGATGACGAACTCGTCAAACGCATCAGGGAGCTGATCGAGAAGGCGGCGTCGGGCATCACCTCCGATGACGGCGAGGTCTCCAGGCTCAGGGCGGAGAACGAACAGCTCAATGAGAGGCTGGAGTCCGTCTCCTCCGTGAAGGACGAGCTCAGGATCTGCAGACAGCGCATCGAGGACCTCTCGCAGCAGCTGGATTTCGCCAAATGCAACATCCAGGCCCTCGAGGAGGAGAATTCGGAGCTCAGATCCTCTCAGGATGCACCCAAAGTGGACCTTTCATGGGTGGATGCCGAGGTCACGCCCCTGTCCGAGATGCTGGACCAGGTGGTGGACTCCCAATCCGAGTCCTCCGAATACTATGTGGACAAGCTCACCGCCGCAAGCGGTTCCGTCGAGGAGATCCTCAAGGAGGTCACTGCTCAGATGGAGGCCGCCGGTCTCGGTGATGTGATGGAACCTCTCAGGAAGCTGTTCTCCGCACAGGCCAGTTTCTGGATCTCCCTCAACCTGCTCGGTGTCCGTGCAGCCCCTGCCGAGGCACCCGTCGTGCAGGAGGAGGCTCCGAAGGAGGAGAGGCCGATCTACGATGTCGTCCTCACACCCGATGAGCTCCAGATCCTCACACTGGTCAGTGTGATGAAGAACGCCAAGATCGACCATTTCGTGGACATGTCCATGTCCGGAAGGTTCAACGAGGATGCATGCGAGGATGTCATCGATTTCCTCAAGATCGACCTCCAGGTCATCAAGCACGTGCTCTCCATGGATTACACCAGCAAGGAGAGCATCGAGGGCAACTTCAAGGCCATCCTGGACCTGCTGAACGAATCGCCCGCCCCAAAGCATCAGAAGATGTACATCAACTCACTCACAATGGATGAGAAGGTTCTCGAGGATTCCTACAACCAGGTCATGGCCCACGTCGAGATGGTCCTCAACGACCGCTACTCCCACGTGGCCGAGTGATACGATGATCCCCTGCGACTGCGGAGAGCTACAGGCACAGTTCGAGGATGCGGTCTGCAGGGTGTTCGAATCAGAGGGGAGTCGCTTCGAGGTCCTCGACAGGAACATGATCAGCGATCCGTTCGAACCGGACATCGTGCTGATGGACGATGACGAATGGGTCATGCGCCTGGTCTGTTACTATTGTGAGGATTATGAGGGCGATTCCCTCAGCATCTTCCCCAAAACCTTCGGGATGAGGAAGTGGGTGGTGGATTCCGATGAAACGCCTACTTTCTTCATCCTCGGCGTGGGAGGCACCCCTTCCCGCCCGGAATCCCTTTTCTTCTGCAGATTCTTCGAGATCAACTCGGATGTGATGCAGATCGACGTTCTGCGTCGTTTCTCGGTGAATCTGCTCAGGATCGACTTCCTGGATGATCTCATCACCAAGGACTTCGAAAGGATGTATTCTCCTCAGTGAAATCGTGTTTTCCTGGGATGTTGGTATTAATTTAGCTGGTTGCTTAATCAGATTATTAATTCTCAATCCCTTGCTCGTCGTCCTTTGATCGGACGTCTATTCTTAATTAGTTTAGTTAAATGCTTTATTACATTATTTAATTTCAGAATATGAGAAATGCGCATGATTTCTTCAATAATGAACAGAAGATACGGTGATTTTTCGAAATGTAAAGAAAAGTGTCATTTTCAAGGGTAAAGTCGGTTTTTCGTTCGAAAAATGGCACCTTCTTGTCCACGACGGTCTCCCGAATATCAACTTGATTGGCCCTATTTTGGGCCCGAAAACCCACCCTCTTGACCTATTTCGAGGGTGTTTTCGTCAGATCACGAGGCACGATTCCATTTCCTTCAGATTGCGCGTGGTTTCTCTCACTTTTAGATAGTTTTTGATAATCTATTGATTAATTAACCAGATTTAGCTTTCACATAGATTAATTGCAATTTATCAAAAAAGGTGGGGTGTTGTATGCAATATTTATCAAATTCAGGATTACGTTTATTTTTGAGCATTTATTTGTTTTTTCACAGCTTTTATTATTAATTTATGTAACCACTTTACTTGATTGATTATTATCAATATAGAGTGAATCACAATATATGGCGCAATAATTCACTGTTTCCGGGTGATGGGCATTGTCAATATCTATGGCCGATGTGAGATGGACCAAACTGGATTCACATGCAGAGTAGACGGTGATTCTGTTAAAATCGGAATGATGCTTTCTAAAGTATCCTGACTTCGAGGATGTCGTTTGTTCTGCATTGGGTTAAGGGTGCCGGGGTGTACATTGAGTTGATGGCCTTTCGAGGTCGGTTCACGTCCAGCAACGATCGATTGATGAATTGACCGGATATCTCACTCCACACACGGGGCATCCGAGAGATGGTACGTTCTGCTATGATGTCGATGCTCGATCCTGCAATCGATGTCTGACATCACCTGCTTCTTCCCATGTCGTGATGGTGCTGGAATCATTCCTCGGGTCGATATATGTCCATTCCTACGTAATGATTCCAATTAGTTTAATAATAAAGTGGATACCTAATCATTGATTATTAATTTAGGTGTAAACTAAATCAATGGTTTTCTTTCACTGTTTGCCGAAATAGCCTCTCCAAACACGTGCGGCAAATCCTGGGAAATGTGTGGACATCATGATCTGCATTTTGTAGAATGCACCGGCTATCGATCTTCTCTTCCCTTTCTCGGCATCGGACATGGCCTTGGAGATAACCTCCTCCTTCTTCAACAGGTGTTTGAACACCTTGTCCGGGACCTCGTCGGTCTCCTTGGATATCCTGATGAAATCCGTATCGACCCATCCGGGGGATACCTCGGTGACGGTGATGCCCTTGTCTTCAACCTCCTTTCTGAGTCCGTTGCAGAAGCTTCTGACGAACGCTTTGGTGGATGCATAGACGTTGAGCCTGTACAGGGATATGTATGCCGAAGCCGAACAGAGTTGGATGATCCTCGACCCTTCGGACATGTGCGGTACGCATATTGATGACAGTTCAACAAGTGCGGTGATGTTCAGATCGATCATCCCGAGCGTATCCTTCTCGGGGATCTCCCAGGTGTTGCCGAACTTGCCGAATCCCGCACAGTTGATGAGGTATCTGATATCGATCCTCTGGGAATCCATCTCCCTCCTCAGAACCTCGAAGGAATCCCTGTCTGTGAGGTCGAGCGGGAGGATGCGGCATTCGGTTGAGAGTTTCTCAGAAAGTGATTGCAGCCTATCGGCTCTTCTTGCTATGAGCCAAATCTCATCCAGATCCTTTCTGTCCAGATGATGGCAGAATTCCTCGCCCATTCCGGACGAGGCCCCGGTTACAACAGCGATCCTCATCAGATGAATGCGCTGGCTGCTGCAGTGATGACGACAACGACCATGATTGCGACCATGAAGTACGCGCCGATCTTGATCTTGGTTGCAGATTTCATTGAATCCCGACTAGCTAGAACGATTATATTAGTGCTTCGGGAGGTTGTAGAAAAAGAGGGTAAGGGGTTTTTCCTTGTTCCCGATCCGTTCCCGGATCAGTAGCAGGGAAGGTGCTCGTCTGCAAGGGCGAATGCGAGGTACAGGGTCAGCACGAAGTTTCCGAGTGCGGCGATACCCTGGAGCAGTCCCCAGATGGCTCCATCCAGTCCGGCGCCGAGTCCTCCGAAGAGGAAGATCAGTGCGGTGGTCAGCAGGATGATGGTCAGGGTCTTGGGGTTGCCAAGGTGGTAGGACCAGACAAGTGCGACCAGGTAGATGAGTGCGAGCGTGATGTTGATGTACATGTCTCCGCCGTATGCACCGGAGAAGTACACTCCTGCAGCGACGAGACCGAACACAATGAATCCGAAGTTGCTTCCAGCTTTGTATGCTCCGAGTGCGGCGAAAGCGATGAAGAATGCACAGATCTTGGCCAGTCCGCCAAGGTACAGTCCGATATCGTTGCTCACATCGGCGTATCCCAGAATGCCACTGAGGGCGATGGGGAGGGATACGACTGCCACGAAGAACAGACCGAATGCGGTCGGGTCCAACGGGGCTTTACATTCGTCAGTCATTTGTTTTCCTCCTATGTCTTTCGACTGAGTCATGTTTCGATTTACAACTATTTAAAGCAAACGTCCAACTCATTTTTTGGGCAGTTTATACATACATCCATCCAACCTTCCATGGCCAGACATTTGGAAAAGGGTCGAGTTGGATGTGTTTCCGGACAAAATTTTAAATAATAAAATAGGTACGAATCATCAGAAATCATCCAGAACCGGGAGCAGTTTGGGGTTCCTCTTGGATGGATCCCTGACCTTGGAGGCCATCATCTCCTGTACCTCGTTGAACCTCTCTGGGGTCAGAACGGTCTCGGCCTCATGTTTGATCAGCAGTTCCTCCCATCTCATGTACCCCGCATAAACCGGATTGTGGAGGATGTTCCTCAGATTGTACTTGTTCCACGGATTGCCCTTGCGGGTCAGGTTGCCGGACCTGTTCAGCTCGAAGCATATGGAATCCATTGACATCCCCGATAGATAGGAATCGAATATCTCCGACACCACCGGAAGCTCGTCCTCATCGGCCTCCAACGCCCCGTCCGTGAGCCTGTATCCGAACGGTGGGGTGAAGCCCATTGTCCTCTTGTACGATTCCGAGGTCTCCAGCGTCTCCGCCTTCTCCCTCATGCCCACATAGGTCCTCTCCCCGATCTGCTCGCTCTCAAGCTGGGCGATACGTTGTATCATGTCCACCACGAACCTTCCCAATGCGTTGGTGGTGTCCAGGGATTCGGAGGATGACACGAACATCCTGTTCTTGGAGTTGAGCTCCTCCATCATGTTCATGAAGTTGCGGCTGTTCCTGTGGATACGGTCCATCTTGATGACGACCATCACATCCCAGCTGTCGATCTCGGCCATCATCCTCCGGTATGCCGGACGTTTGGTGTTCCTCCCGGAGTAACCGTCATCTTCATAGACCGCGGTTATGTCCCATCCTTCTGCTATGCAGTAATCCTCGAGGATCATCTTCTGGGCGTCTATCGAATAACCCTCCGCCGCCTGTTCCTCGGTGGAGACCCTCACATAGATCGCCGCACGCATGGGATCATTCCACGGTCAGGGGACCGTTGATCCTCTCGTATGTCTCGATGTCGATGATCGGTTCCTGTTCACCCTTGCGGACGATGCCGTCCCAGTTCTGGTATCCGGTGTATATGGGGTTGTGGAGAATGTTGCAGACGGATTGTCTGTTCCACTGTCCGCCCTTCTTGGCCGGTATCTCCGCATCGTTCAGGAATGATGCGATGTCATCCATCGTCGATCCGCGGGTGTACATGTTGTAGATGGCCCTGACGGTGTGCGCCTCGTCCTTGACCACCTCGAGCCTTCCCTTGGAGTACTCGTATCCGTACGGATGTCCCGAGCCGAGATGTCCGGTGCCGTTCCTGGCCTTGTACTCCATTCCGATACGAACCCTCTCTCCGATCTGTTCGCTCTCCAGCTGTGCGATACGCTGCATGATGTCCATTACGAAGCGTCCCATGGCGGTGGTGGTGTCGAACTTGTCCTGCATGGAGTTGAACTCCTTGCCCTTCTCGCGGAGGTCGTCCATCATCAGGGCGAAGTTCACACTGTTCCTGTGGATACGGTCCATCTTCATGACCAGCAGGATATCCCATTGGTCCGAATCCTCCATCATCCTGTTGTACTCGGGACGGTCGTTGGTACGACCCGAACATCCCTCGTCCCTATAGGTGCCCGCGACATCCCAACCGCGGACCCTGCAGTAGGCCTCCATCCTCTTGATCTGCGCGTCGAGGGAGAATCCCTCCTTCGCCTGATCCTCAGTGGAGACCCTGGCGTAAAGTGCTGCACGCATGCATCCATCCCGTCTGCGGATTGGATTGTCCCGTATAAAAAGGGTTCAGGGAGACTCAGCGCACATGCCTGAAAGACATCGGAAGTGTATGAAAAGGAAGGGGTTTGGGAAAGGGTTTCCGATCGTATCGGTGTTACCGTGATCACATCATTCCGGGCATTCCGCCTGCTCCCTGGGGAGGTGTCGGGGGTGCCCTGCGGGACGCGATGACGTCATCGATCCTGAGGATCATGTTGGCGACCTCCTCTGCGGAGTTGATGGCCTGGACCTTCACCCTGAGGGGCTCGACGACGTTCTTTGCGAGCATGTCGACGGCCTCTCCGGAGTCGAGGTCGATTCCGAAGTACTTTCCGTCGGCGTTCTTCTTCTCGTGTGCGTTCTTCAGCTTGATGATGCTGTCGATGGGGTCGATTCCGGCGTTCTCGGAGAGTGTCCAGGGGATGATCTCCATGGCCTTGGCGAACTTCTCGATGGCGAGCTGCTCCCTTCCTCCGACGGAGGATGCGAAGTCCATAAGCCTGAGCTCGAGCTCGATCTCGGGTGCTCCTGCACCTGCGACGACCTTTCCGTCCTCGATCGCGACTCCGACGACACGGATGGCGTCGACCAGGGCCCTCTCGACCTCCTCGAGCACGTGCTCTGTTCCGCCGCGTGCGAAGATTGTGATGGCCTTGGGGTTCTGGCAGCCGGTGATGAATGCCATTCCGTCCTCTCCGACCTGCTTCTCGTCGATGGCGCCTGCGGTTCCCAGGTCTGCCTCGGTGATCTCCATGACGTTTCCGACGACTGTTCCGCCGGTCGCCTTGGCGATGGCCTCGAGGTCGGACTGCTTGAGCCTCCTGTATCCGAGGATTCCGTTCTTTGCGAGGTAGTGCTGGACCAGCTCGTCGACTCCCTTCTGGCAGAAGACGACGTTGGCTCCGACGGACTTGATCTTCTCGACCATGTCCTTCAGGGTCTGCTCCTCCTGGCTCAGGAAGGATGCCATGGAGGTGGGGTCTGTGATCTGGATCTGTGCGTCGAACTCGGTCTTCTTGACCTCGAGGGGGCAGGAGAACAGTGCGATCTTGGCGTTCTCGACGTGGGTGGGCATCCTGGAGTGGACCTTCTCCTTGTCGATGACGATTCCCTGTACGAGGTAGGTCTCTCCGATGACACCTCCGACCTTCTTCTCGATGCGGATGTTCTTGGTGTCGACGACGCCGTTCTCCTCGACGGATTTGCATGCCTTGACGACGATGTCTGCAAGGGCGTCCTCCTCCTCTCCGACGGATTTTCCGGTGAGGGCGGTGGCTGCGACCTGCTTGAGGATCTTCTCGTCCTTGGCGTCGATGGCGATGTCGTTGAGGACCTCGACGGCCTTCTGGGCTGCCATCTTGTATCCGTTGGTGATGACGGTGGGGTGGACGTTGGCGTTGATGAGCTCCTCGGACTGTTTGAGCAGCTCTCCGGCGATGACGACGGAGGATGTGGTTCCGTCTCCGCACTCGGTGTCCTGGGTCTTGGCGACCTCGACGACCATCTTGGCTGCGGGGTGCTGGACGTCGATCTCCTTGAGGATGGTGACTCCGTCGTTGGTGATGACGACATCTCCGATGGTGTTCACGAGCATCTTGTCCATTCCCTTGGGTCCGAGTGTGGACCTGACGGCATCGGCCACGGCCTTCGCCGCGGAGATGTTGTTGAACTGTGCTTCCTTGTCTTTGCTTCTCTCGGTGCCCTCTTTGAGCACGATGACAGGCTGATTTCCAGAACCGTACATAGGTTTGTCACCTTGTTTATTCTGGATGACAATAGTTTAGAACTTCTATTTGAAGTTATCTGATTTGCCATCCGCTTTATATGTAATAGTGAAGGTCACGGCTTAAAAACGTGCCGTACGTCCAGACCTCTGTTCCGACCCTCGTCCAGCAGTTCCCTTTCAGCGGTCTCGGAACCCGATATGCCCATGCGCATGATCCTCGAGGGGTCCACGTTCCTGAAGTGAAGCGGGTTGTAGTAGACGATGTCCACACCCGTCGCCCTGATTGCATCGGTGAGCTCGCCGCAGTGTCCGTCCAGGGTGCTCATCACCGGTGCCACCAGTGCGTACACCCTCACGCCCGCATCATGGAGTACGGTCATGGCATCCAACCTTTCGGCCGGCAACGGTGCACCCGGTTCGGTCATCTTGGATATACGGTCGTCCAACGTGGTGACGGTGATACCGACAACACCCCTGATGGTGGACAGCAGCTCCGCGTCCCTGGTGATGAGGTCGGATTTGGTGTGCATGTGGATCTCCCTGTCGTTCCTGGCTATGACCTCGAGGCACATGCGTGTGAGCATGAACCTGCCCTCGGCATACTGGTAGGGATCGGTGACGGTGCCTATGCCGATGATGCCGTCGGCCGAGGGGAGCTCCCTGGACAGCCTCTCGGGTATGTTCCGTTTCACCCTGACCACCCTCCATGTGGACGCATCCGCATGGACCACGCCGGGGCCGTAGCAGTACAGGCATCCGTGCTCGCAGCCCATGTAGGGGTTCAGGGCATAGTCCATCTCCGGGAGTCTGGAGGGCGACAGTGCCTTCCTGCAGTCCACGTACTCGAAGACGCCGTCCCACTCCCGTCTCTCCACGGTGAAGTCAAGCAGGGTCATGTCAGTAGAAGTCATCGATCCTCCTCTGTATCCGCCAGTCCGTGAGCACGCCGGAGTTCCTGATCCATGTGTCCCTCTTGATGTCCATCATGCCCTCGATCTCCACCCACGCCTGGTCCAGGGTGTCGAAGTGCATGGGTTCCGTCCTCAGTGCGGCCCTGACGTTCTCCCTGACGTTCCAGACCCCCACCGGCATGATGTATCCGGGGTGGGCCTCCCTCATGATCACCACGCCCGCCGTCCTCCCCTCCTTGATGAGGAGCTCGTTCACGGCCATCCTGGATGCGTAGTAGCATCCCCCTATGTGGGCGTACTCGGTCCTCCCGTCGAAGAACTCGCAGTCGGATATGATGTCCACCTCCTTCCCCATGGGGTTCCAGGTGGTGTTCGGATACCATGCCTCGATGAGCTCGAACCTCCAGGTGCAGGGCATCATCAGGATCGCCCATCTGTTGTCCAGGGCGTTCCACCTGTAGAGTCTGAAGTCGTCTATCGTCTCGTTGAACCTGGTGGTCTTCAACAGGTCCTTCCCGATGATGTCGTCCACGGCGGTGATGCTCCACCTGGTGGGTACGAAGCGCCTGTTCCTGTCGATGCCCATGGTGCCCACGGAGAACGCCTTCTGGATCTCCGATATGAGGGTCCCGTTCCTGTAGGCGGTCACGACGGCATCGGTGGCCCTCAGATCGGTGTCGTAGAAGTTCCTCTCCAGGTTCCTCTCGAACCTGCCGTTCCCCTTGGTGAAGCCCTCCATCCTTGCGGACGGACCGAAGGGTTGGACCTCGTCGTCCAGGATGATCCTCCCGGAGGGTCTCTGGGTGAAGGCCGCCTCCACATCGACAGGCCTCTCCGTCAGGGCCAGTTCCTGGACGTTGTCCACTATCCTCCCCGCCCTCCTGAAATCGGTGGCGTCTATCCTGTACTTGCCCCTGACCAGTCTGAACCTGAAGTCCACGATCTCGTCTATGGACCTGCCCAGCCATGTCTCGGGCTTGTCCATGGCCGATGTGTCTCCGAACTCCGGCGGCAGGAGGGGGCCTATGTCCACCTTGGGGTATCCGTACCTGCCCACGAACACCGCCGGGGGGCTGGAACCGGCCAGGTCCCTGGTGTCGATCAGCGGCATGGTCTTCTGCCTGGAGTAGAACTTGACCATCAGGGGGCATCTGTCCTTTCCGCATAGCCTGTGGGCACCCTTGCATATGGAACAGAGCCCGGAACCCGTCCTCCCCTTCTGTGGGGGTGTGGTGGTGTCGAAGAAGCGGAATCCGCCGGACATGGTATCAGTAGAACTCGTCCAGTCTCCTCTGGACCTTCCATTCCTTGATGATGGAGGAGTTCCTGATCCAGGTCTCCCTCTTCACGTCCATGTAGGCATCCACCTTGGGCCACAGACCCTCCAGGGTGTCGCTGACGATGGGCTGCTGTCTCAACGCGGCCCTGACGTTCTCCCTGATGTTCCACACCCCCAACGGGATGTCGTATCCGGGATGCACCTCCCTGAGGATGATGACCCCTGCGCTCCGTCCCTGGGACAGGAGAAGTTCGCAGGCGGCCAATCTGGCGGCATAGTACGCACCGCCGTTCTTCGCATATTCAGTCCTGCCGTCGAACATCTCGGAATCGGGTGTTATCTCTATCTTGGACATGCTGGGGTTCCAACTGGACTGGGGGAACCAGGCCTCGATCATCTCGTATCTCCAGGAGCAGGGCATCATGATGATGCACCATCTGTTGTCCAGTTGGTCCCACTGGTAGAGTCTGTACTCGTCGATGGTCTCGTTGAAACGCGTTTTGGCGATCAGGTCCTTCCCGATGATGTCGTCCACCGCGGTGATGCTCCATCTGGTGGGTACGAAGCGCCTCCTCTTCCCGACGCCCATGGTTCCCACGGAGAACGCCTTCTCGATCTCGGAGACCATGGTGCCGTTGCCGTACGCCGATATCACCGCATCCGCGGAGCGCATGTCCGTGTCGTAGAAGCTCCTCTCCAGGTTCCTCTCGAACCTGCCGTTGCCGATGGTCATCTGCTCCATCCTGCCCGAGGGTCCGAAGGGTTGCACCTCGTCGTCCAGCACCACCCTGCCGGTGGGCTTCCTCTCGAAGGATGTCTCCACATCTATCGGCCTCTCGGTGAGGGCCATCTCCTGGACGTTGTCCACGATCCTTCCGGATTTGGCGAAGTCCGTGGCATCTATCCTGTACTTGCCCCTTACGAGTCTGAACCTCATGGACGCGATCTCGTCCACGGACCTGCCCACCCACCTCTCCGGTGTGTCCAGGAGGGATGTGTCCCCGAACTCCGCCGGCAGGAGGGGTCCGATTTCCACCTTCGGATATCCGTGACGGCCCACGAACACCGCAGGCGGACTGGAACCGGCCAGGTCCTTGGTGTCTATCTTCGGGAGGAGCTTCTGATGCGAGTAGAATTTGAGCATCAGGGGGCATCTTTCCTTTCCGCAGAGCTTCCTCGTCCCTTTGCATATGTTGCAGAGGCCGTTCCTCACGACCGCATCGCCGTTCTCCACGGCATCTCTGAAAAGGGTGCTCTGCGTCGCCATGATAGGGTCCGATTATCCTTGATTTTGTATAAAAAGGAGAAAGCAAGAGACGGGATGAGACCGAGGTCTCTGCAAGGGGATGTCTCCTGCTTATGGTTCCACCTAACGTATTACAGGATAAATACCTTCGTGCCGAGTGAATCTTCGGGTCTGTTGGATGTAACCGCCAGGTTCCCATGTCCGATTTATGACCTCGTATGGGGCTGTACACCGTCGATGGCGGTGGCCGAGAGCTCCAATCCGAAGAGCTTCCTGAAATCGCCCTTCAGCTTCTCGAGCCTCCAGAGCTCCATGCTCGGGTCGCCGTCGCATTGGACCCCCAACACCAGCTCCTTCTTCTTGAGGGTGACCCTGATGCCGGTGACGGTGGCGTTCCTGTGCCTGTCCAGGACGTCCCCCATCCTGAGGAACATGGAGCACTGCCTGATGCAGAGCGCATCATCCGGCGGGATGTCCGACAGTCTGCGGTCCTTGGCACCCGGGAACTTCTTGTGATGGAATCTGGCCATCAGACCCATGTAGTGGAGCTCCCCAATGTTGAATCCGACCATGTCCGAGTTCTCGATGATGATCTGGGAGAGTTCGTTGTGATTGGTGTAGTTGATGAACTCCCCGATGTCATGGAGGATGGCGGCGGATGACAGAAGGTTCCTCATGCGGTCGTCCATGGAATGGAGTCCGAGGCGCCTGGTCTGGTCGAAGATCTGCAGTGCGTTCCTGCAGACGGCCTCCGCATGCCTCCTGTCGTACCCGCATCTGCAGGCGAGCCCCCTCACAGAGGCATCCCTGGTGTCGAACATCGTGTATCCACAGGACAGCATGTGGTCGGTCTGCAGACCCTGTTTGAGTCCGCGTGTGCTGATGCCGATCCTCTCTATGCCGAACTGCGCCATCAGCTCCTCCGCGATGGCACCTCCGGCCACGATGATGTCCGCACGTCCCTTCCCCAGTCCGGGTACGGAGTAGCGTTCCTCCAACGGTTTGGAGCGGACGCTCTTCATCAGGGACGACAGCTCCGAACGGGTGAGGTACGAGGCATCGTTGTCACCGCGGCGTGCGGCGCACATCTCCGCCAGTGCGATGAACGTGCCCGACGAGCCGACGGCCTTGTCGAATCCGATCTCCCTGACCCTGTCCGCCGCATACATGGAGCCCGCGTCCACGTTGCGGCGCATGATCTCGTACTCCTTCTCACCGACCTTCCGGGTGTTGTCGATGCCCAGTCCGTAGGCGTACCTGACCGCGCCCATGCACAGGCTGTCGATGAACAGGTTCTCGCCGTTGTGGGCCAGGACGATCTCCGTGCTCCCGCCCCCGATGTCAATACCGATGGTCCTCTCCTCGGGGCCCTTTGTTCCGAAGACCCCCAGGCCTATGAGCCTGGCCTCCTCCGTCCCGGGTATCACCTGGACCTCCACATCCTCGGACAATGCTCTGATCAGTTCCCTGGAGTTGGATGCCTCCCTGGCGGCGCAAGTGGCCACGGCCACCACCTTCTCGGCGCCCATGTCCCTGGAGATCCTTGCGAACCTGGAGACCACCATCGCGCTCTTGTCGATGATCTCCTTGGAGATGGACCCGTCGGCATAGAGGCTCTGGCCCAGTCTCACCGTCTCCTTGTCCTGGAAGACGGGTGTGCCGGCGGTCCCGTCGTAGAAGCGGACCACCAGCAGATGGATGGAGTTGGTCCCGATGTCTATGAATCCGACGGTCTCGGAGTCATCTGGACCCATGCCATATTCCCCTGTTCTCGATCAGCCATTTCTGGGAGCGGAGGGGTTCCTCGTCCCCTCTGTCCACCAGACTGTATGACCCATCGGGGTTGAGCACCCTCGCCTTGACGTTGTCCGACAGATGGATCCTTAGGATGTTGTCCCGTATGCTGCGGAGCATCTCCGGGTCCTTCACCGGGAACAGTACCTCCACCCTTGCGAGCAGGTTGCGGGGCATCATGTCCGATGAACCCATGTACATCTCGGGTTCGCCCCCGTTGCCGAAGTAGTAGATCCTGGAGTGCTCCAGGAACCTGTCCACGATGCTGGTGACCCTGATGTTCTCGGACACGCCGGGAATGCCGGGTCTGAGGCAGCACAGTCCCCTGATGTTCAGGTCCACCTTCACCCCGGCGTTGGACGCCTCGTAGAGGCATGCGATGATGTCCGCGTCGATGAGCCCGTTGGCCTTCATGGCTATGTATCCGGAGCCGGTGCGGCGGCAGACGTCGATCTCCCTGCGTATCCTCTCGATGAGGCCCTTCTTCAGGGTGAGGGGTGCCACCAGCAGTCTGTTGTACATGCGGGGTCCGAAGTATCCGGTCAGTGCGTTGAACAGTTCGCCGACATCCTCTCCGATCTCCCTGTCCGCTGTGAGGAACGAGATGTCCCCGTACTGTTTGGCGGTGGATGTGTTGTAGTTGCCGGAGCTCATGTGGGTGTAGCGCACGAGTCTGTTGCCCTCGAGCCTGACCACCTGCAGGAGCTTGGAATGGACCTTCAGGTCCACGGGCCCGAAGACCACATGGACGCCGATGGCCTCCAGCTGTCTTGCCCAGAGGATGTTGTTGGTCTCGTCGAACTTGGCCCTCAGCTCCATCAGCACCGAGACGGTCTTCCCGTTCTCCCTGGCACGCATGAGCGCACGGATGATGCTGGGGTCCTTGCCGATCCTGTACAGGCATATCTTGATGCTCTGGACCGCGGGGTCGTCTGCGGATGTGTTGATGAACCTGACTATTGTGTTGAACGACTCGTAGGGATGGAAGAGTATCCAGTCCTTCTGCTTGATCGCATCGTAGATGTTCATACCCTCCCCGAACTCAGGAGGGGTGTAGGGTTCGAAGGGCCTCTCCTTCAGCTTGGGGTAGTTCAGGTTGACGATCTGCCACAGGTCCACCAGCATGATCGCGTCGGTGCTGTGGATCTGTACGGGCTGGAGCTTCAGGTTCCTTCCGAAGAGGTTGATCATCTCCTGGGGCATGGTTTTCTCCACGACCATCCTCACCGGGAACCCGATGTCCCTGTCCTCTATGGACTCCTCCACGGCGGACATGAAGTCGCAGGCCTCGTCTATGGTGACCTTGACGTCCGCGTTGCGTGTGACCCTGAACGTGTACGCCCCCTCCACGTCGAAACCGGGGAAGAGGGAGTGGATGTGGTTCTCGATGATGTCCTCCACCATCACATAGGTCTCGTTCCTCGTGGACGGGACCCTGATGAACCTGGACAGGACGCCTACGGGCACCTTGACCCTCGCGTAGAGGTTCCCGTCGGACCCCTTCAGCTTCACCGCTATGTTCAGCGAGTTGTTGGAGATGAAGGGGAAGGGGTGGGAGACATCCAGGGCCAGAGGTGTCAGGAGGGGGTGGATCCTCTCCCTGTAGTAATCGGACACCCATGCCGACTGGTCGGGGTTCAGGTCCTCCACGCGGACGATCATTATCCCCTCCTCGGCCAGGTCCTGTTTCAGGAGCCTCCAGCACTCCCCGTACTGGTAGACCAGATGCTGGACGGTGCTGGAGATCTGCTCCATGAGGCCGTTGTAGCTGACGGCCGAATAGTCGGGTCCGGGGATCGGGGTCTTCTTGATGATCCCGGGGACCCTGATCATGAAGAACTCGTCCATGTTGCCGTAGCATATGGCCAGGAACTTGACGCGCTCGAGGAGGGGGTTGGTCTCATCCATCGCCTCCTCCAGGCAGCGTCTGTTGAACTCCAGCCAGGAGAGTTCCCTGTTGATGTAGTACTTCTCGTCGTAGAGGTCGATGGGTTCACTCATCTGAATCCTCTGTCCTCCTCACCTTCACGGACTCGCAGTGTGCGTGGAGCCCCTCAGCTGTGGCGAGGGTCTCGATGGTGGGCGCGATGGCGGCCAATCCGTCCCTGGACAGGTACTGCACCGTCGAGGTCTTCATGAAGTGGGCGACGTTGAGTCCGGAACTGGTCATGGCGTGTCCCGCGGTGGGCAGCACGTGGTTGGTACCGGATGCATAGTCCCCTGCGGCCACGGGTGTGTAGGGTCCGACGAAGATCGATCCGCCGTTCCTGACCTTGCCGAGTGCGTCGAGGGGGTCCCTGACCTGGATGGACAGGTGCTCGGGTGCGATGCCGTTCATGATCTCGATGGCGAGGTCCAGGTCGGTCGCGATGATGTAACCGGAGTTCTCCAGGGCCTTCTCGATGATCTCCCTTCTGGGTGCCTTCTCGATCATCCTCTCCATGTGCTCCCACACCTTGTCGGGGAGGTCGGGGTCGCAGGTGACCATCAGGCATGCGGACGAGGGGTCGTGCTCCGCCTGTGCGATCAGGTCGGATGCCACGAACTCGGGGTCTGCGGAATCATCCGCCAGGACACCGATCTCGCTGGGGCCCGCGGGGAAGTCGATGTCCACCTTGTGGCGGAGCATCATCTTGGCGGATGTCACGAACACGTTACCGGGTCCGACGATCTTCTGCACGGGTTCGATGCTCTCGGTACCGAGGGCCATTGCGGCGATGGCCTGTGCCCCTCCGCTCTTGTAGATCTCGTCCACTCCGGCGATGTCCGCCGCGACGAGTGTGATGGGGTTGATGGGTGCGGGTGTGCACATGACGACCTCGTCGACCCCTGCCACCCTGGCGGGGATGACGGTCATGAGCACGGTGCTGGGGTACGATGCACGTCCGCCGGGGATGTAGCATCCGACCCTCTCGAGGGGGGTGGTCTTCACGCCGAGGGTGATCCCGGGCTCGACCTCGGACAGCCAGAGTCCTGCGGGCTTCTGCATCTCGTGGAAACGCTGGATGTTGTATGCGGCGTTCTCGAGTTCCTCGACGATCTCGGATGAGACCTTCTCGTATGCCTCCTCGATCTCATCCCTCGTGACGACGACGGATTTGAGATCCACCTTGTCGAACTTCTTGGCAAGGTCGATGAGGGCCTTGTCGCCCTGTTCGACCACCATGTCGACGATTCCCTTTACGGTGTCGTTGACCTGGTCCACCTTGGATTCACGGTTCTTCGACCAGAAATCTTCGCTGACCTGTTTCCACATGGTCCTCTTCTACGCAAAGGTCCTTTTTATAGCATTTGGTATGGTCGACTTCCTTCATATTCAATATAAAGGAAGACGGAGGCTCCGTGTCCATCCGGGCCGTAGGACACAGGTCCGTTATTCCACGGATAGGGCCGCGAACACATCGGAACATGTTTTTCAACGCCGTTTATTTGCGATATACCCATATACCCCTTCGACACCTATCGAGATGGCCCATGAAAGTCATCATCGTCGGAGCGGGGGACGTCGGATACGTCGCCGCCGAGACCATCTGTACGGTCCATGACGTCCTCATCATCGAGAAGGACGGGGATGTCGCCGAGACCGTGAAGTCCCGTCTCAACGTGTCTGTCCTGCATGAGGACGGTACCAATCCGGTCATCCTGTCCCATGCCATAGAGATGCACCATGCGGAGATAATCATCTCCACCCTCCACAGGGATGATTCGAACCTCTTCATCTGCATGATGGCGAAGCGTTTCGATCCGAAGATCCGCACCATCGCCTCCATAACCAACCCCGACTACATGATCGGGACCACGGATGACGGTTACGAGGGTGTGGACGTCATCGTCTCGCCGGAGATCATCACCGCCGAGAAGATGTACTACCTCGCAGTGGTCGAGAACCTGATCGACTACGAGTACATGGGTGCCGACCTCGACCTGTGCCTCGCCATATTCTCCGTGGAATCCAACAACAGGATCAACGGTCAGATCGTCATGAACATCGACACCCAGGGCGAGTTCACCATCTTCGGCATATTCAGGGACGGCGACCTGCTCCTGGCAGTCGACACCCAGGAGATCCATCCCGGCGACAGGATCTGTGTCGTCGGCAGCAAGGACGGCATATTCCGTTTCAACGAGATCGTGGGTGTGGACGATGTCTCCAGGGAGTTCGTGATCCTCGGAGGGTCCATCGTCGGCAGGAACCTTGCCAGGCTCCTCTCCCAGGACCCCAAGAAGAGGTACGTCAGGATCATCGAGAGGAACCCCGACCAGTGCAGGGAACTCTCGAAATCCCTCACCGGCGTGATAGTCATCAACTCCGATTTCACCGAGCCGGAGGTCCAGATGATGGAGAACGTCTTCAAGGCGGACTGCACCATATCCACATCCCGTCTCGATGATACGAACCTCCTCATGTGCATGTCCGCACAGAAGTTCAACGCACGCAAGGTCATATCCAGGTACTTCAAGAAGGAGTACGAGGATATCTTCAAGTTCACCGGGCTCGAGTGCATCATCGGATACGACAAGATCGTCTCCAACGAGATCACCAAGTGCACGATATCCAACGACATGGTCATCCTCAGGATGAGGTCCCACAACGAGGTCTTCTTCAATCACACCGTCGACAAGGACTCCAAGCTGCTGAACAGGTACTACGGCGACCTCCACATCCCCGACGGGATCAGGATCGTCGCCATCATAAGGGGTGACGGCAGCGAATCACAGACCATCTACCCCCGTTTGGACACAAAGCTCTGCGACGGGGACAGGATGATCGTCTTCACCAACCTCACCAAGGAATCCGATCTGGCCAGGGTCTTCGGTAAGAACGTGACCGTGGAGCTGTGATAGGTTTGGCGGGCAATGGTTGGATGGACAGGTTCGCAAGATGGCCCAGTACCACCGTGAAGGTCCTGGGGGCCGTGGAGATACTCTTCGCGGCGTTCCTCATAATCCCTCTGGTGGTCTCGCTGTACTTCGGTGAGGACCCTGCGCCGTTCATCACCCTCATGCCGCCCCTCCTCCTGTTGGGGACACTGCAGTTCCTGCTCTTCGGCGAGTCCAAGAACTTCCGTGCCGTGAACGGATTGCTGATGGTCGCCCTGGCATGGGTGCTGGTATTCATCCTCGGCACGTATCCGTACATAGTCGCCGGTATGAACCCCCTCGACGCACTCTTCGAATCCGTCAGCGGTCTGACCACAACCGGTGCGACGATCATGGCCGACATCGAATCGTGGCCCCACGGCATCCTCATTTGGCGGTCCCTGTCCCAGTGGATAGGCGGTATAGCGGTCATCATCATCTTCATGTACATCCTGCCGATGTTCGGCGTCGGGCGCAACATCTTCGCCAACGAACTGGCTGGTTCCGGTTCATCAGACTATTCGGTGAGGATGAAGAACGCCGCCAAATCATTCATCTTCGTCTATTCCGTGCTCACGGCCATCAACTACGTCCTGCTGTTACTGTGCGGATTGTCGTTCATGGATGCGACCTGTCTCGCGTTCACCACCATATCCACCGGCGGACTGATGTGCACCAACAACAGCCTGGTCGGGTTCTCCGACATCGTCCTGTGGATCACGATCATATTCATGTTCCTGGGGGGTGTGAACTTCTACCTCCACTACAGGGCGCTCTACAGACACGCCCGCAGGGTCTACCGCGGTAACTCCGAGTTCAAGAACCTCACACTGTGGTTCGTCGGGATATCGGCCATCGTCTTCCTGATGATCCTGCTGAAGGCGACGGACATCACCGCCATGGAGCCGTACGATTACTACAACCTCTTCACGGATGTCCTGTTCACCACCGTCTCCCTCGGAACGACCACCGGGTTCTATGTCACTGATTACTGCACGTTCCCCGACCAGTGCATCATCCTGCTGATGATCGTCGCGTTCATCGGTGCCTCGTCCGGATCCACCAGCGGAGGTGTCAAGTTCGGCAGGCTCAGGATCATCTACGAGTTCGTCAAGAACTCCCTTGCCAAGTCCCTGCATCCCAACGCCATCACCGTCGTGAAGGTGGACGGTGAGAATGTGGAGGACTCCGCCGTGTTCGCCGCACTGTCCATCTTCCTGATGTACGTGATAACCCTGGTCATCGGTGCCGTGCTCATCTCCATGTGCGGGATGCACTTCGTGGATGCCTTCGGTCTGTCCATAGCATCCGTGGCCAACGGCGGATTGGGATTCCAGAACTACGGACCCACATCGAGTTTCGCCGACCTGATCGCACCCATAAAGATGATCATGATCGCGTTGATGTGGATCGGTCGTCTTGAGATCATGATCGCGCTGGTGTTCTTCACACCCGCATTCTGGCGTGAACTCTGGTTGAACCACAGGGCGAAGAGAAGGGAGAAGGAGTTTAGGGACTGAACCCTCAGTTACCGTCGTCGCAGTAACCGATGATGTTCAGTGCGGCCTTGTTCCCGGGCGATGCCTCGTTGATGGCACCGGCCACGATACGGGCCTTGTCGTACTCGCCCTTCTGAGCGAGGCATATCCCGAGGGTCTCCATGGCACCGATGTGCTTGTTGTCCAGCTGGATCGCCCTGGTGGCGTACCCTCCGGCGGCCTTCACGTTT
Source organism: uncultured Methanomassiliicoccales archaeon (assembly GCA_964634095.1). GTDB lineage: Archaea > Thermoplasmatota > Thermoplasmata > Methanomassiliicoccales > Methanomethylophilaceae > Methanoprimaticola. Next base: position 14,120 of record CAZWKY010000007.1, on the reverse strand, counting down.
CCGAGGACCCTCATGACGTACGCGGCGATCGCGTTGGCATCGGCGGTTTTGTCCTTGAGGACCATGCGTCCGTACTTCATGGCGTCCTTCTCGCGTCCGCCGAGGATGAGGGTCGACACATAGCATCTCATGACCTCGTACTCCTTGGGGAATCCAGCGAGGAGCTCCGTCGCGGTGTTTATGGCCATGGTGTGCTCCCCGAGGGCGCTCTGGATCTCGGCGAGCATGATCCTGTCGCCGATCGTGGGGTTGGAGATCCTCTGTGTCAGCTCCAGGGCCATCTCGTACTCGTCCAGCTCCATGAGGCACAGGGCGGACATCCTCATGATCGAGTCGGTCTGCTCCATGGTCTTCAGGATGTCGTAGGCCTGCATGGGGTAGTCCAGGCCCCTGAGGGCACCTGCGATCTCGATCCTCTTCTGGGTGTCGTCACCGAGGGTCTCCATGATCTTCCTGAGGAGCTCGACCATGGTGGTGTCGTCGTTGACGACCTTCAGCAGTGACATGCATTTGATGAGTGTGAACGAATCGTCGGTGGCCTCGGCGATGGCCATGACCTTGGGTCCGACCTCCTTCGTGTGGCCGGCGGCCATGTCCGACCTGATGGCGTTGAACGCCGCATCTATATCCATGGTCGGTTGGAATGTATGACCACACTATAAACCGTGTGACGCTCCGGGCGCATCCCCTTTATAGAATCAAGGCCATTTCAAAGACGCTCATGATGATCAACTCCCTCTACATCAACAGGCTCTTCAACGAGTTCGACTACGAGATCGACATCAACAGGGATCTGACATTCCTCCACTCCCCCAACGGGTACGGGAAGAGCACCCTGATGCACCTCCTGTACAGCGCCCTCAAGGGCGATGTGGGATACCTCAGGGAGGTCCCGTTCAGGAGGATGGACGTCGGTTTCGATGACGACACATCGCTGATCCTGGAGAAGTACGAGGGCGACATGCTCATGCAGATGCAGAAGACCGAGCTGGAGAGCCCCATCACCCCCGAGGAGATGGCCGAGCTCAGGTCCGTCACGTACATCCCTCCCGAAAGACTGGTTCTGAGGAAGGGGGACGGTCATCTCGCCTCCGCCATGGAGGCCTATGCACAGGAGCTCTACGAGAGCATCAGGTATGCGAAGGAGCACACCGAACTGATCCCCTACGAGGGTGAGCGCAGGGAGATGACCGACGGTGAGCTGGAGTTCTGGGCCAAGGACCTGAAGGCCAAGCTGGACTTCATCAGGGACGCAGGGTTCGAACCCGAGCTCCCCGCAGGATACAGGTTCCCTCCCACCAGGTACGAGCTCATCGACTACAGGAAGGACTACGAGGACCTCACGTACTCCATATCGGAGTACGTCCAGAGGAACTACAACCTCGCCGAGTCCATCATCATCTTCAAGGACATCGTCAACGACATCCTCATCAACAAGACCCTGACCGTCATGGACTCGGGGAAGATCATCGTCACGATGGACAACGGAACCGCCCTTCAGCTGAACAAGCTGTCATCCGGCGAGAGGCAGGTCATAATCATGTTCTACATCCTGCTCTTCCATGCGGAACCCGGTTCCCTGGTGATATTGGATGAACCGGAGATATCCCTCCACGTGAGCTGGCAGCAGAAGCTGGGGAACATATTCCTGGACATCTGCAGGGTCAGGAACCTCCAGATGATCGTTGCGACCCATTCGCCCCAGGTCATCCACGACAAGTGGGATCTGGCGAAGGAGTTGAAACCGACCGATGCGTGAGTACCTCACGGCCGATGACATCTCCAACCAGGTGTCGATGACCCGTTCCGTCTTCGACGGTGTGGTGATGCTCGTGGAGGGTGTCACCGACCAGAGGCTCTTCGAGAAGTTCATCGACAAGGATTCAGTGATGATCATCCCGGGTCACTCCAGGGACAACGTCTGCGGTTCCGTCCGCACCATGTCTGAACGTAGGAGGGACCGCAGGGTCATCGGCATCATTGACCCCGATCTGGACCGTCTGTGCGGTAGGAAGGTCTCATCCCCTCTGTTCTACACCGATTGCAGGGACATGGAGATGATGGTCATCCGCAGCAACGCATTGGAGGACGTCCTGGACGAGTACTGTGACAGGGAGCTGTTGGATTCGTTCAAGGAGAGGGTAGGTCCGGTCAGGGATGCCCTCCTGTCCGCAAGCTATCCCATCGGGCTCCTGATGTGGGTTTCGAAAAGGGAGAGGCTCAACCTGTCCTTCAAGGACCTGGATTTCACGGATTTCATCAATCCCCGCACACTCGGTCTGGACGCCCGTGCGATGGTCGACGCGGTCATCAACAACTCCTTCAAGAGCCGCATCGGCAGGAGGGAGCTCCTCAGGACCCTGGACCAGGAGGCCTCACAGCTCGGAGACATGTGGCTTGCGGCCAGGGGTCACGACACCGTGGACATACTCCTGATAGGTCTGAAGAGGAACTTCGGCTCCTTCAACAGCAAATCATTGACCGAGGGCGAGTTGGGCGGTGCCCTGAGGCTCGCATTCTCGGATGCGGATTTCGAGAGGACCGAACTGTACTCGGCCACAAGCGGATGGGCGGAGTCACAGGGGATCGGCCTCTGGAAACTGGTCAGTCGATGTCGAAGTTCTCGGTCCTGACTCCGCCTGCGGTCTCCATGATCTTCTGGATACGACGCTCGCTCTCGTCGAGGATCGTCTGACAGCGGTTCCTCAGGATGACCGCCTTCTCGTAGATCTCCAGACTCCTGTCCAGGTCTATGCCGCCGTTCTCCAGTTCCTTCACCAGTTCCTCGAGGGCCTTTATGCTCTCCTCGAATGTCATCTTCCCAACTTCCTCTGCATAATCGCTCATTCCTTCATCTCCTTCTCTCTGATCTCCGCGGACGCCGAACCGTCGCGCATGCTTATCCTGATGATGTCCCCGGGCGATATCCTGGAGACAGATGTGAGGACATCCCCGTTCTCCGATGTGACCATCGTGTATCCCCTTCCGAGGACGTTCAGGGGGTTAAGTCCCTCCAACCTCTTGCCCATGGATTCGATCCCGGAACCGAGGTTGTCATGGAGCCGCCTCATCGCCGTCTCCGGCCTACGACCGATGGAGTCGATCCTCGATGCGGACACCTCCAATCTGTGCGAGGCGGATGTCGATATCCTCTCCAGGTCGTTGTCCACCCTGGTCCTAAGCACCCCTATATCGGAAAGTGCCTTCTCCGGCGACAGTCTGGAGTCCAGGACCTCGAACCTGTGGCGCATCCCCTCGACGGTTCCCCGCAGTGCCGAATCGTAACGTGCGGAGAGCTCGTCCAGGTGCATGCATCTCATCCCGAACGATTCCTCCGCCCTCTTCGGTGATAGTTTGGCATCCAGGACCTCGAAGGAAGACCTCATCCCCTTCAGTCTGTTGGTCACGGCCCTGTTGGCCCTCGCCATATCGCCCTCGATCTGTTTCAGGACCTCGACCCTGTCCCTCAGGATGATGGCTGCGGCCCCTGTGGGGGTCGGTGCCCTGACATCGGCGACGAAATCCGCTATGGTGAAGTCGGTCTCATGTCCGACCGCCGACACAACGGGTACGCGTGATGCGGCTATCGCCCTCGCGACAGGTTCCTCGTTGAAGGCCCATAGGTCCTCTATGGATCCCCCTCCCCTTCCGACGATGATGACGTCCACGTCCTGTCCGTTCAGGAGTTCGATCCCGGCGACGATGGACTGTGCGGCCCCCTCCCCCTGGACCAGGGCAGGGGCCAGGAGGATGTCCGCGGGGAATCTTGATGCGGAGGTCATGATGATGTCGTGGATCACGGCCCCTGTGGGGGATGTGACCACACCGATCCTCCTGGGATACGGGGGGAGCGGTCTCTTCCTGCCCTTGTCGAACAGTCCCTCCGCCTCCAATCTCCTCTTCAACTGTTCGTATGCGAGGTACAGGTCACCGATCCCGGAACGGCGCATGGTATCCACGATGAACTGGTAGCTCCCCCTTGGGACGTACATGTCCAGTCTTCCGAAGACCGAGACCTTCATGTTGGCCGTGGGTTCGAAGTCGATCCTCCTGCGGCTGCCTGCGAACATGGCGCACCTGATCTCGCTGGTGGCATCCTTGAGTGTGAAGTAGTAGTGTCCGGAGGAGGCCTTCGTGAGGTTGGATATCTCCCCGTTCACCCATATGTCGTGCAGACCCGGGTCGGAGCCGAATATCTCCTTCACGCGGGTGTTCAGCTGTGTGACTGTCAGGGTCTCGGACATACGCGATGCCATGCATCCGTGGTATTTCAAACGGTCCACATACCTCGTCCCTCCGTTCACATCCTTTAAGACATCGATGTCCTTCCTCGCCATCATGAACATGGACGAACTCAGGTCCAGGATGTCACCGGACACGGTGGAGTTTGCCGAGCGCATCATGGGGATGTACGAGGCCCCGTTCGCACGGAGCATCGGTCTTGAGATCTCATACATATCCCGTGACAGGGTCGAATGCTACCTCGACCTCCGTCCCGAGCATATGAACAGCATGGGCAGGGGCCATGGTGCCGCAGTGTACGCCCTTTTGGACCACACCTTCGCCATGATCAGCAATCTCGTCCACGACTGCACCGGACAGAACACGGATGTGTCGTTCTACCGTCCCGCCCACGGGAGGCTCACCGCCGTTGCAGTCCCGGTGAACAGGTCCAGGTCCCTGGAGGTGTACGATGTCAGGATCACCAACGGGGAGGGGAAGCTGGTGGCGTCGGGGATATGCACGGCATTCGTCCTCGGGAGGGATGCATGACCGACAGGTTCTGCCCCCATTGCGGTGAGGCCGTTCCGTCCACCTCCATCACCTGTCCCAAATGCTATCGCAAGATACCTCCGGAGCCCGAGGGGCCGAAGGAGGCGAAACGCAGGGAGCGCAGGAAGGAGACCCCGGTTGGCGAGAGGCCCAAGAGGGGATACAACAGGAAGGTGGCCCTCGTGTTGGCGGTTGTGCCAGGATTCCTGGGGATCCTCGGTCTCGGTCAGATATACAGGAACTACAGGAGCACCGGTGGATACTTCCTCCTGCTCTTCGGACTCCTGTTGTTCACGGCCTCGATGCTCCTGCTGACCAGTCACGGACACGGTGCCGCCATCGGCATACTGGCAACGTTGGGTGCCTTCCCGCTGATGCTGCTCTACGCACTGATGTTCATAGGTTCCGTCATCGACGTACTCCTGAACTCCCTGTTCAGGATGGACATCAGGGTCCGAGACCAGTGATGAAACGGATGTTCCGGTGATATCCGGAAATCCTAACCCCTTTCCACCTGTTTTTCAGAAGAATCCGTCACGTCTCAGTGTGCACATGATGGATGCGGACATCTGTGCGAGGTCCAGTGCCGTTCTGCCCGTCCCGACCCCTGCCGGATCCCCCGGACAGACCTTGGAGTATGCGTAGGGTATCGGTGATTCACCCTCTGGCGGATTCCTCAGGTCCCTGCCCAACCTAACCGAATACGAGGGGAGAAGTGTGAGCTCCCCCGTGGTGTCCCAGGGTTCGAAGCACAGGAACCTTCCGAAGGTCATGTTCACATCGAACGAGGTGCATTCCCTGCCGAAGATGGCGTTCTGCAATCCCTTCACGACATCCTCCTCCGGATCCCCCATGTAGAGTCCCTCGGGTCCGATGCCGAATCCGTCGGCGAGATGGTCCAACGCCTCCTTCCCGAGGTCCCTCGGGTCCGTGGCGATCCTGCCGTAGTACACCGTTTCGAAGTCACTGCCGTCCCGGAACATCCTGCAGACCGCCACCTCGATTACGGTGTCCTTGGGCATCCCCTTCTCTCCGGTTGCGGCTATCTCAACGATGTACACGTCGTCCATGGGGGTGTCAACGGGGTGCTTGTATTGAACCATTTACAATAACATAATAACGTTCATTACAAACACTACAGGTATTACAGGCAAGCATTCAATTACCCTGTACGCAATGTCCTCAACATGAAGCGTGCGAAGACCATAGATGAGATCTATGAGGAGGTCAGGGACTTTGACCTGGTCCTCACGACCGATGCGGCCCTTGCAACGGCACTCAACGCCCGTATAGACAGACCCGTCGTGGGATTCTTCGCAGTCACCCCCAAACAGGTGGCCGAACTGGAGGCGGTGAACGTCATCGGTGAATCCGTCCAGAGGGAACTCGGTGTCCTGAGGTCCGTATCCAAGGACACAGGTGCCCCGTTCAAGTCTGTCCACGGAGAGGTGGAGAACATCAAGGAGATCAGGAGGTACACCTTCCAGGTGAAGGACAACCTCCATTCGAAGAGGGCCAAGGAGATCTACGATCATTATATCTCCATGCCCACACAGATGGCCGTGATGTCGGGTTTCGATGCCGATTCATCACCTTTCTTCAAAGGGAAGAGGGTCGCGGTGATCGGAGTGGATTTCTTCAACAGTCTCGATAAGAACCTGAACAGTCCCGATTTCCACGAGGTGGACCTCTTCACCGATGGGGAGGCATTCGATATCGACAGGATATACCAGGTGGGGAACGACCGTCAGATCGCCAACAACGTGGTGGACCTGATCGACCCCGCCAATCCATCGGACTATGCCATCGTCCTCAACCTCGGTTCCCCCATCACCGATGCCGTACGTTCCTCCCTGTACAGGAAGGGCATCCCATTCGTCAACAGCCTCAACGTGAAGGACCTGACCCAGATCAGGGACTATCTCCAACTCATCCAGTTGTCCCTGAGCTTCCGCACACTCCGCGTCAGACATGTTAGGGAGCTGCTGTCCAACTACAATGTCCAGATCCGTTCCCGCAGCGATGATTTCCTCTTCTGCGACCTCCCCATGGACTCGTTCTCCGACCGTGGTCTCCGTTTCTTCAGGACCATGTCCGAGATCGAGAGATACACCTTCCTGGAGGTGGCCGAACTGGTCGGCAATCCCGGACTCCCCCAGATCAAGCTCCTGTTGTCCGACATGGAGCTGTCCGGGGAGAGGATCGGTCACAGAACGGTCAACGAACTGTCATACGCCATCAACTACGTCAGTGAACTCCGTCACAACCAGGAGGTCCCCCAGAACGAGAGGGAGGGCGTACTGATCACCGATTGCAACAACTCGGTCTACATCGACCGTCCGGTGGTGTTCTATCTGGGGTTGGGGCAGGATTGGAACATGCCGGTCCGTTCCAAGCCGTACATCGACCAGGAGCAGGAGTCCGACATCAACGCCCTGAGGCTCCAGGTCCTGCTCCAACAGGGGTCGACGCGCATGTACTTCGTCAACGTCACCAAGAACGGACAGCCCGCACGCCCGTCGGGGATGTTCGATGTCATCTACGGCAGGGGTATGGAGACCTTCGCCGACCTCTGTCCGGACATCGTCCGCGGACGTTGGGTCCCCGAAAGGGTCCCGGAGCCCATAGCCCAGGGTTCCTCCGTATTGGAGGGGACGGGGGTCGGGAGGCATCCGTTCTCCAAGAGCTCCTTCAACACCTACTACAGGTGTCCCCGTGCGTACATGTTCAGCTGCCTCGTCTCCACTCCCGATCAGAAGCAGATGGAGTTCGGGAACCTGATCCACGAGTTCGCCGAGATGTACTTCTGCCACAGGGATTCGGTGAAGGGGAGCGACCTGGATGCATTCATAGACCGGACCTTCGACAGATACTCCGGCCTGTCATCCCCCCTTCTGAAGGATATTGATCGCGGACGCATCAGACGTGCGATGTCCAATGTCATGGCCTACATCGACCGCTATGCCCCCGAACCGCCCGTACTGGACAGGAGGATAGATGATTCCCACAGGAACAGGATCATGACCGCATCGGGCATGGACATGACCAGCACGATGTGCGAGACCGACCATGCGGCCCCCGGATACCCGATGCACGGGAAGTACGACCTCTCCTACTGTCGTGACATCACCGATTACAAGACCGGCAGACAGCTGGACCTCAAGACCATCGCCAGGTCGATGCTGCTGGATCCGAAGAACGACGACCCGGAGTTCCAGCCCATATTCTATCTGGCCATAGCCCTGCTGGAGGGGAAGGGGATAGGATCGTTCAACCTCTTCTACGCCATGGCCAACGATGTCCGTTCCATGGATCCGGACTTCGACATCTCGGAGAATGTCAGGACCATAGAGCTGGTCGCCGGCGGGACAAGGGAGTGCCTCTTCGCGAGCACACATGTGAGGGAACATCTCGCCGACAACCTGTCGTCCAAGTTCAGGGAACATGTGGATGATGTGATGGATGTGCTGGAGGCCATGGCACAATCCGAACCTCTGGACTGGTCCGGGGACGAGGCGATGATGTCCGCCATCCTGGATGCGTGCGGTCTGAACGTCACCAAGACCAACCTGAAGGATGTCCGCGCCGCGGTCAACAAGGTGGCCAAATGCATATCCGGAGGTTGCATCATGACGCCGTGTTCCCTGGAGATACCCACAGACCACGCTTCCGACTTCGCCGACACCCTCAGAGACATGCACCATACGATGCTCGACCAACGTGTGACCGATTTCCCGGCACAACCGATATCCCCATGCGAAGGTTGCGATTACTACAGGATATGCACAAGGGACATAGTGGTCCTGGAGGATGATTCCGATGGCTCTGAATGAATCACAGGAGAGGATAGCGTCCACCGTCGAAGGGATGGTCGTCGTCGATGCGGGACCGGGTACCGGCAAGACCAAGACGATCACGGAGAGATATCTCCGTATACTGGACAAGGGCGATGTGTCCCCGGATGACATCCTGCTCCTGACATTCACCAACAACGCCGCATTGGAGATGTCCCAACGTCTGAAGGCGGCCCTGATGGAACAGGGCAGGGTGAAGGAGTCCAAGAGGATCCAGGCCAGGACCTTCGATTCGTTCTGTCTGTCCATCGTCATGGATTCCCCGGACCAGATCAGTGATTTCTTCAGGATACCGGAGACATTGACCCATAACGTCAGGATGTCCACCAACGCCACCCTGAACAGGGATTACTTCAGGAGGTTCCTCGACAGGTTCCTCAGTGAGAAGGGAGGGAATTACGGGGATTGTGCGAAGATCGCCACCGACGAACCCCTCGCCGTGATGTCCACGATAGACAAGCTGATGGCCCGCGGGATCGTACCCCTCTCCAGAGGATGGTTCGACCGTGACAGCGGCAGGTCCGTGGAGGGTGATGTGGATGAGGTCGTCAACCGTCTCGGGGCCCTCCGCTCCCAAGGTTCCCTCAAGGACCTCATCAAGAAGCAGGACCTGTACGACTACCATTCAGCTCCGGACATGATGGTCCTCGACGACCACGACATCCTTTCCGCCGCCGATGGTGACAGGTCCGAGCTGTTCGCATTCTTCCATGACGTCTACTACGAGTTCATAAGGCAGAGCATCAGGGACAACAGGCTCACATTCGGTCTGGTGTCCACCTTCGCGTTCACCGTGCTCTACAACGATGCCCGTGTCCGTGAGAGGAACTCCTTCCGTTACGTGATGATCGACGAGTTCCAGGACACCAACGCCAACCAGCTCATGACCGCCCTCATGATCCTCAGGGAACCGAACCTCTGCGTGGTCGGTGATTGGAAACAGGGGATCTACGGTTTCAGGTACGTCTCCATCGAGAACATCACCGAGTTCGAGGACAGGGTGGTGGAGTTGAGGCGTTTCCTCAACGATGACGGTAACAGACGCGTCCCGTTCCACATCCCCGAGGTGCTGAGGCTCCCGTTGGATGTCAACTACCGTTCGACCCAGGACATCATAGACACCGCCTACGAGTGCCTGCTGATGCCCGCCACCAAGGACGAGGTGGTGAGGGTCCCCGAGATAACGTACATCACCGCAGGTAGGACGGACATCGGTGATGACAGGCACATCCGCTACTCACAGGCCGATGACCGTGACGGGGAGATCGCCATGACCGTGGAGGCCATCAAGGACTATGTGTCCTCGGGATGCTACCGTGTCCATGCCGGTGATGTATCCAGGCCCCTGGGGTACGGTGATATCGCGGTCATAGCCGGGAAGAACGCCCAATGCGTTAAGATCATGGAGGCCTGCACCGATGCGGGCATCCCCGCATATCTGTACGGCGATGTGGACATCATGGCCACACGCGAGGGGAAACTGGCCCTTGCCTGGCTCAGGTTCGTGAACAACGAATCCGACGAATGGGGGTACATGCCCATCCTGGCCGACATGGGGTACACCCTCGATGAGCTGGAGAGGAGGAAACCGGAGAAGGGCGGACCCCGTCGTTACGACCTTCCGGCGGACATCATCGCCCAGAGGTCCCTGCTCCGCAACAAGAGGCGCAGGATAACCGAACTGCTCACATCCATCTTCGATTACTACGGATTGGACAACGACATCACCCAGGCCATAATCTCCAACATCTCGTCCCTCCATAGGTCGTCCCTGCTCACCGTCTCCGACGTGATCAGGATCATCGAGGACGACATCGACAACGGGACCACCTATCTTGTGGAACGCACCGTGGAGACGGATGCGGTCAAGATAATGACCATGCACAAATCCAAGGGGTTGGAGTTCCCCGCGGTGATACTCCCGTTCATCGACAGGGGAACGGTCCCCAAGCCGGTCCGCGACCGTTCCACCTTCACCTACGATCCCATTCTGGGCATCAGATGCACCAAGGAGGTGGCCCGTTACGGTGATTACACCAAGGTCTGCAAATCATGGAGGACCAGATTGGTGAGGAAGGCGGTACCCGCAGACTACGATGAGCAGAGACGCCTGATGTTCGTGGCCATGTCCCGTGCGAAACAGTATCAGACGGTGATATGCAACGGGTCCTCCGCATCACCCTTCTTCGACCATCTGTCCAAGGGTCTGATCACCCCGATCCCGGAGACCCCCTTCGATCCCCGTTCGGAGGATGCACACGTCATGGACCGTCCCGATGTGGGCCCCATCATCCGCAGGAGGAGGACGATGGCCGTGCACGACCTCATGGATTTCGATGTGGAGACCGGTCAGGAGTCCCTCCAGGACTGCGACGAGGTCGGCGGCAAGGGGAAGGATTACGGGGACAGGGTCCATAAGGTCGCATATCAGATCCTCCGCGGGGGTGTCCCCAGGGAGAGGCTTCCGGAGATCCCCCGCATCCAATCGATATTGGAGGGTCTGAAGGGCGCAGATATCAGGGGCGAGGTCGATTGCGGTCTGCCGATCCCGGGAACGGACATCACCCTCCGCGGGAAGATCGACGTCATAGCGGTGTTCCCCGACAGGGTTGAGATCCATGACTACAAGACCGATCTCACGGACCGTTTCAGGGAGCTGTACACATTCCAGCTCTCGGTGTACGCACAGGCGGCCATGGCCCACTACGGTCTGCCCGTGAGATGCTTCATAGACTACGTCTCCTCGGACGTCCCATCCGAGGCGGTGGAGGTCTGGTCCATGGACATGATATCGGAACATGTGCGGGATAATCTTCCGAGGTACGTGTCCTGACGACCCGTTGTTATATATACGAGTTCGACGACCCCAGAACATGAAAGGATTGACGGCAGAGGAGGTCCTGGAGAGGAGGCGCCAGGGGCTCGTCAACAACTCCGATGTCAGGACCAGTCGCACCTATACGGACATCCTGGTGAAGAACGCATTCACACCGTTCAACGTGCTGCTGTTCATCATCGGTGCGTTGCTCCTGTTGTTGGACAATGTGGTCAGCGCCGTATCCGCCACGGGTATCATCATCGTCAACATCCTCATCTCCACAGTCCAGGAGATGAGGGCCAAGCGCCGTCTGGACAAGATCGAACTCCTGACCCGTCCGAAGGTCACCGTCGTACGTGACGGTGTGGAGGTCGAGGTGGATCAGAACGATGTCGTCAAGGACGATCTGGTCGTCCTCCGTGCCGGTGACCAGGCCCTTGTGGACGGTGTCCTGGAGCAATGCCGTTCCCTGGAGATGGACGAATCCCTTCTCACCGGCGAGTCGAGCACTGTCCGCAAAGAGGTCGGACAGACCGTTTATTCCGGTTCGATCTGCGTCATCGGTGAGGGTTACTACACCGTCACCGCATTCGGTGACGATTCATACGCCTCCAAGATGCTCAGCAGTGCCAAGAAGTTCACCTCCAAGAAGACACCTCTGCAGATGGAGACCAGTTCGGTCACAGAGCTCCTGATGACCCTTGCCTTCATCCTCATGGGTGTGTCACTCGTCATCCAGCTTCTGTCCCGCGGCACCGTGGGGGAGACGTTGGAGGTATTCGTCCTCTGTCTGGACATCGTCCCCATAGCATTGTTCCTTCTGATCACCCTCACCTACATGATAGCGGCCGTCCGCATGTCCGATTCGGGGGTGTTGCTCCAGAGGTCGAACTCCGTCGAATCCATCAGCCATGTGGACACGGTCTGTATGGACAAGACCGGTACCATCACGACCAACAAGCTCGTCTTCGAGGATGCATTCCATTTCATCGACCCGTCTGAGGCCGACCGTCTGATCTCCGTCTTCGCATCCTCCACCGGGAGCAGGAACCGCACGATCGAGACGCTCCTGACCAGATACGGAAGCACCGAGACGGAGCTCGTCGAGGAGATCCAGTTCTCCTCGTCCCGTAAGTTCAGTGCGGTGAAGGTGGACGACTCCGGCGACATATACTGCATCTACTCCGGTGCATGGAACGTCATCCGCCCCCATATCGCGGAACCTAACCTGATAGACAATCTGATAACCCGTGAATCCTCTAAGGGACTCAGGACCGTCATAATATGCAGGGCATCCGACTGTCCGATGTACGACGGTGATGAACCCGTCATCCCTGATCTGGAGCCTATCTCCGTCGTGTCGATCAGGGATGAGGTGAGGGCCGACTGCAGGGAGACCATCGAGGTGTTCCTCCAGAACGATATGGACCTCAAGGTCATCTCGGGTGACGACCCCGTCACCGTGGATGCCCTGTTTTCCATCGCGGACATCCCCGGTGACAGGAGGATCATCTCGGGCCCCGAGCTCGAGGCCATGGATCCCGAGTCACGCGAGAAGGCCATCCTGGAGACCAATATCTTCGGAAGGATGAAGCCGGAGAACAAGGAGGAGGTCATCGAGACCCTCAAGAGGAACGGAAGGTATGTGGCGATGATCGGTGACGGTGTCAACGATGTGAAGTCACTGAAGTCCGCACAGGTCGGAGTGGCCCTGGAGACCGGTTCCGGTGCCGCAAGGGGTGTGGCCGACATGGTCCTCGTCAACGACAACTTCTCCGCACTGCCCAAGGCCCTTGTGGAGGGTAGGAGGACCGTCACGGGTATGAGGGATATCCTCAAGCTGTACCTCACCAGGAACTTCGCCCTGGCCATCATGATGGTTGTCATCTACCTGTTCATCGGATCCCTTCCGATGCTCCCCATTCAGAACACCTTCTATGCGTTCGTCTCGGTCACCATAGCCGCATTCTTCATGACGTTCATATCGAAGCCCGAGACCAACAAGGAGCTGATCCTGCCGGATGTGCTTAGGTTCTGTATTCCATCGGCCATAATCATCGCCGGATTCGGCCTGTTGGCCTATGGTGTGACATGGTATCTGTTCGATTCCGGTGCCCTCGTCATCGATTGGGACTTCATGATGCAGTTCGTCCCCGAGGGTGAGACGGTCGAGAGCTGGTTCGGTTGGGGCGGTTCGGGTATGTCCGAGATCTGCGCCAGGTCGGCCATGGTGTTCACCGTCTCCATCGCAGGTATCCTGCAGCTTCTGCTGATAACCCCCAGGTACAGGTTCCTGTCCGTCAACGGTAGGACCAACAAGTCCCCAATCATCCCGCTGATCGTGGCCTTCCTGTTCTTCCTGATATTCGCGATGTACGAGTTCTTCCCGATCATCGCCGTCTGGTTGGTGAGGTTGGTCATCTTCCCGAAGACCTACTTCCTGTTCCTGCTGTTGCTGATCGGAGTGTGGTTCTTCGTGGAGCTGTTCCTGCTCAAGAAGCAGATATTCAAGGGGTATGCCGCAAGGTTCGAGGAGTTCTACATGAAGAAACTGCAGGACGAGTACACCAAGGGCGATGTCCAAGAGGATGACTGATCCCGAATAAGTTCGATAAAACCATTAAAAAGGAGGAACGGTCCCATCCGCCTTCCTCCGGACATCCTTCACCAGAAGC
>CAZWKY010000006.1:0-48559 GCA_964634095.1 uncultured Methanomassiliicoccales archaeon | reverse complement strand
TCGTCTCGTTGGTGATGGAGGCCTCCTGGTTCGCCATCTTCAATGCGTTGGTTGGAAGGATATGGCCTGCAGAGGATTCCGATACTTGATGAATAATGTTGTCTCAATTGATTCAGAGTGCACAAACTGCGAACGCCTCTGGTTATCTCAGTTACTTACTGTACCATCTTGAGAACCGATGATGACATTCAAACAAATGAACCAGTCTGAGACCAGAAATAGAGATCGATACCCAACATGACAAATAGCATGATGTTGAATATTATGATGAACACGTTGTTGGATATCGCACGACTGATGGAATGAAACAACCTCTGTTCTTCAGAATCCGCATACAACTCAGATATCATCCGATTGATGTATGTCATTAGAAAAGCAATGATGTTGAAAAGTACAACCCCGCAGATGAGAACAACGAATGCAATCTTGTAAGGTCCGGTAGATGACATACCCTCCAAAGAAGAGCCCATTAGGGTTAATCCTCCTGATACTGTCATCACAATAGCGGTGAATATACCCAGAATGACGATGACCTCCGTTTGCATTCTGCGAGCTTTATCCCGTGCTTTTCCAATATCCCTTTTAGCCTTCTCCACCTGAACTGACAATTCAGCTACAGAATCAGAAGCCTCCTGGCGCAATCCCTCATAATCACGGAGCCTCTGAACTTCAAGATTGATATGATCGCTTAACTTCAGAACCTTGCCATAGAGACTTGGGTCATACTCGGTTTCGTTCTTGATACATCCCCGTAGCGTTTCCATATTCTCTGTGAGAATATCCAAACCGCTCTTGTTATCACTGTTATTGTATATTCCAAGTATCGTTGGAAAGATCTCAGAATACATCTGACGGTACCCATCAGCATATATTTCGGATAATGTAGTTGCCGCATCTTTTAGAGAATCACTTTCTAGATAACCATCGGCTAAACGGATCAACAATTCTCTGAGCATACTGCGCCGTTCTTCGATAACGTCGTCAGGGAGTGGATCAATCATCAATTCTGACACTCCAACTTGATAATAGACTTGAACGGAATGATGGAATCGCCATGACCGGATTCATATGCCTTTTCCCAGGGCTTTCCAGGTGCATGAGAAAGGTAGACCAAATCCATAGCCTTTGCATCCTTGTATTTGTCTGCAAATTGACGAAGGAATTGTTTGACATCCTCGCTGATTCCATTAACAGGTTCTTTTGTCGCTGTAATCGGCATAGCTGCATAGATACGATATTCGCGATAAACATCGGGCACAACAGGACCAAGTTTCCATGCGTAAATCTCATCTTTGAACAGATATTTCCCATGCAACTTATAATAATCAATCCACGCATAGTAAAGGAGCTTCTGCAGCTTCATGTTCGAGATAGATTTCCCGATTCCGATATAATACCGGACCAGAAAACGTGCAATGTCAGTCGCAGTGTTCATCATACCCCTTCACAACCAGTATGACATCTGATTTAAAAAAGAAACGGAATCTAAGAACAGAAGGTAAAATGGCGCGGAGAGGGAGATTCGAACTCCCGTGGAGATTCTCCACCGGTTTTCAAGACCGGCGCCGTAGGCCAGACTTAGCTATCTCCGCTTAACCGTCGGTAAGATGATTCGATATAAAAGAATTCGTCCGACCCTCCGGATTGGGCCCGGTCACAACAGGTTCATGAACACCGTCAGAACACCTGAATTGATGATGTCGATGAACACGCTCCCCACTATGGGGACGATGAAGTAGGCCACGGGGGACTCACCGAAACGCTCGAACAGTGCCTTCATGTTGGCCATTGCGTTGGGCGTCGCACCCAATCCGAACCCGCAGACCGCCGTGGTGTACGCCGCGGAGTCATAGTTCCCACCGGTGAACCTGAACACGATGAAGTATGCGAACAACGCGACGATGACCACCTGAACCAGGAGGATCGATACCATGGGCAATGCCATATCTGCGATCTGCCAGAGCTTCATGGACATCAGCGCCATCACCAGGAACATGGACAGACTGGCCATCCCCAGGACGTTTATCTCCCTCAAAGGAATGTCCACGGACCTCCAGTCGCACACGTTGCGGAGGACCATGGCGATGATCATCGCACCGAGATAGGTGGGAACGCTCACGCCGACCTCCTTGATGCCGTCCACGATGTATGTCCCGAACCCAACGCACACGGCGATCAGTCCGAACGCCAGGAGGAACCTGCTGTCCGAGACCTCGACCCTCTTCTCATCCTCCTGGACGATCTCCATCTCCGATGCCTCCGGCGACAGTTCGTTCCTCATGACCAACCTGTTGGCTAACGGACCCGCCACAAGACTGCTCACTGCCAATCCGAAGGTCGCCGCTGCCACGGCAACCGTATCGGCACCGATGATCCCGTAATCCTCTACGAACAGACCTCCGTAGGCCGCAGCCGTACCGTGACCTCCGACCAAAGACACCGAACCCACGCAGAGACCGATCATCGGATCCAATCCGAATGCGGATGCCATGGACGAACCCACCACATCCTGCACCACGATCAACCCCGTCAGAAGCAGCAGCAGGATGACGACCATGCGCCCTCCCGCCTTCAGCATCCTGGAGGATGCCATGAATCCGACGGAACAGAAGAACACCATCATGAAGACGTCCTTCAGCGTCCCGTCGAAATCGACCTCGGCCACATCGGCAGAATACAATATGAGACCGATCACGGAGAACAGCAATCCCCCCACAACGGCGGCGGGGATGCAGAACCTCCTCAGGACCTCCGACCTCCTCACAAGGAGGATACCCACGGCCAGGAGCACGGCCCCTATGGCCGCTGACTGGTACACATCGAAGGTCACTGTCTCCATGGTATGCCCATTCCGCGGTTCTATATAAACGGTCACCCGACCTAGGGGTTCACTCGTCCCAGACGGTCATACCCGTGCTGTCGGACACCACCGATGTGGAGAACACGGGTTCATCCACACCCTCCGCCCTCTGCCTGCGGTAATCGGCATATGCCTCCAAGGCGGACCTTCTCAGCTTCAGGACCACGAACACGTTGACGATACCGCATAGGGCCATCATCAGGTCCACGATCACGAACAGTGTATCGGAGGAGTACAGACTCGAAAGGAACACAACGGCGAGGATCAGGACGTTCATGGCGATGATCGGCCACCTCCTCTCACCGAAATGGAGGATGTTGTTCTCCCCGATGATGTAGTCGGTCATCAGACTGGTGAACGCGAACACCATGAGGAACATCGCAAGGAGATAGGGTGCGACGGAACCGAAGGTCCCGGTGAAGACCTCCTGGAGCATCGGGACGGAGTCCAACTCCGAACCTATGACCGAGTGCCCCATGGCGGTCAGGACAACAAGCGCGGTCATGGTGCACACCACGGTGTCGATCAGCACACCCAGAGACTGGGAGAGCCCCTGTGCCGCGGGATGGCGCACATCCGCCATGGACGAGAGGTTCGGGATGGTACCGATACCTGCCTCGTTGGACAGGATACCGCGCTTCATACCGATCATCAGCATCGCACCGACACCACCGGCCACCGTGGCGGGGACGGAGAACGCATCGGTGAAGATGGACACGATGGCATCCACCACACCGGAATGGTTCACGGCTATGGACACCAGACAGAACAGGATCCAGAGGATGGCCATCGCGGGGACGACGCCCGCCAGGACCTTGGAAGTCCTCCTGACCCCTCCGAGGATTATCAACCCTGTGAGCACGGTGAACATCACCGCGAACACCCACTCGTTCCCCTGGAACGGGAAGGCACCCTCCATGACCTCCGCCATGCTGCAGACCTCCATGGAGACGAACCCGACGATGTACATCAGGACCATGATGGTGGCCACGACCACGGCGGCCCTCCTCATCCCCAGTCCGTTGGAGACGTTGTACGCCGTACCTCCATGGTACTCCCCGTTGGAGGTGCGGACCTTGAACAGCTGTCCGACGGTGGTCTCGAGGAAGCTGGTCGCCGACCCCAGGAGGGCGAAGACCCACATCCAGAACACGGCTCCGGGACCGCCGATGGTGACCGCGAGAACCGGACCCACGATGTTCCCCACACCGATACGGTTCCCCATACTCATGCAGAAGACACGGAACGGAGAGAGTGCGTCATCGTTTCCGAGCTCCCTCCTGGAGAACGTGACACGCACCATCTCCCTGATCTGGGTGAACTGCAGACCCCTCAGACGTACCGTACAGTAGAGTCCGAGAACGACTATGAGCACGAAAACGACATACCACAGGTCGTCGACGAACGTGGTGAACGGATCCAGAAGGGTCATGGGACGGCCAATGCATCCTTGTTCATAAATGTACATCCTCGAGAAATTATATCAATAAAATGATATATGCCATGCTGTATCAAGAGAATGATATGAGATTATTCCACGGTTCCAAAGACATCATCAGAACTCCTGAGTATGGAAGGGGCTCTCCGTTTAATGACTATGGCCTAGGTTTCTACTGTACTGAGGATATTGAACTGGCAAAGGAGTGGGCCTGTCCTATAGCAAAAGATGGATTCGCCAATATCTACGAACTGGATGTCTCGAACCTTAATGTGATGAACCTTAGTGACGGAAAATACAACACATTGAACTGGATGGCTCTTCTTTTAAAGAACCGTACATTCATCAAAAAATCACCTATATCTAAGCAAGCATCCGATTATATCATCAAAGAGTTCCTTCCAGACACAACTGGATACGACGTGATCAGAGGTTATCGTGCAGACAATTCATATTTCAGCTATGCCAAAGATTTCCTCAACAACACCATATCACTAAGACAGCTCTCTGAATCCATGAGGTTTGGGAAACTGGGCGAACAAATTGTTCTGATTAGTCCGATGGCGTTCAATAACATCAAGTTCAAAGGATATGAGGTCGCGAATGCATCGATCTACAACACTAAACGTATAGAACGTGACAATGAAGCTAGATTTGCATATCGTGATTATGATTCCATTGTGGCCCCGGACGACCTGTTCGTCCGTGATATCCTGATGCAAGAGGTGAAGAACGATGATCCGCGCCTATGATGAGTTGTACCTCGATGATGCCATGGATTCCCTGGGATCCGCCATGGAATATGCCATATCATCAAACGTCGACGGTCAGTTGTTCATGGACCTGTTCGCATCCGATGATCTTTCAGAATCCTTCGCAAGGGGTTCGCCCACCGTGGTCTCCGGGATGTCGGGTATCGAACTGGCGGAACGCATCCTCTCCGAACGCGGGATCCCCCGTGATGAACCTGGATGCATGGCATCCGGCTATCCGAGGGAGTATTGGGTCGGTTGGATCCTCGCCTACTACCAATGGCATTCGGCTAAGCCCTTCCGTACGATATTCAGGAAGCTGCGCTACGATGACCTCTGCGATCTGTACGGCACCCTCCACGAGGCCGATCCGACGAAGGCCGCGGAGGTCTTCGATGGGATCATGACCTCCGGTGAGACGAACCTGGCGCGTGCGAGGAGGATCAAGGGGCTCTCCCAATCACAGCTCGCCGGCTCATCAGGTGTTTCCATCCGTTCGATACAGCTCTACGAACAGAGACGGACCGACATCGGCAGGGCCCAGTACAACCATCTGAAAGCACTGTCTTTGACACTGGGATGCAGTGTCGAGGACATCCTCGATTGAACGGTTCAGTACTCATCATACTTCAGATTGCAGTCCTTGACCTTGGACACGGGATACTTCTCGGCGTTCTTGGCCATCTTGCTCCGTAGTCCCTGCGTCAGGTCGATGCCGTTCATCTGCGCGAAACGGAGTACGAAGTAGAAAGCGTCACAGAGCTCGTCGACCACATCCTCCCTGCGTGGAGAGGACATCATCCCATCGATCTGGGCATCATCCTTGAAACGGAACAGCTCCAGGAGCTCCGAGGCCTCGGTGACGATGCCGATGGCAAGGTCCTTGTTGTTGTGGAACCGCTCCCATCCGCGTTCGTCGCAGAATCCCTTGATCATGAGCTGGAGCTCGGCCACGGTGGTATCGGAATCGTTCCCTTCCATGGTACCGTGAACGGACCTCGTCCTTAAGGGACTTGCTCATTCCGCGGAATAATCAGACATCCCCGCATATAGGATCAGGTCGGACAGCTTCATCCCGTTCTCCCACCTCATGATCAAATTGCCGGAACTGGATGTCTCCAACTTGGGGATCCTGCGGTATAGGATGGAGTTACGTCCCTTGAACTGATGGTCGGTGGGGATTGTGAATATCCTCCAGGGATCGCCACGGAAGGACTTCAGCCTGTAGGCGTAAATCGGGACCAGATGGGATCTGCAGCAATCGTCTAGCATATTCTCGGCCTGTTCGGAGAGACGCTGACTCTTGCTGAAATGGAGCACATCATCGGAAGAACTCTTCACCTCGATGGGGAATGAGAAATCCCATCTGAGTGCGACCAGGTCGACTCCCAATGATCCGGCGGCACGGATGACCAGGAACGGATTCGTGAGCATGCTGTTATATGCGGCGGTCTCCAAGGCGTTGCAGGTCTTGACCATCTTGGCAATCGCCTTCTCATCCCCCGCAAGCAGGGCCTTCAGTTCCCTTTCGTACACATCTCCCGGTGCGGCCATCTTACCGGACCTCCTACCACAGGACCATATATAAACGGAATCAGGGGGTCACCGAAAGTGACCGAAAGTGGGGACGATAATCTATTATATTTCTATTCGATGTTAATGTAGCGTTGACCAATGATGATAAACTTTAGGATGATTGATGATTGACCCTATGAGTTCTGAGGTTGGCGCATCCTATCATTATAAACGATGATTACAACATTTTAGAAACCGATGCAATCGCTCATTCTCCACACGAGTTCACCGATTGAACACACGGTGAGGATCATTGTTCAGTTTGTCCCTATTTATAAATCACTATCATTCTACAGAATGACACGTCCCGATACACACATCTATAGACGGCATCTTACTCGACCCCGCAGGCATCCATGACGATTCTGGCCAACTTCCCCCCATCCTCGATGTAGCTGCCATGGGTCTCCCCTCTGAGGATCAGCATCTCCGCCCCCTTTATCGACGATGCTATGAACTCCGTATCCTCCTTCCTCACGGCATCCCTGCTGCCTGCGACCACGGTGGTAGGGACATCTATCCGAGAGAGGTCATCGGCGGTTATGTGCGGCTCCTCCAGCATCATGCGGACCTTCGGATCCGATGACAGGGCCTTGGAATGCCTGCATCTGAACATGAACAGACCCTTGAGCATGGAAGGATCGGTGTTGGCGCCACAGACGACCAACCTCGAAAGCAGACCCGGATGACGTGAGGCCAGGAGGAGTCCGACTATCCCGCCGTCGCTGTATCCGCAGAACACGGGCCTCTCCAGACGGAGCTCACGGATCAGTTGGTACATGTCCTCCGCCATATCATCGTAATGATACTCGTCCACGGGGGAGCTACCTCCATGTCCCCGTGAATCCGGGAGATAGACGGTGAAATGCTTGGAGAGATGGAACACGGCACGGTCGAATATGGTATGGTCCTCCCCGTTACCGTGCAGGAGCACCAGTGCGGGACCGTTTCCCTCCTTTTCCACGTTGATCTCGACACCGTTGACGTAAACCCTCATGCTCATCACCCCGGACATAACGGAATCGCACTTTAACGATTGTTCCGGAGGCCCTTGTGGAATGTTTCATTCCAACTATCTCAGGACCATATCATACATCCATGAAAGAACAGAATCTGTAAACAGCGTTTATCTGACAAAACATAGTTTGCGGGTCCATCCTGATATCGTTTCACGGGATTATTCTCTCAGAACAATGGAAGAGTGTTGTGAAAGGTATCGATGGGTACTAATTAGGGTACCAAATAAGGTACTAAAAAGGGTACCAATATCGGTACCAAAGGCATCGACCGAAAAAAAAAACGGAAACAGGGAAATGGACATGAATCTGGGCAGAGAAGATGAACGGACTGAATTCAAGGAGAGTCTGGCCCAACTCGACAAGGGGATCAGAAGCCTCACCGCCATGCTGAACCGTCACGGGGAAGGTACGGTGTACTTCGGTGTCGATGACGACGGAGAGGTCATAGGGATCACCGTAGGGGATGATACGTTGTCCAGGATACGTGAGAGGATCAGGACCTATGTCGAACCCATGATCGTCGCTGACATCGGGGAGCATCTGTCGGATGACGGAAAAAGCTACATCATAATCCGCTCGAAGGGTGAGAACACACCCTACATGTTCGATGGGAGGATCTTCATACGCAATGTCTCCAGCGATGAACGTGCCTCCGTCGAGATAGCCCGCAAGATGCTGATGTCCGGCAACACCGACGTCCTGTGCGGTTCCCGCAGCAGGAACCAGAACCTGACGTTCAGCACATTGTTCATGCACCTTGACAACAACGGAAGACACACCGAGAACAACCGCACGTACTACGGCAACAGCCACCTGCTCAACGATGACGGGGAGTTCAACAACATGGCATACATCCTTTCGGACCAGAACGATCTATGCATGCAGGTAGTGGTCTTCGACGGTACCGACAGAAGCACCATGCTGGGACGTTCCGACTACGGCCACCGCAGTCTCGTCTCCTCTGCCATGACCGTTATGGAGAAGGTGACATCCATGAACAGCACCCGTGTGGACCTCTCCACAGGATACAGGCGGGAGGAGAACCTGTTCGACACCATTGCGTTCAGAGAGGCGTGGATGAACGCCTGCGTACATAACAACTGGAACGAGCTCCGGCCCCCTTCTGTCCACATCTTCGATGATAGGATGGAGATCCATTCCTTCGGAGGCATCCCCTTCGCCATGAGCAGAGAGGATTTCTACCATGGCAGAAGCAGACCTGTCAACCGGAATCTGTTCCAACTCTTCATCGGCCTCGGCCTGTCGGAGAGCTCCGGATACGGTGTGCCCAGGATAGTGAAGAGCTATGGCAGGGAGGCGATAGATGTGGATGACTTCACCGTCACCGTGACCATCCCCTTCGCATTCAGACCGGATTGGGTGCACGGTAAAACAGTGACCGACAGCAGAGCGGCCATCCTGAACGACAATCAGAGGAGGATCCTGGGGATACTCGCCGAGAATCCGGGGATCAGATTGGAGGATGTCTCGAAAGAAGTGAACATGAGCCTGTCCGGAGTCAAGAAGGTCGTGTCCAAGCTCAAGAGATTGGGACTCATAAGGAACGACGGGAACACAAGGAACACGAGATGGATCATCTGAGACAGGGGGCATGTGCGCCCCCTTGTTTTGAAACGACCCTCACGGGGAGAGTCTGCTGGGATCCCTGGGGAAGAGGATGGCCTCCCTGATGTTGGGCAGGTCCAGCATCTTCACGAGGAGCCTCTCGATACCGATACCCCATCCGCCGTGGGGAGGCATACCGTATCTGAATGCATCCAGGTAGAATGTGAAATCATCGGGGTTGAGTCCCTTCTTCTGCATCCTCTCGACGAGCTTGTCGTACCTGTGCTCCCTCTGTCCTCCGGAGGAGATCTCCTGTCCCCTGTAGTCCAGGTCGAAGGAGTAGGAGTACGATGTGCCGTCCTTCTCCATGATGTAGAAGGGCTTGGCCTCCTCGGGGTACTCCGCGATGAAGTACAGGTCGCATCCCTTCTCCGCCATGTGGTCACCGACGATCTTCTCGCCCTCGGTTCCGAGGTCGTCACCCTCCTTCAGGGGAAGTCCGGCATCGTTGACTATCTTGAGGCACTCGGAGTAGGTGAGGATGGGGTAGGGCCTTGCGGGGACGGTGATCTCCTTCCCGAGGGCCTCCAGCTGCTTGGCACCCCTCTCCTTCAGTCCGTTGAGGACATGGTCGACGATCTCCTCGATCATGGCCATGACATCCTCCTCCTTCTCGATCCAGGACATCTCGCCGTCGAAGGAGATGAACTCGGTGACGTGACGGTTGGTGTTGGAGTGCTCCGCACGGAACGCGGGTCCGATCTCGAACACACGGTCCAGTCCGGTGCTCATGAGGATCTGCTTGTAGAGCTGGGGGGACTGGGCGAGGTACGCGGGCCTGTCGAAGTACTGCACCTGGAAGAGCTCGGCACCTCCCTCGGCACCGGCGGCGGAGATCTTGGGGGTGTACACCTGGGTGAAACCGTTCTGCCTGACGGCCTCCTCGATGAGCTCCACCATCATGGCCTTGAGCTCGAAGATGGCCTTGACCTCGGGCTTCCTCAGGTCCATGAACCTGTTGTTGAGACGGGTGTCCATCTCCACGTTGACCTTGTCGATGACACCCATGGGCAGGGGCACCGCGGCCTCGTCGTAGACGAAGGCGGATGTGGGGATGAGCTCCAGTCCGAGTGCGGTCTGGTTGCTCTCCTTGACCTCCCCGGTGATGGAGACGACCGTCTCCCTGGAGAGCTTGGTGAGGAGTCCGAAGAGCTCCGGGTCGATCTTCTTCTTGGGCATGGTGACCTGGATGGTGCCGTGCCTGTCACGGAGTGTCAGGAAGGAGATGCCCCCCATGTTCCTGACATCCTGTACCCATCCGCGGATGGTGGCCGTGCCGTCGGCCACGGATATGTTGCTTGAGTCTCTGACCTCTGTCATAATGGTGCTGTGATTATACAAATGATATAAATGGGCATCCCACCGGGCGACGGGCACTCCGCACGGGGTCGCAGATTGACTCCAGACGACCCATCCATCCAAGGGGTGGTTTTTATCCCCAACGGACTTAGAGACGGGTGGAGGGCCGTTGATGATTCTGAGATACCTGGGGAGGAGGGATTGGACGTATGTCATCGCATGTGTGGCCCTCGTCGTCACGATGGTGTACTTCGACCTCCGCATCCCCGAGTACATGAGCGAGATCACATACCACATCCAATCCGGCTCCGGATCGGAGATAGTGGTCAGGGACGGTGTCGCCATGGTGGCATGCTCACTGTTCAGCCTGGTGGCGTCACTGGGTGCCGGGGCCATGGCCGCGAGGACCGCCGCCGCCCTCGGTAGGAACCTCCGCAGACTGGAGTTCGGGAGGGTCCAATCCTTCTCCAAACAGGATATCAACGCATTCTCCGCCGCCAGCCTCATCACCAGGTCCACCAACGACGTCCACCACATCCAGGAGTTCACCGCCAGGGCATTGCTGATCTCGGTCAAGGCACCGGTGATGGCCGTGTGGGCCATCGGGAAGATCAACTCCGGGGCCTTCGAATGGACCGCCGTCACAGCCGTGGCCATGGTGTTCCTTGTGATAGTGATAGTCGTGCTGATGAAGCTCAACTTCCCCTTCATGAGGCGCATCCAATGGCTGATGGACGGTGTGAACCGCTCCACAAGGGAGAACCTGGAGGGACTGAGGGTGATACGTGCGTACAACGCCGAGGGACTCCAGCAGGGGAAGTTCGACAGGGCCAACGACGAGCTGCTGAGGAACAACCTCTCGGCCGTCCACATAATGGCACCCCTGCATCCGATCTCATCCTCCCTGATGAACTTCCTGACCCTGGCGATCTACTGGATCGGTGCGGGGATCGTCGTGTCCACTGCATCACAGGATGCCCAGATGACCCTGTTCTCGGACATGATCGTCTTCACCACCTATGCGACACAGGTCGTCATGTCCGTCATGATGCTCACAGGGGTCTTCCGGGGACTGCCCAGGGCCATAGTGTCCTCCGCCCGCATACGCGAGGTGATCGAACACGAACCGTCCATAAGGGATGGACCCGGCGTAGATGAGACGGAAGAGAAGGGGTCCGTGGAGTTCAGGGACGTGTCCTTCTCCTACGGGGACGGGAGGACGGTGATATCGGACATATCATTCAGAATAGAACCTGGACAGACCTTCGCCATCATAGGGCCCACGGGATCGGGGAAGACATCCCTCGTGAACCTGATACCCCGCATGTACGAGGCCACCTCAGGTTCGGTGATGGTGGACGGACACGATGTGAGGGAGTACGGACTGAACGGACTCCACTCCAGGATAGGGTACGTTCCGCAGAGCGCGGTGATCTTCTCAGGTTCGGTGAGGGACAACGTCAACTACGGTGAGGGTTCGGACCAACGCACCGACGACGACATCCGCAGGGCGCTGGACATCGCACAGGCATCGGCCTTCGTGGACTCGATGCCCGAGGGGATGGATTCGTTCATATCACAGCACGGGAGGAACGTCTCCGGGGGACAGAGGCAGAGGGTGTCCATCGCCAGGGCCGTCTGCAGGGACCCGGAGATCTACATCTTCGACGACACCTTCTCCGCATTGGACTACAGGACGGACAGGGACCTGAGGGCAGCTCTGAAGAGGGAGACCTCAGGCCACACGACCATCATCGTGGCCCAGAGGATAGGTACGATCATGGATGCCGACAGGATCATCGTCATGGACGGCGGGAGGATCGTCGGCGACGGTGACCATGCATCCCTGATGGAGGACTGCCCCCTGTACAGGGAGATCGCCGAATCACAGCTGTCGGAGGGACCTGAATGAGCCCGCCGGGACCGCAGTGGAACAAGGTCCAGAAGCCCAAGGACCTGGGTGCCGCCATGAGGAGGCTCCTGTCTTACATGGGACCCTTCAGGAAGGACCTGTTCATCGGCATCGCATGCACCCTGATCAGCAGCATACTCGCCCTGATCGGACCCCAGTACCTTTCGGAGATCACCGACAACATCTCGTCAGGCATCCTGAACGGGACGGAGATCGACCTGGGTGCGATAGCGTCCGTAGGGACCATGCTCCTGGCGATATACATCACCAGCACGCTCTTCGCCACCGCCGAACATTGGATAATAGCCTCGGCCTCCGAGAAGGTGGGGGCTCGCATGAGGGACGGCCTGTCCCGCAAGATGAACCGCCTGGCGGTCGGCGACCTGGACTCCAGGAGCACCGGCGATGTCATGAGCAGGATGACCAACGACACCGACACGGTGTCCAACTCCTGTGCCGAGAGCATCAGCATGACCTGCACATCGGTGGCCATGCTCCTGGGCTCCCTCATAATGATGTTCTATACCGAGTGGAGGCTCGCACTCATCGCCATGGTGCCCACGGCCATCGGTTTCTGCATACTCTATGTGATCACCCATCGCACCCAGAGGTTCTTCGCCGCTCAGCAGAGGGACCTGGGCAGGATGAACGGCCTGATCGAGGAGATATACTACGGACATGACGTTGTGGACCTGTACAACGGGAGGGAGGGTTCGGCCGAGAGGTTCACCGAGATCAACGAGAGCCTGTACCACTCCGCCTTCCTCGCCAGGTTCCTGACCGGTATGATGCCCCAGACCATGAACTTCATCAGCAACCTGGGGTACGTGCTGGTCTGCGTCGCAGGGTCCATGATGGTCATAGAGGGTTCCATCGGATACGGTGTGATCGTGGCGTTCATCGTCTACATAAGGCAGTTCACGCAGCCGATAGCCCAACTGGCAGATTCCGTGGCCATGATGCAGTCCGTGGCATCCGCATCCGAGAGGGTGTTCGAGTTCCTGGACCTGGAGGAGATGGAACCTTCCCCCGCAACCGTTATGCCCGACAGGGTAACCGGACATGTGGAGTTCAGGGACGTCCGTTTCGGTTACATCCCCGGCAAGGAGGTCATCCACAACCTGAACCTGGATGTGGAACCGGGTTCCAAGATAGCGATCGTCGGACCCACGGGTTCCGGGAAGACCACCATCGCCAACCTCCTGATGAGGTTCTACGATCCCGATTCGGGGGATATCCTGGTCGATGGGGTGTCCACCAGGAGCATGTCCCGTGAGCAGGTGCACGACATGTTCTCCATGGTCCTACAGGATTCGTGGCTGTTCAAGGGGACGGTGAGGGAGAACATAGCCTTCACGAGGACGGATGCCGACGGTGACATGATAAAGGAGGCATGCGAGGCCGTGGGCATAAGCGGTTTCATCGAATCCCTTCCCGAGGGGTACGACACCGTCATCGACGACCGCACGGGACTCTCCGCCGGTCAGAGACAGCAGCTCACCATCGCGAGGGCGATAGTGAAGGATGCACCCATGACCATCCTTGACGAGGCCACGAGTTCCGTGGACACCCGTACCGAGAGGCACATCCAGGCGGCGATGGACAGGCTCACCGAGGGCAGGACATCGTTCGTCATAGCCCATAGGCTCTCCACCATCAGGAACTCCGACCTCATCATCGTGATGAGGAACGGAGAGGTGATCGAGATGGGCGACCACAACGGACTCCTGGCCGCCGACGGATTCTACAGGATGCTCTACGACAGCCAGTTCGAAGGTTGTGAATGAGGTCACTCCAGATTGATGAGGACCTCAGGGTTGTTGGAGATGAACTCGTTGATGAGCGGACATGTCGCCTTCTCATCGCATTCACCGCAGGAGTAGATCCCCCTGTCGACGGCGCATCTCCTTATCGGGCAGTTGTTCTGACAGTAGGCGCACTTGATACCGTCCGAACGGCACCCCCTGCAGTTGATCTGCTCCGGATAGATCGTCACCCCGTTCATCTCGGACCAGGCGGTAGCGGTCCTCTCGCGGAGCTCCCAGTCGTCGTTCACCGTTGCGACGTACGCATCGCATTGACGGCAGTCCATTCCGCAGTATGCAATCAGTCTGCACATGTTCATTCACCTCTCTGAGGCCGTAGGGCCCCTCATAAGCTGTTGTACTCCGGGAGGGTACTAAAAGGAAACAGGGGGAGGTCACCGAAAGTGGACCGAAAATGGAACATGGCCCAGAGAACCGGATTATGTTGGGGGCGGGCCGAAAGTGGGACGGCCCGCCGTTGATGGGATATGGGACAAAGGTCCCGTTCGACTCACTTCTTCTTGCCCTGGTTCGCCACGGCGTTCATCTTGGCGTTGATGGCATCCTGGTCGCCCAGATACCTCTTACCGATGACGTTGAAGTCCGCATCGAACTCGTACACGAGGGGGACGCCGGTGGGGATGTTCACACCCACGATGTCCTCGTCTGACATCCTCTCGAAGTGCTTCACCAGCGCCCTGAGGGAGTTCCCGTGTGCGGCGATGATGACCCTCTCGCCCGCGAGCATCCTGGGTTTGATCTCATCCTCGAAGAAGGGGACGGCACGTGCGACGGTGTCCTTCAGGCTCTCCGTCAGGGGCAGGAGCGAGGGGTCGATCCCCCTGTACTGCTCCTGAAGCGCGGGGGACCTGGGGTCCTCGGCCTCGAGCTCCGGCGGGGGTGTGTCGTAGGACCTCCTCCAGATCTTGACCTGGTCCTCGCCGTACATGGCGGCGGTCTCGGATTTGTTCAGCCCCTGGAGCGCCCCGTAGTGGCGTTCGTTGAGCTTCCATGTCTTGACGACCGGCAACCACTCCCTGTCGAGCTCCTCCAGCGCGGCGTTCAGCGTGTGGATCGCACGTTTGAGGTAGGATGTGTAGCAAATATCGAAATCGAAACCCTCGTCCCTGAGCATCTTCCCGGCGGACCTGGCCTCGGCCCTCCCGGTGTCGGAGAGGTCCACGTCGGTCCAACCGGTGAAGAGGTTCTCCTTGTTCCACTGGCTCTCGCCGTGGCGCAGGAGGACGAGCGTCATCTTCCCGTTGTCTGTCATGTCACCCGCATAAGGGTGGGGGATATAAGGGCCTTGCATCCGTGGACCCGACGGCCGCGACATCGCCGGACGCCTGCCGGATATGGTGATATCCTATGGATGGGGCCGTGAATCGGACCGTGACGTAGGTTTATCTAATAGCTGAACTTAACGGAGGGCAACAAAGGATATGGTGTACACATGTCTGCGGAAAAAGTTACGGTTTCAGTAATCAAAGCCGACGTCGGATCCGTCGTCGGTCATTCCAGGCCCCACCCCTCCATGATGGAGGCAGCGAAGGACATCCTGACAGATGCACAGAAACAGGGAGTCATCGAGGACTTCTACGTCACCCGTGTCGGAGACGACATCAACCTCTTCATGACCCACTACAAGGGTTGCAACAACAAGGACGTCCACGGAGCCGCATGGGAGTGCTTCCAGAAGGCCGCAAAGCTCGCGAAGTCCATGAAGCTCTACGCAGCCGGACAGGACATCCTGACCGATGCATTCTCCGGTAACGTCAAGGGAGCGGGACCCGGTTCCGCCGAGATGACCTTCGAGGAGAGGGGATCCGAGCCTCTCATGTTCTTCATCGCGGACAAGACCGAGCCCTCCGCGTACTCCATGCCCCTGTCCCGCATCTTCCTGGACCCCTTCACCACCACCGGCCTCGTCGTCGACGCCAGGGCCAAGAAGGGATTCGATGTGGAGATCCAGGACGTCATGGACAACAAGAAGGTCGTCATGTCCGCCCCCGAGGAGACATGGAGCATCCTGTCCCTCCTGGGAGACACCTCCAGATACGCCATCAAGAGGATCTGCTCCAGGTCCGGACTCGGACCCGCATGCGTCGTGTCCACCGACAAGCTCAACCTGACCGCCGGAAAGTACATCGGAAAGGACGACCCCGTCTGTATCTGCCGTGCCCAGAGCGGTCTGCCCTCCGTGGGAGAGTACCTCCAGCCCTTCATGAACAACACCATGATGGTCGCAGGATGGATGAGGGGAAGCCACTACGGTGCGTTCTACCCCTGCTCCCCCGAGGAGTCCGACCCCGTCTACTTCGACGGACCCCCGAGAATCTGCTGTCTCGGATTCCAGCTCAACGAAGGAAAGCTCCAGGGACTCGAGCCCATGGGAGTCAAGGGCGGAGACCACATCCCCGTCGACTTCTTCAAGGGCAACACCTGGGACCTCGCCCGCATGAACGCCATCAAGGCAAGCAAGTTCATGAGGAGCCAGGGACCCTTCATGCCTTCCATCCTCGGACCCGAGGAGATGGAGTACACCTCCAGACCCGAGGTCCTCAAGGAGCTCACATCCAGGTTCATCGACCTGAACGACGAGAAGGCAGACAAGTGCAACCTCGACAAGGACGTCGAGTGAACACGGTGATGGACTTGGCAGGTCTGAGGACTCCCACGGTGATCGTCAACTGCAAGGTCTACACAGAGGTCGAGGGGGCATCCGCCCTCCGCCTCGCAAAGGCCTGTGCCAAGGTCGCCGACGAATCCGGCGTATCGATAGCCGTCTGTCCCCCCATGGTGGAGCTCGGACGCGTCACAGCCGATGCGGGACTCCCCGTGTTCTCACAGAACGTGGACCCCCGCAGACCCGGATCGGGCACCGGATACACCACACCGAACCTGGTGAAGGCGACAGGTGCCGTGGGCACACTGATCAACCACTCCGAGCACAAACAGCCCTCCGCCGATGTAGGGACCTGCGTCTCCATGTGCAGGGAGCTCGGACTGATCACCTGTGTGTGCGCCGACACCACCGAGGCAGCGGCCGAACTCGCCGCATTCTCGCCGGACTTCATCGCAGTGGAGCCCCCGGAACTGATCGGAGGGGACATCTCCGTGACCACCGCCAACCCCGCCATCGTGTCGGGGACCGTGGAGGCCGTCGCAGAAGTGGACCCGAAGGTCGCCGTCCTGTGCGGAGCCGGTGTCAAGACCGGTGACGACGTCAGAGGTGCCATAGACCTCGGTGCGAAGGGAGTACTCCTTGCATCCGGTGTCGTCAAGGCCAAGGATCCCGAGGCCGTCGTCAGGGACCTGATCAGGTATATCTGAGAACCAATCAAACCCCGTCTCCGGACGGGGACCTTACCCCTTTTCCCATCCTTTCTGAAGACACAGCCCTCTGAAGGAACGCTTCGCCACGGCGTACATCATCAGACCTCCGATGACCTCGCCGAGGAACACCGCCCAGAATATGGCGGTCAGTGAGTACTGTGCGGCTATTGCGTAGAACAGGATCAGCAACAGGTTCCTGATCACGGCACAGACCACCGAACGGTTCGGCATCATCATCGACTGGAGCATGCTGGAGCAGACCGGTATCAGGACGTAGAACGGCAGGAACATGCAGTAGATCCTCAGGGCCTCCACCATCTGCGCCCTCAACGGCTCCATCTCGGCGGAGTAGGTGAACAGGTACAGGAACGGCTCCGGAATGATGAATATCACCACGCAGAACGCACCCACGATGCCCACGACAAGCCTCAGCGCGTATCCGAAGGCGGTGCCCATCCTGTCCCTGTCCCGCTGACCGTATGCCGATGAGGCCACGGGCACCAGAGCCGAACCTATCGCCATCGCGGGGATCATGGCCATCTGGAGGACGAGGTTCGGAACGGAGTAGATTGTCAGCCCATGGGAACCGGCACACTGGATGACGATGAAGTTCAGGACGATGTTCATCCCGTACATCACCGTGTACTCGAACATCTGGGGCACACCCATCTGCAGCACCGGCCTCAGGTGGACACTCTCGAACCTGAAACCCCTGAAGGACATGCGGATGTACATCCTGCCGCTTAGATACAACCAAAGTCCGAAGGCCACGGAGACCATCGTTGCGATGGATGTGGCGAGACCCGCCCCGGCGACCCCCATGTCCAGAACGTAGATGAACACCGGGTCCAGGATGATGTTCGTCACCGCCATCATCAGGGCCATCTGCCTGGCCATCTTCGCCGCACCCTCTCCCCTCAGGGCACCGGAGACTGTCCCGTAGAGGATGTGGACGAAGGTGAACATCACCAACTGCAGCATGTACGGTGATGCGGTGCCGACTATGTCCCCCGTACCGATCAGACCGAGCAGAGGCTCCGTCAACAGGATCAGGAACGGGGTGAGGACCAGACCGAACAGCAGGGAGAACATGACGGCGTTCGTGGCACATCCCGAGGCGGAATCCCTCCTCCCCGCACCTATGAACCTGGACACGACCGCTGCCACGCCCACTCCGAATCCGTTCCCTATTCCCATTATGACGAGATAGACCGGCTCCACCAGGGCGATGGCGGCCAATGCATCGGGACCGAGGCCCGAACACCACACACGGTCGGCCACGGTGTTCACAGTGGCCACCAGGAGGGATACGATCAATGGTACCGCCATGGTGACGATGGCCCTGCGGGGCTCACCCAGTATGACGTTCACATCCCTCTCCGCCGACATACCCTCGGAATCCCACAGAACGGATAAGACGGTTGCCCATGTTTATTATACTTGAATGGTTGTTCACATATTCAATTAAGTGATAACATGAAAGCGGTTCTCAGATTGGAGGGACTGTGCTGCGCCAACTGTGCGGCCAAGATCGAACGCGAAGTGCAGAAGATATCAGGGGTCACAGAGGCCAACCTGTCGTTCATGACACAGAGGATGACCATAGAGGCCCCCGAAGAGAGGATGGACGGGATAGTGGAGGAGGCCTCCGGGATCGCAAAGAGGATCGAGGGAGAGGTCGTCGTCAAGAGGATCAGGTGATACGGTGAAAGGTATCGAAAGGCGCATGATACTCGGCGGGGCCATCTTCGCCCTCGGTGCGATCATGCACTTCATCCTGGATTCGGATGCCATCCTCCAGTTCACCGTCTTCCTGATCGGATACCTGGTTGTCGGATACGATGTCATCCTCAAAGCGGTCAGGAACATCGGTCAGGGACAGGTCTTCGACGAACACCTGCTGATGGTCATAGCTACCGTCGGGGCGTTCGTCATAGGCGAATACCCGGAGGGGATGGCCGTGATGCTGTTCTTCCAGGTGGGCGAATGGTTCGAGAGGAGGGCCGTCGGGAGGACGAGGGAGTCCATCTCCTCCCTCATGGATATCCAACCGGAGTACGCCAACGTCCTGAGGGACGGGAACCTGGAGAGGGTGGACCCAGAGGAGGTCTCCGTGGGCGAGACCATCGTGGTCCTCCCAGGGGAGAGGATCCCCTTGGACGGGACCGTCATCGGAGGGACGTCATCCGTTGACACCAAGGCCCTCACCGGAGAGTCAATGCCCAGGGATGTCACGGAGGGGGAGGACGTCATAAGCGGCACGATCAACCTGACATCCAGGATCACCGTCAGGGTGACGAGATGCTGTGAGGACTCCACCGTCACGAGAATCCTCGAACTGGTGGAGGATTCGGTGTCCGCCAAAGCACCAACCGAGAGGTTCATCACGAAGTTCGCAAGGTACTACACCCCTGCCGTCGTCATATGCGCGCTGATGGTCGCGGCTGTGCCGATCCTGTTCGGATACGATGCGTCCACATGGGTGTACAGGGCCCTGACGTTCCTGGTGGTCTCATGCCCCTGTGCCCTGGTGATATCCGTCCCCCTGGGATACTTCTGCGGCATCGGCGCCGCATCGAGGATGGGGATACTGGTGAAGGGCGGGAACTACCTCGAGGCACTGGGGTCCGCGGACACGGTGGTGTTCGACAAGACCGGTACCCTCACGGAGGGCAGGTTCGATGTGGTGAGCGTACATCCCATCGGATGCACCGAGGAGGAGCTGTTGAGGATGGCCGCGGAGGCCGAATCCGTTTCCAACCACCCCGTGTCGGAATCCATAAGAAGGGCCCACGGAGAGGAGATAGGGAGTGACAGGGTGTCGGAATCGGAGGAGATCCCGGGCAAGGGCATCCGTGCGGTCATCGATGGTGTGTCGCACCATGTGGGAAACCACAGACTGATGTCCGATGCGGGCGTGGAGGTCTGCACAGAGGAGGTCATGGGCACGAACATCCACGTGGCCAGGGACGGTGCCTACATGGGCCACATCGTGGTGGCAGATGTTGTGAAATCCGATTCCGAAACAACGGTCAGGGAACTGAGGGGATGCGGGATCGGGAGGACGGTGATGCTCTCAGGTGATTCCAGGAACATAGCGGAATCCGTGGGGGAACGTCTGGGGTTGGACGAGGTCCACAGCGAACTCCTCCCCGGGGACAAGACCGAGGTCCTGAGGGACCTGATGGGTTCCGGGAAGGGGAGAACGGTCTACGTTGGTGACGGGATCAACGACGCCCCGTCACTGGCCATGTCCGACATCGGTATCGCCATGGGTGCACTTGGGTCCGATGCGGCAATAGAGGCGGCGGACCTGGTCGTAATGGACGATGCACCCTCGAAGGTCCCGATGGCCATCAGATTGGCGAAGAGGGTCAACCGCATCGTGAAGGAGAACATAGTCTTCGCACTCGGCGTGAAGTTCGCCATCCTGGTCCTGGCGGTGTTCGGGGTGGCAGACATGTGGGTGGCAGTCTTCGGTGATGTGGGGGTCTCGGTGATAGCCATACTCAACTCGATGAGGTGCCTCAGGACCGACGGATACCGTTCCTCGGCGCAGACCGCCGTCCCCTCGGCTGAATGATACCTTAAAAGGGTCCGGGGACTGTTCCGGACCCACCTTCCCACCGATCCTTCCGATACCCCGTAGGGGGATGAGGTGGTTTTTATTACAGTTCAACGGTACGGATTCGCCATGGATGCACACAGGAAGCTCATGGCCTGCGTCGCGGTCTTCGTGATGCTCGCATGCATGGTCCCCGTCGTTCCGACGGAATGCTCCGATGCCGCAGACCCCACAGACGGTCTGCTGCTGTACGAGGTCTGTTCCAACAACGACAAAGGGGTCAGCCTGAAGAACTACTCTACAACCACGATCGATCTCAGGGGATACTCCGTGACCGACAACGAAGGGACGGTCACATTCTCAAAATCGTACAAACTCAATGCGGGAGGGACTGTCACCCTCGCCCTGCAGAACACAGGGACGGCATTCACCAGCCGTGAGAATGTGTATGTCATAAGCGACAACGATGCCGGCATAACACTCACCAAGAAATTCGACCCTGCCAAGAACGGGGACGACATCTACCTCGTCGACCCCAAGGACAAGATCATCGACGCCATGTGCTACGGAACCGGGACCGTGAAGGACACCACCCTCTGGTCAGGCGAATCCGTTGTCAAGAGCACCAAGTACTTCCTCCAGAGGATAGACGGTAACGACACCGACACAGCCCTGGACTGGACCGAGAACAAGTACATCCCCGGACAGACTCAGAACCCCTTGGAGGTTGACAAGTACACCGGTACCGTCACACCCTTCCTCTTCCCCGACCATGGCGGGATCCCGATCTACCAGGCACTGGAGAAGGCACAGGAATCCGTGTTCATCGAGATGTACGAGCTCAGGAGCAACAACATCTACGCACTCCTCATCCAACTGGAGCAGAGGGGAGTGGACGTCACCATCCTCCACGAGGGTGCCCCCGTCGGGAACACCGTCCTGCAGTTCGCCTCCAACATGAAGGCGCTCATCGATGCGGGCGGAGAGGTCAGATTCATCGGCGGAACGGATGTGGACAGGTTCGAGAACGTCCATGCCAAGTTCGCCATCATAGATATGGAGACGGTCATCATCACCTCCGAGAACTGGAGCAGCGGGAACTGTGACGGGAAACTCGACAGCGACCCCTACAACACGGACAGCGACAACCGCGGTTGGGGTGTCGTGGTGGAGAGTCCCGAGTACGCGACCTACATGAAGGAGGTCTTCGACAACGACTACTCCGCCGACTACGGGGACACATACGACTTCCAGGAGAAGTACCCCCAGGTGACCGCCTCGACACTGACCTACAAAGCCTATGACGATGCGACGTTCACATCGTACACCGCACCCATCACCCCCGTCCTCTCCAACGACAACTCCTACGATGCGATAGAGTACATCATCTCCAACGCAACCGAGCGTGTGTACTCCCAGCAGCAGTACGTCAAGAGCGAATACGCCGACCTCGGCGAGACATCACCCGTCATGATGATGGCGAAACAGGCATCCTCCAACCCCGGAATGGATGCGAAGATCATCCTCGGTGAGGGGAAGGATGCACAGGGCAAGGCGGATGCCGAATACCAGGCGCTCCTGATCAACTCCAGCACACTCGTATCCGCCGCGACCATGGACAAACCCTATGTCCACAACAAGGGGATCGTCGGGGATGACCGTGTACTGGTCTCATCCATCAACTGGAGCCCCACATCCGTCGAGGAGAACAGGGAGACAGGTGTCATAATCAACTCCAAGGAGGTCTCCGATTTCTTCGCCGCGGCCTTCGACAGGGATTTCTCAAGGTACTACAACTACGACGGGTTCAGTGTTGACATCTCCGAGATCGAGACCTCGTACAGGTCCGGCGAGGAGGTCACATTCTCCGTCACCGTATCGCCCGCATCGGACACATACACCTACCATTGGGACTTCGGAGACGGCGGTACCAGGGACACTACCGTGCCCCGTGTGGTCTACAAGCCCGCCGACGGCGCCCATGAGTTGAAGGTCACCGTCACCAACTCCGCGGGGGTCTCCCAGACCACCGCAGGGATCACATACTATGTGGGACAGGACCCGGCACCCTCCGAACCCACCGACCCCACAACCCCCGGCGACACCGACGGAACGACCGAGTTCGACATCCAGGGACTCATCGACGAGTACGGATACTACATCATCCCCATCCTCGTCGTCATCCTCGGTATAATCGGAGCCGCGCTCAGACACCGCTGATGATAACATGGCGATGATCAGACAGGCCGGCGAGAGGGACACCGAGAAGGTGTTCTCGATCATGAACAGCAATCTCGACGATTACTTCTCGCCGGATGTCATAAACTTCTTCCGCATGCAGTGGCCCACGGGGCAGTTCATAGCCGAGGACCTCTTCGGCAATCCCCTGGGGGCCATATGCGGTTCCCGTCTCGACGGCGGCAGGGCATCAATATCCCTGTTCGCCGTCTCCTCGGGTCACAGGGGCACGGGGATAGGCACACAGCTGTTGGAATCATTCCGCAGGAGATGCCTCATGGAGGGCATGTCCACGATCCAGCTGGAGGTCAGGACCACGAACACCAACGCCATCAGATTCTATGAGAGGCACGGGTTCGTGAGAACGGAATACCTCCAATCATTCTACAACGACGGTGGGGACGGATTCCGCATGGTGTCCGGAACCCCCGGCATAAGCTTCACATCCTTCTGAGATGGCTCATCTGGGCCTGAAGTAGAACACGGTGTACACCATCAGTCCGCTGACGATTGCGATACCGATCAGGAGGACGGCGATCTCGGCGATGTTCTCCCTCTGAGGGGATTCCACCGGCTGGTCGATGGGACTCAGGGTGATACCGAAGACACCCAGCTTGTTGGTGTGGAACTCCACCTGACCGTACTGGGGCATGGAGCTCTCGGTGAGAACGGGATCGTCGGAACCCGTACCGTAATAGTAGACCTTCGCCTCGTATCCCGCGGGGACCCCCAGGGGCACATCCACGGTGATGTCGCACATCTCCAGGAGTGACGGGTCTATACCCTCGATGTGCAGGGTGTACGCCCCGGTGAACGTGTCGTTAACGATGTTCTCCCTGAGGCTGATCATGAACGTGTCGCTTCCGAAGGCCATTCCCGAGTACTGGAGTGATATCCTCACCTTGCACTGTCCGCTCTTCAGGAGTGCGTCGATCTCGCTCACGGAATGGGAGTTCTGCTGACTGATCATCACCGTGTCATAGGATGACATGATGTTGATGTTGGAACCGGTGGTCTGGCTCACGATGTAATCTGCGATGTACCCGTCACCGGACAAGCCCCCCAGGACCTCCCCGTTGTCCCTCAGCTCGACGACGGCGTTGTTGATGACCTCTCCGACGGCGTTGAGGGTGCCCTGTAGGACCATACGGTCGGTCATGACCAGTCTCCCCCCGACATCGACGTTCATGACACCGTCGGGATTGACGACCACTATGGAATTGATGAAGAGTGATGTCCCGCTGGGCAGGTCCGTATGACCTGTGCCCATCCAGATGCCGTTCTCACCGTAAACGGGCATGTACGAACCGTCATCGGACCTGTATGATTGGGAGATCGCCGATGTTCCGGGGGAACCCTCGACCTTGAACGACGAGAACCTGAACGCATGGGTGCGCTTCTCGTTCATGAAACATGTGTCCGCACGGATGGTATGTTCCTCTGCCTCGATGGAGATGTTCCTCATGGGCCTGTCCTGGACCACGGTGCCGTTCCAGAGGATGTTCGGGTTGCTTGTGATCCCTCCGCCGATGATCAGATAGCCCACGGACGCGGTCGGTCCGATGTACAGGTCCACATCGCCGGTCACATACGAGGTGCAGGCATACTGCAGACCCTTCTGGTTGTCCCCTGCCTCGGTGTCCGCACCCACCGCCATGTACCTTACGGACCCGTGCTCCATGTGATAGGTGAGGTTGCCGATCCTGGACTTCATGTTGGCCATGTATCCCACGGTCCCTCCCAGGAGGAGGATGTCCACATCACCGTACCTTCCGTTGTGTCCGGTGGTGTAGAAACGGTCCACCACCATGGAGGTTCCGATGGAGACCTTCATGGACTCCACATGGACCATGTGGGATGTGGGGTCGAACTCGGCGATCCTGCCACCCTCCAGGTCGAACACGGCCTCATCGACGGGATTGAACATGACGTCGCTGTAGTCACTGCCCAATGAGGACTGCTGGGAGTAGTTCACCGATACGAGTGAGAGCTTCCCGATGGTCCCCGAGACCATCCTGAAGTCCACAGAGACGTACTTGTCCCTGATGTCGGAGTCGTCCACCTGGATCAGGACCAGGTCGTCCACCACGGCACCGTCGAACACGACGGAGAGGGAGGGCGGTTCCACCTGGGACCATCTGGACACGGTGATGTCCGAACCGGACGGATAGGTCCTGGTTGTCCACTTCACGCCATCGGGGAACTCCTCGCTCACATCCACAACCTCTCTGAACGAGAGCTGGACGGAGCCGTCCTCCGCGGCGGTTACGATGTAATCCGCATCGGGATGTGTCTCCCATGGTGCCGGCGGTTCCTCCTCGGACCCCTTTGCCGCATCCGCTGACGGGACCAGGAGGAGTGCGATGATGACCACCACCGGAACGAGTGTCAGAAGACGGTACGGATTCATCGACCGTGAATCCGGGATGCTGTATATCAGAATTTGCGGAGGGAGTTCGGAGAAAGGATGAAAGGGTTTGGGAAATCGTTTGGGATGACGGGATCAGGAGAACATGCTGTCGTCCACGTGCTCCGTCTGGAAATAGTACTGGGACCTCTCCTTCTGGGATGACGAGACATCCTTTCCGAGTCCCTTGTTGTAGGAACCGTACCTCTCACGGATCTGGTCCTCCGCCGTGCGGGAGCGCCTCAGCGCACGCCTGATGTGGTCGGCGGTGATGTACTGGGCATCCTCCATGACGGCGATGTCCCCTGCGGCCCTGATGAGCCCTCCGAGCTCCCTGAGCCTCAGGGTGAGCGCATTGCTCTGACCGTCGGCCTTGGCACGGACCTTGCCCTCGGTGATGATCAGCTCCACGGCCTCGATGGTGGCGTGGGGGATGTGACCGTCCAGGTTGACCTCCTGGGCCACGAACTGTGCGTACTTGGCACGGTTGCGGGGGGTGTCGGGCATGGCGATGTCCACCAGGACCTCGTATCCGTTACCGATGATCCTGGACCTGAGAGGTGACAGGATGTTCTCCAGGTCCTGAATGTTGCATGCGGCCACCAGGATGAAGTCACAGGGCACATCGTCGACCTTGACGCTCGCACCTGCGGACTGGGGGTTCCTACCGACGATGGGGAAGCACTTCTCCTGCATCGCTGTGAGGATGTACCTCTGGAGGTCGCCCAGGTGGGAGATCTCGTCGATGAACAGGACACCCTCGTGGGCCTCGTGGATGGAACCGGCGACGATCCTCTCGTATGCGGGGGAACCGAGCTTCTCGTGTCCACCGTAGGGGTCGTGCCTCACATCACCGAGCAGCTCCGTCTCGGAGGCACCGGTGGCCAGGACGAAGGGGTCCCTGCGCAGCTTGACGAGGACCTTCTCGTTGGATGTGCGCTGGAGCTCGCCCCTCTTGTCCAGGGCCTTCTGGTCCAACATCCTGATCTTGTCGCCTGCGCGCTCGAAGACCACGGTCTCCTCCACACCGTCACGGGTGCGGGTGGTGTTGACCTTCTCCTTCCCGGCGGTGGCCTGGGGGACGGCGACATCCAACATGCCGCCGAGGCTCCCCAACAGGTCCTGGAACGGGTTGGAACCGGCCCCTCCGCCCATCTTGCTCTGGTTGCAGTGGGGGCAGGTGAGGTCGCTGGGGAGGGAGTACTTCTGACAGGATTTGCACCTGTATCCGAGATGCTCCGCGACGTTCCCGGGTGCCTCGGTGGGCTCCAGGAGGACACCGATGGATTCGGCCATGATCTCCTCCTCCTTCAGGACCTCCGCCGCATCGAGGACCTCCAGAAGGGGCCTCTCGGGGTTCTCGGGGTTCTTGGCGACGCGGATCTCCTGCTTCGGCTGGGGGAGGTTCATCGAGAGGGCGCGTGCGATCATCGACTTACCGGTCCCGGGGGGACCGACCAGCAGCAGATGCCTGCGCTGTTTGGCGGCGATCTTGGCGAGCTCGATGGCCTCCTCCTGGCCGAGGACACGGTCCAGGGGGTCGGAGGGGATCTGGATCTCCTCCGTGGACGACATCGTGGCGACATCATCCCAGGTCTGCACGGGTCTCTTCTCTGTCATGGTTATCAGTAGAGGTTCTCCTTGGTCCAGATCGTTATGTCGGCGGGCATCTTGGTGATGTTGCCCTTACGGGTTCCGATGACGGTCTTGATACCGTTGGCGGAGGACACATCGAGGATCCTCTGGGAGATGACACCGTCGAAGACGATGGCCACGACACCGGTGGAATCCTCCTTGAGGGAGTTCACCAGACTCTTCACGGCGACCTGCCTGAGGACGGTGTTGTTCTCTCCGAGGACGTTGGCGTTGTGGGTTGTGGACAGGTCCAGGAGCATGTCGCGGTACTGTTCCTGCTCGGGGGTGAGCACCTTGTCGCTGGTCCTCTTTCCGCGGAGGGACCTGGTCTTGGTCTCCTTCTTGGGCTTCTCCTCGGCCGCCTTCTTCGCGGGCTTCTCCTCGACGACGGGTTCCTCCACCACGGGTGCGGGCTCGACGGCGGGTTCGTCAACAACCACGGGCTCCTCGGCGACAGGCTCTGCGACGGGTTCCTCCACGGGGACATCCTCGACGGGCTTCTCCTCGGGGACTTCCTTGGGGACCTCTGCGGTCTCGACCGCGGGCTCCTCTACGACGGGTTCCTTCTTCTTCCTGTACTTGTCGATGGCGTCGTTGTCGAAACGTCCCTTGCGCTCCCTGCGGTCCTCGCGGTCCTTGGACTTGGAGCGGTCCTTGCGCCTCTCCTCACGGTCCTCGTCGTCGCGGTCCTTGCGCTCCCTGCGCTCCCTGCGGTCCTCACGCTCCCTGCGCTCGTGCTTCTCCTCGACCACGACGGGCTCCTCGACGGTCTCGCCGATGTCCTCGAGGGTCTTCTCCTCGGTGATGAGTCCGTTCATCTCCATGTACTGGTCGCCGGGGACCTTGTTGCGGAGGCACTTGATGATCTGTTTGGCGGTGAGCTCCTCGACCTCGTGTGCACGGGGTGCACGGGCGACGAAGTCGATCTCCCCGACCTGGAAGAGCTCCCTGAGGATGAGCTCCCCGCCCCTGTCACCGTCGACGAAGGCGGTGGCGACCCTCTCCCTGGAGAGGTCCTGGACGGTCTTGGGGATGTTGGTACCCTCGACGGCGATGGCGTTCTTGATTCCCGCCTTCAGCAGGTTGAGGACATCGGACCTTCCCTCGACGATGATGATGGCCTCGGAGTCCCTGACGTTGGGTCCTGCGGGGCACCTGTCCTTGCCGTATGTGGTGATCTCCTCCACCTGGACGCTCTGCCTGACGCTGTCCGTGAGGTCGAAGCTGGATCCCTTGGACTGCTTGATGAGCTCG
Source organism: uncultured Methanomassiliicoccales archaeon (assembly GCA_964634095.1). Classification (GTDB taxonomy): domain Archaea; phylum Thermoplasmatota; class Thermoplasmata; order Methanomassiliicoccales; family Methanomethylophilaceae; genus Methanoprimaticola. The sequence continues at coordinate 19,838 of CAZWKY010000006.1, read as the reverse complement.
TTGAGGAGTTCCTTCGCACGCTCGACGACCTTCTCCCTCTTGGTGACACGGACATCCTCGATGCCGAGGACGCGGATGGATGCCTTGCAGGGTCCGACGCGGTCGACGGTCTCCAGTGCGGATGCGAGGATGACGGTCTCCACCTGGTCCAGGCTGGAGGACATGTAGATGATTCCCTCGGACTTCCCGCCCTTGGATGTGACCTCGACCTCGATCCTTCCGATCCTGCCGGATTTCTGGAGGTCCCTGAGGTCCAGTTCGTCGCCGAGGAGTCCCTCGGTCTGTCCGAAGATGGCTCCGACGACATCGGGCTTCTCGATGATTCCGTCGGCGTTGATCTTCGCTTTCACCATGTATTTCGTTGTATTGGGATCGATATTCATTGTAACCCTCCGTTGGGGTGTTGGAGAAAAACTGGAACTGCCTGTTCGGTCCGCCGTGTCCTGACCTTTCAGGCTACGGTAGTTGTAACCAATCCGAGGAGGACGCCATTGTCCGGGTCGGCGCTCCATTGCCCGATGTCCTCTCGGTCTTCGCCCTGATATGGGCCGTGATGATCGTGATATGAATGTGAACAGGGGGATGTCCAGTACATTCCCTCTGAACACGGTCATGTAAACATGGTTTATAAATATAGTGCGAAAAAAGAGGTTTTAGGCGGAAAACACCCCCATGTCGACCACACGGACGCCGGGACGCCCGGAGACGATCTCCGCCACAGAGGGGTCACAGGTGAAGAACAGCACCTGCATCTCCTCCGAGATGCCTTCCAATGCCCTCAGCGCACCCTCCTTCCTGACAGGGTCGAAGGGCAGCAGCACATCGTCCAGGACGATCGGGACCTTCCCGTCCCCCAGCTCCCTGGCCACGGCCAGCTTCAGGGATAGCAGCACCTGTGCCCTCAGGCCGGTGCTCCATCTCTTCGGTCCCTTGACGCCCTCCGAATCGACCACTGCGAGGGTGTCCTTCCTGCGGGGGTCCAGGTCGATCCTGTACCTGCCGGAGGTCATCATGGACAGATACCTGTCCGCGGTGGCGGCCACGCCGGGCTGCACCGTGCTGTAGGCATCGTCACAGGCCTCGGATGCGATGGCGGATGCCAGGACCGCGACGGCCCCGTCCATCAGGACCCTCCTCCTCTCGGCCTCCAGGGACTCCCTGGTGTCGATGAGTGAATCCAGCTTCTCGGTGTCGAGCACGTGGCGCATCTCGGCCTCCACCCTTCCCTTCTCCACGGACAACATGGAGATGTCGGGATCCTCCGACGGCCTGGACTCCACGGGACACCTGGGCTGTTCCGGATCCAGACCGGAGCTTCTGATGGCATCCCTCATGTTGTTGATCGTGGCCCTCAGCTCGGCCTCCTTCCCGGTCCTGCGGACGCATTCCTCGAACCCGGCCTTTCCGGAGTAACCTGCGTAGAACGAGTCCAGCTCACCCTTCTTGGAGATGTAGGCCTCTTTGATCCTGACCGAGGTGCCCTCATGGCCCCTCAGACGGTCATGGGCGTCGGCCAGTGTCAACATCGCATCCACGGCATTCTCCACGGAATCGACCCGGACACCCAGTTTCGATGACAGCTCCCGTACATCGCCCTCGTAGGAGGATATGAACGCCTCATCCCTGAGGGGCACCGACGGTACAGGGGTCCGACCCCTGCCGTATCCCACGACCGCGACGGCCAATCCGGCAAGGGACAGCACCAGGGAGTACACGGTGAAGACCGAGGCCACTATACCGAGGATAGCCAACACGGCCCCGAGGACCACGGCGGGATTGGGGCCCTTCCTCACAGGGGCGGATGCCGCCCTGGGCTTGGAGGATTCCGACCTGTACCTGTCACGACCGGCGGCCACCTCGCGGATCCTGCCGCGGAGTCCCGACATGGTGTCCGGATCGACCCCTCCCAGGGACCCCATCAGCCTGGAGACCTCCTTCCTATCCGATTCCAGGTTGGATTCCGCGCTGCGGACCTCCGCCTCCAAGGTCACGGCCCGGTCGGAATCAGCCTTGGACACACGGCGGAACTCACCCAACGAGTTCAGCTCCCTCCTGGCGGCCGACAGCGTCTCGTAGTTCCCCTTCTGGGATTCGTACAGGGTGAATACCTCGGACTCCTTCTTGGAGGCCTCCGCATCGCGTCCCGCCTCCTCCAGCTCCCTGTTGAGGTCCTCCAACCTCCTTGCCAGTTCACCGTACGATTCCGCCGATGACCTCAGTCCCGCGATCTCCGAATCCAACTCATCCGCCTTGGAATCCAACACCCTCAGCCTGGATGGCGACCTTGTGGTCTTGCCGACATCCGCATCCACCCTCTTGGTGATGGATTCGATGGCTGAGGGCATACCCGCACCGCCGGGAACCGACAGGAACCTGGTGACGATGTCACCGGACGTGACCACCTTGTCATCATCCAGGTCCCTCTGCCCCATTGCGAACACGGATCTGAAGAGGTCCGGCTCCAACCTAGCGATGGGTTCGGGCACATCACCGCCCCTCGCCTTCTGCGTGAGTGTGATCTCACCCTCCCTTCCGTCCTCCTCGTAGAGGATGGACCCGGAATCGGTCTTGGCCCTCTCAGGATAGACATCCCTCTTGTTCGTGGGGACGAGCGTGTTCCTGATGAACTCCATGACGGTGGTCTTCCCGCTCTCGTTGGGACCGTGGACCACGGTCAGGCCGGGGGCCACATCCATCGTACGGTCGCGGATCCTCCCGTACGAGTCTATGCGGATGCGTGAGATCCTCATCTGGATCCCCCCATGCTCGCAACGACCAGACGCGATGCGTCCTCGACGACCTTCGACAGCTCCTCATCGGTCAGTGACTCGAAGAAACCCCTGTGGCGTGCGAGGACGGGGTTGGACAGTATGCGCTCCAACACCGCGGACCTGTCGGAGGAGAGGTCCCTCCCCACCGACACCACCTTGGATGCCAGATCGTCACCGTCCGCCATGGACCACACGTCGAAATCGGGGGAGGTGGAGACGTCCCATGATGCGATCCTGCACCCCGTACTCCGCTCCAGCACCGCCATGGCATCCTCGGCATCCGTCCTGAGCATCCCGTCCAACTGCCCGGACCCGGTGAACGTTATGCGGACAAGGTCCCCCTTCCCGACCGAACCCGATATCTCCGAAGAGATGTCCGGCAGGGACCTCCCGGTTATGTCGACGGCGATGTCGTGCCACATCATGGACTGTGTGGGCACGAACCTCAGGTCCGACACGGAACCCGACGACACGGTCACCACGTACGCACCCTTGGGGCCGGTCTCCCTGAAGCTGCGGCCCTGTATGTTCCCCGGATACACCGCGAACGGACGCTCGGACAGGACCTGGCGCCTGTGTATGTGCCCCAGGGCCCAGTAGTCCACGCCCCTTCCGACCAGGTCCTGTGACCTGCAGGGGGCGTAGCTCAGGCCCTCCGCCGGATCCACATCGCAGTGGACGCAGGCGACGGTGAACATGTCCGGCCTCCCGGACAGCATCGACACCAGGTTCCTCTCCTCATGGGAGGTGCCGAAACTGATCCCGACGACCTCGAACGGTCCCCCTGCGGAATCCACGACGATGCCCTCAGGCTCCGTGCCGAACTCGTGGACGTTCCCCGGATAGGGGATGGACCCGTCCCACGATGTGGAGCTGTCGTGGTTCCCGCGGCACAGGAACACGGGCACGTCGCCCAATCTCGACAGCTCCGAACAGAACCTGCTCCTGGTGGACGGCAGGGCGTTGCCGTCGTCGTAGATGTCCCCGGATATCACCAGGGCATCCGCCCCCTCCGACAGCACGAGGTCGACTATCCTCCCGAACGACTCGAATGCGGACTCCCTCATCCTCCTGCCGGCGGAGGGATCCTTCTCGGAGACCCCCTTGAACCTGCTTCCCAGATGCAGGTCCGCACAATGAACGAACTTGAAATCTGATCCCATCATCATTCCTAAGACCTTACATCGGTTAAAAGGAAGACGGTGGGGTCCCCGAAAGTGCCGAAAGTGGTCCCGTACCGACGGAGGTGGGAATCTGTTGCACCTCCCATCCATCCAACCTGTGGCATCCTTTTATCCGAGGGAGCGGATGCTGTAACGGGTCACCCGAATGGATTGTATCAAGAAGAAGGTAAACGAGGAGCTCGAACAGGGTTGGATAGGCTGCAACAGGGCCTGCGAGTACAACCCCTGCCATTTCGAGGGACAGGACTGCACGTTCTGCTACTGTCCCTTCTACCCGTGCGACGACACGGACCTCGGGAGCGAGCTCCTGGGCAAACGCGGACAGAGGATCTGGAACTGCAGCGACTGCCTCTTCATCCACAGGACGCCCGTGTGCAGGTTCATCATCTCCGAGGTCGAGAGGTTGGGCATCACCGGCGCGGGGGACCCGAGGTTCAAGGACATATTCAGGGAGGCCAAGGAGAGGTTCCATCATAATGGGAGGGCCCTCATGGTCGTGGGGGCGACATCCGATGCCGGGAAGTCCGTGACCGTGGCGGCCATCTGCAGGATCCTCCACAACAGAGGGTACCTGGTGGCGCCGTTCAAATCCCAGAACATGAGCCTCAACTCCAAGGTGACCAGGAACGGGTCCGAGATCGCCATGATACAGACCCTCCAATCCAAGGCCGCGGGACTCAAGAACCCCGACCACCACATGAACCCCATTCTGCTCAAACCCAAGAAGGACACCACGTCGCAGGTGATCGTCTGCGGGAAACCCTATGCCGACTACGATGTGGACGGCTACTACAACGAGTTCGTCCCCGGACCCGGCAGGGAGATCGTCAGGGAGCACATCGAATTCCTCAAACAGAGATACGATTTCGTGATAATGGAGGGGGCCGGATCCCCTGCGGAGATCAACATCTACGACAAGGACATCGCCAACATGCGTGCGGCCGAGATCGCCGATGCCGATGTGATCCTGGTGGTGAACGTGGAGTGGGGCGGGTCATTCGCATACGCCATCGGCACCGTCGAGCTCCTCCCCGAGGAGGACAGGAGGCGTGTCAAGGGCATCATCCTCAACAACGTCCGCGGCAGGACCGAGAACATCGAGCCCGGGGCCAGGAAACTGGAGGAGCTCACCGGGATACCGGTGATAGGGATCATACCCCATGCCGACGTGGTGCTGCCCAACGAGGACTCCGAATCCCTCAGGGGCGTCAGGACCAAGGGCGAGGGGAAGTCCCTCATCGGGGTCATCAAGTTCCCCCGCATCGCCAACTTCACCGACCTGGACCCCCTCTTCCTGGAGGATGTGTCCGTGGTGTTCGTGGAGGACGCAGAGGACCTGGAGGGTGTGGACGCGGTCGTCCTCCCAGGGACGAAGAACACCGTCTCCGACAAGCTGTGGATGGATGAGAAGGGCATCAGCGACGCCATCGTGGGACTCCGCGGGAAGGTCCCCATCGTGGGGATCTGCGGAGGATACCAGATGATGGGCAAGGTCCTGGACGATTCCAAGGGGATCGAAGGAGGCGTTCCGAGGATGCTGGACGGTCTCGGATTGTTCGACAACATCACCGTCTTCGACGAATACAGGAAGAGGGTGGTGAAGAGCGAGGGTCACATGCTCACCGGGGACAGGGGTCCGATCACAGGATACGAACTCCACATGGGGATGTCCGATGTGGTGGAGGAACCGCTCTTCGTGATAGAGAACAGGTTCGACACCGGACCTCAGAACGAGGGGTCCGTCAGGGAGGACGAGATGCTGTTCGGAACCTATCTGCACGGTGTTTTCGACCGTCCTGCGTTCAGGAGGCACTTCCTCTCCTTCGTGAAGCACGACGGAAGGCCCGTGGACACCAAGGACACCCGCGACTACGACGACATCATCGAGGAGAACATCGTCAAACTGGCCGAGGTCTTCGAGGAGAACATGGACGTACCCGCACTCCTGGGCATCCTGGGGGTGGGGGAATGAAGAAGATCTTGCTGATCGGTACCGCATCCGGGGCAGGGAAGACCACCGTGGACGCCATGGTGTGCCGTTACCTCTCCGAGAACGGTTTCAGACCCGCACCCTTCAAGGGGTCCAACCTCTCCCTGAACTCCTACGCCACGGCGGACGGAGGGGAGATAGGGATGGGACAGGCGTTCCAGGCCTGGGCATGCGGGATCGAACCCGAGACCGACATGAACCCCGTGCTGATGAAACCCTCCGGGAACGGTGTGATACAGCTGATCGTCAACGGACAACCCTTCATGGATATCTCCAAGGACAGACCCATGGACAGGGACACGGTGATGGGACAGGTGCATGCCGCCTTCGACAGGCTCTCGGAGAAGCATGACTTCATCGTCTGCGAGGGCTCCGGATCGCCGGTGGAACTGAACCTCATGGACAGGGACCTGGCCAACACCGGGCTCATGAGGGAGCTGAACATCCCCACCGTCCTCGTCGGCGACATCGAGAGGGGCGGGGTCTTCGCGGCCATCTACGGGACGTGGAGGCTCATACCCGACGACCTGAAACCGCTGATGAAGGGATTTGTGATAAACAGGTTCAGGGGCGACGGCTCCATCCTCAGGTCCGGTATCGAGGAGATAGAGGAGCTCACCGGCATGAGATGCCTCGGTGTGCTGCCCTACGAGAACCTCAGGTTCCCCGAAGAGGACTCACTGTCGTCATCGGATGGGAGGATGGAGGGCGACGACCCGCATGCGGCGTTCCTGTCCAATCTGGACGAGATGACGAGACATGCCGAGGAAGCGGGATTCGACTTCGACCTCCTGATCGGGATGGCCGGAGAGTGAGGGTATCCGGAATGCGACATCCGTGACGGTTCATCCGCCGGATGCCACACGGACCGCCCTAACCTCGGAATCCTCGGACAGAACGGTGTCCATGGGAACGGGGGCCTTCCCGACCATGTACAGATAGGCGTCGGGATGCAGTCCCTCCGAGAGGATGGCCGACTCGATCGTCTCCCCCGCGGGGACCTCGATGGTCCTCCCCGACAACATTATCCTGGGCATACCGGCCCAATCCCGCACCTGACTATTTGTCTGTTGCGCCCTCATGTGGCCGATGCCCCGGGCCCTGCCCAACTTTATTTATGCAATCATCAGTTCCCCATCCCATTCACTTCGAGCCGTACCGTGGCATCCACGTCCCAGGCACCCAAACCTTTTCCCAGGGGAGAGAAGAATGAATCACGAATACAAACAGTTCATAGAGAACAAATGCGAGGAATGCCGCAGGAGCGACGCATTCTCGCCCGAACTCTACACACAGTATGATGTCAAGAAGGGACTCCGCGACAGCAAGGGAAACGGTGTCGTCGTCGGACTGACCTCCGTCTCCCAGGTGGACGGGACCAAGATGGTCGACGGTGTCAAGACCCCCTGCGAGGGGGAGCTCCACTACCGCGGATACGACATAAGGGACCTGACACAGGGTTTCCTCAACAAGAGGTTCGGATTCGAGGAGGTCTCCTACCTGCTCCTGTTCGGCGAACTGCCCACCAGGGAGCAGCTGGACGAGTTCAAGGCCCACCTGATCGAGGAGCGCAAACTGCCGGTGACCTTCACGAGGGACGTCCTGATGAAGGCCGCCAGCAAGGACATCATGAACTCCATCACCAGGAGCATCCTGTTCCTCGCATCCTACGACAAGAAACCCCTGGACAACTCGCTGGAGAACGTCCTGAGGCAGTGCATCTACCTCATCAGTGTCTTCCCCATGCTCACCGTCTACAGCTACCACGCGTACAACCACTACATCAACGACGAGAGCATGTACATCCACAGACCCGATCCGTCGCTGTCCACATCGGAGAACATCCTCCGTATGCTCAGGCCCGACAAGTCCTACACGTACCTGGAGGCCACCGTCCTGGACCTGGCCCTCGTCCTCCACATGGAGCACGGCGGAGGGAACAACTCCACATTCACCACCAGGGTCACCACATCCTCCGGATCCGATACTTACGCTGTCATCGCGGCGGCCATGTCATCCCTCAAGGGACCCAAGCACGGCGGTGCCAACATCAAGGTCATGGACATGATCGCGGACATCAAGAAGCACGTCCGCGACATCACCGACGAGAAGGAGGTCAGGAAGTACCTGAACCACATCCTCGACAAGAAGGCCTTCGACCACCAGGGACTGATCTACGGTATGGGACACGCGGTCTACACCAAATCCGACCCCCGTGCCGAGGTGTTCAAATCCTTCGTGGAGAAGCTCGCCATCGAGAAGCAGAGGCAGGAGGACTTCCAGCTGTACTCCATCATCGAGAGGGTCGCACCCGAGCTCATCCTCGCCAAGAGGCCCAACGCCACCAGCGTCTGCGCCAACGTGGACTTCTACAGCGGATTCGTCTACGACATGCTGAACATCCCCCACGAGATGTACACGCCCCTGTTCGCCACCGCCAGGATCGTCGGATGGAGCGCACACCGCATGGAGGAGCTCATCACATCCAACAAGATCCTCCGTCCAGCCTATGTCAACATGATGCCCCACAAGGACTACACGGACATAGAGGACAGACACTGATCCACCGCGGGCGCACGCCCGCACCCAAACACCCTTCCCACACCCCCGTTCTCCGGACCCGTCCGCTAGGATGGGATTATCTACCCGCTCACGGATTACCCGTGCATGTTCGGCAAGGTTGACAGGAACACGGTTCTCAAGAACGTCCACAGGGCACTGCAGGCCAGCGACCTACAGTTCGAGGTCAAGGACGAGGGCATGGTCCTGCTCAGCGCAATGGGCGACGACCTTCCGATCGGCATGATGATCATAGCCGACGACGACAACCGCACCCTGAACATCTACTGCTACCTGATGTTCGACATCCCCGAGGATGCAAGGGCCAAGCTCATCCCCGCCCTGAACACCATCAACAACTCGATCAACAACGGCGGATTCTACATGGACGACAACGAACCGAAGATCTACTTCAAGATCGTCCAGAGCTACTACGACAGGGCACCGTCGGTGGCCACCATCCAGCACCTGGTGATGATCGCGTTCAAGACCGTCGACGTCAACGACGGGAAGCTGAAGGGACTGATCCCCGCCAGCGCGGTCAAAAGGGACTACATGTACTCCTGATTCCGGAACAGGAGTGTTCCCCATTCATCCCTTCCCGATCATCCTTTTGACGGGGAGATACGCATCCCTCAGGACATCCTCATCCAGGACGACCTCCCCCTCCAATGTCTCCAACGCACGGAGCAGGGAGTCCAGGGTCGTCATCTTCATCGCTGAGCACACCGCGTGTTCGGGGAAGTGGAACCTCTTACCGGGACACTCCCTCTCGAGACGGTGCTTCATACCGACCTCGGTGACGATTATGATGTCCTCCTGGGTGGAGGACCTGGAGATTCCGATCATCTTCTCGGTGGAACCTATGTGGTCCGCCAATGCGAGGACATCTGGCCTGCACTCGGGATGGGCGATGACGGGTGCACCGGGATACCTCTCCTTGAGCACACGGACCTGCTCCGCCGTTATGCTCTGATGGATGGGACAGAAACCGGTCCAGAGATGGACATCCTTGTCGGGGCAATTGGAGGCGGCATAGGATCCCAGATTCTTGTCCGGAACGAATATCACGTCCTTGGGACCGAGACCGGCGACGATGTCCACCGCATTCGATGATGTGCAGCAGACGTCCATCCTCGCCTTGCAGGCCGCGGTGCTGTTCACATAGCCCACGACCTCCGCACCGGGGTGCTCCGCCCTGGCCCTGTCGATCTGGTCCGGCGAGCACATGGCGGCCATTGCGCACAGTGCCTCGGGTTCGGGCATGATGACCTTCTTGCCGGGATTGAGGATCTTGGCGCTCTCCGCCATGAACGTGACCCCGCAGAACACGATGACATCCGCATCGGTCTCGGAGGCCCTGATGGAGAGTCCGAGGGAATCGCCCACATGGTCGGCCACATCCTGCACCTCCGGAAGGCAGTAGTTGTGTACCAGAATGACTGCGTTGTGCTTCTCCTTCAGAGACCTTATGCGGTCCGCGACGTTCTCCATGAGGGTGGCCAGAGTCACCACCTATATAAGGTCGCATATCCCACCCGGACATGGGTGCGGTGGCGATTTTATCAATGTGTCCGTGTTACGGAGGCCCATGAGCGAAAGGGAACAACTGGCGGACAGCAGGTTCGCATGCACCCCCAGGGAGAGGGCGGTCTTCGAAGCGGGGATCAAGATGGGGACGATCTACCATCAGTTCGTCGGGACACCGTTCAACAGGGAATCAGTGTCCGACCTCGAGAGGACCATCGAGAGGACCATCAACGTCCAACCCTATGTCACGGATGTCTCCGTGAGCATCGACAGGTCCGTCTTCGACCGCGGGGACGACACCTACTCCTACGTCTCGCTGACGGGGGAGATGATCGATGCGAAGGTCACCATCGGGATGGGGGACACCAGAGTCACGGCGGAGATGAGGTACGACCCCGAGTTGGATTACCCCCTGATGTACATCTCGTCGGTCCAATGACCGGATTTAAACAGTCCTAAATCCTATTGGATGAGTCATACGAAAAATACCACTCTTTAAATAGCGATTTGCATATACTGGTATGTCCAGTCTATTCTCTGGCGGGCTTCACATGATATCTGACATTAAAATCGGCATAACGGGGCTTCCCGGCTCCGGTAAAACCTACGCGCTCCTCCGTGTCATCGAGATGCTCCAGGACGGAGAGATGTCCATCGGGGGCATGATCGACGAACCCATAGGGGACGGAAGGCACAAGACCGGTTTCACCGTCAGAAACCTCCTGACAGGGGAGACCGAGGTCTTCGCCAGCGTGGACATCGAGAGCAAGATCATGGTTGGGAAGATCGGAGTGGATCTCTCCAAACTCGAACAGGTCGGCGTCAGCGCCATCAGGGAGGCCTGTGAGAAATGCGACATCATCGTCATCGACGAGGTCGGCAAGATGGAGGTCGAGAGTCAGGCGTTCATCGATGCCGTCAAGGATGCACTCGACGCCGAGAAACCCATGATCATCACACTCCACAAGAAATCGAGGAACCCCCTCCTGCAGGATATCAGGAGGAGGGACGACGTCAGGATCCTCGAGGTCACCCCGACCAACAGGAATATCCTGCCCTACAAGATCGTGCGCCTCATGAACGGTGAGAACGTTTGAGGCCCGACGGGATTATCATCAGGGAGGGCGCGACGGACATCCTCGTCCCGCGCACCCATTCCGTACACGGACCCGGAAAGATCCAGGGTTCCGTCTTCTTCAACGAGCAGATGTCCTTCAACAGGGACGTCAGCGTCATGTTCCTCAGAGCCGTCGGCAGGGACCTCACCGTCGCCGACGCCATGACGGCCACAGGTTCAAGGGCCGTCAGGATAGCAAACGAGGTCAAGGGCGTGCAGGTCACGGCCAACGACATCAGCACCGACGCCATCCCGTACATCGATGCGAACATCGAGATCAACAACCTGGACAACTGCGTCAGCTCCCACAGGAACATGCACTCCCTCTTCGCGGAGAACACGTTCGACTACGTGGACCTGGACCCCTTCGGTTCCCCGGTCCCGTTCATCCAGTCCGCCATAAGGGGTTGCAGGCGCAAGGGGATCCTGGCCATCACCGCCACGGACACGGCCCCCCTCGCAGGTGCCCATGCCGCCAAATGCAGGCGCAGATACCAGTCCGAACCCATCCGCGGATTCATGTGCCATGAGGGCGGACTGCGCATCCTCATGTGCACCATAGCCAAGGAACTGGCGAAGTTCGACCGCGGGATGAAGCCCCTGCTGTCCTTCTATGCGGACCACTACTTCAGGACGTACATCCAGGTGGTCGAGGGGACGGAGGCCGCGGATTCCACACTCTCCAAGCTAGGCTACATGCACTACGACATGGAGACCATGGAGCGCTCCACATCCAAACTCCCCGACGACGACCACAGGCTCGGACCCTTCTGGCTGGGCCCGCTCCACGACCAGGAGTTCGTCTCCAGGATGGATGCCACGGGACTCGCCGCCGAGAAGAGATGCAGGAAGTACCTGGACCTGTGGAGGAACGAGCTCGATTCCGAGGTCTTCCTGTACGACATGAGCGAGCTGTCATCCCACATCAAGATGTCCCCGCCCAGGATCGATGATTTCGTCGACTTCCTGAACCAGCACGGGAGGGCATCCAAATCCCACGTCTCGCCCACGTCCTTCAAGACGGACATACCCCTGGAGGAACTGGTGCCCCTGTACAGGGACTTCAGTCCCGATGCCCCCAAAGAGTGAGCCAGACCCCCGTCCGGACGGGCTCGATACCCTATTATAGCCCCGTCCCTTCATAGAGGACATAGGTGCCAAATCATGCCCAGTCTAGCTATCATCGGAGCCCAGTGGGGTGACGAGGGGAAAGGAAAGATCACAGACTACCTCGACGAGAAAGCCGACCTCATCGTCCGTTTCCAGGGCGGTAACAACGCCGGACACACCATCATCGTCGATGACAAGGTGTTCAAGCTCCACGGACTCCCCTCGGGGGTCGTGAGGCCCGGGAAACTCGCCGTCATCGGTAACGGAGTCGTCGTGAACCTGGAGGAACTGGGGGACGAGATCGAGCAGGTCATCGCCAACGGCGGATCCATCGACGGACTCAGGATATCCGACAGGGCCCACCTCATCATGAACTACCACAAGAAGCTCGACGGTGCCGAGGAGAAGTACCGTGGCAAAAACGTCGTGGGCACCACCAAGAAAGGCATCGGTCCCGCCTACCAGGACAAGATCGCAAGGATCGGATTCCGTGCCGGGGACCTGTTGGAGGAGGACCTCCTGAAGGAGAAGGCCGCCTTCATCCTGCCATACAAGAAGGACCTGCTGGACATGATGGACGCAGAGGTCTGCCAGTGCACCGATGCATCCCTTGTGGAGAAGATGCTCGGCTGGAAGGACAGGATCGGAGACTGCATCTGCGACACATCCATTCTGATCAACGATGCCCTCGACGACGGGAAGAATGTCATCTTCGAGGGTGCCCAGGGTGCGATGCTCGACATCGACCACGGAACATACCCCTACGTCACATCCTCCGCGACCTGTGGAGGCGGTGTGTGCACCGGATCAGGTGTCGCACCCAACAGGCTCGACAAAGTCATCGGAGTCGTGAAAGCCTACACCACCCGTGTCGGAGAGGGACCCTTTGTGTCCGAGCTCAGCGGAGAGGAGGAACTCGCACTCCAGAAGAAGGGAGGGGAGTTCGGTGTCACCACCGGCCGCGGAAGGAGATGCGGATGGCTCGACCTGGTCGTCCTTGAGCACGCCAAGAGGATGTGCGGATTCACATCCCTGTGCATGACCAAGATCGATGTCCTCAACGACATCCCCGAGCTCCCGGTCTGTGTCGCATATGAGATCGACGGAGAGGAGGTCAGACACTTCCCCGCATCCATCGCCAAACTCAACAGGGCGAAGCCCGTCTACGAGACCATGAAGGGCTGGAAGGGATGGAACGACACCGCCGCACTCATCAAGGGCGGATACGACAACCTCCCCGGAGAGATGAGGGAGTACATCGAGTTCACCGAGAAGTACCTCAAGGTCCCCGCGGACCTCATCAGCGTCGGACCCGACAGGGACGAGACCATCGACCGCAAGGGCGACTGGTGGAACTGATCAAACCGGCGGGGAGACCCGCCACCCAAACCCCATCATCATATTCTGACGATTCTCTTAGTAGCTTGGTTTTTTGTATACTACAAGATGGATGATACATCCACCCTATACCGGATGCCATCGGGTGATCCCATGACGAATGAGACCGACAAAGACATGACATTGGATAGGAGGACATTTCCCGCTGGCACGATGTTGCTCACCGGGATGTGGCATTTGTGGGAGGTGCCCTCTTCTGGGTGATCATTAAAACCGGCTCGCTCAGAATGACCAGACCTGAGGACATAGGGTTCTCGTTTCGCCTGGTGGACTTCCTCCCATGCATCGGGTAATCCTCATGATCGCCTCCGTGATGATCCTGTACAGAGGCTACAGGGAACGAAGGGGCGCATAACCCTGGAACACTGAACAGACGAGGCCGCCAAAGCCCCTTCATTTCCCTGATAATCATCCCCCTTTCAGAAACCAAGAATACAATTCAGTCGGAAAATCCCTTATATAGTCTTTCTTACTAGTCCGGACCGATTGCCATGAAGACGAAGATTAAGGCATCCAGAAGGTCCTTGGGAATGAACTATGCGATCCGTGAGGTCACAGTCCCCGCTGCCGAGGCCGCCAAAGCCGGCAAGAAGCTTCTGAGCCTCAACATCGGAGACCCCAACAAGTGGGATTTCGAGACTCCGGAGTACTTCAAGGCCACACTCAGAGCTGCGGTGGACGAGGTCGACAACGGATACGGTGAATCCCAGGGCAACCTGGACCTCAGAGAGGCCATAGTCGACAGGGAATACGAGAAGCACGGCGTCAGGATCACATCCGACGACGTGTACGTCACCGCAGGAGTGAGCGAATGCATCAACATGCTCATGGGTACCTTCCTGGAACCCGGTGATGAGGTCCTCGTCCCCGGACCCGGATACCCCTCATACGCACAGTACATCAACTTCTACGAGGGATGTGTCGTCCCCTACAGGATGATCGAGGAGGAGGATTGGAGACCTGATGTCGACATGATCCGCAAGAGGATCACCGACAAGACCAAGGCGCTCGTCGTCATCAACCCCAACAACCCCACCGGTGCGGAGTACGAGGAGAAGGACCTGAGGGAGATAGGGGACATCGCCGCCGAGTACGGGATCCCCCTGATATCCGATGAGATCTACGACAAGATCGTCTTCGACGGGGAGTTCTACTCCATGTCCAAACTCTCATCCGACGTCCCCAGGATCATCCTCAACGGATTCTCCAAGGTCAACCTCATGCCCGGATGGAGGATGGGATACTGTTACTTCATGGACCAGGACGGTCTGATGGATGAGATCCGCTCAGGATTCATGAAGCAGCTCAGGGCCAGGATCTGCCCCAACGTCCCCTGCCAGGCCGCCGCCAGGGCATCCCTCCAGGGACCTCAGGACTACATCGTGGACATGAACAGGAAGCTCAAGGAGAGGGCCGACTTCACCTACAAGAGGCTGAACGAGATGGACCTCATCTCCACAAGGAGGGCCAAGGGGGCACTCTATATGTTCCCTAAGATAGAGCTCAAGGGGACACCGTGGAAGGATGACAAGGATTTCGTCCTCGACCTGATCAAGGAGGAGGGTGTCGTCCTCGTCCACGGATCGGGATTCTGCCCCGAGTTCGGACAGGACCACTTCCGCACGATCCTCCTGCCCCCGATGTCCACTCTGGAGGAGGCCTACGACAAGATGGAGTCCTTCATCCAGAGAAGGACCAGATAAACGGTAACCGGGCAGGATGGCGGTGGTCCGTCACCCTGCCCTTCAAAACATTCTTTACCTGCGGACGAGGAACTCGGCTATGCCGAACCCTTTTTTCCCGTCCCAGATGTACTCGGAGATGGTCTCGATGAGCATCATCTCGTTGTTGTTGCCCATAGGGAGGGCTGCGAACCTGATGACCTTTCCCTCCACATCGTAGGATGAACCCGACATGTCCCCCATCCTCATGGTGAAGGTCGAAGGCACACCGTTCTCGTTGCGGAGGTCGATGGTCACGTTGTTCAGGGGCTGGTTGTCCCCGTTCACGTAGAAGTAACCCGCATCCACATCGCCCATGTCCGTGGACAGCTTTGTGATGTTGAAGGCTTCCCTCTCCATGAAGACGGAGTTGATCCAGGCCCACATCTTGGGGGAACCCCAGTCCCTGACACCGGCGCTGAAGTCCCTCTCCCCGGTACCGTGGATGGTGTACCTCTCATCACCGATGACAAGCGTACCGTCGGCGATGCCGAACTGCTCCAGATGCTCCGAGGCGACCTTGCTGGACATCTCGGCCTGGGCCTCGTTCACACACCTCTTGTAGTCCATCTCGGGATTCTGGGGGACCCACCTGACATCCATCATCGCGGGGATGGGGGTCGGTTCGGAACTCCTCATGTCCACGACCACACCCTGGTACTTCAAGGACCATGCTCCGTCGGGGAGTTTGGACATGGTCAGGCCTCCGATGGAGTTGGGATCGCCCTCACAGGGCGTCGCATGCCTGAAACCATAGATCATCTCGGGCGTCATGACGACGAAGAACAGGCTCTTCTCGTCCTTGTTCGGTTTGTTACCGATCCTCATGAACGCGGTGAGGTCGTTTCCCTCGTCGTGGTAGTTGAAATACAGACTCTCATTGTACTCTATGTGGTCCTTCATTCCTTCTCCTCCAAGTAGATTATTCCGTCGTTACCGTCGACGGTGACCGTCTGACCGGTCCTGAACAGTTTGGTCGCACCCATCACCGCGGTGACGGCGGGGATCCTGTACTCCCTCGAGATGACGGCCCCGTGGGACAGGATGCCCCCGGTCTCGGTGATCAATCCGCCGAGCCTGGAGAACGCTGCGGTCCATCCGGGGTCGGTGTTGCTTGTGACCAGGATGTCACCGTCCTCGATCTCCGACAGACCCTCGATGCTCTCCACCACGCGGATCCTACCGGTGACCACACCGGGACTCGATGCGGTGCCGTAGATGGAGTTCGATGAGTCGATGGCGATGGTGTCGTCGAAGTCCACCCCATTCCTGACGAACTTAGGCGGCAGAACGTTGGTGTACTTGAAGAACTCCGCCTTGCGGGATTCGATGTCCCTGAAGGGTTCGGTGGAACCGGATGTGAATATGTCGAAGGCCTCCGTCTCGAACAGGAAGAACACATCCTCCCTCTCGGGGATCACACCGCGCTCGGCGAGACGCCTCCCCATCTCCAGGAGGGCGAGACGCTCCCTGTACAGGATGTGGTCGAGGTAGAACCTCTGGTTCTCCCTGAACGTGAGGTACTTCTGGGCCAGTCTGAGGACGATGCCGTACACAGGGCACTTGAACACACCTGCGACACCGCTCCTCCTGATCCTGCCCCTGACCTCCTTCTCCATGACGGCACGCTCCCTGCGCCTCTCCTGTTCCAGCTCCCTGAGGTCTGAATCGGATTGGGACAGCAGACGGACCACATCGATCACGTAGGGCTTGTTCTCGGCCCATCTCGGATAGTACATCTCCCTGGTGTTGGAACGGTGACCGTAGGTTCCGATGAACCCGTCGAACTGCTCCCTCAGGGGGATGTCCTGTCCCTCCAACCACTGGACGAACTCCTCCGATGACATGGAGTCGATCCTCTCCTTCAGCGGGGGGTCGTTCCTGACGGTCTTGGCCATCTCCGAGAACCCGATGTTGGTCTCGACGGTCTTGTTGTTCTCAAGACCGGAGATCAGTCCCGCATAGTACGCACCGTCCTTGTCATCTATCCACTTGATCAGCCAGTTCTTGACCATCAGATTGGTGGCGATGGAGTGGGACACCATCCCGTAACGGATGAGACGGTAGTGTTTGATGGAGGCCGTCTCCACGGTCCTGTACAGGTCCACCAGTTCTCCGTCCGTGAGCTTGGTCAGGTCGGTGGCATCGAAGTCCCTGCAGACCTCCATGAAGCCCCGGGCCCATTTCTTGTAGGCACGGTCGGTGAAGAGCATGAACCCGTCATGGTCCAGGAACAGGACCCTGATCTGCGACCAGATGGCCTTGCTCATGTGTGCGGGGTACTGTGATATGCGCTCCTGGTCCTTCAGCGGGAAGTAGTTGAGGAGCTCCTTGGAACGTACGAACCTCGGATAGTACGAGAACACGCGTTCCAGTGTGTGGGCGTTGAAGTACGCCCTGGATTTGTGCAGTTTTATGAGTTCACCGGATGTCAGGTCCTTGTAGCCCATCATCTTGGCGCCCTCGTGGTTGACGTACTTGGTGAGCATCTTCCCCATGACCTCGAAGAACATGGGTGTGGTTGCATCCGCCCAGTACTCATCACCGTATCCCCTGGTCCAGAGGACATCGTCCTGTCCCTCTGGGTTGGCCAGTGTTGTGATGTTCCTGGACTGGAGGACATATAGGACACCGTCCTCCACGGCCCACTCCACATCCTGTGGGGCCTTGAAGTGCTCCTCCAACCTGAGTCCGAGGTCCAGCACATCCCTCAGGACGTTCTCGTCCGATGAGGGTACGTCCGTCTTCGACGGATCGATGTCGGTCAGCCTGTTGGCCCCGTCCACAAGGAAGTATCCCTTCTCCTTGTGCCTGATGTTGCTGCCCTTCACGGTCCCGTCACGACCGAGGACGAACCTGTCCGGGGTGATGACCCCCGATGCGATGGACTCCCCGAGACCCCATGTGGACTCGATGACGACATCCTCGCTCCCGTCCACGGGGTTCATGGTGAACATCACACCGCTGGTGTCGGAGGAGACCATCCTCTGAACCACCACGGCCATTCCCGTGGAGAGATGGTCTATGCCGACGTCGTGCCTGTACTTGACGGCACGCTCGTTCCAATAGGATGCCCAACAGAGGATCGCCATCCTCGGCACATCCTCGGGTCTGATGAACAGGAAGGTGTCCTGCTGTCCGGCGAAACTGGCCTCCGGAAGGTCCTCGGCCACCGCGGAGGAACGCACGGCGTAGTAGGAATCCCCATGCTCCCTCAGAAGTTCGGAGATCTCGTCCTGAATCGATTGGGGCATGTCCTCGGCGGAGATCATCGAACGGATGCTCTCCGTACCTGCGGAGAGGGACCTCTCGTCATCGAAGTCCATATCCGATAGGACGGCACCGATCCTCTCCCTGAGTCCGGTGTCGGTGATGAATGAATCATATGCGTGGACGGTGACGGCGAATGCGGGAGGGACCCTGAAACCGTCCTTTGTCATCTGTGCGAGGTTGATCGCCTTACCGCCGACGGTCTCGATGGAGATGTCGGAATCGGTCAGACGGGTGACGTTCTTCCTGCCTGAATGGGGCATGATACCCCGTGGTATCCTAGGTATTTGTAACAATCGAATTCGGGGGCCCGCCATCATACGTCAATCGTCGGATTTATCCTCAGAGATAGTGGCATTCGTCGGATGGTCCCACGAGGGTTCGGTGGTATCGTTGAGACTGACGTTTCCCTCCATCGGATGAGGCCCTCGGATAGATTTTATCACCTCCGGAAGGTGTCTTTAGGTGATATCACCGTCCATTTCGGTACATTATGGTACGGAATATGGCCGTTTTCCACCATTCACAAACGAATGTATTATATACCAGGGCATCGGTATTGGATTATACATCCAACAGGCGATAAGATGTCGGAAGGGGAATCGATGAACAAGGTATGCGGAAGATGCGGCCACACGTGGGTCAGCGTCAAGGACATGCCCGCCCGTTGCCCCTCATGCGGAACCTACCACTGGTACGGTGAATCCCGCTCCAACACCTGTATGTCCTGCAACCACACCTGGTACTCAAGGACAGGGAGGGTTCCCCTCAGATGCCCCCAGTGCAAGACGCGCTCGTGGGCCTCAGGAGCGAACCGCGGACGCAGGAACTACATGACCTTCGACGATGATCTCTCCAAGAGCATCATAGACCTGTACATGTCGGGGGAAGGGTGTGTCCGCATCGCCATGAAGACCGATGCCGCACTCTCGCAGGTGATCGACACCATAAGATGCGGAGTGTGCGACGGCCGTTCGCCGAGGATGTAAGTTGCTGGGTTATTTCCTCCTCTTGACGGGGATACGGGAGACCGGTCCTCGTCACCCCACAAATCCTCTGTATCGTTGAGATCCAATCCAATGGGGTTGTTTAGAAGCATCCGAAACGTCTGTCGGAATGTGGAAATGGTAAATGTGCCGGGTTCCCCCGGCTTTTGAGTGTTTATCAGAAGTCCAGTCTCTGGAGCAT
>CAZWKY010000005.1:0-52338 GCA_964634095.1 uncultured Methanomassiliicoccales archaeon | reverse complement strand
ATGTTGGATCACTACGGGACGGTGGAACGGGTACGGTGATATGAAGGTGTGCGGTGGGAATCGCATGGAAAGGTCGATGTCCGTCTCCGTCGGCCGGAAGACCATGGGACATGAGCTGAAGATCCTGTCAGAGTACTTCCAGTCGTATCCGACGGGAGGAAGACCTTCGAATTCCGCAGGGATGACAGGAGTTTCCGGGAGGGTGATTCCATCCTCCTGCGTGAATGGGACGGTGATTGCACCGGCCTGGATCCGGATCATGCCGTCCTGTCGATACATCTGGATCGGAATTGAGAAAGGGTTGGGGAGGGTCTGCGGAGGGCCCCGTATCTCTCACAGGTTTCATCTGGTGCAGACGGAGTCTGCGTTCATGGGCGGACAGTCCGCACATTCGGGATCGTTCAGGATCACATGGGGCGTCCCGTTGTCGTCCACGATGGTGGAGTCCACACCGTACACCGTCCTGATGTTCTCCGGCGTGATGACCTCCTGTGGTGTCCCCACGTCGTAGATCCCTCCGCCGTGCATCATGATGATGTAATCCGAGTACTTCGCCGAGATGTTCAGGTCGTGGCTGATCATTATCACCAGTATCCCCTCCTCGTGGGAGAGCTTCCTGAGCATCCTCGATATCCCCAGCTGGTGTTTCACATCCAGGTTCGACGTGGGTTCGTCCAACAGTAGGACCCTCGGGTTCTGGACCAGTCCCCTGGCCAACATGACCTTCTGGTGCTGTCCTGCCGAGAGTTCGTTGAAGAACCTCATGGCCAGGTCCTCTATGCCCAGTTTCCTCAGTGTGTCGTACACCATCTTCAGGTCCTCGTCCGTGGTCCTCCAGTTGGCATGGGGATGCCTCCCCAGCAGCACCGTGTCCACCACGGTGAGCGGGAAGGAATCCGAGGACGAGTAGGGCACATAACCCGTGACCTTCGCCATCTCCTTCAGGGAGTACTCGGTCACATCCTTCCCGTCCAGCATGACGGTGCCCCCGGTGGGGGTGAGGATCTTGTTCATACAGTGGATGAGTGTGGACTTCCCCACACCGTTCGGCCCCAGGATGGATACGAACTGCGGCCCTCTGATATCGAGTCCGATGTCATCGAGGACAGGAGTCCCCGTGTAATCGAACCTCATTCCTTCGATCTTTATCTCCATAACAATCCGTCTCCCGATACGGACATGCTCACCATGTCCCCCTCCTCTGTCTGAACAGGAACAGGAGGAACAACGGTCCTCCGAACAGTGCGGTGACCACTCCCACGGAGACTCCCGTGGGTCCGACCATGCGTGCGACCACGTCGCTGAACATCAGCAGCAACCCTCCCACCGCTGCGGAGCAGGGGATAAGGTACTTCGCGTTCGACCCCACCATGATGCGTGCGATGTGGGGTGAGACCAATCCCACGAACCCTATGGTCCCGGTGAAGCACACGGCGATGGATGTCGCCAGGGACACCATCACGAGGCAGAATATCCTGATGCGGGACGGGTCCTCCCCCAGTGTCCTCGCGGGGTTCTCGCCGGTGATGAGGACGTTCAGTCTGTTGGACATGAACATCATCACGGCCAGGATCATCACGAATGCGAAGATCAGGTAGGGGATGCTGTCCCATGTGACGTTCCCCAGGGTTCCGACCGACCAGGCGTAGATGACCGATATGTCCTCGTCCGATGCTGTGTACTTCAGCAGGGTGGTCATGGCCGAGAAGATGTACATCACCGCGATACCGATCAGGATCATCACGGTGGGTGTGACCTTCTTGAACATGGAGAACAGGACGATCACCGCGACGGGGATCAGCGAGAACAGGAAGGCGTTCAGCATCAGACCCAGGTTGTATCCCAACCCGGTGAACCCGGCACCGAGGACGATGAACACGGTGACGCCGAACATGGCACCCGATGAAATCCCTGTGGTGTACGGGTCCGCGACAGGGTTGCGGACCAGAGTCTGCATGACGGAACCGCCTATGGCGAGGATGGCCCCCACCAGTATCCCCGCGATGGCCATGGGGACCAACCCCTCCCATACGAGGAAGCTCTTGAGACGCTCCTGGTATGTACCGAACTCCACGCCGCATATGTTGTCCCACACTATGCCGAGCGCCTCCGTGAAGCCGATCTCGTACTTCGAAACGCAGATCGAGTAGACGCCTATGGCCACCGCCAGCAATGACAGTCCGACGGTGAGTGCGATGTTCCTCCTGCTTATCCTGTGATAATCCTCCATTCCCATCAGATCACCACATCGAACGTTTCTGTCTGATCACCATGATCAGGAAGATAGGTGCACCGATGAACGAGAGTACGACACCCAGAGGGATGGCGTCCATAGGGGACAGAAACCTAGCTATGACGTCTGCGCCTATCATCATCAGGGCACCGAAGGCCGCAGATGCGGGGATCACGAACCTGTTGTCGGAATGGACCACGTAACGCACAATGTGTGCTGAGACCAGTCCGATGAAGGAGATGATACCGGCATAGCAGACCACGGATGCGATCATCATCGAGATGACCAGCATGCAGACGAGTCTCATGTTGGATACGTTCAGCCCCAGGCTCTTGGCACTCTCGTCCCCCAATGCGAGGACGTTCAGCTTGTTCGCCAGGAACATCGCCGCCACCATCCCCACGATGTTTATCGTGGCCATCAGGGGGATCGAACTCCATGTTATCTCCGAGATGGAACCGACCTGCCAGCGGTAGACCACCGCAAGGGTCTCTGCGTTGGTGGTCATCATCAGGAGTGTCGTCAGTGCGTTGAATATGTATGAGACGGCCACTCCCGCCAAGATGAGTGTGGCCGGTGATGAGTTCCTCTTCGGGGCCATGAGGATGATGAACATCATCGGGATCAGTGCGAAGATGAATGCGTTCAGGATCACTCCCATGTTCTCGAACTGGGAGGATATGCTGACCGTGAGCCCCAGTATCACCGCGATGGCGACACCGAAGCATGCACCGGATGATATCCCGGTGGTGTAAGGGTCCGCCAGGGGGTTGTTCATGACGTTCTGCATGACGGCACCCCCCACGGCGAGACCGGCCCCTGCGATCAGGGCGAAGACGGCGCGGGGCAGTCTGACGTTACAGACGATGTAATCGCTGATCGCCTCGTAGCTGCCGGGCTCGTATTGGACCCCGGTGATGTGGTTCCAGATTATACTGTAGACATCGAGGAACGCTATGTCGCGCGCCCCCACATACACCGAGAGCCCCAGAAGTATGAAGGCGAGCAGGAGACAGACGGAAACGAAGAGGACCTTGCGTTTCGTGTACCTGCGGTACTCGGACAACTCTCCGGACACTTCGTCGGCCATCCGTCCACCTGCTCTGTTTGGGATCAGTTGGCTCCGGTCGCCATCTCATAGGAGATGTAGAAGTGGAGGTCGCTGATGTCGAGTGTGGACTCTGTGAAGAGCTCGAGGTACTCCTGGTTCTTCTGGTCTGCCCACTCCATGGGGAAGATGTCGGGGTACATCACGGCGGCTGCGTATGCCAGCCTTATCGGGATGGGTGCGTCTCCGGTGATGACGTATGCCTCTCCGTTCTGGTAGGCCTCGGTCTCGGAGAAAACTCCGACACTGTCCTCGTACTTGGCAGCATTGTCGACGGTTCCGCTGTACCAGTCGTTGGTCCTGATGTTGATGATCTTGTCAACATCATAGTTGTACAGCCATCCGTCGGTCTTCTTGAAGTATGCTCCTCCTGCGTAGTCTGTGAGGACCTCGTCACCGAGTGCGTATTCTCCGCCAGCGGCGACTACGAGGGCCTTGTAGTCAGAGTTGCCTGCAGAGACCCATATTCCGTTCTTTCCGACGTTTCCATTGCATGCGACGACCTTGACCTTCTCGACACCTTCGAGTTTGTCATCGATCTCTTTCTGGAGGGATCCCCACCATTTGGCGATGTCGACGCACTTGTCCTCGGTCTGGAACAGGAATCCCAGGAGGAAGAGCTGTGCGCAGTAGTTGTCGATGTCGACTATGGCAGCTCCGACCCTGATGATATCGACTCCCATCTCCTCGTAGACGGGTTCCACATCCTTCTTGTTGATGGTGGACTCGCTCTTGTCGGAGATGATGGCAGTAACGCCGTATTCCGAGATCCATTTGGATGCGTTGTCGACGGGCATGGTGGTCGATGATCCTCCGATCGACTCCATCTTGCTGAACTGGGGGAACAGTGAGGGGTCGGGAGGGGATGAGAGGCTGTATGTGATACCGTGGACCTTGTCGCTGATGCCTGCGGCGGTGATGAGCCAGAGGTTGTTGGCGGCTGCAGTTGCGAGAGCGGACTTGACGGGCCACTTGGTGCTCACGACATAGTTCTGCTTGTTGCTCTCGTTGTAGTGCCAAACGGTGCAGGGCTCGTCCCTGACAATCTTCTTGACGAGTTCGAGGTCCTTCTCGTTGAATTCGCCATCATAGTTGGCGTCCAGAAGGGGGTTGGCAGCGAATTTCTCTGCTCTGTCCTCTTCAGTCATTTTCAGATAAAGTTCCATGGTTTTAACGTCATCAGCATCGATCTTATAGTCGCCGTTGGCGTTCCCGAACACTCTCAGGCACGCTCCGATTTCGACGTCGTCGTCGGATGATGATGATGAATTGTTAACGACCACGACCGCCGCTGCTGCGATCACGATGATCAGCACTGCAGCGACCGCTAGGGCCTTGGTAGGATTCATTGATTCACCGTTCATATAATCTCCGAATTGCTATTTAACCAGTTGGATGTAATAACCAACACACATTGGATGTAATATCCTATAGCTGTCGGAACCATATGGGGACGGTGATGTCGGGACAGAAGGTGGGAATCGGGGTGATCACACCCCGTTTGGAAAGGGATTTCACCTGAGATACTCCGGCATGGATTCTTCCTTGTCGTGCATCTCCCGGACCTCCTCGTTGGACAGGTAGCTGTCCAATATCACATGTGGACGTCCGTTGTGCATGACTATCTCCGAATCCACCCCGTACACATAGCGGATGACATCCTTCGTGATGACCTCCTCGGGGGTACCGATACGATATATCACTCCGGGGGTGCTCATGACGATGACCTTGTCCGCATACATCGATGCCAGGTTCAGGTCGTGGCTGATCATCAGCACCAGCACATCATCCTCCACCGCGAGCTTCCTCAGGATGTCGATGGTCTGCATCTGGTGCCTGATGTCCAGGTTCGATGTGGGTTCATCCAGGATCAGGACCTTGGGCTCCTGTGCCAACCCCCTCGCTATGGCGACCTTCTGGTGCTGTCCCGCGGACAGTTCGTCGAAGTTGCGCATCGCGAGATGGAGGATGTTCAGACGTTTGAGCACCTCGTAGGCCACATGCAGGTCCTCACGCGACGCATGCACCTTCTGATGGGGATGGCGTCCCATGAGCACCGTGTCCAGGACGGTCATCGAGAACGTGTCGTTGTTGGATGCGGGCACGTATCCCATGAACCTGGCCATATCCTTCAGCTTGTAGTCCTGGACGTTGCGGCCATCCACGTACACGACACCGTCCGTGGGCTTCAGGAGCTTGTTGATGCAGCGGATCATTGTGGACTTCCCCACACCGTTGGGTCCGATGATGCACACCAGTCCGCTCCCCTCCAGGTTGTAATCGAGGTGGTGCAGCACGGTCGAACCGGTCTTGTACCCATAGGATACATTGTCGAACCTTATCTCCATGTCACCACACCTCCTTCTTCTGCTTCATGAGCAGGTAGATGAGCATCGGACCTCCGATGAACGCGGTGATGACCCCGACCTGGAGGACGGCGGGTGCGATGATCGTACGTCCGATCAGGTCCGCTATCAGCAGCATCGCCACTCCGAAGGCGGCGGATGCGGGCAGGAGGTATCTGTTGTCGGAACCGATGAACATACGGGCCACATGGGGACAGACCAATCCGACGAATCCGATGATCCCGGTGAAACTGACGATGGCGGCGGCCACCAGTGACACGATGATCAGACACACTATCCTGAGGCGGTCCGCATCGATACCGAGTGTCTTGGCGTTCTCATCACCGGATGTCAGGACGTTGATCTTCCCTGCCAGTGCCCACATGATGATGAATCCCGCCACGGTGACCACGGACATGATCGGGATGTCGCCCCATGTAGTGATGCCGAGACTTCCGACCTGCCAGGAGTAGACCTCTGCGAGGTCGTCCGGGTCGGCCATGAGCATCAGCAGTGTGGTCATGGCGTTGAATATGTACATCACACCGATACCCGCGAGGATGATCGTGGTGGGCGAGGCACGCTTCACCGACGAGATGACCACTATCGCCGCGGTCGGGATGAGCGAGAATATGAACGCGTTCAGGACGACGGAGAACTCCCCGTTGATGATCGTGATCCCGGAGATCATCGCAAGGGTGGCACCGAAGGATGCCCCCGATGATATTCCGGTGGTGTACGGGTCCGCCAGGGGGTTCTTCATGCAGCTCTGCATGACCGCTCCCGCACATGCGAGTCCTATACCGGCGATCACACCCGCCAGGACCCTTGGCATACGGACGGTCCAGACGATGTAGTCCTTCGTCTCGGCTATCTCATCGACAGGTGCGTTCCCGAGGATGTGGTCGAATATGATGCGGTAGCACTCAAGGAATCCGATGTCGTACGAACCGACGGTCATGGCGTAACCGGCGACCACGACGGACACCGCTATGCATATCAGGATGAACAGGACCTTCCTCCACAGATAGCGGTGGTAGTCCTCGACGACCTCCTCCTCGGTCATGAAGACCGTATCTGACGGTTGGTCTGTGCTCACCGGTTTGCTTCTTCTTCTCAAAAGGTGACCTCCAGAACAAAAAAAAAGGTAAGATGCAGGGGGCGGACCCCTGCGGTTTACGTCATCACTTCAAGGGGTGGTAGACGATGTGGTTGTAGTCCGCCTTGAATCCGTCGGGGGCGTTGGTGAACTCGTCGATGTACTCCTGCACCTTCTCCGTGACGAACTCCTCGCTGAACATGCCCTCGTACATGATGTGGCAACCGATCAGTGTCACCAGACAGAAGGGCAGACCGTAGTCGAAGGCCACGATCTTCTTGTCCTTGTATGCGCTGGTGGCTCCGAAGATCTCCTGCCAGTCGGACTTCTTGTTATCGAACTTCTTCTGGAGGTCGTCGGTGGTGTTCTGGGACATGATGTAGAATGAGAAGAACACATATTCGGGGTCCATCTTGATGATGTCCTCTTTGTGCTCGGTCGTCTTTCCTGAGGATGTTCCCGTGTTGGTGACGAGGTCGTTCCCGATGTTCTTGCTCCCGGTGTTGACCAATGCAGTGGAGACTCCGTCCTTCTGAACGGACATGGATGTGGGTGATGCAACGAGGAGGAATGAGGTCTTCTCGTCATTGGAGAGCTTCGCAACCTCCTTCTGGACCTCTGCGTTGAGGTCATCCATCCACTTCACGTACTTCTCGGCGGTCTTCTCGGTGTCCATGATGAATCCGAATGTGAGTGCCGCACTCTCCTGTCCCGCGTTCTCCCATGTGGGGAGTCTGAGGATCTGCTTGTTCCCTGCGTGGTCGCCGTCGACGTTCTTCAGGAAGATACTCCTCTGTCCGGAGACGATGGTGTCTGTATCGATCTTGGCGATGGCCTCGAGGTCGGGCTCGTTCTTCTTTCCGACGTTGACGATGTGGTCGCATCCGGCGTACTCGTTGTCATCCCAATAGGATTTGAGGTCCTCAAGGCACAGTCCGAGGACCCTGTCCTCGATACCGAGTGCGATGGCGACCTCGAGTGCACGCTGGCTGTTGATGATGACGAAGTCTCCTACGGGGTATTTCGCGTTCTGGACCTGTTTGTCGACATCGATGAACTTGATGTCGATCCTGTCCTTCTGATCGAAGTCCTTTCCCTGGTTCTTGGCCCTGGTGTCGATGATCTTCTGGACGAGTTCCGCGTCCTTCTTGTCCACCTTGCCGTCGTCGTTGGCGTCGGCCATCTGGCTGTACTCATCTTTGGTGATCATGTCGTTGATCTTCTCAACGTCCCTCTCATCGATGTAGTCGTTCTCATCGGCATTGCCGAGGATCTTCAGGCGGCAGTCGGTGTTCGTGGACCTGTAGTCCTCATCGTCATCGCTGACGACCACATAGGCACCGACAGCTGCCACAACAAGGATCGCCACTACAGCGATCGCTAGCAACTGCTTTTGTTCCATGTATGAGTTGGATGATACCGCCAACATATAATTATTGCCATTACTTTTAAAGGATGATGGATTAAGAACCTGAAAACTGCTTCGAGGTGTGAAATGAATTAATCAAATATTAGTTGGACATATACTCCAATTTAAAGGAACATCAGGTGGCCCCAATGGTGAAGCTCATCAACATCGACATCCGCGTCAGGGACGGAGTCTCCCTTCGCGACGCATCATCGCACTACATCTCCCTCGGCGAGGACATCGACCTGGAGGAGTTCTCCTCGGACACCGCCGACTACGATCCGGACGTCCTCTCATCCCTCCTGGACTCCGTCCCCGGTACCGACCTCATCACCGTCCGCATAACCGGTGACTTCTCCCTCTTCAGGGGATGGTCCGAGGTGCAGGACAGGGCCAAGGAGAACGGTGTCCCCATCCTCATAGTCTTCAACGTGGTCTCCCAATCACTCCCCTACAGGGAACTCTCCGGTCTGGGGGATGATGATTACGACAGGGTCCTCAGGTACCTCTCCCTCGGGGGTCCGGCCAACCAGAGGGCCTTCATCGCCTGGTGCCTCAACCGCTACGACGGTAAGGCCTACGACCTCCCCGACCCCATCGTCCCTCCCGGACAGGGCGCGTACATCCCAGGAACGGACATCACCGACATCGACGAGGCGATATCCCTCCTCGATCCATCCAAACCCACCGTCATGGTCATGTTCAGCCAGAGGAAGTGGGTCTCCGGCAAGGTCCCCGCGGTGGACAGGATATACAGGGAGTTGGAAGACCGCGATGTCAACTGCCTGTGCATCTTCCTCAACTACGCGGCGAACACCAACACCGGCAGCATCGGCATCCGCAGGATCATCGACGACCATCTCGTGAGGGACGGGAGGCCAGTGGTGGACTTCGTCATCAACATGATC
The DNA here is from genome assembly GCA_964634095.1 of uncultured Methanomassiliicoccales archaeon. Taxonomy (GTDB): domain Archaea; phylum Thermoplasmatota; class Thermoplasmata; order Methanomassiliicoccales; family Methanomethylophilaceae; genus Methanoprimaticola. The sequence goes on along the minus strand of CAZWKY010000005.1, from coordinate 43,237 downwards.
TCGTCCTCGGTCACCAGGGAGGCCAAGGCCCGTTCGGACGACCCCGACGACCCGTTCATGGAGAGGTTGGGCGTCCCCATGATGATGGTCCCCACCCTGGTCAGCTCCGAATCCCAGTGGAGGGAGAGCATCTACGGACTGACCAACGCCGAGATCGCCTACGACGCCGCATTCCCGGAGTTCGACGGTCAGATCGTCTCCATCCCCATAGCATCCACCGAGACCGACCCCCTGGGCACCAGGTACCACAACCCCCTGGACTCCAGGGTCGGTGACATAGCCGAGATGGCCGTCCGCTGGGCCGCACTCAGGCACAAACCCAACAGCGAGAAGAGGGTCGCCATCCTGTTCTATCAATATCCTCCCACAGCGGGACACGCCGGCAGCGCCGCCGACCTGGACACCTACCAGAGCATGAGGGACCTGCTCCAGAGGCTCTCCGAATCGGGTTACACCGTCGACCGCGTCCCGGAGACATCCAAGGAGCTCACGGACATGATCTTCGACGGTGTCACCAACGACACCACCATGCTCTCGGACAGGGACATAAGGGAACGGGCCGTGGAGATGGTCCCAAAGGATGTCTGCCAGGGGTGGTTCGACGACCTCTCCCAATCCCAACGGGATTCCATCCGCAGGGACTGGGGGGACCCTCCCGGGGAGGTCCTCTCCGTCGGTGACGAGATGGCCGTCCCCGGCATAATCGACGGGAACATCATGCTCAGCTTCCAACCCACCCGCGGGAAGGAGGTCCAGGCCGCGTACCACAACCACAACTGCTCCATACCCCACCAGTACCTCGGATTCTACAGATGGCTCCGTGACGTGTTCAGGGCGGACGCCGTCATCCATGTGGGCACCCACGGAACACTGGAATGGCTCCCAGGCAAGGGCGTGGGCCTCTCCGAGGACTGCTCCCCCGACTACGTCCTGGGCCAGATGCCAAACCTCTATCCGTACGTTATAGGGAATCCCGGTGAGGGCACCCAGGCCAAGAGGCGCAGCTACGCCGTGCTGGTGGACCACATGATCCCCGCGATGGCACGTTCCGGCTCCTACGACGAGGTGGAGGAGCTCGAGGGTGTGCTCCAGAACTACATGCGCACCGGCAACATGGCCACATCCGATCAGAGGGAGGTGGCCGAGAGGGACCTCTACGACATCGTGGTGGGGATGGACCTCCTGTCCGACATGGGGCTCCCCGAGGACGCCGGAGTTGAGGATGTCGCCGCCATCGCCGACGAACTCTACGACTACGTGGTGGATTTCAAGGGCAACCTGATCAAGGACGGACTCCACATCATGGGCAGACCCCCCGAGGGCGACCGTCTCCTGGAGATGGTGTACTCCCTGTGCAGGCTCAGGAACGGCGACGTCCCGTCACTGCCGGAGTCAATAGCGAAAGCCGAGGGCTACGACCTGAGGGGGTTGAGGGCGGATCCCTCATCCGTCGACATCGGGACGGGATGTCTCAACGGTCAGGTGGTGGACAGGATCGAGGATGATACGATGGCATTCATCACCGCACTCCGTGACATCGGATTCGACCCCGACAGGGCATCCGACCTGGTGTCATCCCAATATCCCGGCGACGACGGTTCCGTCGGGGATTCGGTGGACTACATCTGCCGCACCACATACCCGAACATCATGAGGATCACCGAGGAGATGGACTCCCTCATGGAGGGTCTCGACGGAGACTACGTGCGCCCCGGACCCTCCGGCTGTCCCACCAGGGGCAACGCCGGCATCCTCCCCACGGGGAGGAACTTCTACACCCTCGACCCGGAGGCGGTCCCGTTCCCCACCAGCTGGGAGCTCGGTAGGAGGATGGCCCAGCAGATGATCGACCGTTTCAGAACCGAGAAGGGGTGCTTCCCGGACACCGTGGCGGTGGTCCTGTGGGCGACGGATGCCATGAAGACCGGCGGTGACGACATCGCCTACGTCCTGTGGTTGCTGGGAGTCCGTCCGAAATGGGCGGGGTACGGCAACAGGGTCGTGGGCCTGGAGATCGTCCCCCTGGAGGAACTCGGACGTCCCAGGGTGGATGTGACGGTGAACATCACCGGACTCTTCAGGGACACCTTCCCAAACCTCACCGACATGATCAACGACGCCGTGCGCATGGTGGCGGAACTGGACGAATCCGACGAGGAGAACAGGATCCGCGCCCACTTCAGGGAGGACATGCTGAAGGACATGGACGAGGGCATACCCGAGGAGGAGGCCAGGAGGAACGCCCTGTACAGGGTCTTCGGATCCGAACCCGGTCAGTACGGGGCAGGCGTCAACGTCCTGATCTCCGTGTCCAACTGGGACACCAGGAAGGACCTGGGCGACTACTACATCGACGTGGGATGCCACGCCTACTCCAGGGACACCCCCGGGGTGAAGTGCGAGAGGGAGTACCGCAGGAGATTGTCCACCGTGGATGTGACGGTGAAGAACAGCACCAGCCGCGAGTACGACCTCTTCGACAACGACGATGTCTTCCAGTACCTGGGGGGACTGAACTCCGCCGTGGAGGCGGTGCAGGGTGGGAAGCCGAAGTTCTCCTTCATCGGATGCTCCGCGGACATCGACGACCCGGTGCTCAGGACCGTCTCCGAGGAGTCCCACTACGTGTTCCGCAGCAAGGTCCTGAACCCGAAGTACGAGAGGGGACTGAGGGAGCACGGATTCAGAGGTGCCACCGAGGTCCTGAAGATGTTCGAGTACATCTACGGGTGGGACGCGACGTCGGACGTCATCGAGAACTGGATGTACGACAGGTTAGCGGAGCACTACATCCTCGATGATGAGGTGTACCAGTGGATCTCCGAGGCCAATCCCTTCGCCATGAAGGAGATGATCGATGTCCTGGCGGAGGCCGCATCCAGGGGCATGTGGGAGATGTCCGAGGATATGATGGAGAGGTTGAAGGATGCCGCCCTGAGGACGGAGGAGCTGTTGGAGGAGGTCACGGACAGGAGGTGAACGCATGGGGGTCGGGCGGTGTCCGCCCGGTCCTGCCCCGATCTCCGACCGTCCATCCTGTACAGGTGGAACAACTACATTATTCCTGGATGATTGGAATATTCATTCTACAATATCATACACTTAGTAGTACTGTTTATATTGAGGATGCCACGTCATTCCATCATGGATGCAGAGGGGTACACCTCAGAGGAACTCGCCGAGATGGTCGGTGTGATCGCGGCCGAATACGGTATGCTCAAGGTGTACCTCTTCGGGTCCAGGGCCCGCGGGGACAACCGTCCCGACAGTGATCACGACTTCTGTGTGGTTGCGCCGGAGGGAACGGGCCTGTTCACGATGGGCGGTCTCTACGGCAGACCGGAGGAGGCTTTCGGGGCCGAGGTCGATGCGGTCAGCGAAGGGGCGGATGTCTTTCATCCCATAACGTGACAATCCAGGTATTCCGAACGATCTTTACGGTATAGCATGAACAATCCACCGATGTCCAGGGGACGGTACATGGACAGGCTCCTGTCCCTGAAGGACAAATCCGTCATCAAGGCCATAGTCGGCATCCACCGTTGCGGGAAGTCCACCCTGCTGGGGATGTTCCGTGACCATCTTCTGTCCTCCGGTGTGGATGAGGCGAACGTGGTGTCGATGGACCTCACCCATGCCCCCGATCCCGGGATGACCGCAGCGGATATCCTGGAGGCGGTCTCAGGTAGGACAGGCAGGGTGTACGTCCTCCTGGACGGGGTCCGGGCGCTGGATGGGTGGGATGACATGCTCATCACCATGTCCGAGACGGTGGATTGTGACATCTACATCACCGGGTCCGACTCTGTGTTCACCAACATCCTGTCTGACCGTGTGGTCACCGTGGAGATGTTCCCGTTCTCCTATCCCGAGTTCCTGAGTTTCACCGGTACGGAGGATTCCGTTCCCGCCCTGAAGGAGTACATGACATACGGGGGATTCCCGACGGCACTGATGATGCGTCCATCCGAGGATGCGGAGGTCGCAGTGCTGGAGGACATCCATGGGAGCATGGTGCTGAACGGGGTGGTCCGGGGGAACAGCATCCGCAACCTGCGGGCATTGGAGACGATCGAACGTCTGCTGATGCAGGGCATCGGTACCTCGGTGACGGTGAAGTCCCTGAGGGACCGCATGGTCCGTGACGGGCTGAGGGTGAACTTCGAGACGGTGGACTCCTATCTGCGTCATCTGGAGGATGCCCTCATGTTCCACAGGGTCGGGAGGTATGACATCCGGAACAAGAGGGAGATGGTGCTGAATGACAGATTCTATCCCGGCGATCCCGGTCTCATGACCGCCGTGTTAGGTGGGGAAGAGGTCGACACGGAGCATCTGATGGAGGGTCTGGTGTATCTGGAGCTCAGACGCAGGGGGTACACGGTGAACGTCGGGAGGATCGGGGATATGGAGGTGGATCTCGTCGCAAGGGACGGTGAGAGGACGATATACGTCCAAGTTTGTCATTCGCTACGTGATCCCTCCACGGAGGCGAGGGAGGTACGTCCCCTCAGGATGATCCGGGACGACAACCGCAAGGTCATCATCGTCATGGAGAGGTCGGTGAACGCGGACCGTGACGGCATAGCGGAGATCGGTCTCAGGGAGTTCCTGCTGGGTGCGGGACTGTGATCCCGGATACGGTGATGGAAGAAGGAAAGTGAGGGGGACGTATCCCCCTGTGTTTGTGATCAGATGGTCAGTTTGAGGTTGTCGTACTTGTAGACCTTCTTGGGGCAGCTGAACTGGCACCTGAAACAGGCGGTTCCCAGACAGTTCTTGGTCTTGACGACGATCTCGTTTCCGTCAGCCACGGTCAGTGCGTTCTCGGGGCATTCCTGTTCGCACTTCTTGCACCCGATGCAGCCCTCCATGTGTCCGCGGAGTTCGGTTCCGATGTCGTGGAGGATGTACAGTCCCCTCTCTCCGAGGTCGGGGATGTCACGCTGGACCATGCGGTGGACGGTGGGGGTTCCCTTGGGCTTGGGGAGCTCCTGGATGCCCATCATGGCGTTGTTCTTGTTGTACATCTCCATGCTCATACCCTCGTCGCACACGGCGAGCTCCTGCATGTAGATCTGCTCGAAGATCTTGTCACCGGCGAACATGATGTGGTTGGCCCTGATTCCGTTGGCGATGTCCTGCAGTTCGTCCAGCAGTTCGGGGTCCTTCAGGATGTCCGTGGCCATGGCCAGGGATGTGTTCCCGTACTGGTAGATGGTGTTACAGGAGGGGGGCAGCAGTCCGACCTGTCTCGCCTTCACGGCGTCCACGTACGTTCCGGATGCTCCGGCCATGTACATGATGTCCAGGTCGCTGAACTTGATGCCCGCGTGCTCCAGCAGGGTGAAGTGTCCGGCCCTCATGGCACCGATGGCCTTCAGGGCCTCGGAGATGTCGTGGGAGTCGATGTAGACGCCGTCCTGGAGGTGGAGCTTGCCGTCGGATGTCTTGAGCTTGCCCTTCCTCCACAGGTGGTCGTCCATCGCCGCCGCGACGGCCGCGATGACTCCTGTACCGGTGATACCGGTGGCCTTCCCGTGCATGGGTCCGTTGGGCTCGATGATCTCCAGTCCGAAGTCCACCTTGTCCCCGTCCTTGGGGATGATGTCGTCGTCCAGGACCTTGCACACCCACCTGAAGTCGTACTCCAGGTCGGAGATGGCACCGGGTCCGGCGAGCATTCCGCATTTGATGGACTGTCCCTCCATGGCGGGTCCCGCGGCTGCGGATCCGGTGTAGATGTCGTCCCCGATCTTCAGGGCCATCTCGGCGTTGGTACCGTAGTCGGTGACGAGACAGTTCTCCTTCTGCTCGAGGAATCCGCTCTTGTACATCATGGCCAGGGCATCGGCCCCGATCTCGTGCCTGATGGACGGGGGTACGTAGAGTTCGCATCCGTCCTTCACGTTAAGACCGACATCCACTGCGGAGAACACCCCGGCGTCCCTCTTCTGCTCCTGGATCCCCCTGGCCTTGTGCGCGTTCTCCCCGGCGAATGCCAGGTCGTCCACGGGGATGCCCTGGAACAGCGAGAGCTGGATGGGGTTTCCGCAGATGCTCACCTTCTCGACCTGTTTGAGGTCGACACCCATGGTGGCGATGAGCTTGTTGACCGTGTCGATCAGGATCTTGTGGGCCATGTCCGTTCCGACGTTGATGCAGAACGTCAGGTGGTCCATGATGTTCGCACCGGGGAGCGGGTGGCACTCGGTGACGGAGGTCGAGATGATCTTCCCGGTCTCCAGATCTACTGCATGTCCCCTCGTACCGCTTGTTCCGATGTCGAGGGATATTCCATATGTCATTCCTTCTTCCTCCTCATCCAGCCGAACAGGGATTTCTTCTCCTTCTTCGGCTGTTCCTCTTTCTTCTTGGCCTCGCACTCGGCGCAATGGCATTCGCCGTCGTGGTGGCCGTGACCATCATCGTGGTGATGGTGCTCATGGCAGTGACACTCCTCCCCGTCATGGTGGTGGTGGTGTCCGTGTCCATGGTCGTGATCGTGGTCATGGCAGTGGCACTCGCCGTCATGGTGGTGATGGTGCTCATGATCATGGTCGTGACAGTGACATTCCACATGCTCGTCCAGCTCGTAGTCGAGTCCGGAGTCGTCGATGGCGTGGTACATCCTGTGTCTGAGCTCGTGCTCATCCACGTCGAGGACGGCGCACATGAATGTGAAGTTCACCCTCTCCTGGGGCTCCATGGTGCCGTGGTGTTCGACACCGTTCTCCAGGTCGGTGAGGTTCAGGGTGATCCCGGAACCGTCGTCCAGGGTGATGGCGGCCTTGATGTGTCCGAGCAGGCAGCCGGACTCCTTCTGGACCCACTCCCCGATGGACATGAGGGCCTTGGCGAACCTGGCCTCCGCATCGGCGTTGAAGCAGTTGATCTTCCCGGTGAGTCCCACGGCGCATCCTCCGGCCTCCTCGATGGAGGTCTTCTCGTGATGCTCGTGGTCGTGATCGTGGTGGTGCTCGCTCATTGCATCATCTCGTATACCTTGTCGAGGTTCTCGTCGTTCTTGGCGGAGATGGCCTGGACGGGCTTGTCCGGGAACTGCTCCTTCATCCACTTCGTGATCTCGTCCAGCTGACCGGGCTTGGCCAGGTCGGATTTGTTGACAAGGACGAAGTCCGCGTTGGACATCTGCATCTTGAAGAACTGCTCCTTCTTCTTGATGAGGTCCTCGAACCTCTGGACGTCACAGACGCCGATGATGTATGTCTCGTCCTCGTCGATCATGGCGAAGTGGACGAGCTCCTTGACCTTGTGGGGGAGTGCGAGTCCTGTGGGCTCGATGATGATGATGTCGGGATCGATGTCCCTCTTGATGTTCTTCAGTGCGGACTGAAGGGTTCCGGACAGGGAACAGCAGATGCATCCGTCCGGGAGCTCTATCGCATCATATCCCTCTGCCTTGAGGGTGGCGCCATCAACACCGATCTCTCCCGACTCGTTGACCAGGAGAGCAGTCTTCTCACCGCGTTTGGTGTACATCGATGCCAATTTCATCAGAAGTGTTGTCTTCCCACTTCCGAGGAATCCGCCTAATATGTATACGTACATGCTCGATTGGATGATTTTCTCCTATATAAGAATCGGTCGGGGTTACCACCGATGTAAAGTGATGTAATGTCTGCACCCTTCCGATGGACCGTTTCCCCTCCTTATAATAATATAAAGATAACTCAAACAGGCGGGCCCCCTGTCCCTTAGCCAGACATCGGTATGGATGCTTGTTGGATGGATATTGGTTACATCCATCATTCTGTGCGGTTCCGAAACAACGGGTATGTTGGATGTATCCACCAGATTTTCATGAATGTGATAATAATTGGCGGATTTGTCTGAAAAGGATAATCGAGGCTCGGTTTAAATACTCAATCTAAAAACCCTTGATATTTGATGTTTAATTATATAGGGGCCAGGAGGTTGGATGATTTCCTCTGGTTTTTGAAAAGTTTTCTTTATAATACTTTTGGTTCAGTATATAAACTATGGTTACATCATCCATCCTGGAAATCGATTAAATACCCAACTCTCCGATGAGGAATCCAGTGAAGTTCGGCAACGAACGACACGAAAAGGAGGAAAAAAGATGATTGACTACAAAGGTGTAGATTTCGGAACGATCCTCAGGCGTTACGACATCGAGGCCCAGAACGAGACTTCCCCCGAGGCAGTCGCAAAGAAGATGCTGCCCGCAGATCCTGTCCTCAAAGAGGTTGCAGAGACTGTCCTGTACATGAAGTTCAAGGACGTCGGACCCGCCACAACCAAGGCACTGCAGACCCACAAACCCCTGGACATCATCAACAAGGGACTTGTCGTCGGAATGGAGTGTGTCGCAAAGCTGTACGCCGAGCACATCTACTACCTGCCCGAGATCATGATGGCCGCCAAGACCATGGAGATCGGAATCGCAATCGCCGAGAAGCAGATCCCCGGCGGAAGAGAGACCAAGGGAACCGTCGTCATGCACGCAGCAGAGGGAGACCCCCACGACATCGGTAAGAACATCGCCGCTGTCATGATGAGGTCCTCCGGATACACCATCATCGACATGGGTAAGGATGTCGCAGTCGTCGACGTCGTCGCCAAGGTCGAGGAGGTCAAGCCCCTCATGGTCACCGGAACTGCTCTCATGACCACTACAATGACCGCATTCCCCCGCGCAGCTGAGATCCTCGTGAAGGACGGAGTGGACATCCCCTTCATGGCAGCTGGAGGAGCAGTCAACAGGGACTTCGCAGAGTCCTTCGACCTCGGAATCTACTCCGAGAAAGCACCCATGACACCCCCGATCGCAGACAAGATCCTTGAGGGATACGACTGGAAGAGAATCAGGGAAGAGTGGGAGAACATCGTTGGAGGTGAGTGATCATGGCAGCAACAAGATACACAAAAATGGCATACAGCAGCGCTGATGAGATGGTTTTCGGAACCGCAAAACAGCCTGTTTCATACGGATTCGGAATCAAAGTCGGAGCAGGAAGGGTCATCCCCGAGCTCAACTATGCACCCAGGCCCGGTTCTGAGAAGGACCCCGCCAAACTCAGGAAGGAGTACGTCGACTACATCTCCAAGGATGTCCTGAACAGGGCAGTCACCCTCGGATTCCCCGACGTCCAGCTCGAGACCGAGTGGGTCTCCCAGATGGGTAACCCCAAGATGTCCACCCCCGTCGTCGAGGGTCAGAAGGAGATCTGTGAGAAGTTCCACGAGGAGTACGGAGTGAACTGTGCAGTCAGGCACACCATCCCCGACCAGCGTGAGGCAGAGGAGGGACTCAGGACCGGAATGGGTGGATCCCACGCATACCCCGAGGCTCTCTTCAAGGCAGCTGAGATCGCATGTGAGAACGGTGCGGATGTCCTCTCCTGTGAGACCATGGGAGGAAAAGAGCTCGCTGACTACGCAGTCACCAACGGAGACATCACCGCCTTCCTGTTCGGAGTCGGATACCTCGGATCCATCGATATGGAGTACGTCTGGTCCGAGTTCGTCGACATCGCAAAGAAGAACAAGGCCGTCGCTGGTGGAGACACCAACTGTTCCGGAGCGAACGTTTCCATGTTCATGGCAGGAGGATACCTCGACAACGATGTTCAGAGGACCTTCTCCGCAGTCACCCGTGCAATCTCCGCCGCAAGGACTCTCGTCGCTTGGGAGTGCGGAGCCGCAGGACCCGACAAGGACTGTGGATACGAGGGACCCATCGCAAAGGCAATCGCAGGAAAGCCCTGTGCCCAGGAGGGAAAGAACTGCCAGTGCGCACACGCCGATCTCCAGGGTAACCTGATGGCTCAGGTGTGCGACCTCTGGTCCAACGAGTCCGTCGAGTACCACCCCGAGTTCGGAGGAACCTCCGTCCAGTGCTGGCTCGGATCCCTCGGATACGAGGTTTCCCTGATGAACACCGCAATCGCAACCGGTCAGGAGAAGACCCTCAGGGACCTGTACATGATCTCTGACAGGGCACGTGGACCCGAGGGATACGTCCTCGCCTACGACAACGCCTACAAGATCGGTTCCGCAATCGCAGAGAACGGAAACGACCTCTACCTCAGGGCCAAGGCCGCAGGATCCACCGCAGCCGGAATCATCAAGGCCGGATACGAGGCAAAGGAGATCGCGCTCACCAACAAGCAGCTGGACGTCCTCAACTCCGTCATCAAGGAGCTCGAGGGACTCCCCGACGACACCGACAAGTTCGTCGAGTACTGCACCAAGAAGTACACCGACGCGGTCCCCAACTTCAACATCAAGAACTACGGTCTCTGAGACCGGGGTCCTTGATCCCCAAACCCTTTACCCAAACCCCTTACACGTGTGTTATCTCCTCAAAAAGGCGGTTCCGGCTTCTTCTCCGGAGCCGTCGGAGATCTGACATCCTCCCTTCTCCCCTAATATAGATATTATATCGGGGTCCCGCCGGATCCTTCTGTGGGGCCGTATCACCGTATCCCTCTCTCCGACCTCCTCACAGGTGTCGGACCGGGGGTGGAGGCGGACATGCCGTAACCGGATAGGTATGGATGTCACGGGCAGGTATCGTCGCAGATCCTGTCGGACCGTTGGATGTAACCTCCCGACAGGCGGTCGGAGATGCCTTCCGGAACCCTCTCCGATGTTCAGTTAATTTTAAATACAATCATTTTTCGAAGCCGTTTTAGGGGGTACTAACACGCTGAAATCGATGGTTCTGGTATGGATGTATTAATCGCTGTTAATCTGTATCTTTAAATATAGGTGGTAGCAACTGCCGAGTTGGATGTGGAAAATATTTTTTGTTTAAATATAACATCAAAAAACATGATGGATATATCAAACAACCATCAAACCGACTATATACTACATCGTGGATTGCAGAATCAACGGGGACGAAAGCCCCCGTTAAAGAGGAGATTAAAATGCTTAGCAGCGAAGGTGCAGACTTCAGCAAAGTTCTGAAGCGCTACGACATCGACCTCCAGGTCGAGGCAACCCCCGAAGAGATGGCAAAGAAACTTCTGCCCACCGACCCTGTCTTCCACAAGGTCGCAGAGGAAGTTATGTTCATGAGGTTCAAGACCGTTGGACCCGTCGTTATGGAGGCACTCAAGGAGAGGGACCCCCTCGACGTCATCAACAACGGACTCGTTGCCGGAATGGAAGTCGTCGCAAAGCTCTACGCAGAGCACGTCTACTACCTGCCTGAGATCATGATGGCCGCAAAGACCATGGAGATCGGAATCGCAATCGCCGAGAAGCAGGTTCCCGGTGGAAGAGAGTCCAAAGCAACCGTCGTCATGCACGCAGCCGAGGGAGACCCCCACGACATCGGTAAGAACATCGCCGCTGTCATGATGAGGTCCTCCGGATACAACGTTATCGACATGGGAAGGGACGTTCCTGTCGTCGACGCAGTCGCAAAGTGCGTCGAGGTCAAGCCCCTCTTCATTTCCGGAACCGCTCTGATGACCACCACCATGACCGCTTTCCCCGCAGTCGCCAAGGGACTCCAGGAGAACGGACTCAACATCCCCATGATGGGATGCGGTGGAGCAGTCAACAGGGACTTCGCCAACTCCTACGACCTCGGAATCTACTCCGAGAAGGCACCCCAGACTCCCGTCCTCGCTCAGAAGATGCTCGAGGGCTACGACTGGAAGAAGATCAGGGACGAGTGGGACAACATCATTGGAGAGTGATTCGAATGGCAGTTACAAGATACACAAGCATGGCATACAAAGATGCAGACGAGCTCGTCTTCGGACAGTCCAAATTCCCCGTTTCCTACGGATTCGGACTCAAGATCGGAGCAGGAGAGGTCATCCCCGAGATCAACTACGCCCCCAGGCCCGGAACCGAGAAGGACGCCGAGAAGCTCAGGAAGGAGTACGTCGACTACATCTCCAAGGACATCCTCAACAGGGCCGTCACCGCAGGATTCCCCAGCGTCCAGCTCGAGACCGAGTGGGTTTCCCAGATGAACCAGGAGAAACTCTCCGCACCCGTCGTCGCAGGCCAGCAGGCAATCTGTGAGAAATACCACGAGGAGTACGGAGTCAACTGTGCAGTCAGGCACACCATCCCCGACCAGCGTGAGGCCGATGAGGGACTCAGGCCCGGAATGGGAGGACGCTCCTACCCCGAGAAGCTGTTCGAGTGCGCAGAGATCGCATGCGAGAACGGTGCAGACAACCTTTCCTGTGAGTCCGTCGGAGGAAAAGAGTTCGCAGACTACGCAGTCACCAACGGAGACATCACCGCATTCCTCTTCGGAGTAGGTTACCTCGGATCCATCGATATGACCTACATCTGGCAGGAGTTCGCTGACATCGCCAAGAAGAACAAGGCCGTTGCTGGAGGAGACACAAACTGCTCCGGAGCAAACGTTTCCATGTTCATGGCCGGTGGATACCTCGACAACGATGTCCAGAAGACCTTCTCCGCTGTCACCAGGTGCATCTCCGCTGCAAGGACCCTTGCAGCATGGGAGGCCGGAGCAGTCGGACCCGACAAGGACTGCGGATACGAGGGAATCATCTGTAAGGCTGTCGCAGGAAAGCCCACCGCTCAGGAGGGAAAGAACTGCCAGTGCGCACACTGCGATCTCCAGGGTAACCTCATCGCACAGGCTTGCGACCTCTGGTCCAACGAGTCCGTCGAGTACCACCCCGAGTTCGGTGGAACCTCCGTCCAGTGCTGGTTCGGATCCATCGCATACGAGGCTGCACTCATGAACACCGCAACCCAGCTCGGCCAGGCAAAGACCCTCAGGGACATGTACATGTACGCTGACAGGACCAGGGGACCCGAGGCATACGTCCTCGCTTACGACCACGCCTACATGGTCGGACAGGCAATCGCCGAGAACGGAAACGACCTGTACCTCAGGGCCAAGGCCGCTGGACTGACCGGTGCCAAGATCATCAAGGCCGGATACGACTCCAAGGAGCTCGGACTGACCAACAAGCAGCTCGACACCCTCAACAACATCATCAAGACCCTTGAGTCCCTGCCCGACGACACCGACAAGATCACCGAGTTCTGCGGCAAGGAGTACAAGGACTCTGTCCCCAACTACAACCCCAAGAACTACGACCTCTGAGTCTAGTCCGGGATTGTTAAACCTTTTAGGCCCGGGAGACTACTCTGTCTCCTTCCGGGCCACCTTTCTTGTTCATCATTGGCATCGTTCGGCATCTGTGACCCTACGATGCCAACTTTTAATATCCAGCTAGCTGTGCGTCGGGGTGCAATGACAATCCTCATCGCATACGACGGGAGGCCCAACACGGAGAGGGCCCTCGATTACGCAGTGAGACACTCCGTCAACTACAACGAGCCGCTCTACATCCTCACCGTTGTATCGAAGGACCAGATGGATCCTGAGGATCCTGACACGTCAGTACGCGAGTACATGGAGGCCGCCCAGCGCAAGGCCGCCTCCGAGGGGGCAGTCGTGCACACGATCATCGAGACCGGAAGGCCCGATGAGACCGTTCTGGAGACCGCAGGTCGTTTCAAGTGCGACACCATCGTGGTCGGAAGGTCCAACAAATCCTCATTGGACAGGTTCATCCTGGGCAGTGTCTCGAACTACATCGTGAAGAAGGCCCAGTGCACCGTGATCGTCGTATCCGATCCCGAGGAGTGACCTATTCCATAATTCCGGTTGTGAAAACTGAGAAAAAGAGGTTTGGGGGCCGAAGCCCCTGTTTTTCCGGGATCAGTTCCCGTTCGTGACCTTCTCCATGAGTCCCTGGGACTTTGCGATGGATTCCTCGGACATCTTCAGGTCGTTCTCGATCTGGTAGTCCGTGTGCTGGTCCATGCAGTCCACGGATGCGATGAGGATACCCTCGTCGGTTGCGGTGAACTTCACGGTGATGGGTGTGTTCTTGGTCACATCCATCGGCAGCTCCATCATGAACTCTCCCACAGGGGCTCCGTCGATGATGGCGGTCTTCTTTCCCTCGGCGTCGTTGACGGCCGCATCCTCATAGATCTCCACCTTGATGGTGGACTGTCCGTCGTCCACGGGGTAGTATGTCTTGATGGACTCGATGGGCAGGACCTCGTTCCTGAAGATGATGTTGGAGATCATCTCGGTTCCGTCCTCGTAGATGGCCTTGATTCCGAAGGTCTTGCTCAGGACGTTGTGGACGCTCAGGACTCCCTCGACGGGCTCTGCGGGGGCTCCGGTCTGGGGGTCGACGGGTGCATCTGCGGGCATCAGTGCGTTGGACTTGGCGAAGATCGCGGCTCCCTTTGCAACGGACTGGTCGGGGTCGAAGACCTTGACGTTGGCCTCGGGATACCTGGCCGCGATGGCGTTCTTGACCTGGGGCATCCTGGAGGATCCTCCGACGAGGACGACCTCGTCGATGTCGGACATCTTGAAGTCCTTGGATGCGAGTACCTTGTCGATGACCTCCACGGTCTTCTGGATGAGTCCTGCGGATGCAGCCTCGAACTCGTCACGGGTGATGGTGTAGACGACCTTCTGTCCCTCGACTGTCAGGGTTCCCTTTGTGGACTCGGCTGTGGAGAGCCTCTTCTTGATGGTCTCGGAGTCGTTGATGAGTCCCTGCCTGATCTCCTCGTCCTCGTCCAGTGTCTCCATGTCCACACCGGACTCCTCGGAGACCTTCTCCTTGATGATCTTGGAGATGACAGCGTCCCAGTCCTTTCCTCCGAGGAACCTCTCTCCGTCCGTTGCCACGGCGGTGAAGGCGCTTCCCTCGATCTCGAGGACGGTCACATCGAATGTTCCTCCTCCCAGATCGTAGACGAGGACCCTCTTCTTCCCATCGGAGTTGTTTCCGAATCCGAAGGAGATGGCCGCCGCGGTGGGCTCGTTGATGACGGTGACGTCATCGAGACCGGCGATGGTTCCTGCGGTCTTGGTGGCGTCCCTCTCGTTCTGACCGAAGTATGCGGGACAGGTGATGACCGCTTTCTTGACATCGCAGCCGTGGTTCTCGTTGAAGTCGTTGATCATCTTCCTGAGGATGACCGCTGAGAGCATGATGGGGTTGTACTTCTCGCCGTCGATGTCGACCTCGTAGTCGGTTCCCATCTGTCTTTTGATCGCGGTGATGATCCTCTCGGGGGGATACATCATTGCCATGTCCTTGGCGGGTGATCCGACGATGATCTCGCCGTTCTCGTTGAAGAGGATGACCGAGGGCGTTGTGTCTTCCTGTTCGAAGTTCTTCTCCACAACGGGGTCCCCATCCTCGTCGATATATGCAAGGCACGAATAGGTCGTACCGAGGTCGATACCGATGCAATACTCACTCATTCTTCTTCCTCCTGTCTCTCGGATTCCTTTTCTTCGGATTCTTTGTCTGAAATCGTTTGGGAAGCCGTTTCCTCCGCTTTCGTGGCCTCGGTGTACCTGTAGGTCCTGACCTTCTCCTTGAGAAGGACCTTGTTCCCGATCTTGTACCCGTCGGAGAGCCTCTCTGCGATCATACCGTTCTTCTCCTCGTCATCGGTCGGTATGACACCGATGATCCTCTGGTGGAGTGTGTTGAGTCTGTCGTATGGGAAGGGTCCGATGTAGACCCCTCCGTCGGTGAGGATGTTCTCCATGTCGACGCTGTATGCCTCGAACGAGGCCAGCACATCCTCCGCGCTCATCTCGCCGATGCGCTCCCTCATACCCTGACAGAGTTTGAAGAAGTCCTCCCTCATGACGGAGATCTGCTCCATGGCCCTGACAAGGCTCTTGTTGGATGAGTCCGCGTCCCTCTTGTCCAGGGATGCGGTGAGGGTCTTCATCTGCTCCCTCGATGTGAGGTATGCGGACATGTCCGGCATCTGGACGCTGACCTGTTGCTCCTGTCCCGGGACCCCCTCCTCCCTGAGGTCCTCCAGTATGTACCTGATCTTCAGGAGCTCGCTGCGGATCTCCCTCATGTCCTCGCTGTCCGGAACCGTCTCCGGGGTGTCGAAGCGGACCTCGCCCCCCTCCTCGCATACGTACTGTCCCTCGACGGACGCCCCGTCGACCCCGGTGATGTCCAGGGGGATCTCCCCCGAACCCTCCTTGGCGGCGAATCCGTTCACGAGGAAGTTCTTGAGTTTGTTCTCGTTCATCTGAGTCCCTCCCTGTTGAGCAGCCATATGAACGGGTCCTCGACCCTCATCGGTGACACTCCCCTGGGGAGGCTGCTCCCCACAGGGTTGCATCCCAGGGCTGAGACGGCGAAGAGGCAGTGCTCTTTGAATCCGTCCACCATCTGGATGAAGTTCTCACCCACGGCCCTCCTCAGGTATTCGGAGAGTTCGGCGTCTATCTGGAGGAAGTTCTCCTCGTCGAACCTCCCGTGCTCCCTGGGGATGAACACGGACGAGTTCCTTCCGAACAGCACCTTGTCCTCCTCGTCGTTCTCCGCGTTCTTCATGAGCACGTCGCACTTGGTGAGGCAGACCGCCAACGGGATGTCGATCCTGTCCTTGGACCTGATCTTCTTGTTCCTGCGGATGGTCTGGCAGATGTTGTTCAGTATGTCGGAGATGTCCGGTCCCACGGGGGGCTTGTTCTCCATTCTGATCCTGTTGTTGATGTACTTGATCTGGAGCGGGTCCACCAGGTAGACGATCCCCGCGGCGTTGGTGATGAACGCATCCATGCTCAGGGACGACATCTTGCCGCTGGACGTGAGGTCCTCTCCGGCCGTGTCGAAGAAGGCGAAGGTGTAGACCCTCGGTCTGTCCCCGTCGAACATCCTGAGATAGTAGATCAGGGGCTCCCTGGCCTCGTTGGATATGTCGTATGATTTGGTGGGCAGCAGCTTCCTCTTCTCCTCGAACAGGCGACGGTAGTACATGTCCCTGTAACGGAGGGTGGTGCTGTCGTTGGCCGCCTGGAGCACGGCTCCGAACTCGCTGGACACCAGGTTCCTCAGCTGGTTGATCAGGACCGCGATGTAGTGGCTCTTACCGACCCCCTTGGGTCCCAGGATGACGAAGATGTTGCTTCCGTCCTCCTCCGCACCCGGGGGGATGTCGTTGTGGCACACGGGACAGAGTCTGGTGTACACCGGACGCCTGCATACGTCGCAGAGTCCCGAGGCGTTCCTGATGATGTGCTGTTTGGCGATCACCGCATCGGGCCCCTCGGGGTCCTTGCCGTAGTAGCGGCTCCTCTCCAGGTCGATCTCGGACAGTCCGTCCCTGGAGACGTACTTCTTGGCGTTCACGTCCTTCATGCTGAAGGCCGCGGACGCGAAGGACCTGGCGCAGGTGTTCCCGCTGCATGCGTAGTGCACTTCGTTGAGGTCTATCCTGCTGAAGCAGTAGGGACAGACGTAGTTGATCGCGTTCTTATCCTTCCTTGCCAACTCAATCCCTCCTGTAGAGCGGGTGGATGAACCTGTAGAGGTAGTAGTTCTCCTCATTGTCGAAGAACAGCCTCATCCTCCTGATGTCGGTCACCTTCCCGTTGGGGATCACGACCTGTGCCGCCCCTCCGGAGAGCTTCACGGCCTGTCCGGACCTCCAGACGACCTCCCCGTCGCATCTCTTGAGGGGTATGCCCTCGTCCACCTGCACCGCCATTATCTCGGGCAGTTCGGTGACGGTCTTGTCGGCGGTGATCTCCAGCGTGGTGCCGGAGCGGTCCTGCTTCACGTTGTACCTGATCTTCCTGCATTCTGCGGAGTACACATCCACCGCCACTCCCCTGGAGGGGATGTCGTTGTCGTCCACCCTGTAGATGGCGAAGATGTTGAGGCATTTCTTCACGGACCTCCCCATGGGGATCCTGATGAGCTTCTCCTCCTGGTACTCCTCGCGTCTGACCGTGAGTATCTCGGCATCACCGTCGTTGAGGTCCCTGACCTCGTTGTTGGAGATCACGACCTTCGCCTCGATGGCATCCTGGGGCCAGACCATGGTCAGGATGCAGTCCCTGTTGCTGAGTGTGGTCTTCACATCACGGAAGGGTTTCACGTTGGCGACCATCATCTCGTTGCCCTTGACACCCATCCTCCCCCTGGGGATGATGGGGTACACGTACTGCACCGCACCGTCCGGGAGCATGAACCTGGCACCGTCCGCGTACTCCTGTATGGGCTCGACCTTGGTCATCCACGAGCGGATGTCGTCCATCTTCACCAGTTTCCCGGAGATGGTCATCCTCTTGGGGGTCACGTACAGTTCCACCGTCTCCGTGGTGGACCATTTGGCGGTGAAGCTCCCGTCGGTCTTGTTCCACCCGATCCTCATGTCCTTCACGGGTTGGGGGGCATCGACGGGGGTGGCCGCGAAGGTGTTCCCCGCGGACCTCTCCACACGGTTGCGCGCCTCGTACTCGGCGACGAACAGATAGTAGTACTTCTTGCCCCCGACAAGTCCGGTGTCGTCGTAGACGGTCTCCCCGTTGAGGGCGATCTCCATACCGTTGCCGTTCCCAGATGAATCGTCGGCCCTCCAGAGACGCACCCTGGTGCATCCGCGGGGCTTCTCGTACATGATCCTGAGTCCGCCGTCGATGGGTTCGATGTGGACGTTCTCCACCTCGGAGAGGATCATCACGGGACCGATGTGGGCACCCTCCCTGGAGAGGACGCCCCAGCGTTTGGAGTACACCGAGTAGTAGTACTCGACCCCGGGCTCCACGGACCTGTCGTTGAACATCGTGGAGGGGATCTCCGCCAGGGGGCGGGAGTCCTCGGTGATGTTGGACGGGAGGGAGTTCCTCTCCCTGAACACGCAGTATGTGACGTTGGTGCTGTCCGCAGGGGGCTCGAACCTCAGGATGAAGTTCTTCTCACCGATCTTCCCGGTGGGGTCGGCGGGTCCCTGGGGAGGCTGCTCCCTGAGCTTGTTCCTGGCGGTGGGGTGGTCGGAACAGATCTCCACGGCGTTGACGTAGAGCTGCATCCTGGCATCCCTGGATTCCGCCACGGCAGCCTTCTGGCAGTACATCTCGGCGGCATCGAAGTGCCTTCCCGCATCCTCGTACCTGTGCTTGAGCTCCGGGTCCTCCTTGAGGATCTCCGGATACTGCTCCATAAGGGACTCGGTGGCGGTCTTCACATCGAAGTACCTCTTCTTGTTGTAGGAGTCCCCGATGTTCTTGGTCATGGACGCCACCTGGGTCTGGGCCTTTGTGAGCTGTCCCATGAGACCGTTCAGTCCCGGATAGGATGCGTAGGTGTCCCTGAGGTTGTTGAGGTCCTTCTCCGCCTTGGCGAGGTGACCTCCCTGCATGGCCAGTTTGAAGCTCATCTCCAGGCCCTTGGCCCTCTGGAGTCCGTCCTTGAAGTCGAACCCGCACTTTATGCAGCGGGCGTTGTTGGACTGCTGGGCGGTGTTGCATGCCGGGCAGACGGTCTTGAAGTTCTTCCCGCAGGCGGGGCAGAAGGATGTGTCCGGTCCGGCGGACACCATGTGTCCGCACTCGGGGCACCTCATCATGCTGCTGTCCGTATTGGAGAAGTTGGCCGCGATCTTCTTCTTGAAGCAGAACGCCTGGAGGATCTGGATGGCCATGGTGTTGTCCACGCCCCTGGTGAGGTGGACGCTCATCAGCTCGTCGATGTACTTGCGTGAGAGCTGTTGGTTGTTGTACTCCTCCTCTATGGTGTCCATCACCGGGACCAGGGCCTTGTTGCACCTCCCGTAGGCGATGAGACTGTCCAACTCCTTGTCGGGTTCCAGGACCAGCTTCACGACCCTGAGGGTCTGGATGTAGGAGTCCTGTTCCGGGAGGATGTCGGGCCTGACGCTGTTGACCCTCTTGTCGCACATCTCGAAGGCGTTCCTGATCTGTGCGGGGGAGCTCCCGTCCGACAGGGGGTTCAGGTCGATCTCCAGGTTGGGGTGGGTGATGAGGTTGTTCAGGAGCTCGATGGGCGAGTAGACGTCCACTCCTCTGAGCCCCTTGTATGCGTTGAGGACCTTGTCGCTCACCGGTTTCGGGGGCTGTCCCTCCTTGACGCCGGAGAGCTTGACGATGTCCGCCTTGGTGACACCTTCCCAGTGGAGCTTCTTGGCGAAGGGGTCGGCCACACCGGGGAGGACCAGGTAGGTCCCGTCGGTGAGGATCACGCAGTCCTGCCTGATCTTCTGCGCCTTACCCTTGAGCTCCTGGGCGGCCTCGGTGAACTCCCTGCGCCTGAGGATGGGGTCGCTCATGACCCTCTCCATGTCCGATGTGGCGTTCACGAGCCTCTCGGCCTTGAAGCGCTGCTCGGTGTCGTTCTGCTTGTTCCTGCTCTCGTTGGCCCACTTGCCCTTCTTGGTCTCGATCTTCTTGAGGATGGCCTCGACCGTGTACGTTGTCTCCTTGAGCGGGTTCAGGCCCAGGAGCTGACAGTAGTTGTTCCTCTTGTCCGCCATATCCAATCACTGATCAGTCGCGGGAGGAGACCTCTGTGCGTCCGCCGGGGGCGGCACCCTCGCGGAGACCCATGTTACCGGATGAGATGGCCGTCGCGATGGTTCCGAAGGTCTCTCCGAGCCTGTCGATGGTGGTGAAGAGGGCTCCGTCGTCGACGGTGGCGATCTGCCTGAGGAATGATGTGTCCGCGTCGCCGAATCCGACGGCGATGATCGTTATGTTGTCGTCGCGGCATCCGCGGGCCTGGTCGACGGCGTTGTCCTTCTTACCCCAGATACCGTCGGTGAGGACCACGATGATGCCCACTCCGGGCTTGGAGGTGACGATGCTCCTGGCCATGTCCAGGGGACTGGCGTCGGTACCCCTTCCGACCATCTTGACCTTCAGCTCGTCGATGGAGTTGAGGATGGCGTAACCGTCGTTGGTGAGCTCCTGGACCACCTTGATCTTGTCACCGAATCCGATGAGGGAGAAGTAGGTGTCCTTGTCCTGGAGTGTGTTGACGAAGTCGCGGATGGACTGTTTCGCGGCATCGATGGGGAGGACGTCGCTGTTGCCCATCTCCATGCTCCTGGAGAGGTCGACGCAGATGGCGATGTTCTTCAGGATCGCCTCGTCGCTGGGCTTGTCGCGGGGGTCTCCGCCCATCCACCTGATGTCGTCGGGAACGGGTTGGGCCTCGACGTTGAGGGGTTCCCCGTCCTGGAATGCGGTGATGTTGACCACTCCGTTCTCGTCGTAGTTGTACTCGATGTCGATGATGACACCCTGTCCCCTGTTGAAGAACCCGGAGATGACCACCTTGGCGAGGACGTTGCAGTCCAGGGGTGTTCTGGACTCGCCCTGGAGGGTGTACACCTCGATCTTGTCGGTGATGTTCCCCTTCTTGATGGTGAACTGCCTGCGGGTGGTCGCGGGGACCTTGGAGTTCCTCTTGATCATGATCTCGTTGACGTACTTCCTCCCGTCCTGGGATACGGACAGGACCCCGAGGGAGTGGGCGGTGACGTCGGTGATCTGCATGGCCCTCATGCCGGTGGCGCTGCTGCAGTAGAGCTCGGCTGTGATGGCGGCCCCCTTGGCGACGGCCAGGTCGGTGTCGCTGTGGGCGATGACCTCGCGTCCGGTGAGGTCCCTGAGGAACCTGGACACGGAGGGCATCCTGGTGGACCCTCCGACCAGGAGGATCTCGTCGATGTCGGTCCAGGACATCTGCAGGGAGTCGATGAGGTCGCTGCACACGTCCTTGGTGGCGCAGAGCAGGTGCTCGGTCATGGACTCGAACTCGTCCCTGGTGAGGGTGTACTTGGCGCTGTATCCGTCGTAGTTCAGGGGGATGGTGACGCTCTCGGCGATGGAGAGTGTCTTCTTGTATCCCTCCGCGGCGACGATGAGCTCGTTCTTGGTGGGCAGGTCGTCCCTGGGGTCCACGTCGTACTCGTCGATGAACTGGTCGCAGACGTACTTGACGATGGCCGCGTCCCAGTCCTTACCTCCGAGGATGTGGTTGCCCTCGGTACCGATGACCTCGATGTTCCCCTTGTTGATCCTGACGATGGTGACATCGAACGTTCCGCCACCCAGGTCGTAGACCATGACGGTCTTGTCCGCGGAGTGCTTGTACCCGTAGGAGATGGCGGCGGCGGTGGGTTCGTTGATGATCTTGGACACCTTCACACCGCAGGCCTCTCCGGCGCGGATGGTGGATGTCCTCTGGAAGTCGTTGAAGTATGCGGGCACGGTGATGACGGCCTCGTCGATCTTCTCCCCTGCGGCCTTCTCCGCATCCTCGATGAGGTGCTTGAGGAGCATGGCCGAGAGGTCCTCCGAGGTGTAGTCCTTCCCGTTGAAGCTCACAGCCAGGGAGCCGTCGCCCATGTTGCGTTTGAAGGCTGCGGCGTTGACACCGGTTCCGTTGGACTGCATGTCCTTGGCGTCCTCTCCCACGAGGATGTCGCCGTCGTCGAGGAAGCAGATGACGGAGGGGGTGATCTCCTTCCCGAACGCATTGGGCAGGATCACCGGTTTGCTGGTGTTCTTGTCGTATCTAGCTACTGCAGAGTATGTTGTCCCGAGGTCAATTCCAACCTTCATATCCCATCGTTCGGGCATCGTTTTTGTTATATTTAAGAAATAAGGAGGGGGCTACGAATTTCGCAACTTTATAAAGTGTAAAGAAGAGTAGGATGGGTAATCCATCCCTTTCCTACGGATTCCGTAGTCCGCTCAGCGGAGGTCCTCCGCCACGTGTTCTAGGCCGGTGTCGATGATGGTCTTGACATGGTCGTCGCACAGTGA
The DNA here is from genome assembly GCA_964634095.1 of uncultured Methanomassiliicoccales archaeon. GTDB lineage: Archaea > Thermoplasmatota > Thermoplasmata > Methanomassiliicoccales > Methanomethylophilaceae > Methanoprimaticola. Next base: position 20,586 of record CAZWKY010000005.1, on the reverse strand, counting down.
GTAGAACACCATCCTGCCCTCCTTCCTGGAGTTCACCAGGTGGGCGTCCCTGAGTATCCTCAGCTGGTGGGACACCGCGGACATGGTCATGCCCAGGGCGGTGCTGATGTCGCAGACGCACATCTCCCCCTTCTCCAGGGAGAACAGGATGCGTATGCGGGTGGGGTCCCCCAGGACCTTGAAGAAATCGGTGAGCCTGATGGTGGAGCGGTCCTCCGGAAGGCATCCCGCCGCCTCGGCCACCCTGTCCCCGTGGACGGTGAAGCACTGGCAGCAGAGCTCCTCGTCGGTCATCTGACCTTCCTCATCTTGACGAGCATCGCCAGGAGGACGATCATCGTGGCCGCAACTACGATCCCGGAGACGACGGCCAGGGTCTCCACCATTTCGGGCATGAGGACGACGGTCATCGACAGCACCATCAGGAGCGCCGCGAAGACCACCGCAAGGTACACCAGAGGTCCTTTCTGCATACCACGGTAACCGACCTCATGGTTGAAGAATGTTGAGTGCGTTCGGTCGTCCCATGGAAGATCCAGCCGAACTATGCCGTATGGCCGTCGAATGCTACGCCTCCGATCCCGGGAGGTCGTACTCCCTGTTCGGGGAGGCGGCCGCGATGGGACATCCCAACGGTTTCTTCGGACTGGCGGAGATGACGCTGTCCGGATACGGTGTCCCGAAGGATCCGGCCCGTGCGGTGGAGCTGTACAGGGTTGCGGCGGATGCGGGACATCCCCCGTCCATGTACCGTCTGGGAGTCCTCTACTCCGGGGAATCGGGATTCCCGGAGGACCCCGAGCAGTGCAGGACATGGTTCGAGAGGGCCGCGGATGCGGGGATGGTCGAGGCCTACCCCGAGATCGGCGGGATATACATGTACGGTTACGGAACGCCCCAGGACCCGGAGAGGGCGTACCACTGGTACAGATTGGCGGCCGAGGCCGGGGACCCTCTGTCCATGTTCAAGGTCGGCTACATGTGCTCCGAGGGTATCGGGACGGTGAAGGATGCCGATGAGGCGGTCCGCATGTTCCGCATGTCCGCGATGAGGGGTGTTCCGGAGGCGCAGTTCAAGATGGCCTCCCTGGCATCGGAGGGTTCGATCCCGGGAGGGAGGGCGGTCGCCGTCCAGTGGTACACCGCGGCCTCGGAGAACGGGTTCATGCCCGCCAAGTTCAACCTCGCCACACTCTACTACGACGGAGTGGGTGACGAGAGGGATGTGGAGAGGGCCTTCGGACTCTACAAGGAGGTGGCGGACACCGGGGACGGTGATGCGCTGTTCATGGTCGGAAGGATGTACCTCGAGGGTATCGGGGTGGAAAGGGATGTGGAAAAGGGTTTCGGGTACTTCGGCCGTGCCGCCGAGGCGGGGAACCAGCCCGCCATGGAGCTGATCGACAACCTCCGCCGCAGACAGAACACCCAGCTCATCCATATCGACGGATCGTGATCATTCCTCGACGGGTTCGAACTCGGACTTGGGCTCGCCGCACACGGGGCAGCACCAGTCGTCGGGGAGGTCCTCGAACCTCTTCCCCTGTTCGTCCTCGTCGTAGATGTATCCGCAGAGTGTGCATCTGTACTTCATGAACGCCGTTAACATCGATGACGGTGATAAAACTTGCCGTATGTCGTTCGGGAGCGTGTGGTCCCGGTCCCGGTGATGATGGGTGAAGGGGTTTGCCGCCCTTCCGGGCGGTTTGGTGTTTTCATTCCTTCTTCGCGCAGCCGTCGCATTCCTCGGAGGAACAGCCGGAACAGCATCTGCATCCGGAGCATCTGCAGCCGCAGCTGTTGATCCCCTTGCGACGGTTGTTGAGCAGACTGGCGACCGCCACGACCACCAGCAGCACGACGACACCGGCGACGATCAGGTCACCTCCGCTCATGCGTCCATCTCCCCGCTGGCGTCGTAGATGTCGCCGCCGAGCTGGCGGAAGGGGTCCTTGGCCACGAGCAGGTATGCCATCACAGCGAGGATGGCGACCGCCGCGACAACGCTTCCGGGATGGATCTCGGTCCCCCAGATGAGGCTGCCCACCGCGTAGACGACCATCGCCATACCGTATGCCAGGAGACACTGGTATGCGACCGCCAGTCCGGTGGCCTTCCAGGTTCCGAGCTCCCTGCGCATGGCTCCGATGGCCGCGAAACAGGGGGCGCAGATCAGGTTGAACGCCAGGAATCCGAGTCCCGCCGCGGGGGTCATGATGGCCTGGAGTATGCCCTCCAGTCCCTCTCCGGACTCCCCGGCCTCGATGCCGAAGAGCGTTCCGAAGGTTCCGATGATGTTCTCCTTGGCGATGAGTCCGGTGATGGTACCGACGGTGAGCTCCCAGTTGGATCCCCATCCCAGGGGCTGGAATATCACGCAGATGGCACCTCCGATGGTGGCCAGGATGGATCCGTCCGTGGTGTCGTTTCCGAGGAAGTTCAGACCCGTGTCGTAGCTCGCAAGGAACCATACCAGGATGGATGCGAGCAGGATGATGGTACCGGCCTTCTTGACGAACGCCCATCCCCTGTCCAGGGTGCCCTTGGCGATGTTGAACCAGCTGGGCACGTGGTAGGGGGGCAGCTCCATGATGAAGGGTGCGGGTGTTCCGGAGAGGGACCTGAGCTTCTTCAGGATGATACCGGAGATCAGTATGCAGAGGATACCGAGCAGGTAGGAGAACAGTGCGACGAATCCGTTGCCTCCGAAGAGGGCACCTGCGATCATGGAGATCACGGGGAGCTTCGCACCGCAGGGGATGAAGGTGACGGTCATGGCGGTGATCCTCCTGTCCCTCTCGCTCTCGATGGTCCTGGATGCCATGATGCCGGGGACACCGCAGCCGGTTCCCACGATCACGGGGATGAAGGACTTCCCTGAGAGTCCGAAGTGCCTGAAGATCCTGTCCATGACGAATGCGACCCTGCTCATGTACCCGATGTCCTCGAGTATGCACAGGGCCAGGAAGAGTATGAGCATCTGGGGCAGGAATCCGATGACGGCTCCCACTCCGCCTATCACACCGTTTACGAGGAGTCCTGTGAGCGCCTCGCTGACGTCGTTGTTGACGCACCACTCCTCCACGGAGCTCTGGATGGGGTCCTCGATGAACCCGTTGAGCCAGTCGGTGCAGTAGGTTCCGATACCGGTGATGTCCCCGAATCCGATGATGCCCAGGAACATGGCGCCGATGACGGCGATGAATATGGGGAATCCCCAGATCCTGCTGGTCACGATGCGGTCGATCCTGTCGGAGAGGGTTCCGCGTTCGTCGCGTTTGGCCCTCTTCACGCTGTCGGAGACGATGGATGAGATGGTGTTGTACCTGGCATCCGCCACGATGGAGTCGATCTCGTCGTCATAGTCCTTTTCGACCGCGGAGATGGAGTCGGCGATGGCCTTCTTGGCCTCGGGGTGCGCCCTGTCCACGGCCTCGTCGTTCTCCATGAGTTTGACGGCGAACCACCTGAGGTGGCTGTCGGGGACCTTGCCCCTGAGGATGTCCTCACCTTTGGAGACGAGCTCCTCGATATCGTCCTCGAACCTGACGGGGTTGAACTTCGTCTTCGCGTTCCCGGTCTCGACGACCTTCTTCACGAGTTCGTCCACTCCGTCGCCCTTGAGGGCGGAGATGGGGACCACGGGGCATCCGAGTCCGCGGGACAGTTTGCCCACGTCGATGTCGTCACCGTTCTTCCTCACAGTGTCCATCATGTTCAGTGCGACGACGGTGGGGATCCCTGTGTCGAGGATCTGCAGTGTGAGGAACAGGTTCCTCTCCAGGTTGGTCGCATCAACGATGTTGATGATCGCGTCCGGGTTCTCGTCCATCAGGTAGTTCCTGGAGACGATCTCCTCGGGGGAGTAGGGTGACATCGAGTAGATGCCGGGAAGATCCACGAGTTCGGCACCGTCGGTGCCTTTGATCTTACCGACCTTCTTGTCGATGGTCACACCGGGCCAGTTGCCCACGCGCTGCGATGAGCCGGTCAGCCTGTTGAACAGGGTGGTCTTACCGCAGTTGGGGTTTCCCGCCAATGCAATTGTCAGTGTCATTCTTCAAAACCTCCTCGTTTCCGGGTCCATAGCTCACGCTATCGCATGGTGTACGGACGCCGGAGATGGGGATGTAACGAGGTCACTCGACCTCGATCATCTCCGCATCGCCCTTCCTGAGGCTCAGTTCGTAGCCTCTGACGGTGATCTCGATGGGATCTCCGAGAGGGGCCACCTTGCGGACGTAGATGTCGCATCCCTTGGTGATGCCCATGTCCATGATGTGCCTCTTGAGGGCTCCTTCTCCGTGCAGCTTCACCACCTTGACGGTTCTGCCGCACTCGACGTCTCTCAATGTCTTCATTCCAATCAACTCTCCGGGCAGAACATGATCTTCGACGCCATGCTGCGGTCGATGGCTATTTTCGACCCCTTCACTTCGAGGACGAGGTTGCCGTCGATCTGACATACCGTCGAGACCTTCGAGCCCGTGGTGAATCCGAGTCCCGACAGGAACCTGCGGGTCTCCTCCTTCCCCGAGATCCTGACGATCGTACCGCGTTCGCCTACCCTGGCCAGGGATATCGGGACGCCGGGAGCATGTTCCTTCTCGTTGCTGCATTTGACGCAGTTATCGCAATCACCGCAGCAGATGTGGGACTGCTCAGTACTTTGACTCATGAGAATTAGGCATACCTAAATAGTATTTAAGATTTAGTGAGTCCTAAACTTTTTTAGGATAGACGATAAGCCCCGTTCATCACAGATTCGGTCGTTTTCCGCTGTTTTGGGAATGGGAGTGATGATGCACTCTAAGGTATTTAGACTGTAAAAAACTGGTTCACCATTAACTATTGAGAACCAGTCATCATGATGCCGGGACAATGTCGGTCCTGGTTGGCGGACCTGTCTCGGAACTTCAAAGGAGGTGATAAGATAGGTTCCAAAAAGAGACATAATGAAGGATCGGGGCAGACCGTAGAAAAACTCGCCCTGATCCTTCAAGCAGCTCGCCTAATCATCGAGCTAATACGCTATCTCCAAGAAAGGTAAAAAACCTTCGGAGGTGGACGATAAACTTTTTACGGTTATTGCGGTGTGTTTTTCCATAATCCACAACCGCAATGACCGGTTTTATGATAATCTGTCCCCATCTCCTGTTCAGATCGATCATCTCCGTAACTTCAATGGGCTCATTATCACATACCAGGGCCGACGTGCTGGAGGGTCGGCCCTGGTTCCTCAAAGGAGTTTATTCGATAGGTTCTTGGAAGATGCCTGCCAAAAGGCAGAGGTCACACATCCGAACACTCACGTTGATCCTTCAGTTCGTTCGGCTAATCATCGAGCTGATATGATATCTCCAAGACGGGTAGACCTTTGGAGGTCGTGAAAACATCCTACAGTTACCGCAATATGATTCGATCAAGGTCAAGTGTCCAACCTTGCACCTCGATCTCTCAGACATCTTGTTCAACCATCCAGCAGATATGATATGTGCCGAAGTGTAGATAATACTTTCGTACCGTTGAATAATTGGTCAAATGGAATTACAATGAATTACAGTATTACTTCTCCTCATCACCGTAGGAGTTCCCTCAGGTCCCTGATGATGCGGTGGTCTCCGAACGAACCGTACCTTCCAGCACGGTCAATCAGGATCCCCTCGACACCGCCTGCCTTCGCGGCGTACATGTCCTTCGGTGAATCACCGACGAACACAGCATCCTCCCCGCGGACACCATGGTGGTCCAATGCCCTGAACACGCATTCGGGGTCGGGCTTGTGTCTGGTCACATCCTCGGCACCGATGATCTGGTCGAAGTGACCGTCCAATCCGAACGATGCAAGGAGTGCCTCGGCCCTCCTTCCGCCCATGCGGGTTGCGATGCACATCGGTATGCCCAATCCGGAGATCCTCCGCAGGACCTCCTCCGTCTCCGGGAACGGGGCGATGTTGGAATCGAAGGACCTGGCGGCCTCGGTGACGAACCGGTCCCTGAACGTCTCATATCCTATCCCGTCATGGTCCGATTCCGCGAAGGTGGCCTCGAGGCTCTGGTTCACGTATGCATCCAGACGGGATGCGTCATAGCCCATCCCGAGTCCCTCGAAGGTCCCGATGTAGCTCATCTTCTCCGCATGGGTGGAGTCGAGCAGCGTTCCGTCGAGGTCGAATATGAAGAGTTCCCACATCGGACGGTCCATCGTATCCGTCGATATCACCTTTGCCGTGGGTCTTATACGGGTTGCACCTACGGGGCGGCATGGGCATCGAGTTGGACATCCTCAACGCCATACACGGACTGTCGGGTCCGGTGATGGACCAGGTGATGCAGGCCGTAGCCGTACTGACCTCCCATGGGGCGGTGTGGGTGCTGTTGTCCTGTGCCCTCATGTGCGACCGCCGTCTCCGTCCGGCGGGTGTGGCCATGCTGGCGTGCATGCTGGTGGGGACGGTCCTGTGCGATGGGATCATGAAACCGGTGATATGCAGGGAGAGGCCCGTGGTCTTCGCGGACTTCCCGCTCCTGGTGGAACCGCCCACCAGTTATTCCTTCCCCTCGGGTCACAGTACCGTGGCCTTCTCCGCCGCAACCGCCCTGTTCATGTTCCACAGGAGACCGGGGCTGCTGCTGATGTTCCCCGCGGCCTTCGTCGCGTTCTCGAGGCTGTATCTCTTCGTCCATTGGCCGACGGATGTCGTCGCCGGGACCCTTCTGGGAATCACCGTGTCGGTGGTGACGGTGTCCCTGCTGAGAAGGTATGTTCCCTACTTCTCAGATGGTGGTCCGCGCCGTCGCAGGCAGGGTGTATAAAAACATATCTGATAATGCGGAACCCGTCCCGGACCACCGTCGAAGGTGCCGTCGGGATGCTTTCCGATTCGGATGAGGGCGTATCAGATAAGGGTTTCGCAGGCCCCCGTAGTAGGGTTTTTAAGCCATCCCCGAATAGAAAAATCCCATGATGACTGACATCGAAATCGCAGAGTCTGCGAACGTCAAACCCATAAAGGAGATCGCCGCCAAGGTCGGTCTCTCCGAGGACGACATCAGCCCCTACGGGAAATATGTCGCCAAGGTCCCCCTCAACTGCCTCGACAAACTGAAGGACAAGGAGGACGGAAAGCTCGTCATGGTCACGGCCATCACACCCACACCCGCAGGGGAGGGTAAGACCGTCACCACCATCGGACTCATCCAGGGACTCGGACGCATGGGCAAGAACGTGGTCGGAGCGCTCAGGGAACCCTCCATCGGACCCACCTTCGGGATCAAGGGAGGGGCCACCGGAGGAGGTTACTCCCAGGTATACCCCATGTGGGACATCGACCTCCATTTCACCGGGGACATCCACGCCGTCACCGCAGCTCACAACCTGCTGTCCGCCATCATCGACAACGAGCTCGTCAGGGACAACGAACTGAACATCGACCCCACCAGGATCGTCCTGAAGAAGGCCATGGACATCAACGCCCGTGAGCTCAGGAACATCGTGACCGGACTCGGACGCGACAGGATCCTCGGAGGTGTCCCCCACGAGATGGGATTCCTCATCACATCCGCATCCGAGATCTCCGCGATCCTCGCCCTCTCCACCGACAGGGACGACCTCCGCGCCAGGCTCGAGAGAATGGTCGTCGCGTACACGTACGACAACAAGCCCGTGACCGTCAAGGACCTCAAGTGCGTCGGTGCCATGATGGTCCTCCTGAAGGATGCCGTGAACCCCAACCTGGTCCAGACCATCGAGGGTCAGCCCGTCTTCGTCCACGGATTCCCCTTCGCGAACATCGCCCACGGTACCAACAGCATCCTGGCCACCAAGGCCGCCCTCAAACTCGGTGACTATGTGATCACCGAGGCCGGATTCGCATCCGACCTGGGAGGGGAGAAGTTCATGGACATCGTCTGCAGGCAGTCCGGCATGAGCCCCGACTGTGTCGTCATCGTCGCATCCATCAGGGCCCTCATGACACACGGCGGAGGCGTCCTCGAGGACGAGTCCACTCTCACCCTGGAGACCCTCACCAAGGGACTCTGCAACCTGGACAAGCACATCGAGAACATGACATCCTACGGTGTCCCCATCGTGGTGTCCATCAACCACTTCGCATCCGACTCCCAGGAGGAGATGGACCTGGTCCGCAACCACTGCAAGGAGCTGGGTGTCAGGGTCGCGTTCTCCGATGCCTTCATCAAGGGAGGGGAGGGTGCCGAGGAGCTCGCCAACACCGTCCTGGACGCTCTGGAGAACGACAAGAAGGACTTCCACTACCTCTACGACCTGGACATGTCCATCAAGGAGAAGATCGAGACAGTCGCCACGAAGATCTACGGTGCCGACGGTGTGACCTACTCCGCGGCCGCGGACAAGGCCATCGCAGGTATGGAGGCCGACGGATACGGTAAACTGCCCGTGTGCATCGCCAAGACCCAGGCATCCCTGACCGATGACTCCAAGAAGAAGGGAGCACCCAAGGGATGGATCCTCAACGTCAGGGAGGTGCAGCTCTCCGCAGGTGCGGGATTCGTCGTCCCCGTGTGCGGAACCCTCACCCTGATGCCCGGACTCCCCAAGGTGCCCGCGGCCATGAGGATGGACCTCCTTCCCGACGGAAGGATCGTTGGACTCAAGTGAGTGTCAAACAAGGGGTCTTCGGACCCCTATCAAACTTTTTAGAAGATCTGTCTATGATGTCTCTGGAAGGGTTGCTGTCCGAGATTTATCCACTTTTTGGATTCCGTTGAGGTTGGAGTAATATGGTAATCTGCTGAGGACCATCATCAATCATGATTCCGTGGAATTGATATTGAATTTGGATCTCAATTGTTCCTCTGAAGAGTTTTTTAGTTTTTTATTGGCTAACTCAACAAACTTTTCGCAGGGCAGGTAATATACTTCGTCGAAATAGATTCCTCTGTTTTCAGAATCTCTCATATTCAACCAGGAGATTTCAGAAGGAATGCTGTATTCTCCACTTCTTCTGGAGAGGTCTCCAACAATCCCTTGTCTGACGTTTTGATGGACAATGAATAGTTTTACTTTTTCTGTTTTTTCTGTTTCTAAGAATCTATACAATAGAATCAGGGAATCGATAGCCTTTTCTGGATATTTTTTCATGATCTCTTCCCTATCCTTTCCACCTTTCTCTGCTTTGAATTCAATCAGATATGTGGTGTTATCACAGTGGCATATGCAATCCACACTGCGGGGACCTATCTTCTTGCTCCTATTGTTTTTGACAACTTTATCAAGGCTGATGGCCATTATGTCATTGTTTAATTCTTCTAAATCCCATTCAAGATCATCAGATAGTTCGAGAAGTCTTCCGATTTGATCGTTCGTCACGATCCACTGTGGCATAATATCACCAGAATGGGGATGCGGCTTCTCTAATCGGCCCTGCCATCTCATCATATATCTTTTCGATGTTGTCGGTCACATCTTCGAACGAAATTGTTCCATTATCTGATGATAGGTGATAGTATGTTGTTTTATCTACTATCTCTTTGGATTTGCTTTCAATCCCCATCATCAGCTGAGGGTTATGAGTGGTCATGACTATAGTGATGTTTAGATCTTTTACGAGAGATACTATCACTTCTGATAAAATGTTAATCCATTGGGGGTGGAGATGGGCTTCTGGCTCATCCAAGAGCAGTATCGATCCTTCTTCAAGATGTCCTTTATCTACCAACATTCTGATAGTAGCAAAGATCTTGATTCCTGCAGCGACATTGCCTGTGTGAAGTATCAATCCTTCAGGAGTTCTGTATCCAAGTCCATCATCCGTGTTTACGAACATGCCCGAAATAGCCTTACTGACGAGTTCATCAAACTTGCGAGTACGGCTTTCGGATACTTCCTCTTCATATGGATCTTTATTCCGTTCATTCTTTAGTGATGATGTCAGAGAGGAACGGTGATCTTTGACACCTCCTCTGATTCTAAAAAATGGTGGGATAACTTCATCCATATGGAACGGGGAGTCATAGTAGAATACATTTGGAACATTTCTATAGCTACCCTGAATGAGGGAATTGCCAGCATCATCTATAGTAAAAGTAAGTGGATTGTTCAAATATACTCTTATAATGGATGTTTTTTTATTGAACATATTGATAAATTGCGAGATGCTGCCGAATTCTTGGCGAATTGAACTCATTGTCATTTTAAGAAAGAAATCATCATCATTGGTTCCATCTACGAGTCCTTCTGCGTAGTCTAATTTTTTGATGTCTTTCTCATCTCTGATTTCTGTTTTGTGGAGCGCATCGATGTATTCCTCCAACTCTTGGTTTTTTGGCCATTCGTTGAAGTTCCTTTTGTCTACACAATGGCGTTTATAAAGATCCGACAGCATCGTTATTATCTGCTCTTCTTTATGACCGTCAAATTCTGATGCGTGGCCAAGAACGGAATAAATAGCTTTCAAAATAGTGCTTTTACCGACGTTGTTGATGCCTGTAATCATTGTCAGACCTTTACACTTCATTGACAGTTTGGGCAGTGAACCAACACCCTCCATCTCCACATCCATATGACTACATCCTTGCTATCGTGAATTATCACAGTCGATACTGTCGGTTTAAACCAAAGGTTATTACGAGCTCTGTGTACAGGGAATGTCCCTGTTAATAGAATATGATTTCGAAAGAGTCTTGATTAATCGGGATAAAAAGTGATCCTTTGAAGTGTTGTTGAGGTGGTATCATCGTCATTAAAGGACCATCTGATCTGTGGAAGTGTGAGAAGGTATCATTTTTTCATCTTCTGTTATCGGACTGGACGTTGCTCCTGCCCTCGGCCATGTCGTACCAACGGTCGGATTCCTCCTTGTCCACCGGCACCCCGTCCCCGAGCCTGTACATGTTGCCCAGGAGGATCTGCGCACCCGTGTGCCTGTTGATCCCGGCATGGACCAGGTAGTCCACCGCCCTGTCGATGTCCCTATCGACACCGCAACCGGTCTTGTAGAACTGTCCGAGGACGAACTGGGCATCGGTGTGCCCTCCCTCGGCGGCCAGTTTCAGCCATCTGAAGGATTCCTCCAGGTTCCTGGGGACGGTGTCGTTCCGGAAGAAGATCAGTCCGAGCTCGTACTGCGCCCTGACATCCTTGGCCTCGGCGGCCTTCTCGAAGAGGATCTTCGCCCTGATGATGTCCTTGTTCACGCCCAGTCCGGTCTGGTAGATCTTCCCGAGGAAGTATGCGGCGTTCAGGTTGCCCTGGTGGTACGCCTTCTCGAACCATGTCCTGGCTGCCTTGTAGTCCTTGGGGACGCCCTGTCCCCTCGCGTACATCAGTCCGAGGAAGTACTCCGCATCGGGGTTGCCCAGCCTGGATTCCCTGACGAACGTGGAGTAGGCGTCGGAATACGCCTTCTCGTTCTTGTTGCGGATGACGAATATCGCCCATTCCATGGGCTCCATTGTCTCTGGGCTGGGTTTCATCGACGATGAATCGGAATGCCCGTAATAATGGTATCGACCTCTCGGAAGGGCCATCCGAAGGACGTACCATCAACAGTCACCATAGCATCCAACCCTGTCGGAGAAGACAGGATAGGTGATGTTCCGACCGGCCGTACTCCGTTCCGACAACTACGCTGGGTTCTGGACAACCCCTTTATACCGCGCGTTCATCGGAGAATGGTATGTCCCAAAACAACGTATCTGAGGAGGGCCACTACATGCCGGCCCGCAGGTTCCTCGACTGTTCATCCGCCGACTACGACCTATCCAAGGCCGCAGAGGCCGCGGAGAGGGGGGCCTCCGAAGGGGATCCCGACGCACAGTACCTCCACGCGCTCTTCATGTACAACGGAGCGGGAGGGGTGGCCCAGGACAGGAAGACCGCCGAGGAGACGTTCAATCTCGCCATGTCGGGGGGTTCCAGGGAGGCGACCATCGTGTCGATGGAGTTCTCCAGGAACGAGCCGGAGGTCATGGAGAAGCTGTTGGCCCTCAGGCTGAGGGGTGAGCAGAAGGACACCGATGCCTCCAGGAGGCTCTTCGAGCTCTACGACAACGGCAGCAAGGGCTGTGTGAAGAAGGACCATGCGGAGGCGATCAGGTTCTACACAGCATGTGCCGAGTGCGACGATGCGGCGGCACAGGACACCATCGGTTTCATGTTCCTCATGGGCAAGGGTGTCCGCAAGGACAGGGAGAGGGCGGTCCAGTGGCTGAAGAGGGCCGCGGACAACGGAAACGGTTCCGCGATGTACCATATGGGACAGATGTACGACCAGGGACTGTGCGACACCGAGCCCGACCTCAAGAGCGCGGTTCAATGGTACAGGATGGGTGCCGAGGCCGGGGACATGGAGGCCCAGTTCGCATTGGCATGCATCTACTCCACACCCCGCATCAAGTACACCAATGAGAAGGATGCGGCACAGTTCTTCCTGAAGGCCGCCGAACAGGGACACGCGGAGGCCGCATATCAGATCGGTATGATGAGCGCCTACGGACAGGGCGTCAAGAGGGATCCCTCCGTGGCTGTCCATTGGCTGGAGAAGGCCGCCGAGGGCGGTTTCCAGCAGGCTATGGTGGATTTCGCCAACATGTGCTTCGAGGGACAGGTTGTCCCCAAGGACCTGGAGAAGGCCGCACACTGGTTCACCGTGGCCGCCAACAGATGCAACGGTTACGCACAGTACGCACTGGCGTGCATGTACGGCAACGGATTCTACTACGAGCAGGATGACAAGATGGCCCTGAAGTGGTTCAGGGAGGCGGCCGAGATGGGGGAGGTCAACTCCCAGTACTGTCTCGGATGCTTCTGCTACGAGGGACGCGGTATGGAGAAGGACCTGAAGGAGGCGGCCGTGTGGTTCGACCAGGCCGCGGACCAGGGACATCCCGCCGCCAAGGCGTTCATGGGCATGCTGCAGATCACCGGCTCCGGTGTGGAGCAGGACATCCAGGAGGGTCTCAGGAACCTCAACGAGTCCTCCGAACAGGGTTACTTCGAGGCCCAGTTCTACCTGGGCAAGCTCTACTACGAGGGTAAGTACGTGGAGAGGAACATCCCCCGTGCCAAGAAGTTCCTGAGCCTCGCATCCAAGCAGGGCGACAGGGACGCCATGGCACTGCTCAACAAGATCAAGATGGAGAGGGCGAAGTGAAGGACCGTATCTACCGCGATGCCAACGCGGGGGACCCGTACGCGTGCCTCGGTGTCGCATACTACTACCATACGGGCAAGGAACAGGAGCAGGATTTCGCCACCGCGATCAAATGGTACGAGAGGGCGGCGGACGGGAAATGTCCCAGGGCCCATTGGGAACTGGCCAAGATCTACAGGGACGGTGAGGTGGTCCCCAGGGACCTGTCCCACTATGTGGAGCACCTCCGCGCCTCCGCGGAACTGGGCAACTCCGAGGCACAGCTGGCACTGGGCCAGGAGTACCTGGAGGGGTTCATAGTCAAACAGGATGAGGCCGAGGCATTCAGATGGTTCAGGAGGGCCGCCGAGAGCGGCGAGTCCACTGCCAAGTTCAAGGTCGGATACTGCTATTCGAGGGGGATAGGCGTCCCCCGTTCCAGGACCGAGGCCGAGATGTGGTACTCGTCCACCGGGCTCACCGGCGATGCGGAGCTGTTCCTGGAGATCGGGATGAACTACGAGTACGGTCTCAACGGCATAATCCACAACGAGGTGGAGGCAGGGAGATGGTACAAGTTCGGTGCCGACATGGGACACGAGAAGTGCATGATCTGCTGGAGGGCCCTCATGGCCGGTCTCAGCGGCGAGACCAAGGACTCCATCGATGTGAGGATGCACAAGCTGTCCACCTGCAACACCCAGAAGGAGACCAACATCAGGGACTCCGCACTGGAGATGGCCGATGAGTGTCTGGACATGGGCGACGAGGCCAAGGCGTTCTCGTACTATGAGAGGGCGGCCGGTCTGGGGAGTCCGGTGGCCATGTTCACCATCGGCATGATGTACCATTTCGGGATCTACGTCAAACGCAACGACAAGAAGGCCTTCGAGATCCTCACCCGTGCGGCAAGTGCCGGTTCCGAGGATGCGCAGTTCTACCTCGGCAGGTTGTACGACGAGGGGAAGCTGCCCAAGGACGAGAACCAGGTGATGAACTACTATGCGCAGGCGGCCGCCAACGGTTTCCTGCCCGCATTCTACTATCTCGGGAGGTACATCGACCACCCGGAGATCTACGTCCGCAGGACGAAATCGAGGAGATGACATGTCGTTCGAATCAGTGTTCAAGGCCGCAAGGGAGGGTGATCCCGATGCACAGGTGGCCATGGGGTACCTGTTCTACAAGGGGGACGGCGTCACCCAGGACAGGAGGGAGGCCGCACGCTGGTTCGGTCTCGCCGCCGATCAGGGTAATGCGGAGGCCATGTGCAACCTGGGCCACATGAGGGCCCACGGTGCCGGTATGACCGCCGATCTGGAGAAGGCCATGGACCTCTACACCAGGTCCGCGGAGCTCGGTTACGCCAGGGCGATGTTCAACCTCGGTTTCATGTACTCCGATGTGGAGGGCATCCCCCAGGATTGGGGGAAGGCGCTGTACTGGTACTCCAGGGCTGCGGACGAGGGCAACATCATGGCCCTGTACAGGGTCGGTGTGATCAACGAGGAGGGCCGTGGTGTGGAGCCCGACCTTCCCAGGGCCATCGATTGCTATAACAGATGTCTCGAGGGAGGTTACCCCAAGGCGGGGTACAGGCTCGGGATGATGCAGCTGGAGGGCAGGGGTTTCAGGGCCAACGCCGACAAGGCGTCGAAGTACTTTGTGAGGGCGGCGGAACTGGGCTCCGAGGATGCCATGTGCATGCTCGGCAGGATGTCCCTGTCCGGCGAGGGCATGGTCAAGAGCGTCAACAACGCCCGCAGGTGGTTGCAGAAGGCGGCGGTCCGGGGCAGTTCGGAGGCCGCATCGATATTAGAGGGAATGGAATGAGGATGAATGAGTATCAGAGGGAGATGATCCTCGATCTCCTGTCGTCGATCAAGGGGCGCAGTCCCTTCTACGCGGGGAAGTTCGCGGATGTGGACCTGGATTCCGTGAGGACGCAGGAGGATTTCGAGAACCTCCCGTTCACGGACAAGGGCGATCTGAGGGCCGCATACCCGTTGGGTCTGGCCGCCGTGCCCGAGAAGGACATCGTCAGGATCCATTCCTCTTCGGGGACCACCGGCACACCCGTGGTCATCCCCTACACCAAGAAGGATGTGGAGGATTGGGCCGTGATGTTCGAGCGCTGCTACAGGATGGCGGGCATCACCGAGAGGGACAGGATACAGATCACCCCCGGTTACGGACTGTGGACCGCAGGCATCGGGTTCCAGGCCGGATGCGAGAGGCTCGGCGCCATGGCGGTGCCGATGGGTCCCGGGAACACCGACAAGCAGTTGCGCATGATGGAGGACATGGGGTCCACCGTCCTGTGCGCCACATCATCCTACGCACTGTTGCTGGCAGAGGAGATCAAGAGACGCGGCATGAAGGACAGGATACGCCTCCGCAAAGGGGTCATCGGTTCCGAACGCTGGGGAGACAAGATGAGGCAGAGCATCGCCGACGACCTGGGTGTGGAGTTCTACGACATCTACGGTCTCACGGAGATCTATGGTCCGGGCATCGGTATCAGCTGCGATTACCGCAACGGGATACACATGTGGGACGATTACATCTACTTCGAGATCATCGACCCCAAGACCGGGAGGACGGTCCCCGACGGGACGGTGGGGGAGCTTGTGATCACCACCCTGAGGAAGGAGGGCGCCCCGCTGATAAGGTACAGGACCCACGACCTCACCAGGATCATCCCCGGCGACTGCCCCTGCGGCTCCAGGTTCCCGAGGATAGACATCATCGTCGGAAGGACCGACGACATGGTCAAGGTCAAAGGGGTCAACATGTTCCCCGCACAGTTCGACGAGGTCCTGTCGTCCATGGGCTCCGCTTCGGGGGAGTATCAGGTGATGATCGACCATCTCAACGGGAAGGACATCGTCACGGTGTACTTCGAGACCGAACTTCCCGAGGCGGACAGGCCCGCGGCCGAGAGGGAGCTCGTCGAGGGGATCAAATCGAGGATCAACATCACCGTCGTCCCCAGGGCGGTGGACCTGGGATACCTTCCCAGGAGCGAGAAGAAGACCAACCGCATCTTCGACAACAGGTACTGATCCCATGAGGGAGTTGGACGTCATCACGGAGGCACTGAGGGAGGCATCCCTCATCGTCATGGGAGGGGACCGTTCCGCCGAATCCAAGGAGACGGTGGTGGGGACATACGATGTGGTCACAGGTTCCGATGTCCTCGCGGAGGAACTCATCATCTCCAGGATAAGGGAGGCGTTCCCTGGGGACACGGTGATATCCGAGGAGACCAACCCCGATGCCGCCGTATCCGGGAGGACATGGGCCATCGACCCCATCGATGGGACCATGAACTACACCCGCGGGATCCCCCTCTTCGGGATGCAGGCGGTGTTCATGGAGGACGGTGTCCCGAGGGCATCGGCGATATACCTCCCGGTGCAGGATGAGATGTTCACCGCATCATCGGACGGGGCTTTCCTGAACGGTTCCCCCATACACGTATCGGAACCCAGGACACTCAACAGGTGCATCCTGTCCGCAGGTGACTTCAGCAGGAAGTCCGAGAGGTTCAGAAGGGCACAGGCGGTCCTGTTGGGGGATTGTTACGATGATGTGGCCAGGTTCAAGGTCATGGGCGCGGCATGCATCGATTTCGCGTACCTCGCATGCGGCCGTACCGACCTCCACGTGAGGTTCGTGAACAGGATATGGGATTTCATGCCGGGGATGTTCCTGGCGGAGATGGCTGGTGCGGTCTACGACCATGGTATCTTCGAGAGGGACAGGATCCTGATCATGTGCTCCTCCGGGGAGGTCCTCTCCGAGGCGATGGCGACGATCCATCCTAAGATCGGGACATGTTTCGAGTGATCCCGGCAGAACATCGACTTCGATTCCGTCATGGGAGGGCCCCGGGGTTAGATAAGACCCCAGGAGGGACATCATGAAGAGACAATATGATGATGACCCTATCCGGAGGATTATCCTCCCTGGATGATGAAGATCTTGATCTCGCCATCGCAGTCACAAGATTATTGACCGTAATCCTGTGAAGATGAAACTATGGCATAATGCCCGTCTGCAATTACACCCCGCAGACGTTTCCATCATGAAGACTCTCCTTCTGATATTTGCATCAACAAAGGAGTATAAAATCTGGATGTCAACACTACGCTTCTTCGATTATAGTCTCTTTACAAGCTCATCCATGGTGATACAGTTCAGGATGGCCTCCACATGCTCTACATTGGACTCATCGGTGGCTGCGATGGCCCCCTTGAGGATGAACGGGTCGATGCCGTGGTCGTATGCGGAGTAGTACGTGGCGGCCACACACAGATGCGCCACCAACCCGACGATCACTACGGAGTCACAGCCCTTGTCCTTCAGCACCCTCTCCAGATCCGTTTCGAAGAACGAGTTCATGACGGTCTTGTGTATCATGGGCTCACCGTCCATCGGCTGCCTCATCAGGGGTACCAGTCCGTCGGGGTCGTCCACGGGTCTGTCGATGTGCTGCATCCCGTCGAAGAGCATGTAGATGACAGGTCTGTCCTTGGAACGGAACAGGTCTATGGCCGCATTCACCGTGTCCATCTTTCCGAGCATGGACCTTCCGAGACCCTCGGTCACCCCGATGAACTTGTTCTGGATGTCTATGATCAGCAATGCGGGGTTCCTCCCGCCGAATCCTGCGGCATGGGCCATGGGATGGGGATGGGACGGTATGGGGAAAAAGGTTGGGGAGGGTCGGAACCCTCCTCTGATCATCCGAAGACGTTCTGACTGATCATCCGGCCGATCTCGACGATGTCGGACCTGCCCGAGAACTCGAACCTCACCTTGCCCACGGCGGAGATGAACAGCTCCAGTTCGCTGTCGATGTCCAGGGTTCCAGCGGTCTGGATGGAGAAGCAGGTGATGTTCCTGTAGGGCATGGATGTGATGGTCTGCTTCTTGCCGGTGATGCCCTGGACGTTCACGGCGATGAACCTCTTGTCCGTGAAGATGACGTGGTCGCGTACGCTCCTGTACACGCCCAGGATCCTCTCGGTGGGGAGGAGGAGACCGAGGGTGTTGGCCCCGACGGCGTCCTTCTCCACCTTCCTCATCTTGAGGTATTCCGCGTTCTCGAAGTCGATCATGGTATCAGAACAGGCTGAAGACGTCCTCGGAGTACTTCAGCACGTCGTCCATGGGCATTCCCGCGATGAGGAGGG
The DNA here is from genome assembly GCA_964634095.1 of uncultured Methanomassiliicoccales archaeon. GTDB lineage: Archaea > Thermoplasmatota > Thermoplasmata > Methanomassiliicoccales > Methanomethylophilaceae > Methanoprimaticola. The sequence goes on along the minus strand of CAZWKY010000005.1, from coordinate 2,270 downwards.
CCTGGGAGTACATGATCCCGGCCATCGCCCTGGCCCTGTCCTTGTCGGTGTTGAAGGCCTCCTTCAGTGCGGAGTATGCGGGGTGGTCGGCGTTGATCTCCAGGACCCTCTGGGCCCTAACCTTGTTGGCGTTGCTGTCGCCGGGGATGCTGGCGAAGTACTTCTCCATCTCCAGGGAGACATCGCCCGCAGTGCTGAGGCAGACCGCATGGGTCTTCAGCTTACGGGAGAGCTTGACCTCGGACACGCTGTCGCCCAGGACCTCCTTCACGAAGTCGGTGACCTCCTTCTCGGACTCGTCCCTCTCGTCGGCCTCTTTCCTCTCCTCCTCGGTCTCCAGGTTCAGGTCCTTCCCGGCGACGTCGCAGAACTCCTTCTCGTCGTAGTTCCTGAGGGTCCTCACCACGAACTCGTCGGCCTCCTCTGTCATGCACAGGATGTCGTATCCCTTGTCCCTGACCTGTTCGGTCTGGGGGAGCTGTTTGGCACGGGTGACGCTCTCGGCCGAGGCGTAGAAGATCCTGTCCTGGCCCTCGGGCATGGAGTCGACATACTCCCTCAGTGTGATCAGCCTGTCCTTCTCGTAGGAGTGGAACATGAGCAGGTCCTTCAGGAGGTCGGATTTCATACCGTAGTCCTCGACGATGCCGTACTTCAGCTGGGTTCCGAAGCTCCTGTAGAAGTCCAGGTACTTCTCCTGCTCATCGGTCATGAGCCTGACGAGCTCGTTCTTGATCTTCTTCTCCAGGTTGTTCCTGATGGTGGTCAGCTGGCGGTCGTGCTGGAGCATCTCCCTGGAGATGTTCAGGGACAGGTCGGGGGAGTCCACGATACCCCTGACGAACCTGAAGCACTCGGGGAGGACGTCCTTGCACTTGTCCATGATCATGACGCCTGCGGAGTAGAGCTGGAGTCCCGGTTCGAAGGTCCTGCTGTAGAAGTTGTAGGGGGCGACCTTGGGGATGAAGAGCATTGCCCTGTAGCTGACGGTACCCTCGGCGTTTACCCTGATCACGGAGACGGGGTCCTCGTAGTCGTGGAACTTCTCCCTGTAGAACTTGATGCAGTCCTCGTCGGAGACCTCGTCCTTGGGGCGCTGCCAGATGGGGACCATGCTGTTGACGACGGTGTCCTCCATGTGGCTCCTCCACTCCCTCTTGGGGTTGCCGTCCTCGTCCTTCTCATCGGTGTCCACCATCTCGCCCTTCTCCATCTCCATGTGGATGGGCCAGCGGACGTAGTCCGAGTACCTCTTGATGAGGTCCTCCAGGACGTAGGGGGTGAGGAACTCCGAGTACTGTGCGTCGTCGTCATCGGGTTTCAGGTGGAGGACGATCTCGGTCCCCCATCCGTCCTTCTCGCATTCCTTTATCGTGTATCCGTCGGTGCCCTCGCTGACCCACTGCCATGCCTGTTCGGAGCCGTAGGGTTTGGATGTGACGGTCACTTTGTCCGCCACCAGGAAGGATGAGTAGAAACCGACACCGAACTGACCGATGATGTCCACGTCGTCGGACTGGATGTTCTGTTTGAAGTCCAGGGAACCGCTGTGTGCGATGACCCCCAGGTTCTTCTCCATCTCCACGTCCGTCATCCCGATACCGTTGTCGGAGACCGTGACGGTGCGCTCATCCTTGTCGTTGGAGATGTCTATCCTGAAGTCCTCCTTGGAGAGGGGGATGTCGCCCTCGGTGATCGCCCTGTAGTTGAGTTTGTCTATGGCGTCGGAGGCGTTGGAGATCAGTTCCCTCAGGAAGATCTCCCTGTGGGTGTAGATCGAGTTGATCATGAGGTTGAGAAGTTGTTTGGATTCGGACTTGAACTGTTTCTTTGCCATTGTGAATCCTCTCCTCCGCTCGGTGACGGAAGTCATGATTCGAGCTAGTGTTAGAACTTCTATAAATAGATAAGTGGTAAAGGGATGGATAGGGGCGAATGAAACGGTCAATCCGCCCCATCCTCTTCGCAGGTGGCAACACTCTCAAAGGTACACATCGATGGACGTCATCGGAGGTTCATCTCTTCCAGGAGGACCTTGGCCCTCTTGTTGTCGAAGACGATCCCGTACAGAAGTGTACGGCCTTTGAGACTGGCGAAGTACTCCTTGTCCTTGATCTGCCTTATGGCGTCCTCCGCCTCCCTGATGTGCACATCCTTGTCCTCGGACTTGGATTTCTTGAACTCCACGACGATGTTGGGGACCGCGGGGGTGTTACGCCTCATGAGCATGTCAGCTCTGCCGTTCCCGTCCTGACCTTCGGTGGTCACGG
>CAZWKY010000004.1:0-54328 GCA_964634095.1 uncultured Methanomassiliicoccales archaeon | reverse complement strand
CACTCTAAATACATTAGAGTTCTACATAAACGCCACTGGAAAAACGTCGTGGATTAGGTAAACCACATCGGAAACTGATACATCCAGCCCGTTTCCGACCGAAACGCCCCGCTCGACACCAATATATAAGCGGGACAGATACGAAGACCCCATGGCAGACCTGCACGACCGCTGGGTGGCGGAGAGGAGGAACGAGCACTACTACAAGCTCGCCAAGAAACTGAACTACCGTTCCAGGGCATCCTTCAAACTCATCCAGATCGACAACAGGTTCGGCATATTCCAGGCAGGTGACGCGGTCGTGGACCTCGGTGCCTGTCCGGGCGGATGGCTGCAGGTGGCCCAGGAGCGCACATGGCCCAACGGGAAGGTCATCGGTGTGGACCTCAGGTACATCAAACCCCTGGACGGGGTGGAGACCTTCGTCGGCGACATCACCGAGGACAGCACCATGCTGGAGCTCCTCAGGAGGTTCGGAGGCAAGGCCGATGTGGTCCTCTCCGACATGGCGCCCAACATCACCGGCCATTACTCCATGGACCACGCCAGGTCTATCAACCTCTGCATGTACGCGGTGGATGTCTGCGACCGTATCCTCAAGAAGGAGGGCAAGATGGTCATGAAGGTCTTCATGGGAGATCTCTTCCACGAGCTCATCGAGGAACTGGAATCGAGGTTCCAATCGGTGAAGGTCCATTCCCCCGACGCATCCAGGGACACCTCCTCCGAGGTCTACGTCATCTCCCAGGGATTCTACGGGAAGAAGAACGTCAGGCTCAGACAGCCCCAGGTCGAGGAGAAGAAGCCCGAGTTCAAGGCCAAGGGCGGCGTCTTCTGATTCTTTTCAACATCATATGTGGCGCATAGGCGACCTGCAGATACCCGGGCCCGTGGTCCTGGGCCCCATGTCCGGTTACACCTTCGACAGCTACCGCAGGTTCATGGAGCCATTCGGTGCCGATGTCCTCGTGACCGAGATGACATCCTGCATGGGCATAGTGTACGGCCAGGAGAGGACCGGGGGCTATCTCGACTTCGATCCCGTGGGCATCACCGGGGTGCAACTGTTCGGGAGCAAACCGGATGCCATGGCCGAGGCCGCCAGGATGGCATTGGAGACCAATCCCGGCATCCGTTTCCTGGATGTGAACATGGGATGTCCGGTTCCGAAGGTTGTCCGCAACGGTGCGGGTTCAGCACTCATGAGGGACCCGGTGAAGTGCGGAGAGATCGTGAAGGCGATGAAAAGGACCGTCGACATCCCCGTGACGGTGAAGATACGCCTCGGACAGAGCTCCGAGGAGCTGAACTTCCGCGAGGTCATCGACGAGACGGTGTCCGCAGGTGCCGATGCCGTCACGATCCACGCCAGGACCAGGAGGGAGAGGTACACCGGCAGACCCCATTGGGACATGTTGGAAGGCATCCGCAGGGAGATGTCCGTCCCCCTGGTCGTGTCCGGCAACATCTACACCGCCGAGGATGCATCGTATGCCATGGACATCACCGGTGCCGAAGGGGTCATGGTCGCACGCGGAGGCGTGGGCAACCCTTTCCTCCTCACACAGATCCAACGCCTCTCCGAAGGCGGACCCGTTCCCCCCAACCCCACATTGAAACAGCAGACATCCTGGTGCAGGGAGCTCACCGACATGGTCCTGGAGGACAAGGGTCCGGAACAGGGCATCGCCAAGATGCGCAGCATCGCACCCAAGTTCATCTCCGGCGTCCAGGACTGCAGGGAGTACCGCAGGAGGATCGCCAAGGAGGCCGTCGACAGGGACTCCCTGTTCGGGATACTGGACGACGTGGACTCGGAGATGGGCGACATCAGGGTCATGTCCTACGGCAACACCGACGACATCATCACATGACCGCGGACCCGGACGGCACGAACCATAATATCCCCCAACCCGTTCGGGAATCCGAGGATCGAAATGAGCGGTTGGACCTATGCGAAATCAGGAGTCAACATCGACCAGAAATCCAGTGCGATCAAGGCCCTGGTAGACGAGATAGGCTACAAGAGGAACGGATTGGGACAGGCAGTCCGCATGTCCGGACTCTTCGCGAGCCTGATAGACTTCGGTGACATGTACATCACCATGGCCACCGACGGTGTCGGGTCCAAGCTCATGATCGCGGAGGCCCTGAACAAGTGGGACACCATCGGTATCGACTGCATCGCGATGAACGTCAACGACACCATCTGCGTCAACGCCGAGCCCACGTCGTTCGTGGACTACATCGCCATCGACAAGCCCAACGAGGCCATCACCAAGGAGATCGGTATCGGACTCCAGAAGGGTGCGGAGCTCTCGAACATGGAGATCGTCGGCGGGGAGATCGCGGTCCTGCCCGAGATCATCAACGGCGTGGACCTCTCGGGGACATGCCTCGGATATGTGAGGAAGGACAACATCATCACGGGGGACAAGTGCGAGGAGGGCGACCTCATCATCTCCCTCAGATCCTCCGGTATCCACTCCAACGGACTCACCCTCGCGAGGAAGGTCGTGGAGGCCAATGAGATCGCATGGACGGACAAGGTCTCCGGACTCTCCAAGAGCATCGGGGAGGAGCTCCTCACACCCACCGAGATCTATGTGAGACAGGTGCTCGAGATCACCTCCAACCACACCGTCCACGGACTGGTGGACATCACCGGAGGCGGACTCAGGAACATCCTCCGCATGAGGGAGGGTCTGAAGTACGTCATCAGCGACCCCGTGGAGCCCGCACCCATCTTCAGGAAGATCCAGGAGCTGGGAGAGGTCGAGGACAGGGAGATCTACCAGACGCTCAACATGAGCATGGGATTCACCATCATCGCCCCCGCGGACGATGCGGAGGAGATCGCATCCAAATATCCCAACGCCGACATCGTCGGACGTGTGGAGAAGGGTGCCGGAGTCCTCCTGGAACCCGGAAACATCCTCTACGATCACTACTGATCACATGACGGGGGCGACCCCGTCTTCACTTTCTCGAATGCTGATGCCAAGATTGTGCCATCATATAATATATCGGTATTCCGATACTAGCCTGTGAAAAAGTCAATTATCCAGAAATTGGCTGAAGAAAACGGGATGACACGGTATGAACTGTCCAAGAAGAGTGGCATCCCTTGGGCCACCTTGAGCGATATCTACTCGGGAAAAACTGATCTTTTCAGATGCACTGGCAAGACTTTGCTAAACCTATCTAGGGTCTTCGGAATGACAGTGGATGATATGCTAACAATGGATAGTCAGAAAGACGATGATCCGAACAACGATTCCGCCTATGGATTCTATGAGGTTAACTTGCCCTTTCATCTACAAAAAGCCATAGATGACTTGAAAGATGGATTGAAGAAAAACATACAACATATCGATTGCCTCCAAGATGAAGTATATGGATCCATAAACTCTGCGATGGTAGATCACGAAATTAGTGAAGAACAAGCAAAATACCTTCGTAGCAAATACCTAAACATTGAGGACAGGGCATGATTGATTTTGATACATACGAAATGGATCTATTCCGTGCTTTCAATGGGGCAAACGGAGCAAAGATAGGAGTCAAAAAGGACGATGTCAGGTATGTCCTCAAAATTGAATCCAGACCACACATAAATCCTGAAAAGGGCTATACAAACAGTTGCTTCTCGGAGCATGTTGCCTGCCGTGTTTTAGACTCGATAGGTGCCCCGGTTCAAAAAACCGAACTTGGTCATATCACTCTGAAAAGCGGAAAAAGATCATTGGCAGTTGCCTGCTTGGATTTTACCGACAACTACACCCACTTTGTCGACTTCGCTAGCATAAAAAACACAATAACAGATAGTAGAAGCAACGGCTATGGTACAGAATTGGTAGACATAGAAGGTGCGTTAGCAGAACAACTGTTTGTAGACCCAATAGAGGTAACAACATTCTTCTGGAACATGTTCATCTATGATGCACTGATAGGAAACTTTGACAGACACAATGGTAACTGGGGATTCCTTCTAAATGAAACAATGAGGACACAGGCTATAGCTCCGATTTTTGACTGCGGATCATCATTATATCCACAATTACAAATTAATGAATACAGAAGTATTCTATGTAACACTGAGGAAATACTCAACAGAGTCTATGTGTTTCCCAATTCAGCAATAAAGGAAGACGGAAAGAAGATCAACTATCACAACTTCCTAACGTCGTTGAAGAACAAAAACTGCAACGATGCCGTTCTCCGTATTGTTCCAAATATTGACATGGACACCATTTTCAATACTATTCAGAGAATAGACGACCTCAACGAAATCCAGAAAGAATTCTACTTCACGATGCTGGACAGTCGCAAGCGCCTCATCCTCGATGCGGCTTTGGAGATATTATGGAAAGGGGCATGATGCCCCTGGGTTTCATCTCTGGCCCGTGACGTAGATCACGTGCCAGCCGAACTGGGTCTGGACGATGGTGACGTCCCCGGGGTTATACGAGAAAGCCGCATCCTCGAAGGGCTTGACCATCTGACCGCGTCCGAACCATCCGAGGTCCCCGCCCTGCCTTCCGGAGGGGCACTTGGACCTCTGTGCCGCGAGCTGGGCGAAGTTAGCTCCGCTCATGATCTGGTTGTAGAGGTCGTACGCCTCCTGCTGTGTGTCCACAAGGATGTGTGAGCAACGTGCCTGTCTTACCATGCCCGCGTAATCCTCCCCGGGGTATATAGGGTTGTCACATCAGCGGATGAGTCCCAATCTGGAACCCACCGCCCCGCAGACCGCACCCAACGCGGTGCATGTCTCCAGGGAGAAACCCCGGGGTGTGATGTCCAGGTTGTACCTCGGGATGGATGATGTCTTCTTGGGGATCCCGTGGGGCCCTATTCCGAACATCAGGAGTATGCTCTGACCGTGCTCCACCATGTCCATCAGCTGGTCGAAGGTGATCTGCTTGGATTGGTCGGGCTTGCTGGTGGTCAGGATGGGTTCCCCCAACTGCGGAGGGAATCCCCTGTCGGGATACGGGAACTTCATGAAACGCCCCTTCTCGGCCAGGTCCATGAAGTATCCCCCGTGGGCGCCGATGCTGGTGGTCCCTGCGATCCACTCCGCCACCTCGACGGGCGTACGGGTGTCCTCGGGGATGGGGAATCCGAAGAGGGCCAGGTTCATGTCGAAGGCCCTGGCCAGGTCCCCTGCGCGTGCTATGGTGCGCCTGTGGGGCTCCCTGAAGTTCTGGTCGTATGAGTTGTAGAGTCCGATCGTTATCCTTCCGCGTCCCATTGTCAAATCCTCCTGCGGGCGACTATCGCGTATGCGTCGCCGTCCATGAAGATCTCGTGGTCGGGGTACTCGGCCTGGAGCCTGACGATCTCGGTCATGACCTCGGACAGCGTGAGCTCGCATGTCCGTATGTCGATGAGTATCTTGTCGGGTTCCATAGCGTCGCCCCTTCAGAATGGATTGGAGAAAGTCATGGTGCCGTGAGCCGGGCTCGAACCAGCGACTTCAAGATCTTCAGTCTTGCACTCTCCCAACTGAGTTACCACGGCGTTATTCCTCCCTATAGATGTTTTCTAGATAAAGGTTACGGATTGGGAACCGCCTCCCGGGGGTCCGGGAGGCATGTGTTTTCACTGGGGTTCGGGGATCCCCTCTGCGGAATCGCCGATCTCCTGCTCCTGTTCGCTGCTCATCACGGGCTCCACGGCGGTGATCTTGTCGTCGTTGCGGAGGTCCATGATGCGCACACCCTTGGCGTTGCGCCCGGTCTCGCGGATCTCGTCCGTGTTCATGCGGATGATCTTACCGCTCCTGGAGGTGAGCATGAGCTGGTCGCCGGGGTTGACCTTCCTGACGCTGACCACGTTACCGTTGCGCTCGTCGGTCTTGATGGTGATGACACCCTTGCCTCCGCGCCTGACCTGGCGGTAGTCGTCCACATCGGAGATCTTCCCATAACCGTTCTCGCTCACCGTGAGCAGCCTGTCTCCGGACCTGACAACGGCCATGGAGACCACGTGGTCGCCGGGGTTGAGGGTCATTCCCTTGACGCCCATGGTGTCCCTTCCGGTGGGGCGTGCGTCGGATTCGTCGAACCTGACCGCCAATCCCATGCTGGACGCGATGATGATCTGGTCGTCGCCGTGGGTGATCGCCGTCTCGATGAGCTCGTCCCCGTCCTCCAGCTTGATCGCCTTTATTCCCCTGCTGCGGACGTTGCCGTAGGCGGACATGCTGGTCTTCTTGAACAGACCGTTCCTGGTGCAGAACACGAGGTACTCGTCATCCCTGAACTCCGCCGCACAGATGGTGTTGACCACCTTCTCCCCCTCCTCCAGGTCGGGGAGGAGGTTGACGATCGGCTTGCCCTTGGACTGCCTGCTGCCCTCGGGGACCCTGTATCCCTTCAGCCAGTGGAGACGTCCGTGGTTGGTGATGAACATCACGTAGTCGTGGGAGGACGTGACGAACATGGATGCCACATGGTCCTCCTCCTTGGTCTGCATGGCCGTGAGGCCGACCCCTCCGCGGGACTGCTGCCTGTAGGTGCTCAGGGGGATCCTCTTGATGTAGTTGTCATTGGAGATGGTGATGACCACCTGCTCCCTGGGGATGAGGTCCTCCTCGTCGGTGTCGATGGCGTTGGGGTCGATCACCGTGCGGCGGTCGTCTCCGTAGGTCTCGGACATCTCCTTCAATTCGGATTTGATGATCTCCCTGACCCTGGCATCGTTGGCGAGGATGTCCCTCAGGTCGTTCATCAGAACTATCAGGTCGTCGTACTCCTGCTTGATCGAGTTCAGCTCGAGTCCGGTCAGCTTCTGGAGCCTCATGTCCAGGATGGCCTTGGCCTGCTCGCCGTCGATGTCCAGGAGGTCCCTGAGGCCCTCGTTGGCCTCCTCCGCGGTCTTGGACCCACGGATGAGGGCGATAGTCTGGTCCAGCATGTTGATGGCCTTCATCAGACCCTCCAGGATGTGGAATCTCTTCTCCGCCTGTGCCAGGTCGAACTGGGTCCTGCGGATGACCACGTTCCTCCTGTGGCCGATGTAGTGGACGATCAGCGACTTGAGACTGAGGATCTCGGGTTTGTTGTCCACCAGTGCGATGTTGATGACACCGTAGGTGATCTCCATGTTGGTCTTCTTGAACAGGTTCTCCAGGACCACGTTGGGCAGTGCGTCCTTGTGGAGCTCGATAACGATGCGCATACCGTGCCTGTCGGACTCATCCCTCAGGTCTGTGATGCCCTCGATCTCCTTGTTCTTCACACGCTCGGCGATCTGCTGGATGAGCATGGCCTTGTTGACCTGATAGGGGATCTCGTCGACGATGATCCTCTCCTTGCCGTTGCCCATCTCCTCGAAGTGGGTGTTGGACCTGACCTTGAGCCTTCCGCGTCCGGTCTCGTATGCGGACCTGATGCCTCCGATGCCGTAGATCGTACCACCGGTGGGGAAGTCGGGACCCTTGACGTACTGCATCAGGTCGGAAACGGTGGCCTCGGGGTTGTCGATGGTGTACGCGATGGCATCGCAGACCTCCCTCAGGTTGTGAGGGGGCATCTTGGTGGCCATACCGACCGCGATACCGTCGGAACCGTTCACCAGCAGGTTGGGGAACTTGGACGGGAGGACCGCGGGCTCCTTCAGGGAACCGTCGTAGTTGTCCACCATGTCCACGGTGTCCTTGTCCAGGTCGGCCATGAGGTCGCTGGCCATCTTGGTCATCCTGGCCTCGGTGTAACGCATCGCGGCCGCGGAATCACCGTCCACCGATCCGAAGTTACCCTGACCGTCCACGAGGGGGTATCTGAGGGAGAAGGGCTGTGCCATCCTCACCATGGCCTCGTATGCGGCGGAGTCTCCGTGGGGATGGTACTTTCCCAGGACCTCTCCCACCACGGTCGCGGACTTCTTGTGGGGGCGGTTGTATGTCAGGGACAGGTTGTCCATGGCGAACAGGATCTTCCTGTGGACGGGCTTGAGACCGTCACGGACATCGGGGAGCGCACGTCCCACGATGACGCTCATGGAGTAATCGATGTACGAGCGCTGCATCTCGTTCTCGATGGTCTGGTTGATGATCTTCTTCTCTCCGTCCATGGTATCACACATCCAGGTTGATCACTTCGTGTGCGTGTTCGATGATGAACTCCCTCCTGGGTTCCACATCGTCACCCATGAGGACGGAGAATAGCTGGTCCGCCAGGATACCGTCCTGGATCATGATCTTCTTCATTATCCTGGTCTCGGGGTTCATAGTGGTCTCCCAGAGCTGCTGGGGGTTCATCTCTCCCAATCCCTTGTACCTGGAGACGTTGGCGCCCTGACCGAGTTCTGCCACGGCGGCGGCCATCTCCTCGTCGTTGTAGGCGTAGATCTGCTTCTTGCCCTTGTAGACCCTGTAGAGCGGAGGCATGGCGATGTACACGTGTCCCGCCTCGATGAGGGGCCTCATCTGCCTGTAGAAGAGCGTCAGGAGGAGTGTTCCGATGTGGGCACCGTCCACATCCGCATCGGTCATGATCACGATGTTGTGGTACCTGATCTTGGAGACGTCGAACTCCTTCCCGATACCGCCTCCGATGGCGATGGCGAGATTCTTGATCTCCTCGTGGTCCAGGAGCTTGTCCGGCCTGGCCTTCTCCACGTTGAGGATCTTTCCCCTGAGGGGGAGGATCGCCTGGAACGCACGGTCCCTGCCCTGTTTGGCACTCCCGCCTGCGGAGTCTCCCTCCACGATGTAGAGCTCGCACTTGGCGGGGTCCTTCTCCGAACAGTCCGCCAGCTTCCCGGGGAGGCTGGTGCTCTCGAGGACGCTCTTCCTGCGGGTGGCGTCCCTGGCCTTCCTTGCGGCCTCCCTGCCCTCGTAGGCGGAGACGGCCTTCTTCACGATGGTCTGGGCCACGGACGGGTTCTCGAGCAGGTACTCGGCGAGCTTCTCGTTCATCAGTCCCGCGACGGCACCCTGTGCCACGCTGCTGCCCAGTTTGGCCTTGGTCTGACCCTCGAACTGGGGCTCGGACATCTTGATGCTCACGATGGCCGTGAGTCCCTCCCTGACATCGGAACCCTCCAGGGTGATGTCCTTCAGGAGGTTGTTGGCCTTCCCGTACTCGTTGATCGTCTTGGTGAGGGATGTCCTGAAACCGGTGAGGTGGGTACCTCCCTCGGGGGTGAAGATGGTGTTCACGAAGGAGTCGATCTCCTCGTTGTAACCGTCGGTGTACTGGAGGGCGATGTCGATGTTGATGCCGTTCCTCTCACCGGCGAACCTGATCGGGGTCGGATGGATGGGCGTCTTGGACCTGTTGAGGTACTGGACGAACTCGGAGACACCTCCGTCGTAGTGGAATGTCTCCTTCTTGCCGGAGCGTCTGTCCTCGAAGTTGATGGTGGCCTCCGTGTTCAGGAATGCCTGGTTGCGGAACCTGTTCTGCAGTGTGGTGTAATCGAATGTGACGGTCTCGAACATCTCCCCGTCGGGCCAGAAGGTGATGGTGGTACCGTGACGGTCGGATTCCCCTATGTCCTCCACGGGACCGTCGGGCACTCCGATCTTATAGGACTGTCTGAACCTCCTCCCCTTGCGGTCGACGACCGCCTCGAGCCTCTCGGACAGTGCGTTGACCACGGAGACTCCCACTCCGTGCAGTCCTCCGGAGACCTTGTAGCTGTTCTGGTTGAACTTACCTCCGGCGTGGAGGTCCGTGAGACACATCTCGAGGGCGGATTTGCCCTCCTCGTGGTTGATCTCGGTGGGGATACCCCTCCCGTCATCGGTGACGGTGATGGAACCGTCCTCGTTGATGATGACGTCCACCTGCGTGGCGAAACCTGCCATGACCTCGTCTATACCGTTGTCGACGACCTCGTAGACCATGTGGTGCAGTCCACGGGAATCCGTCGATCCGATGTACATACCGGGTCTTTTCCTGACGGCCTCGAGGCCCTTCAACGCGACGATGCTGTCCGCGTTGTACTCCTCTTCGGCCTGCTGCATGTTCCCATCCATGTGAATCATACCCTAATGTCAGTGTATTATTTAATACGCGTGCGCGCACACGCGTGCGTGCGTTTTATAGTAACAGAGTACGGTGATATGGGAGGATGGAACGCCGGTTCCGTGCCATCCCGTGATAATGGTTTATATGTTTAAACCATTCAACCAATATGGACCTGGAGACCGTTCGCAAGGAAAGGGAGTCTCTGATCGGAGGGTTCCGCAACTGCGGTCCGCTCCTGTCGGCGATAGGGGACGAGAACAGACAGCGTATCCTGACGGCACTGTTGGAGACACCCGGGATGAGGGTGGAGGAGATACGGGAACACACCGACCTCTCCAGACCCGCGGTCTCCCATCACCTGAAGGTGCTGAAGGATGCGGGCGTGATCGTCCTCAGAAGGAAGGGGACAATGAACTTCTACTTCCCCAACAGCGACCCGGAGGTATGGGAGGAGCTGAACGCCCTCACCCAGAGGATATGCGAGGTCACCAGGGACATAGACGGGAACATCGACCTGGAGGGATTCAGGGAGGCGTTGATGGATGAGTACGATCGAGGAAGCAATCAGGGACAGACACTCCGTGAGGAGTTACAGTGACAGAGCGATCGAGAAGGAGAAGATCGAGGAACTGAGGAAGGCGGTGGACGGATGCAACAGGGCCGGCGGACTGAACATACAGCTGGTCACCGATGAACCGAGGGCGTTCGACGGTTTCATGGCCCACTACGGGAAGTTCTCAGGGGTCAGGAACTACATCGCCATGGTCGGAAGGAAGGGTGAGGATGAGAGGATCGGATACTACGGCGAGAAGCTCGTCCTGCTCGCACAGTCCATGGGACTGAACACATGCTGGGTGGCGCTCACCTTCAGCAGGAGGAAGGCGGGTTGCAGGGTCGGACCCGGGGAGAAGCTCCTGTGCGTCATATCACTCGGATACGGGAACACCCAGGGTGTCGCCCACACCAGCAAGGGGACCGAGGAGCTCTGCAAGGTCCAGGGGGAGATGCCAGATTGGTTCAGGGACGGCATGGATGCCGTGAGGCTCGCACCCACCGCCATGAACCAGCAGAAGTTCATGTTCACCCTCGAGGGGGAGAAGGTCACGGCGGAGAAGACAGGGGGCATGTACTCCCTTGTGGACCTCGGCATCGTGAAGTACCACTTCGAGGTCGGATCCGGGAAAGAGGGTCTCTTCGGACTCTGAGACGGTGATATGGGAGGGCATCACCCCTCCCGAAACGGTTTCCATCGGGGAAAGGGCCCATGACCTGGGCCCCATCCCCTTTTTCAGCTCAATCGTCGACGGACGAGGATTGGAGGGTGCCGTCGAGGTACTCCTCGTATCCGTACAGGTCGATCAGACCGTGACCGGACAGACAGAAGACGATCGTCCTCTCCTCACCTGTCGCCTTGCACTCCAGCGCCTTGTCGATGGCCGCCCTCACCGCATGGCACGATTCCGGTGCGGGGACTATGCCCTCGGTCTTGGCGAACATCACCCCGGCCTCGAAGGTGTCCGGTTGGTCATATGATACGGCGGAGACCATGCCCCTCTCGTATGCGGCGGAGACCAACGGGGACATCCCGTGGTACCTCAGACCTCCCGCATGCACACTGCTCGGGATGAACTCGTGTCCCAGGGTGTACATCATCAGCATGGGTGTGATCCCCGCGGTGTCGCCGAAGTCGTACCTGAACTCCCCCTCTGTGAGGGAGGGTGCCGCCTTGGGTTCCACTGCGATGATCTCGCAGTCGCTCTTCCCCCTCATCTTCTCGTACATCATGGGGAAGGTGAACCCTGCGAAGTTCGAACCCCCTCCCACGCATGCGATCATGTAGTCGGGCTCGATCTCGCCGATCCTCATCTGCTCGAGGGTCTCCAACCCTATCACCGTCTGATGGAGCATCACATGGTTCAGCACGCTTCCCAGTGCGTAGCACGTGTGCTCATCCCTCACCGCCATCTCGCATGCCTCGGAGATCGCTATCCCCAGGGAACCGGTGGTGTCGGGATGCTCCCTGAGGACCCTCCTCCCGAACTCCGTCTGTTCGCTGGGCGATGCATGGACAGTTGCACCGTACATGTTCATCAGGGTCTTCCTGAAGGGCTTCTGGTTGTAGCTGCCCTTAACCATGAACACTGTGGTGTCGATGTCGAAGAGGTTGGACACCATGGAGAGTGCGGTTCCCCACTGTCCTGCCCCCGTCTCGGTGGTGAGCGTGTGTATCCCGCTCTCCGCATTGTAGTATGCTTGGGCCAGGGCGGTGTTCCCCTTGTGACTGCCCAGAGGGCTCATGTCCTCCCTCTTGAAGTAGATCTTCGCAGGCGTTTTGAGGTACCTCTCCAGGCGGTAGGCCCTCTGGAGGGGTGCGGGTCTGTTCAGATAGATCAGGTTGTCGCGGACCTCCTCGGGGATGTCGATGAACCTCTTCACCGACCCCTCCTGCTCGATTATGGGCTTGCAGAAGATCTGGGCGAAATCCTCGGGCTTCGCAGGCTCCCCGGTGACGGGGTTGAGCGGAGGCTTGAGACCGGGGACATCGGCCGCGAGGTTGTACCACTGCTTGGGGATCTGTTCGCGGTCGAGTGCTATGCGTGCGTCCTTTGGTATTGCCATACACCTCACATCCATCATCTTTTATTTGTACATTTTGGTATACTGTTGTACATTAATGTTCATTGATGCCAATAATAAAAAGAAAGTTTTTTATAAAAGTTCAGACATATTACAGGTAGTGAACCAAAGGATAACAACCAGGCGATAACATGAACGACATAGACATACTGCTGTCGATGGTCGAGAACCCGACCAGGAGACGGATACTGGAGGCCATAGTCAGGGAACCGCACTACCCGCTCCAACTGTCGAAGGAACTCGGGATCAGCCAGCAGGCCGTCATGAAGAACCTGAGCCTGATGGAACAGAACGGACTGGTGGTCAGCTACCGCGAGACCAGCAGGATAGGCCCGATGAGGACGCTCTACGTCCCGAACACCGAGTTCACCCTGCTGATCGACATGCACAACTGCATGTTCACCACCCGTCTCATCTCCTCCGGCAAGACGGAGGAAGGGGAGGCGGAGATGGACGGTGCCGAACAGGCCATGGAACGTCTGAGGGAGATCGACTCCGAACTGGAGGGGATGGACCGCAGACGGGCCGAACTCCTGAGGGAGAGGAACGCCGTCGTTTCATGGATCGCCGGGAGGATCCGGGAGACGGAGGATTACGGGGAACGCAAGGCACTGTACGAGAGACTCGAAGGTCTGACGGGGAGGGCGGATCCCTCCGATGAAGGAATGGAAAAGGAGGTCTGAAAATGGCGAACGACAAAGCGATCAAGGTCGCAGAGCTGAGATCCGGTGAAACCGGACGCGGAATAGCACGTCTGGACCCGGAGCTCATGGACATCCTCGGCATCAGGGTCGGGGACATAGTCCAGATAGACGGAAACAGGAAGACCGTGGCCAAGGTGCTCAGGGGAGCCCCCGAGGATGCCAACCGCGGCATCATAAGGATCGACGGTTCCACCAGGCGCAACGCAGGCGTGGCCCTGGACGAACGTGTCAATGTCAAGAAGGTCACGGCGAAGAACGCCGAGAAGATCACGTTCTCACCCACCGAACAGCTGAGGCTGCAGGGAGGGGAGGACTACCTCAGACAGGTCCTGGAGGGACGCGCACTCACCAAGGGCGACACCATCATGCTCAACGTGATGGGGAACAAGATCGAACTGGTGGTCACATCCTTCTCGCCCTCGGGCGACGCGGTGATGATGTCATCCGACACCGAGGTGAAGGTGTCAGACAAACCGGCCGCCAACAAGGGCGATGTCCCCAAGGTGTCCTACGACGACATCGGAGGTCTCGGTGATGCGGTCAGGAAGATCAGGGAGATGGTCGAACTGCCCCTCAGGCACCCCGAGCTCTTCAAGAGGCTGGGTGTCGAAGCTCCCAAAGGTGTGCTCCTCCACGGACCGCCGGGAACGGGTAAGACCATGCTCGCCAAGGCCGTGGCCGGTGAGACCAGCAGCAACTTCGTCTCCATCGGGGGACCGGAGATCGTCAGCAAGTTCTACGGTGAGTCCGAGGGCAAACTGAGGGAGATCTTCAAGGAGGCCGAGGAGAACGCGCCCAGCATCATCTTCATCGACGAGATCGACTCCATCGCTCCCAAGCGTGACGAGGTCAACGGCGAGGAGGAGAGGCGCATCGTCGCCCAGCTCCTGAGCCTCATGGACGGTCTGAACTCCAGGGGGAAGGTCGTGGTCATCGGTGCCACCAACAGGCCCAACTCCATCGACGAGGCCCTGAGGAGGCCCGGGAGGTTCGACAGGGAGATCGAGATCGGCATCCCCGACAGGGACGGACGTCTGGAGATCCTGGAGATCCACACCCGCGGCATGCCCCTGGCCGAGGACGTCGACCTGAAGTGGCTAGCCGACAAGACCCACGGATACGCCGGGGCGGACCTGTCCGCACTCACCAAGGAGGCCGCCATGGCCGCACTCAGGCGTGTCATCCCCGACATGGACCTGGAGGCCGAGGAGATCCCCAGGGAGGTCCTGAACAACATCCTGGTCACCAGGGACGACTTCAAGAACGCACTGAAGGACATGCAGCCCTCCACCATGAGGGAGGTCCTGATCGAGAAGCCCAACGTCAGATGGGAGGACATCGGTGCCCTGGAATCCGCCAAGCAGGAGCTGAAGGAGGCTGTGGAATGGCCCCTGAAGTTCGGCAAGGTCTTCGAGCACATGAGCGCCAAGCCCCCGAAGGGGATCCTGCTCTACGGACCCCCCGGAACGGGTAAGACCATGCTCGCCAAGGCGGTGGCCACCGAATCCGAGGCCAACTTCATCTCGGTCAAGGGACCGGAGTTCCTGAACAAATGGGTCGGGGAGTCCGAGAAGGCCGTGAGGGAGACCTTCAGGAAGGCCAGGCAGGCATCGCCCTGTGTGATCTTCATGGACGAGATCGACTCCATCGCACCCGAGAGGGGCACGGGAGGCGACAGCAACGTCACCGAACGCGTGATCTCCCAGATGCTCACCGAGATGGACGGACTGGAGGGCCTGAACGACGTGGTGGTGATAGCCGCCACCAACAGACCCGACATCATGGACCCCGCACTGCTCAGACCCGGGAGGTTCGACAAATCGATCCTCATCGGACCGCCGGACAGGGACTCCAGGAGGTCCATCTTCGGAATCCACACCCGCAACAGGCCCATGGAGGACGATGTGGACCTGGACATCCTCGCGGAGAAGACGGAGGGATGCACCGGAGCGGACATCTCCGCCATCTGCAACGAGGCGGTGATGAACGCCGTCAGACGCCTGATCTCCGGGAACGACGCACCCACCGACGAGGACATCGCCGCGTGCAGGGTGTCCATGGAGGATTTCGAGACGGCCATCGGGAAGTTCGGACCCGGGTCCCGCCAGACCCTCAGGGACTACGGGAACAGGGCCTGAGGACACAAACCACTCACCGGGCGGGGACGCCCGGGAACCATTTGGTAAACACATTCAGAGCAAGGAAGGTGAACGAGATGATCGCAGACGACATTTGGAACGACCTCTTCGGAGGCTTCGACAGGATGAACAGAAGGATCGAGGACATGTTCTCGCAGATGGACATGGGCGGATCGGATGTCAAGACCTACGGGTACACCATGTACCAGGGTCCCGACGGTATCCCCCATGTCAGGGAGTTCGGGAACTGCGGCGGCGGGACCGTCCCCAGGATCGACGGGGCCAGGGAACCCTTCACCGATGTCACCCAGGAGGGGGACGTGGTCAGGGCCGTGGCGGAGATCCCCGGCGTGGACAAGGGGGACATATCCCTGGAATGCACCGGCAGCACACTCTCCATAAAGGTGGACACCCCCGGGAAGAGGTTCGCCAAGGACCTGGCCCTCCCGTGCAGGGTCGATGTGGATTCCGCCAGGGCGGAGTACAACAACGGGCTCCTGGAGGTCACCATGGACGTGGCCGGCCAGACCAGGGGCAGGAGCATCAGCATAAGCTGAACCGGGGGACGGAGGGTACGCCCCTTCTCCCCTCCTCCGATCCGGCCATTTTCCGCCGGACCGGGGGTCAAAACTACCATTTTTATATAGAAGATTAGGCACTCTGACAATCATGGGCAGGAATGAGCTTATCAACACAACCCGTGCGATCCTGGCCAAGGCGGGTTTCGATGTCTCTTCGGCCCTCGGCATCAGAGGCGTCTGCTTCGATGTCGTGGCCAGGATGGACGACAAGGTCCTGATAATCAAGGTCCTCAGCAACATCGACGCATTCTCCAAGGAGAACGCCGAGGAGATGAAGACCCTGGCGGAGGCGTTGGACGCCACACCACTGGTCACCAGCGAGCGTTCCAGCTCCGGACCCTTGGAAGCGGGGATCGTCTACTCCAGATTCAACATATCCATAGTCTCCAACGAGACCCTGGCGGACCTCCTCTTGGAGGATGCACCGCCGTTCATATTCGCCGCACCCGGAGGACTCTACGTCAAACTAGACAGCGAACTGCTGAAATCCGTCCGTGAGGAGCGCAGCATCAGCCTCGGGACCCTTGCGGAGACCGCGGGGGTGTCCAGACGCACCATCCAGATGTACGAATCCGGAATGGGCGCCATGATCGATGCCGCATTACGCATAGAGGAGTACCTCGGACTCCCCATAATCGAGCCCATCGACCCGTTCACATTCAAGAAGAAGGAGCGCATCAGCGAGGAGAGGGTCCGCCACGACCCCACCGACGAGTTCGCATACAACCAACTGGTCAACCTGGGATTCTCGGTCAGACCCGTTGTGAAGAGCCCCTTCGAGGCCGTCACCCACAACTCCAACGCCATAATGCTCACATCCGTGGGTTCCGACGACGAGAGGGTGGTCCAGAGGGCCATCGTGGCATCGGAGCTGTCCAGGGTCATGGACCGTTTCTCCGTGCTGATCGTGGAACGCAAACACGACCGCGACAACATCAACTCCACGGCCGTGGTGTCCAACGAGGAACTGAAGAGGATCGACGAACCCAACGAACTCACCGACCTTGTGGCCTCCAGGGGGACCAAGAGATGATCTCCGGGACCGTCGGCGACTGCAGGATCGACATACTCCCCGTGGTCAACGGACTGGTATCGGAGGCCGACAGGGTCAGAGGACTCATAGGCGATTACGAGGCGTACGCCGTATCACTGGGGATCGAGGGTGTCCAGACGATCAAGAACCGCGCCAACATCGACGAGGAGTTCGAGGTCAGCGAACTGGACCTGGTCTACGCCCAGCACATATCCGCGTTCGGACAGGTGGAGTTCCCCTCCCCTGCCATGTGCGCACTCATCGATTCCGTGAGGGAGAAGGGGATGAACGTCATCCCGTTGGACATGAACGACGACGACTTCACGCAGATGTACTGCGACACCGTCGGGGTCACCGATTTCGTGAAGGAGCACCGTCTCGCCAAGAAGGGGATGAAGAGGAAGTTCGAACTGAAGGATGCGGAGTCCTTCGCCCTGGAATGGGATGATTACGTGAACACGGTCAAAGGGTACAAAGAGACCTCCAGGAAGAGGGAGGTCCACATCGCCGGACAGATCAGGGACATCGCCAGGTTCAGGAAGAACCTCCTGGCGGTGATCGAGACCGAACGTGTTGCCGGTGTGGTGTCGGAACTGGGGTGGTGAGATGGTCTGCGACAGATGCGAGGAGAGCCGTGAGAAGGGATACTCCTTCTGCCCCGGATGCGGAAACCCCCTGAACGAGGGATGCCTCTACTGCGCACAATACGAGAGGGACGGTTACGAGTACTGCGGGAAATGTGGAAGGCATCTGAACGTGAGGGAGGAGGCGGCCGCGCCGTCGTCCGGACCCACGGACCCGTTGAAGATGGGCACCCTGTTCTCCATGGTCTTCATCATGATCATGGTCGTCCTCGAGCTCGGGGGCATGTTCTACTACCTGGGAGAGGGATTGGAATGGGTGAACGACCACTACGGTGCGTTCTTCCTCCTGCTCCCGAACATAGTCACTCTGGCGAAGTTCACCGGAACCGCCGGTCAGGCGTACTTCATCCTGATCGTCGTCGCGATAGTCCTGTCGTTCATAGCGGTGATGTTCCAATCGTTACCGTCATTGAGACCACGTGCGGACGGTGATACATCCAAGGCCGAGAGGACCCCTCTCTACGGGATCGCGATGCTGTTCGGATCGATCATCATCGTGGAACTGGTGGTCAACATGATCGTCGCGGTTGTGGGGGACGGATTGGAGATCCCCGAGTGGATCAGCGAGATGACCATCGGCGAATCGATATACAGCTTCGCACAGGCGGCGGTGATCGAGGAGATAGCCTCCAGAGTGGTCATAATCGGAGTGCCCATGGCCGTCCTCGCCCTCTGCTACGGTAAGAGGGACTTCCTGAGACATCTGCTGGGCGGATTCGGCATGAGCAAGGTCGCGTTGGTCCTGCTGATCGTATCGTCCGTGGTGTTCGCCGTGGCCCACATGGGGTCATGGGGGGTCGCGAAGATCCTCCCCACGGTGTTCGGAGGACTGGCGATGGGTTGGCTGTACATCGAATACGGCGTCCACGCATCGATACTGTACCATTTCATCACGGATTACATGTCCATCCTGACGATCATGAACGATGTGCTGTCCGCAGCACTGCTCCTGATAATCCTGGTGGCCGGACTCGTGTGCCTCCTGGAGGTCGGGAAGAAGTTCGTCGTCGGCATCCGTAATGTGAAGGGACTGCCGGTCTCCGGTTTCGAGACCGACAGGGAAAAGGAAGATTGACGCTCACTCGAGCATCTCGGCGATGCGGTCCTGGGATTCGACTGCGGATCCCAGGTCGCGCGCCTCTATGACGAAGTTGCCCTGGTAACCGGACAGCTTCGAGAACACATCCACATAGTCGATGTTCCCGTCGCCTATGGTCAGATGCTCATCCCTCTGGCCGTTGTTGTCGTGGATGTGCACGTTCGCCAGACGGTCCCCGAAGGCATCGATCATCGCATCGATCTGACCAGTCGTGTTGGCATGGCCCACATCGAAGCACACGGAGAGATCAGTCTCCGCGATCACATGCCCCAGTTCCTCCGCCGTACGGCCGATGAAGTAGGGGACGTTGGGCATGTTCTCTATCGCCATCGTCACACCGTACTCCTTGGAGATACGGTCGAGACCCTTCATCACCCTGGCGGCGTTCTCGAGGGAACGGTCCTCCAGACCCTTCACGGCCATGGAGTATAGTCCGGGATGGACGGTCATGAGCTTGATGTCCAGGTCGTTGGCCGCTATCGCGGTGGCAACGGTCTCCTTCATCGATGCCTCCCTCAATCTGTCGCTCACAGCGGCGAGGTTCAGATCGCAGATGGGTGCATGGACGGAGTAGCTGAGGTCGTATGACGGGAGCAGGTCTGCGAAGAACTCCTTGTTCTGCACGATGCTGTTCTTCCCCTCGGAGAAGATCTCCCAGAGCTCGAACCTGCCGACGATACGGTCCAGGATCACGGAGGGTTGCTCCGCCCCGAAATGGGTGCAGGAGACACCGATCATTGGATGACCTCTTCACCGTCCACGGTTATCGGTGCGACCCTGTCGATCAGCGCCATCAGATCGTCATCCTCGATGGTGACCTCTATGGCCCCCAGAACGGGCCTTTTGTCGGCGAAGGAGACCTTCCCGACCGTGGCCACCTGTTTGTTCAGTGACAGACGGGTGACGTTCCCGCGGGAGTTCATGATCATGACCGCACGGGTCGCATCCAGGATCTTCTGTCTGCGGATGGCCTTGGAGAACTTGTCCAGGGTCGCATCACCCTCGAGACGTCCATTGTTCAACGAGAGCTCCGCATCGGGGAATATGGAGAGGACGGCGGAACGTACCTTCTCCTCATCTTCGCTCGGGTTCACCGGACAGGATATCCTTACTGCAGTCATGGTCCCGACGAGGTGTCTCTAGTATTTAAGCGGGAACAGTTTCATTTCGTAGGGACCGTCGCATACGGGTATTGGAGGACAAAACCAAGGGTTATCTCCACGGTATTCCAGAAGGATTATTACGTGTCTTACCATGGGGTCACCCATGAAAGAGGAGATCCTGTCGGCAGCCGCAAGGAAGAAGATCTTCTTCTCGCCCGATGCGATGGAGATGATCCTCTCGAACAACGACCCGATGGGATTCACCAACACCGTCTTCTCCCACCTCGCCAAGAACATGATGTTCGTCAGCAAGAAGGACATCATGGACTGCATCGCGGGTGACAAGGTGCTCTTCGAATCACAGAAGGAGATCAAACCCCAGAACAAGTTCACCTCGGACCTGCATATCGTGAAAGGTACCGACATCACCGGTGAATCCACCTGCGAGGGGAAGGTCAACGACTTCGCCCAGTACTTCAGGAGCAGATACTTCACGCTCAAGAGGCTCATCGAGAAGCGCAACGACTTCGGAAGGGCCATGGACATCGCCCGTGCCAAGACATTGGACAGGGAGATCCGCATCATCGGACTGGTCTACGAGAGGTCCACCACCAAGAACGGACACACCATGCTGACCGTGGAGGATGAGACGGACACGGCCAAGATCTTCATCTCCAAGGAATCACCGTTGGCATCGGAATCCTTCGTGGAGGATGAGGTCGTGGGCATAGTCGCCAAACCCAACGCACAGAGGACACTCCTCATGGCGGAGAAGATATTCCGCCCGGACATCCCCAAGAACAACACATGGGAGCTCAGCGATGCCGTGTCCAAGATCGGATTCCTGTCCGATGTGCATGTTGGGAGCACTACATTCCTCGAGAACGACTGGAACCGCATGATCAAGTGGCTGAAGGCCAACTCCGTGAAGGAGGACCTGAACTACATCGTCTTCCCCGGTGATGTGGTCGACGGTATCGGAGTGTTCCCGGACCAGGACAAGGAACTGTCCATCACGGACATCTACGAGCAGTACGAGCGTCTGGCGGAGTACCTCAAGGACATCCCGGACCACATCAAGATGGTCATCCATCCCGGGAACCATGACGCGGCACGTCTGGCGGAGCCACAGCCCGCCCTGAACTCCGTGTTCACCAAGTCATTCGACTCCAACATCCTGATGGTCGGGAACCCGATCTACCTGAACGTCGAGGGCAGGACCGTCCTGACCTATCACGGGAAGAGCATGGACGATTGGATCGCGGGTGTGCAGCACCTGACATACGACAACCCCCTCAGCGTCATGAGGGAGATGTGCTCCAGACGCCACCTCGCACCCATCTACGGTCAGAGGAACGCGTTGGCACCCGAGAAGAAGGACTACATGGCGATGGAGATCATCCCTGAGATCTTCGTCTCCGGACACGTCCACGGTGCGGGACAGGACATCTACAACGGGGTCAGATTGATCAACGCATCCACCTGGCAGGACCAGACAGAGTACCAGAGGATGCACAACTTCAACCCGGATCCGAGCATCATGCCGATCGTGAGCCTTTCATCAGGCAAGATCAACATGCTCAACTTCAGGGAATCCTGAAGGCCACAGTATCTTTTCCGGACATCACCGTCCGTTCCACCGTTTTGAAGAACTTCGGATAATAGGTCGCCGGTCCGTAGACCGGCTTGAAAGTGATTTGTTAAAAGGTTTTACATCCCGTAAAGAAGGGCCCAGATGATGATGAGGCCTCCGAGCACGAGCATCGAATACGACGCTACCCAGATCAGGGTGAAGACCCTCTTCAGTTTGACAGGGTCGTCCCTTATCTCGGAGACGCGCTCGGCAAGCGACTTCACTCCTCTACATCTCCCTTCTTCTTCAGGTGCTTGAGACGGGTTGTGTTCTCCCTGTCCATCTCTTCGAGACTGAACTTGACGAACCTCTCCGCCTCTTTGAGCTCGGGAATGATCTTGAACTCGAGAGCGTTGACACGCCTCTTGGTCTTCTCGATCTCATCGAGCAGCTTCTTCATGGTGGTCTCGACCTCGGCTGCGCGGACGAGCGTGTCGAGGAGTTTCTCGAACGCCGTTGCGGCATCCTCGATGTAGGCGGAGGTGGAGATCACACCGTAACCTTTCTCGGTCATCTTGGTGTGGATCTTCTCGGCCTCCACCTTGGGGACCATCATTCCCATGATGCTTTTGCTGCCCAGTTTCACCTGCGGGTCTGCCTTAAGAGCATACGCCGCACTCTTCACGGCGATCTCTCCCTCTACCGCACGGGCGATGGTGATCTTCTCCATTGCGGACTCGTAGTCGGCGGAGACTCCTTCACGCATCTTCCTTGCCTTCTCGAGGACCTCGAAGAATTCGATGATGAGACCGTCTCTCTTCATCTTCATGATCTTGTAACCACTCTGGGTCAGCTTGATCCTCTTCTTCAGGTCGAGAAGGACCGAACGGTTGGGGGTGACATCGTGTGCAGACATGGGTATCACTCTTTCTTGGGCAGGTACTTCTCGATGTACTTACGGTCGATCCTGGTGAGCTGATCGAGATCGAGCTCGGTGAAGATCTCCCAAGCGAGGTCGAGGGTCTCCTCGATGGAACGGTCCTCGTCGATTCCCTGGCGGACGATACGGTCCTCGAAGAGGTCGGCGAAGTCCAGGAGCTTCCTGTCCTTTGCGGAGAGGGAGTCCTTTCCAACGATGGCCACGAGTCCACGGAGGTCCTTACCCTCAGCGTACGATGCGTACAGCTGATCGGAGACTCCCTTGTGGTCCTCACGGGTCTTGCCCTTTCCGGTTCCTCCTCCCATCAGCCTGCTGAGGGATGAGGAGACGTTGACCGGCGGGTAGATACCGTTCCTGTGCAGCTCCCTGGACAGAACGATCTGTCCCTCGGTGATGTATCCGGACAGGTCGGGGATCGGGTGGGTGATATCGTCTCCGGGCATGGAGAGGATGGGGATCTGAGTGATGGATCCCTTCTTGCCCTTGATCCTTCCGGCACGCTCGTACAGCTGTGCGAGGTCGGTGTACATGTAACCGGGGTATCCACGCCTTCCGGGAACCTCCTCACGGGCTGCTCCGACCTGACGCAGTGCCTCACAGTAGTTGGTGACATCGGTCATGATGACGAGAACCTGCATTCCGAGCTCGAACGCCATGTACTCCGCGGTGGTGAGACCGAGACGGGGTGTGACGATACGCTCGACTGCGGGGTCGTCTGCGAGGTTCAGGAAGACCACGGCGCTCTTGAGTGCACCGGTTCTCTCGAACTCCTTCATGAACATCTGCTTCTCTTCGTTGGTGATTCCCATCGCGATGAACACGACGGCGAACTCCTCGTTCTCTCCGCGGACCTTTGCCTGCCTGGCGATCTGCAGAGCGATCTCGTTGTGGGGAAGTCCGGACGCGGAGAAGATGGGCAGCTTCTGACCCCTGACCAGGGTGTTCATTCCATCGATGGTGGAGATTCCGGTCTGGATGAAATCAGAGGGGCTGTCCCTTGCCCAGGGGTTGATGGCTGCTCCGACGATGTCGAGCTCCTTCTCGGGAACGATCTTGGCACCGCCGTCGAGGGGCTCTCCTGCTCCGGAGAGGACCCTGCCGAGCATGTCCTTGGAAACGGGCATCTTCATGGTCTCGCCGAGGAAGCGGACGGATGCATCCCTGTCGATTCCGGTGGTTCCCTCGAAGACCTGAACGACGACGATGTCGTCGGAGGAATCGAGAACCTCTCCTCTCTTCATGGTTCCGTCGGACATCCTGATGCTGACCATCTCCTTGTAACCGACGGGCTCGGTCTTCTTGACGAAGATGAGAGGTCCCGCGATCTGGGAGATCGTCTTGTACTCTTTGGTAATGTCTGCCATTTGAATCACACTCCCAGCTCAGCGAACTGTTTGTCCATGTCCTCACTGACGGCCTGAAGTTCGGCGTCGGTGTTCTCCTCGTACTTGGCCTGGTTGAACCTGGTCCTGACGGGGAGGTATGCGATCTTGTCGACCTGGACACCTGCTGCCAGGGCCTTGTCCGCAAGGTCGGAGTACTTCTTGATGAGGGACATCATGACGTACTGCCTCTGGAGGGGGCAGTAACAGTCGACGGGGTGGTACGCGTTCTGCTGCAGGTAGATCTCACGGATCATCTTGGCGACCTCGAGTGTGATCTTCTGCTCGTCGGGCAGAGAGTCGGATCCGACCATCTGCACGACTTCCTGAAGCTCGGACTCCTTCTGGAGGGTCTGCATGGCCCATGCCCTGAGGGTGGGGAAGTCGTCTGCGACGTTGGACTTGTACCAGTCGACCAGCTGCTTGTCGTACATGGTGTACGAGGTCAGCCAGTTGATTGTGGGGAAGTGACGCCTCTCCCTCAGCTTGGTGTCCAGTGCCCAGAAGACACGGACGATACGGAGGGTGTTCTGCGTGACGGGCTCGGACAGGTCTCCTCCGGGAGGAGAGACGGCTCCGATGACGGAGATGGATCCATCCTCACCGCAGAGTGTCTTCGCACGGCATGCACGCTCGTAGAACTCGGACAGACGTCCTGCGAGGTATGCGGGGTATCCCTCTTCTCCGGGCATCTCTTCGAGCCTGGAGGAGATCTCACGCATTGCCTCTGCCCACCTGGAGGTGGAGTCTGCCATCAGGGAGACGTTGTATCCCATGTCCCTGAAGTACTCGGCGATGGTCATTCCGGTGTAGACGGATGCCTCCCTTGCCGCGACAGGCATGTTGGAGGTGTTGGCGATCAGGACGGTCCTCTTCATGAGGGACTCTCCGGTCCTGGGGTCGACCAGCTCGGGGAACTCTGTGAGAACCTCGGTCATCTCGTTTCCACGCTCACCGCATCCGATGTAGACGACGATCTCGGCATCGGAGTACTTTGCGAGGGACTGCTGGGTAACGGTCTTTCCGGTACCGAATGCACCGGGGATTGCGGCCGCTCCTCCCTTTGCGAGAGGGAACATGGTGTCGAGGACACGGAGTCCGGTGACCAGGGGGACATCGGGCTGGTATTTCTCGGCAACGGGCCTGGGGACACGGACGGGCCAGTACTGCATCATGCAGACGTCCTTTCCGTCGATGACAGCGACTGTCTCGTCAACGGTGAAGGAGCCGGACTTGATGGAGTCGACCTTTCCCTTCTTGATGTCGATGGGGACCATGATCTTGTGGACCATGGGTCCCTCCTGGACGGTACCGATGACCTGTCCGGCGGACACCTCGTCTCCTGCTTTCACGGTGGGGTTGAAATCCCATTTCTTCTCATGATCCAGTCCAGGTGCGGAGACTCCCCTGTAGATGAAGTCTCCCATTTTGTCCCTGAGGACGGGCAGGGGCCTCTGGATTCCGTCGTAAACGGAAGTCAGAAGTCCGGGCCCGAGCTCAACGGCAAGAGGCCTTCCTGTGTTTGTGACAGGCTCTCCGGGTTTGATACCGGATGTATCCTCATAAACCTGGATGATGGAGTAGTCGCCGACGATCTTGATGACCTCGCCCATCAGCTGCTCGTTTCCCACGTGCACGACATCGTACATTTTAGGGGAGATTCCGGTAGCTGTGACGACAGGTCCGGCGACCCTGTAAATTACACCTTCAGTGCTCATTTATTCATCCTCTGTTTTGTATAAATCAACGCCAATCGCTCTTTTCACCTTCTCGCGGAGGTCACCATCGTCTCCACCTACGGGGACGACGACGGGCTGGATAGAATCCATGACCCTCTGCCTTAACTGGAAAGAGAGATTGTCGAGGTCCTTCGCATCAACTGCGAGGATACCTATTGTGGGCTGGGACATTGCCTCCAGCATTTTCTCCTGGTAATTGTCTGAGTTAGCGACGAAGACGCGCCTGATCCCTGCAAGCCTGAATCCGAGCACGAACTCGTCACTGCCTATTACTGCGATTTCCATCAGATCACCAGCAATCCTTTGATGGTCTCCTTGCTGAGTCCGCTCTCGATTCCCCTTGCGATGGTCCTGATGTTCCCGACCTCGATCTCCTTGTGGATCATGTAATCGAGGATGGGCACGACGGACAGGGGGTACAGGTGCGAGAACTTCTTGGCCTGGGCGATCTCGTACTTCTTCATCTCGGTGACGATGTCCCTGAGATTGACGCTGTCTGCCTCAACGAGGTCCTTGATGATCTCGTAGAACTCCAGCTGGGAGAGGTCCGAGGCCGCTGCCGCGATGGTCTCTGCGTTGGCGAGCTGTACGGCGAGCTTCTTGTCGACCTGCTTTCCTCCAGAGATGATGTACTGCATCACGGGTTCGCCGTAGATGCCCTCAGCCTTGAGCTTGAGGATGGTCTCCAGGTTCCTGACATCGATCTCCTTCCTGACGTACTCCTCGAACATCTTCGTGGGTCTGGAGGAGGGGTCGATGCTGGACAGCAGCCTGTTGTAGTGGTACTTGTCGCAGTAATCCTCGACAGCACCCAGGTTGTTCCCGGACTCCTTGTACACGTCCAGGACTTCCTGGCCGTTCATCTTCACCATCTTTGCGTAGTTGCCGATGATATCTTCGCTGGATTCGAGGGAGATAAGCTTCTCCAGAGATTCGGCGCTGAGACTGCCTGCGGGGACCAGGTCCTCCCTGATCTCGTCGGCATCAAGGCCGTATGACTTACCGCGGAGGATGACCTTCAGGTTCCAGATATCCCATTTCTCGAGATATGCCGCAACCATCGTTTCGAGCTCACCCTGCGAGGCTGCAAGGATGCTGCTGAAGACCTTCGCCATGTTGGTGTAGGTCGCGTGCTCGACGAGGTCGATTCCCTCGATCTTACCTGCGAGCTCGGCCATCTCTTTCTGATAACCGGACTCACTGATGTAACGGGAGATCTCGGGGACACTCATCTGCAGCATCTTGTTGTAGTCCTCTTCGCCGAGGAGAAGGGATTTCTTCGCCTTCACCCTGGCTACGGTGTATGCGTAGTTG
Organism: uncultured Methanomassiliicoccales archaeon; assembly: GCA_964634095.1. Taxonomy (GTDB): domain Archaea; phylum Thermoplasmatota; class Thermoplasmata; order Methanomassiliicoccales; family Methanomethylophilaceae; genus Methanoprimaticola. The sequence goes on along the minus strand of CAZWKY010000004.1, from coordinate 27,455 downwards.
CCTTTTCTTCCGCTGCGCCTGAACATACGCTTCACCTGAAGAGAATTTCAGACACAGATCTGATCTCGCGGTCCCAGATCTCCTGGAGAAGAGTGGAGTACTGCATGTCGACCTCGACCTGTCCGTCCTCGCTCTGGAGGATGAGACCTGCCTTGATCCTGCCGTCCTTCACCACTTCGCTGACACCGAGGTCCGCTGCGGAGAACGAATCGTTCTCGGACATCAGAGCCTTGGGATTGGCGATGACCTTCTTCGCGGCCTCGACCATTGCCTTGTACTGCCCCAGCTTCACATCGCTGGACGCGTTCTCAAGGTTGGCGAGGGCTCCGTCGAAGGCCTCGGTGAGGAGCTCCTTCTTCTTGGCCAGGACGATCTTCTTGCTCTCGAGCTCTGCGCTGGAGAGTTCCTGACGGCTGAGACGCTCAACTGCCTCTTTGAGCTTCTTGTCCTCTTTGTCTTTCATCTCAGAGATCTTCACGTCTGCATCGGCGTTGATCTTAGCGATCTCGGCGTCGGCCTCTGCCTTGATGGCTGCGGCCCTGTCCTCTGCGGACTTGAGGATCTCCTGAGTAACGTTAGCTAATGCCATGAGATTACCTCTTGGCGAGCTTACATCACGAAGATACCGAGGATAGCGATAACCAGTCCGAAAATGACGATGGTCTCAGGCAGAACCATGAAGATCATTGCCTTTCCGAAAAGGGACTGATCCTCAGTGATTGCTCCGACTGCTGCTGCTCCGACATCTTTCTCGGCCATTCCGGCTCCGAGACCGGTGAGTCCGACTGCGAGTCCTGCTCCGATTGCAATAAGTCCTGCTCCAACATCTCCTTCAAGTGCCATTTTTATACCTCTTTAGTTGCTTTTTCATTGGAAACGGTTTGTTTGCGTTTGATGTTGAGGGGGTTGTACTCGATTCCTCCTCCCTCGAAGAATTTGGCCATAAGCTCAACCATCTGCAACCTGAGTCCGTGCAGACCTGCGGACAGGATAGCAAGGGTCCAGATCATGAGGTGCAGGAAGGCGAAGAGCAGGAATCCCACGATCAGCATGATGCTGAAGGACTCTCCGAGCGAGGCACCTGCCTCGACTCCTCCGACCATTCCGAGAGCTATGTAGTTGAATGCAAGGGCCATACCGGCCTTGGACATTCCAATCGCAGCCAAACGGGTGTACGAAAGGATGTTTCCGACGATTCCGGGCAACTCGAGGATTGCCTGGATTCCCTCGTGTTTGATGTTCATGACGATCTCGATGACGATGAGCACCGCACCGACGACGACATACATGAGGATGTCATCGAAGGGTGTTCCATAGATGAGGAACATCGCGAGACCGTAACAGAGAATGACGAGACCGAGGAATCCGAAGATCCAGCCTCCCTTCTCCATGAATCCGTGCTTGAATCCATACTGGAGACTCTTGTTGTACAGTGCACACACGTAAGCGATCAACAGGTGAACGATTCCGATGTACACGGACAGCTTGAGAAGGAATCCAACATGGAAGAGCTTACCGACTCCTGTTCCGTAGGGCAGGATACCCTCGAAGATGCTGGGGAGGTTGTCCACTCCGAGCAGCATGCTCCAGCAGTATTCCACATCGAGAAGGTGTCCGCCATTCTCATGGTAGGCACCGATGAAGTGCATTCCGAGACATTCTCCGAAGAAGAACAGTCCGAATATGAATGCCCAAATACCGCCGAAGAACAGGACGGTGGCGATTGCACGCCAATCTTTGTGCTTTGTCACCTTGAGCCCGTAGGCACCAAGGATGATGAACGGGATGGAATATCCCACGTCTCCGACCATCAGTCCGAAGAACATCGGGAGGAAGATCGCGATCAGGATGGAAGGGTCAATCTCCTGATACTTGGGCACCGACACCAGTTTGGTGGGGTACTGGAACTCCTTCACGACTTTTCCGTTGTTGAATTTAGTCGGAGTCTCTTTGAATCTGTCCTCGGCCTCTTCGACCTCCTTCATGGACCTTCCGCGGGTCTCCTCGACCTCGACGTAGGTTCCCGGGACCTTGGACTCGATGTCCGCTTTGACGGACTCGACCTTGGCAGTGGGCACCCATGCATCGATGACGAATGTGTACTCGCTGTTCGCGATCCTTACGGGGATCTCTCCCTTCTGGATCTCGATGGAAAGTTCCTCCTCGGAAGCTTTGAGGAAGGACTTGTGTTTCTCAAGAAGCGACTCGATCTCTTTCTCGACACTCTCGAGCTCGGCTGTGGAGGCTGTGAGGTCACGGTCGGTCTTCGCAAGTGCGCTGGCCGCGGACCCGGTCTCCTCAGGGACCGAGATCTCGGAGAATCCGTTGTCGGAGAGGATTCCAAGGACGGCGTCCTTGTCCTCCACCTTCGCGAAAACGGCGATCACGTTGCCCTTCTTCTTGTTGAAGGAGGAGAAGATCTCACAGTTGATGCCCGAAAGGGCTGCCGTGGGATCCTCGGCAACGGTTCCGACGACTCCGAAGATACTCCTGTAACCGGAGTAAAGTTCGAGGTCGACAGGTATGTCGGAAAGAAGCTCAAGATTCTTCTTCGTAGCGTTTAACTCGGTGATTCTCTGATTGAGATCATTCCTCTTATCGAGGACGGAGAGAACCTCCCCCTCGACAAGTTCGACGCTGTCAGATGATATCTGGCTCTTGATTTCAGCCTCGGGAACGGGCCCGGCCTTCACGTGTTTCGTGATTCCGAGCTCTTTCTCCATCGCACGCACCTTCAGCAGCCTCTCGGATGCCTTGGGCGAGTACGGGCGGGGGGTTCCCAAGGTGAAACCCTCATCCGCGTCGACGGTATGATCGATCAGGTGGATAGCCTTCACACTGTACAGGGCGTCGATCGCCTCATCCATGTGTGATTTCGTACCCACAATCACAATCCTACTCATCGACTCAGGAAGTGACATTTAGGGTCCTCTCAAATTCTTTGTTAAGAAAATCTTTGACTTCCTGCATTCTTGCCTCGGAGTTGGACTCGATGCCTGCAGCGATCTTCTTGCCTTCGGCAAGCATCTCGTTGCGTTTGGCGTTGAGAGTCTCCATCTCTTTGGCCACCGCGGATTCGTAAGAGCTGCGCATCTGAGCCTCAGCGTCCTGAATCTTCTTCACAGAATCTCTGCGAGCTTCAGCGATTGCGGACTTCTTGTCTGCCTCGGCCTGTGCGACCTTGGCATCAGCGTCTGCCTCCGCCTTCTTTATTTCCGTAAGTATGTCAGTTCGGCTCAAATTTACACTCCCCGACCCTGCGGATGTATTCAGGGAGGGGTACTTAACTGTAATGCCAGCCCTAAAAAGGAAAAACAAATATTTTCAGTATTTATTATAAGGAGACAGTTAGACGGTATGTGTAGGATGGAATTCGCGTACCTCGATGTCCGTCTCAGACAGCAGTGTCTTCGAAAGATCGTCGATGTAACCCTCGTTGTAGACGATCTCCTTGATCCCCGCGTTTATGAGGATCTTGGCACACATCGAACATGGAAATGTGGTGGTGTATATGGTGGCGCCGTTGACGCTCACACCGAAGTATGCGGCCTGTGTGACCGCGTTCTGTTCCGCATGGACGCCTCTGCACAGCTCATGCCTGGTCCCGGAGGGGATACCCATCTGTTCGCGGATGCAACCCAGCTCCTCGCAGTGCCTCGTGCCCTTGGGGGAACCGTTGTACCCTGTGGAGAGGACCCTCTTGTCCTTCACGATGACGGCACCGACCCTCCTCCTCAGACACGTGGAACGGGTCGAGACCAATTCCGCCATGTCCATGAAGTACTCGTCGTTGCTGGGCCTTTCCATAGGGTGAGGATTCAACTCCAGATATATAAAAAGAAATAAGGGAAGGACGGCACCGGTGCAGGAACGAGGAGACGATGAACGGGGTTGGGAAAGGACGGAAACGCGGAATACCCTTTTATCGGGGCTGGAGGATACACAACCGTGGATTCGGAAGATAGGAAGTTCATACTCACGATCGGCGTCATCGCCATCATCATAGTGGGCGGATATGCGGGACTCGCAGCCTACACCGGATTCAGCACACCGTTCAGTGTCGTCATGTCGGAGAGCATGCAACACGACAACACCCGTTCCGAGATCGGATGCATAGACACAGGCGATGTGGTGATCGTCAGGTCGCCCGACAAGACCGAGCCCGTTTCATACATCCAGGCCCTCAAGACGGGATACAAAACGTTCGGGGATTACGGATCGGTCATCATCTACGAAAGGGGGAACGGATACAACCCCGTCATCCACCGTGCGATCATCTGGATCGACTGGAACGCATCCACGGGATCCTGGAGCGCACCGTCCCTCGCCGACTACTCCGGAAGATGGGACTGCACATCGGGCCATGACTGCATGGACCTCAGAGGAACACTGCGTCTGTACGACATCACCCAATCCGAGAAGGACATCGCCATCGATCTCGACAGACTCGGAAGGAACAGCGGTTTCATCACCATGGGCGACAACCCTGTCACCAACACGAGCATAGATCAGCCCGGAACCATAGACCATCCTGTTTCCATGGAGGAGATAAGGTCGATCCCCATCGCAGAGATACCGTGGATCGGAACGATGAAGATCCTCCTCAAGAAGAACGGGGAGAACCTGGAGAAGGTTCCGAACAGTCTACCCTCATTGACGATGTCGTTCCTCTTCATCATATCCCTGCTTCTGATAGTTGATATCATATCCATGAACAGGAGCAACAGGGAACTCAGATCCGACCTCGAGAGGATGAGAAGGAAGTACTGACCCCCCCGCCCCTCCATTTCCACTGGAACTTCTGAGAAGGGATATGGGTGTTTTCAAAAGCTAACCGAAAACACAGATTACCACCTCACAGACCTTCATTTTTCGACTGTTTTAAGAAAGATCAATCGATTTTAACAAATAATTCAACGAAACGATCAGCGATGATCAACCGAAACGACATCACACATCAGGAACCGAAGGATTTCCACAGGAACATCTGAGAACCTGAACGGAAAAGCAGATCGACAACCCTCGCAGTGTTGTTTCGATGAAAACGACAATGAAAAAAATAACGACAGTTACGTTTTTTGAAATTAGAACGAATCTTATTTGGTTTCCAACTAATAAAAATGTTTTTGAAAAAGAATTAAATACCTAAGTCGACGACAACTGATTGAATACACCTAAACAAGTAGTTCAGTAACAATCTCATCTGTTGTATTCATAATGGAGAACTCGGAACAATTCCAAAACTCACATCAAAGTAGTCTGTTTCGACGGTTTGTAAGTGTAGAGATCTACGAACACATCGTCAGATTTGATCATGTTGACTATTTCCTTGGGTGTGTTCAATTCTATCTCCTTCGTACGACCTGCCCTTCCGAAGGATTTCACCCTTGCATGGACAATCCCGAGCATATCCAATTCGGAGATCAATCCGGCAACCCTCCTCTGAGTGAGGATGGACTGGGAAATCGCCTCGCAGATGTACTTGTACGTGGTGTAGACATCGCCAGTCGTCATCGTGGTCATGCCATCCTCTGTGTTCTTGATGACACTGAGCAGAACGGTCTTCGACTGAACGGTGAGGGTTTTGATGACCTCGGATACAGCATCCAGTTCAATCTTGTTCTTGGCGGATTTGACATGGGCCGCAGTGATCTTCTTGTCACCGTTCCTCTCTGCGATATCGGCAGACATCCTTAGAAGATCCAATGCCCTCCTGGCATCACCCATCTCCTGAGCGGAAAGAGCGGCACAATATGGAATGACATCATCATCAAGGATTCCATCATCGAAAGCTTCTCTAGCCCTCTCATACAGGATGTCCTTGAGTTGGTTCACCGTGTATGGTGGGAATATCACCTTCTCTTCCCCCAATCTGCTCTTGATCTTCGGACTGAGGAATTCGGTGAACTTCGCATTGTTGGTGATGCCTATGATAGAGACCCTGGAGTTCTCGAGGATCTCGTTGATCGTGGTGAGATAATAGAATATGTCATCCCCGTTCTTCTGAAACGATCTGTCGATCTCATCGAGGACGATTATGAAGATCTTATCCTCCTTGTCGATGTAGGTGGTCAGTTCGGAGAAGATCTTGTCAAGACTCCATCCAGTGAACGGAATCTTCTTGTTCGGATCGGAGATGATCTGATTTGAGATGTTGTAGAGTATCCCATAGGGATTGTCCACAACCTCGCAGTTGATGTAGATGAACGAACAGTTCTCCTGTTCCTCATCCGCTTTCTTCAGTTCCTTCCCGATATAGTTCATGACAGCGGTCTTGCCTGTTCCGGTCTTTCCGATGATCAGGATGTTCGACGGTTTGTCCTTGTTCAGGGACGGGGCGACGATCTCCACGATCTCATTGATCTTATCATCCCTGTGGGGAAGGTTGCTGGGGATGTATGATGACTGGAGGATCTTCTTGTTCTTCACTATCACATTCCTTTTCTGAATGTATTGGGTGAATATGTTGTTCTCAGTCATCCTTCTCCATCTCCAATGGAAGATACCACTTTCGTGTTCTCTTTCCTGTGTAACTTTGATTCCTTATAAAATGGTTTCATTTCCATCGGAAATCTTTCGATTCCTTCGAGGATAGGTGTGTTCCACTTCCCTATTTCCTCATATAGTGGTTCGATGTTACGCTTTTCAATCAAAAGGAGTTGTTCCAAAATGAAAGGATGGCTTGTCATCGGAGCTTGCATTCTCGGAATCGTAGCTTTCATCGGTGTTCTCTACCTTCTCGGACAGTGATCCGTCAGGTGTAAAAACAGGGCATACACCCTTTCCAGAGTTCCAGTGGAAATGGAGGGGTGGGGGGGTTTGCAATACTAACCGCAACCCCTGTCCTTTATACTCTCAATCTTTCTGACGTTATGATCGGTGATTCCGATCAACAGATACATCGCATTGGGTATGGCCGTCGTGGTATTGGCCGGATTGTTCCTCGTGTTCTCCGACGAAAGCATGGTCGATTACGACCGCACGGGTATCGTCCATGATGTGAAGTCAGGTTCCAGTGGATACACATTCTACATCGACGGACATGACGGTTCCTCGGTGAAGTGCTTCTCCAGGTCGGAACCCTCCGAGTTGGGGTACTACGGCGTATCAGGTGATCTCTCCGATGATGGCAGCATATTCTTCGTTTCGAACATGGTCCGTCTCGATGTTTGATCCCACAGGACAGTTTTTATCATACGCACGGGAATCACGGGGACATGTTCGTTGCGGTGGATGATACGGATTCGATGAAGGGCAACTGTACCACATTCCTTGCCACCGAGATCATCAGGGAGTTCATGGACGACCTGGATCTCATCGGGAATCCCCGTCTCGTCCGCCTGAATCCCGCCGTCCCCTGGAAGACCCGCGGGAACGGGTCCCTTGTGATGAGGTTCGGGAAGGGTGTCGGTCCCAGGAGGTTCATCGGGAGGATCGGGGACAGGGATGTGTTCTGCTATGACCGGTGCACATCCTATGAACCGGACCCGGTGATGATAAGGGACAGGATCATCCCCCACATCCAGGACCATCATGAGGAAGATTCCGACCCCGGACTGCTCATATCGAGGGTGAAACCGTCCCAATCCCTCTATTGGAGGGGTGTCAGGACGATCCTGTCCAGGAGTGATGTGGATCCCGAGATCCAACGCATCGGCGGGACCACGTTCGAGATCGGCTGCGGCAGAGGTCTCATCGGATGCACCTGCGGAATGGCCTGGAGGCCCAGGGACAGCACCTTCGAACTGCTCACATACAGGCCCTCCGACAGATGGGGGACGGTCAGGTCCTTCGATCCCCTGACCATACGTGATGTCGAACACGGTTATCCCACCACCTTCAACAGCTGGGAGGACAGGACCTGTAAGGTCGCGATGGTCCCGTCGACACCGTGTCCGGTGATGTATGGTCTCCGCGGCGATGTGGAGTCGGACCTCATAGAAGCCTCCTCGAGGATAACCACGGAACCCATCGAGAGATGGATGGTGTTCCTCACCAACCAGGGTACGGACGACCACATCATCCATAACGCGACGAGGTTGGTTCCGAACCAGTCGTATTCCATCACAGGGGCCGTCATCTCATACCCTCGTCACATCGAGGGCAGTCACGTCCTGATCGACATCTCAACCGTTCACGGCACGGTCACATGCGCCGCATACGAACCCTCCAAGGAGTTCCGTTACACCCTCGATTGGCTGGTCCCCGGTGATGTGGTGGAGGTGCTGGGGGAGCTCAGAGACCTTCCCCGCACACTGAACATCGAGAAGCTGCATGTCCTCTCCACAGTCGACGAGTACAGGAAGGTCTCCAATCCGATCTGTCCGATATGCTCCAGGACGATGAAGTCCGTCGGCAAGGACGGCGGTTTCAAGTGCAAGAGGTGTCACACCAGGTCGTCGGAGCCCGTTTCCGTGAAGGTGACCAGGCAGATCGTCCCCGGATGGTATGAACCTCCCACGGCGGCCCGCAGACACCTGTCGAAGCCCCTGAAGAGGATGGGTCTGGGGCAACCGGTGGAGTTCGTCAATAGTCGTAGTTTATAAACGACACTATTTTATATAAATCCCTTAATGCCAAACCAGAAGGGATATCCAATGGATGAAGTAGTGATTCTCAGCGCAGTTAGGACACCCATCGGAAAATACGGAAAGACACTCTCCGGCATCAAGGCCACCGACCTCGGTGCCATGGTCGTGAAGGAGGCCGTCAACAGGGCGGGCCTCCAGCCCACCGACATCGAGGAGTGCATCATGGGTAACGTTATCGGTGCCGGACTCGGACAGAATCCCGCCAGGCAGGCTGCCATCGGTGCCGGACTTCCCGTGGAGATCGGTTCATTCACAGTCAATGCGGTCTGCGGATCCGGAATGAAGGCCACCATGCTCGCCGCGGATGCCATCAAGGCCGGCGAGTACAACGTCCTCGCGGTCGGAGGAATGGAGAACATGTCCGCCGCACCCTACCTCTTGAATGGCGCCAGGTGGGGATACAAGATGAACGACCAGACGATGGTCGACTCCATGGTCCACGACGGTCTGTGGGACATCTTCAACAACCAGCACATGGGATTCACCGGTGAGATCGTCGCCGAGAGGTTCAACGTCACAAGGGAGGACGCCGACCAGCTGTCCGTGGAGTCCCATCAGAAGGCCGCCGCCGCCATCAGGGCAGGCAAATTCAAGAAGGAGATCCTGCCCGTCACGATCCCCTCCAAGAAGGGTGACATCATCTTCGACACCGATGAGGGTGTCAGGGAGGACTCCAGCATGGAGACCCTCGGAAAGCTCAAGCCTGTCTTCAAGAAGGACGGTATCGTCACCGCAGGCAACTCGTCCCAGCTCAGCGACGGTGCATCATCCCTCGTCGTCGCATCCAGGAAATGGGCCGAGGAGCACGGACTCAAGCCTTTGGCGACCATCGAGGCCTACGGAGAGCGCGGAGTGAAGCCCGAGTATATCATGGAGGCACCCATCCCCGCAACCCAGCACGTCCTCAAGAAGGCCGGAATGACCATCGATGACATCGACCTCTTCGAGCACAACGAGGCCTTCGCCTCCGCATCCTGTGCGGTCAAGAAGGAGCTCAACGTCCCCGACGAGATCTTCAACGTCAACGGAGGTGCCGTCGCACTCGGTCACCCCATCGGATGTTCCGGAGCACGTGTCCTCACGACCCTGCTCTACGCCCTCCAGGACAGGAACAAGGATGTCGGATGCGCAACCCTCTGTCTCGGCGGAGGAAACGCGGTCACGACCATCATCCGCCGCTGCTGATAACAGTCACATAAACCCCTTCCCAAACCCCTTCACCGCATCATTTTTCCATCACTTCGGGGATTCACCGTCCATGAAGACGCTCGATGAGATCCTATCGCTCATAGAAGGTTCCAGAGAGGATATCGTGGACACGATGATCGGGATGATCCGCATCCCCGCACTGTCTCCCGTGAACGGAGGGGACGGTGAATCCCGCAAGGCGGATTACCTGATGACCAAACTGCAGGGTTTCGACTCCGTCCAGAGGGTGGATGTGCCCGACGGGACCGATCCAACGGTCATGAGATCTAATATCCTCGCGAGGAAGGTCGGGAGGAAGCCCGGAACAGTCTGGGTGGTCGCACATATGGATGTGGTCCCCGCAGGGGATCCCGAACTATGGGACACACCTCCGTTCGATCCGGTCTTCAGGGACGGCAGGATCTATGGGAGGGGTACGGAGGACAATGGTCAGTCGGTGATCTCGTCGATGTTCGCATCGAGGTTCTTCGATTCCTCGGAGCTCGAGGGCATGTCCATCGGTGTGGCCTATGTCGCCGATGAGGAGACCGCCAGCACATACGGTATCGAGTATCTTCTGGACCACGGGTACTTTTCGGAGGGCGATGTCATCTTCGTCCCGGATTGGGGATCCCCCAACGGTTCCATGGTCGAGGTATCGGAGAAGAACCTGGTCTGGTTGAGGTTCTCCGTCGAGGGTAAGACCACACACGGTTCCACCCCTGAGCTCGGCATCAACGCCTACCGCGTGTCCACGGTGCTGCTGATGGACCTGATGGAGTCGTTCGCCGAGCGTTTCTCGGACACGGATGATGTCTTCCTTCCACCGGTGTCCACATTCGAGCCCACCATGAGACCCGCGACCGTGGAGAACGTCAACACAATCCCGGGGTATGATGAGTTCTCAATGGACATCCGCATCCTGCCGAAGTACAGTGTCGACGATGTGGTCGCATTGGCCCGGGAGATAGCCGAATCCCATTCCAGGTCCACCGGTGCGGGTATCACCGTCACCGAGATCCAGCGTCACACATCCGGCAGACCCTCATCCACGGACACTGAGGCGTTCCGTGTGCTCTCCGATGCCGTCGGATCGGTCACCGGTGAAAAACCGAAGGCTGTCGGTGTGGGTGGAGGCACCTGTGCCAACTTCTTCAGGGAGAAGGGGTTCGACGCATATGTGTGGCAGTGCGGAGGTGGAACCCTCCATGCGCCCAACGAGTATGTCGAGCTCGACAACATCCTGATCGATGCGAAGGTGTTCGCCACGGTGTTCTACAACATGTGTCTCAAAGGGTGATGGAAAGGCCCCTTCGGGGGCATCCATCCCAAAATATGGTGATATCAGAGATGTCACTCGTCGGAGAACATCCTCTCGATCATCCACTCGGTGTTGAACTTGACGATATCGTCGTATTCCTGACCGTTGCAGACGAATGCGATGGGTTTTCCGATGGTGTGTGCGATGGAGAGTGCCGCTCCGCCCTTGGCATCGGTGTCGATCTTGGTGAGTATCACCGCGTCGACGCCTATGGCGGCATCGAAGACCTTGGCCTGCTCGATCGCATCGTTGCCTGCAAGGGAATCTCCGACGAATACCTTGAGATCGGGTTTGGAGACCCTGACGATCTTCTTCATCTCCTCGATGAGGTTGTTGTTCGTCTGCATACGTCCTGCGGTGTCGATGAGGACGACATCCTTCCTCTTGGATTTGGCATGCTCGATCGCATCGTACGCCACTGCGGCGGGATCGGAGTCGTGCTCCTGTTTGACGATCTTGCATCCGAGCTTCTCGGAGTGGAAGGTGAGCTGTTCGATGGCCCCTGCCCTGAATGTGTCGCATGCTGCCATGACCACGGTCCTTCCGCTCTTCTGAAGGCGGTTGGCGATCTTGGCGATGGCGGTGGTCTTCCCGGTGCCGTTGATTCCGACGAACATGATGATGGTCGGTCTGTCCTTACCCTCGATCCACTGGTCGAAGTCGAACTCGTTGATCTTCAGGACGTCCCTGACGGCATCCTTGACGGCCAGCTCCACAACCTCCTCGAGGCTGTACGAACGGTCGTACTTCTTGCCGACCAGGTTCTCCCTGACGCCGGCCTTGATCTCCTCGACGACGGGGTAGGCCACATCGGCCTCCAGAAGGATGATCTCCAGTTCATCGAGGATCTCGTCGAGGGGGTCCTCCTTGATCTTCTTCCCCGATGATTCGGACACGGGGGTCGCGGTCGCATCCTCGCTGTGTGAGGAGACGCGTTTGGCCTCTTTGGCCTCCTTCTTCTCCTGTTTCTTCAGCTTGAGGAGCTCCTTCCTGGAGAGCTTGGGTTCCTCCTTCACCGGTTCCTCGACCTTGGGGACCTCGACAACGGGGGTCTTCGGTTCGGGGACGGACACCGGTTCCGCGGAGGGAACGGGTTCGGAAATGGTTTGAGGTTCCTCGGTGATGGGTGCGGGGGTCTGTTCGGTCTCAGGTTCATCCTTGTAGACCTTCTCCTCCTCCAGCTTCTTGCCGGTCCTGGAGAAGAGGTTCTTCATCTTGGATTTGAGTGACTCGAACATCCCCGCGGCCTCCTCACTGGGTTCCCTGGGCCTGCTGCCTGTTGACGTACTCCTGCTGTACCGCGTTGGAGATGGTCGTCAGGGCCTGCTGGGCCTCGTTGAGGGCCTCGGCGGACTTCTTCAGCGCCTCTGCGATCTCGGCGTTGTTGGCGTCCATGTAGCCGATTGCGTCGTCGATGTCCTTCTCGACGGAGATGTTGCTCCCGATCCCGACGACGACGTTCCTGTTGGAGGTCACCTTGACGGTGATGAAAGACGAGGCACCGACAGGGACCATGATCTCATCGCCTTCCTTGGCGCCCTTGAACGCCTTGAGGGCATCTGCGGCCATGGTGACCTCTTCAAGGGAGACACGGAGGATCTGGACCTGACGGCTCATGGCCTCCACCCTCTCCTTGTATGATTCCATCGCGGCGATGGCCTGACGGAGCTCGTTGTCTTCCAAGTTCACTCACCGATCTGGTATTTCACGACGTGGTTCGTGACCTGGTCCGCAGCGAGCTCGGTGACGTCGGTGATGTTGATCTGCCATCTCTTGAGCTTGTGCTTGCTTCCGATGGTGGAGAGTGCCTTCTCCTTCACGGCTGCCTCGTCCTCTGCCGCCATCTCGACGGAGAAGGGCTGCTGTTTCTGCCTGGGGTCAAAATAGGATCCGGTTACGCGGAATGCTTTCATTTTAATTACCTTGATTCCTTGAACCACAGGGCGTTAATAAAGGCTTTGGTACTTTTTTATTATATAATTGGGGAACGGAGGGGTATGCGGTCATGGACCTCCGACCATGTGCCAGACATCGGAAAAACACGTCATCCGTCATCGGAAGAGCTTCTTCTGTTCGACCGCCTCGGAGGCCCATCCGACATCCGCCATCTTCCTTCCGACCAGGAATATGGCCGCGAACTCGGGCACCTCGGTCTCACCTTTGAGGGCCATGTGCTCCCCCAGCATGTCCAGTTCAGAGTCCCTCCTCATGGTCACCTTCACCGGGTCGTCGGTGTACACATCGGGCACGGCCAGCTGCAACGGGTCGAAATCCGTCAGCTCCTGTCTGGTTATGGGGGTGACCCTCAGTCCGCTCTTCCCGTGGACCGATCCGGGGAGACGGATAAGCCTCTTGATGTCGGCGGTGACGGGTTCGTCCACCTCCCCCGACAGGCGGTAGGCCACATCCTCCTTCATGATCTTCACCAGGAGGTTCTGGGTGGCCTGGGACACGACGGCCATTGTGTTCTTCTCGAACATGTACTTCCGGTTCCTCGTGAGCTCCTCCCCGGCCTTGATGACGGTCTGCTTGTCGCTCCCCTTCATGCTCGGGTACTCCTTCCTGAGGTCCTTGACCTCCCTGGAGCAGAGGTCCTCCACCACGTCGATGAGTCCGTTCCTCATCCTCAGCCTCCATCCACCCGAATCGGCGGAGGGTATGAGACGGTCCTTGGCCACGTTGGTCCTGACGGCGTTCCCCACGGAGATCTGGGATGTGGCCACCTTGTTGTACGGGAACACCCAGTCGATGCTAAGTCCGGAGCAGGTGATGTAGTCCACGAGTTCCCTCCTCTCATGGGTTCCAAGACCCATCACGTCGGGCGTCCTCACGTGTGCATGGTATCCCCTTCCGCCGGAGAACGTTATGTGGACCTGGTCCTCGGAGAATCCGAGGTCACCCAGTAGGAACGAGTCAACCAGGTTCATCATCTCGCCGCGGATCTGCACCAGCATCTGTGCATAGGTCATCTCCTTGGCACCGTCGAGGTGGTCCGCATCCAGGTCGAAGATGAGCTCGGCGCCCATCCAGTCCTTCTCGTCCATGGTGGGGGCGTTCGGCTTCCGATAGTAGGATGTGGAGTAGTAGCTGTGGGACGGGACCTGTCCGTACATGAACCTGTGGAGGTCGTCCGGCCTTCCGAAGGCCATGTGCCTCTGGACGTAGTTCCTGTCGAAGAACATGAATCCGAACTCCCTGCGGGTGAACCTGTCCGGCATGATCGGACAGTTGGTCCTGTAGTACCTGCGGAACGCTTTGAAGAGGAAACGCTGGTTCGAATCCATATCGTCGTTGGATTGACGATTCACCTAATATAGGTGAGCGTTTCTCTTCGCATATATGAGCGAGAAGGTCCCCGTCTACGACAACCATATCCATATGAGCCCCTCGGGACGCAACGTCGATGCCCTCAGGGAGTTCCAGGCTGCGGGCGGGACCGGACTCACGTTGGTGACCCTTCCGTACAAGGAGGTCACGATAGCGGACGGTGCGGACTTCTCCCGTTCCTATGAGATCACATACACACTGGCCGAGAGGGCGAGGGAGTGCACCGACCTGGAGATCAACATCGCGGTCGGACCCTATCCGGTCCTGATCATACCCCTGGCGGAGACCTACGGTCTGGAGAGGGCCGAGGAGATGCTGATGAAGGGCATGGAGGATGCGGCCAGGGATGTGGCCGAGGGCAGGGCTGTGGCGATCGGTGAGATCGGCAGGCCACACTTCCCCGTGTCACAGGAGATATGGGATGCGTCCAACAGGGTGCTGCTCCGCGGTATGGAGCTCGCGAGGGAGAACGACTGCCCGGTGATCATCCACTGCGAATCGGAACCGGACACTGACAGGTCCCTGGCCGAACTCGCCGACAGGGCAGGCCTCGACAGGGGTCTCGTCGTGAAGCACTCATCCCCTCCATGGGTCACGGATGAGGAGACACACGGCGTCATGCCGTCGATACCCGCATCCAAAACCAATCTGAGGGAGGCCCTGTCCAAGGGAACGGACAGGTTCATGATCGAGACCGACTACATCGACGACCCGGAGAAGCCCGGGGCAATAATGTCGGTCAACACGGTTCCCAAGAAGGTGGCCGCATGGGTCGCCAACGGGCAGGTCCCCGACGAGAGCATATACAGGATATGCAGGGACATCCCGGATTCACTTTACAAACGCTGAGGGATCGAAGATGAAGGCCACTATCACATGCGTATACGACGAGGGTGCCCTCGAGAACACCAGTTTCATCGGGGCCAAGGGGACATCGTTCCTCATAGACATCGAGGGGAGGAGGGTCCTGTTCGACACCGGACTCAGGAACAAGTACCTCCTGCACAACCTGGAGTATCTGGGGGTATCACCGGACTCCATAGATGCCGTCGTCGTATCCCAATCCCATCCCGACAACTGCAGGGCCCTGGACGGTCTGCTCGGTGCGAGGTCGTCGCCCCTGGATGTTTACTGTCCCGCGGGACTCTACGGAGGGAAGGCGGGTATGTTCTCCAGGAGCGTCGGGATCTCCGACGACAACCGTGACAGGGCCGTCTTCCACGACCTGGGCGGATGGACCGAGGTGGTCCCCGGCGTCACCGTCACACCTCCGGTGGTCTATGACAACGGTTACTCCGAGTCCTTCCTGGTGGTCGAGGGGAGCCAGCTCACCGTCGTGAGCGGACGCGGTGTCATGGGTCCCGCTCCGGTCATCGACATGGTCACATCGAAGTTCAACAGACAGGTCCGTGCGTTCTACGGGTCCGTCCTCCTGGAGAAGATGAAGAAGCCCGTGGCGGAGTCCTATGCCAAGGTGTTCTCCAACGAGGGGGTCACCGACCTGTACCTCAACCACTGCACCGGGCTGTCCGGGATGACGAACCTCCGTGTCCATCTGGGCCTGAAGGGTGTGAAGGACCTCTACGTCGGTCAGTCCCAGGATCTGTGACGCAATAATGTGGTACTTTAAATACAGGGACAATCACATGGTGATTCCATGATGCAATGGCGCCTTCGTACAGTGGCGATGTTCGCAGCTATGACCGGTCTCCTGGTGGTGATCGGTATGCTCGTGGGCTACCTGTTCAACAGCATGTGGACAGGGCTCGTGGTCATGCTGGGGGTATCGGTGCTGTTCAATGTGTTCTCGTTCTTCTTCTCGAAGAAGATGGCACTCTCCGCCAACAAGGTCCGTATCGTCACCCGTGACGAGGCACCCAGGCTGTACGACATAGTGGAGAGGCTCTCCCAGAGGGCCGGTCTCCCCATGCCCGAGGTGGGCATTTCCAGCCTCCCCATGCCCAACGCGTTCGCAACGGGCCGCAACCCCAGGAATGCGGCGGTTGTCGCGACCCAGCAGATCCTCGACCTCCTCAACGACGATGAGCTCGAGGGTGTTATGGCCCACGAACTCTCTCATGTGAAGAACAGGGACATCCTCGTGATGTCCGTGGCATCCACCATGGCCTCGCTGGTCGCGTACGTCACCAGGATGGCGGTGTGGGCGTCCATGTTCGGCGGTGACGACAACAACAACGGTCTCGGCTTCGCCATCGCGATCCTGGCGGACATCCTGCTCCCCATCGCGGCGATGCTCGTCCAGCTCGGTGTCTCCAGGAACCGTGAGTACCTCGCCGACGAATCCGGTGCGAGGCTCACCGGGAAGCCCATGGCCCTTGCGAACGCCCTCCTCAAGCTCGAGAGCGGGTGCAGCGCCAGGTCCAACAACTACGACAATCCCTCCTGTGCCAACATGTGGATATCCAACCCCTTCGGCAAGAAGAAGGCGTCCTTCCTCGTGGACCTCTTCCGCACACACCCCTCCACCGAGGACCGTGTGGCGAAGCTCAGGAAACTGGACCAGGAACTCAACAGACTCCCCTGGGAGTGAACCAAACCCCATCCCCGGAATCCCTCCGGGGTCGTTTCTCCCCATCCCATTATCAACGGCCTCGGCCATCCACCGGCGGACTTCATATGGAACTCATCGCCGACAGATACGACATCGACCCTCCCGAACCGACAGTGCTCCTGAACCCCGACGACTGCATCCTCATGGGTGTGGACGACGGCGACCGTGTCAGGGTCGAGGGGAAACGTCAGTTCGTGGCCCTCGTCAGTGTGTCGAAGACCCTCGCGGAACCCGGACACGTGCTCCTGACCGACAAGGTCCTCAGAGCTTGCTCCGTGACTCCCGGTGACAGGGTGACGGTGATATCCTCATCCGGTCCCGATTCCGTCAGGACGATACGTCGGAAGATGGACGGGCAACCCGTCTCCGAGGATCAGTTGGCGGAGCTCGTGTCCGATGTCATGGGCGGCAGACTGTCCAGGCTGGAGGTCTCGTCATGGCTCACGGCCCTGTACATCAGGGGGATGGACATCGGTGAGATCGCATCCTACGCCAGGGTGATGGCCTCCACTGGCAGGCATCTCGACTTCGGCGAGAGGAGGGTGTTCGATTTCCACAGTTTCGGCGGTGTCCCCGGGAACAAGATCACGCCCATCGTCGTGTCCATAGTGGCATCCGAGGGGCTGATCATATCGAAGCTCTCGTCAAGGGCCATCAGCAGTCCATCCGGAACGGCGGATTTTGTGGAGACGTTCTGCCGTATCGATCTCGATTCGGACGAGGTGGCATCGATCACCGATTCCGTCGGGGGCGTATTCTCATGGACTGGTGCCACCGACATAGCCCCCGCAGGGGATGCCTTCATCACCGTACAGAGGCCGTTGGGGATAGATCCCCGTCCGCAGATGCTGGCCTCGATCATCAGCAAGAAGCTCGCCGCGGGGTGCACCGACCTGGTCATGGACATCCCCACCGGAACGGGGACCAAGGTCCCGACGATCGACATGGCCAACTCCTATGCCCGTGACCTGATGGACCTGGGCGAGGCGTTGGGGATCAACGTGGAATGTGCCGTGACCTATGCGGACCAACCACTCGGTAATGCGGTGGGGCCGGCATTGGAGGCCAGGGAGTGCATAGAGACCCTGGAGGATGATGATTCCCATCCCGATGTGTCGGACAAGGCATGTGTCTGTGCGGGGATGATCCTGGAGATGGCGGGGATACCCTCGGGTGTCGCCAGGGCCCACGAGGTCCTCTCATCGGGACGTGCCCTGTCCAAGTTCAGGGAGATCGTCGCCGCACAGGGAGGGTCCGCGGACATCTCGTCATCGGACATACCGGTGGGCAGATTCTCACACGACATCCTGGCGGAGAGGTCGGGATTCGTGATCTCGATATCCAACAAGGCCGTCGTGGCGGTCGCAAAGGCGGCCGGTGCCCCGTCCGATCATGGTGCGGGTGTTGTGATCCACAGGAAGAGGGGTGCGAAGGTCTCGGAGGGTGACGTCATAATGACGGTCTACGCCCAGACCGAGGAGAAACTCAGACACGCCCTCGCCGTGGCCGAGGGTTCGGAACCCGTCGATGTCGACGGGATGCTTCTGGAAAGGATAAGACCTTGAGGAACGGTCTCCGCAGAGGTGTTCCGGGGTTCGGAACCCTCTGACGGATGGAAACGGAACTCACTTCACGGGTTCCCACTTGGCCAGTTCGTTGACCTTCGCCAGTGTGGATCCCCTCATGATCTCCTCACGGGTGCGGTTCTCCCTCTCGTGGACGTCCAGTGCACGGTTGGCGACCTCCACGGCCACCTCCTTGGGGATGACGATGATGCCGGATTCGTCACCGACGATCCAATCACCGGTCCTGACCCTCTGTCCGCCGACGGTCACCTCTATACCGATGCCACCGTATCCCTTGGGTTCACCGGCGCACGGGGCCACGGTCCTTGAGAACGCGGGGAACTTCAGGTCCCTTATGTCGTCGATGTCCCTGATGGCACCGTCTATGACTATCCCCCTGACACCCTTTCCGATGGCGGAGCATGTCGCAAGCTCCCCCCAGACGGCCACGGGTGCGCCGCCCACATCGACCACGAGGACATCGCCCTCCGATGCCCTGTCTATGGCCTCCACGGGCTTCGCCCAATCGCCGTTGCAGGTCTGGACCGTCAGTGCGCGCCCCACCATCCTCTGCCTGTGCTGGATAGACTGGGGGACGATGCCGAACATGACGCCCTGTTTGTGGAACGCATCCGAGATGTTGCAGGTGGACACACGGGAGAAGGCCTCGAAGAGGTCCTCCTCGGAGTACTTCTTGGCCAGGTCGGTGTCTATCTTCGCACCGGCCATGGCCCTCTTCACATTCTCCGCGGCACCTCTGATGTCCTCGGTCTTGATGATCGCACCGCCCACGATGACGTCGGATGCACCGGCCTCCACATACTCTCCCGCATTCTCGGCGGTTATGCCCCCTGCCACAGCGACGGGTATGGAGACGGATTCGACGATCTTCCTGAGGACATCGATCGGAGGTTCCGCACCCTTCATCTGCGTGTCTATGCCCATGTGCAGGCAGATGTAGGACACTCCGAGCCCCTCGACCTCCTTGGCACGGGCGACCCTGTCCTCCACGTTGATCATATCCACCATGATCTCCGCGCCGTACTTCCTTCCGGCCATGACGGCCTCCTCGATGGTGGAGTCCTCCGCGAGCCCCAGCACGGTGACGATGTCCGCACCGGCCTTGGCCATGATCTCGACCTCGAACGCACCCACATCCATGGTCTTGGTGTCGGCTATGATCTTCTTCCCAGGGAACTCCCTGCGGAGTGCACGGACGGCCTCGGCACCCTCGCTCTTGATGAGGGGTGTTCCGGCCTCGATCCAATCGGCACCTCCGTCCACCGCCTCATGGGCGATGACGATGCTTCTGTTCAGCTGCATGAGGTCCAATGCGATCTGCAATGTGGGCATATCGAGAGGATTATGGCCACGTTATATACCGTTTTTCGAAAAACCATACGGCAATCGACGATTCTCATAAAGGATAGGCCACTCAGCTCGCCCGTCTATCATCAGTGATCAGCACGAAAAACGAATCATCACCGTGGCAGACTCCCGACCTCCCGTTCGGATGAAATAGTTGTCGATTCGTCCCCTCGCGTGCGTATATACGCAGGCGACAACCCTTATCTACGGTGGATGATACACCGTCAGCTTTTGTGGTGGTATACATGTTCAAGAAAGGGAAGAAGGTCCGTGTGCTCTTCGTCGAGCAGAAGAACGATTACGTCTCTCAGATCGCAGAGCACTTCGCGAACCAGCTCTACCCCGATCAGTACGAGGTGTACAGTGCCGGGCCCGAGAAGGACATCATCGACTGTGAGATGATCTCCAGCATGTACCAGTGCGGGGAGGACCTCAGGAGGCAGGTGTCCAAGGACTTCAAGGACAGGGACTACCTTCGCGAGGATGAGGAGTACGACATCGTGGTGTTCCTCGAGAAGGCCACCTACGACGAGTGGGCATCCAAGACACCCTGGCAGGGGAAGCAGGTGCTCGTCCCCATGAGGATGAGGTCCGAGTTCACCGCCACCGACGACCTGGAGCTCTACAACGAGTACGTCGCCGTCATGGAGCAGGTCAGGGACTGGGTGAAGGAGAACCTGAAGGACTCCGAGAAGCTCCTCTCCATGGTATCTTCATGATCCCCGTCATCATCTATGACAAATGTCAGTGCGACCCGAAGAAGTGCACCGCCAAGCGCATGCTCAAGTTCGGTCTCGGCAAGGAGGCCAAGACCCTGGGCGCCATACCGAAGGGCTCCATCGTCCTGTCCCCCTTCTCCGACCGTGCCATGTCCCCCGCGGACATGGTCCATGCGAGGAAGGGGCTGGTGGTGATGGACCTGACATGGACCAACATCGAGGAGTTCCCCCGTCTGAAGAAGGTGGAGGAACGTGCACTGCCGTATCTCCTGGCATCCAATCCCATCAACTGGGGCAGGCCCATGGAGCTGAACAGTGCCGAGGCCGTCATGGCCGCACTGTGCATCCTGGGGGAGAGGGAGCAGGCGGAGCAGTTCATGGGACGCTTCAACTGGGCGCCCGAGTTCATGAGGCTCAACGGCGCCATGCTCGACGACTACGCCCGTGCCAAGGACAGCACGGAGGTGGTCCGCATACAGAACGAGTATATCGAATCCGTGGTCTCCCAGGGGAGGCACGGTGAACCCGGCGAAGATGGATCCGGGGAAGAAACATCTTGATTTACGATCATTGGGGGAGTAAAGATGGGAGACGACCTTGTTCCCATGATATGGGAATCACTCGGGGACGACAGGCTCACGACCAGGGAGGCCAGCGAGAGGCTGGACCATCTCTTCAACTACAGGTGTCCGGACGATCTGGCGAAGACCCTGACCAAGCTCCGCAGCGAGGGACTGGTCAAGGGGCAGATATCCATGGAACGCGGAGGTTGGATCTGGTGGGCGGATGACGAATGCCGTTCCAAGAGGGGGTCGGGACAGTGACGGTGAACTTCCAGGACAACGAGATCCAGGTGGCATGGTCCGATGTGTTCTCCAAGGACAACTACCGCATCATGATCTCCGACATCGCCGACAACTACCCCCAGAAGAAGAGCGTGACCGTCGATTATGCGGATGTCAACGCGTACAACGTCGATTTCGCCATGTACGTCCTCGACAACCCGGACAAGTGCATGGACATCGCCAGGAAGACGGTGATGTCCCTGGTGCCGAACATCAACCGTCCCGGCGATGCCATCAACGTGAGGCTGTTCAACCTGCCCCGCGACGCCAAGGTGGACATCAGGAACCTGAGGGCCGACCATCTGGGGAAGCTCCTGGCGGTGGAGGGGTTGGCGAGGAAGGTCACCACCGTCAAGCCCCGTATGACCCATGCCCTGTTCAGATGCGACCGCTGTCATTCCGAGATGTGGATGGAGCAGCCCGGCATGATCCTCAGGGAACCCCTGATGTGCTCGAACCCCGACGGGAGCTGCAACAAGGGTGCGACACGCTTCACATTGGACGACAAGGCCTCCATCTACACCGACACCCAGAAGATCGAGATCCAGGAGAGTCCCGAGGGTCTCAGGGGAGGTGCCCAGCCCGAGAGGCTCACCGGATACGTGGAGGACGACATCGCCGGAGAGGTCACCGCCGGTAACCGCATCACACTGAACGGGATCCTCCGTTCCGCCGAGAAGAGCGACAGGGACAAGTCCACCGTCTTCGACACGTTCCTCGACGTGGTGTCCGTCGAGTTCGAACAGCACGAGTACGACGAGATCCAGATCACAGAGGAGGATGAGGAGAGGATCCTGGAGATGGCAGCCGATCCGAACCTCTACGACAACATCATCCGTTCCATATCACCGTCACTTTTCGGATTGGAGGAGATCAAGGGGGCCATCGCACTGCAGCTGTTCGGAGGCTGCCACAAGGAGATGGACGACGGTACCGTGATGAGGGGTGACATGCACATCCTGCTGATCGGAGACCCCGGAGTGGCGAAGTCACAGTTGCTCAGGTACATGAGCAGGCTCGCACCCAGGGGTATCTACGCATCCGGTAAGTCCGCATCCGCCGCAGGTCTGACCGCCGCCGCGGTCAGGGACGATTTCGGTGACGGGAGATGGACCCTCGAGGCCGGAGCACTGGTCCTGGCGGACAAGGGATTGGCCTGTATCGATGAGTTGGACAAGATGACGGACCAGGACCGTTCGTCACTGCACGAGGCCATGGAATCCCAGAGGATCTCCGTCGCCAAGGCCGGTATCACCGCCACACTCCAGTGCAGATGCTCCATGCTCGCGGCGGCCAACCCCAAGTACGGAAGGTTCGAGGAGGACACATCCATCGCGGACCAGATCGACCTCCCGCCCGCACTGATGTCCCGTTTCGACATGATCTTCGTCCTCACGGACAAGCCCGAGAAGAAGAAGGACACGGCCATCTCCGAACACATCCTGAGTGCCCACCAGCGCGGTCAGGCCAGGATGATCCCCGAGGGGACGGAGATCAAAGGTGTCGACATCAAGGGGATCATGGAGAGGACCAGCGGGATCAAGCCCGTCTACGATGTGGAGATCCTCAGGAAGTATGTCGCATTCTCCAAGCGCCTGTTCCCCGTCATGACCGACGAGGCGGCGAAGATCATCGAGACCAGCTACCTGAGGATCAGGCAGATGGGCAACGGGGGGAACTCCGTCCCGATCACCGCCCGTCAGCTGGAGGCATTCGTCCGTCTGTCCGAGGCATCCGCGAGGATGAGGCTCAGCGACAAGGTCACGGATGTGGACGCCAACCGTGCGGTCGACCTGGTGGAGTTCTACCTCAGGAGGATCGCCGGCAACGATGACGGCGGATTCGACATCGACAAGATCGCAAGCGGTATCAGTTCCAAGGACCGCAACAGGCTCGACGTGGTCCGCGACCTCCTGTTCCAGTACGGGGACGAGGGTCTGTCCATAGACGAGCTCATACAGCACGGTTCCTCACAGGGTCTCTCGGAGACGGATGTGACCCGTGCGGTGAAGACCCTCAGCGACGGAGGGGAGATATACAGGTCCCCGTCGGGGATCTACAAGAGGACGTGACGATCCATGTATGTCAGGATACACACAAAGGGTGATGAGAGGATCCTCGCCGCATGCGATGAGGACCTTCTGGGAAGGACGTTCAGAGGAGGGAAGGCGGTGCTCACCGTGAACGAGGGCTTCTACAAGGGAGAGGTCCTGGGGAAGGAGGCCTTCGTGGAGCGCATGAAGTCCGTCACCATCATGAACCTCGTCGGGGAGGAGGTGGTCTCCATAGCCATCGCTGAGGGACACGTCTCCCCCGAGAACGTCATGGACATAGGCGGCGTGAAGCATGCCCAGGTCGTGATCATGTGAACTTCTGCGTCAAATGCGGATGCGACTGCGAGGAATCCCTGGACGGTCTGTGCATAGACTGCTGGTTGGACGGTCGCAAGCTCACATCCCTGCCCCATCACGTGGACCTGAGGGTCTGCACCAACTGCGGGGAGTTCAACTTCGGCGACAGGTGGGTCAAGAAGGACCTCGCCGTGGCCGTCCAGGATGCCGCCGCCGACGCACTGTGTGCCATCAGGGACGTCCAGGTGGAGTCCGTCTCCATGGACGTGGACTGTCAGGACCCTTACGTCTACGTGGTGAGCGTCCATTCATTCTGCAACATAATGGGATACGAGGCGGAGGATGACGCCTCCACCATCGTCCGTATCAAGAACAACGTCTGCAGGCGCTGCTCCAGGCAGCTCGGCAGCTACTATGAGGCGATCCTCCAGATCAGGACCGGGGGCAAGGACCTCAGTCCGGAGATGAGGGAGGAGACCCTGGCCATGGTGGAGAACTCCGTGGCCAGGCAGGCCGCCACCAACAGGTCACTGTTCATCACCAAGATGGAACTGGTCACCGGCGGTGTGGATGTCTACCTGTCATCGATGTCCCTGGGGAAATCACTGGCCAGGGAGCTGTCCGACCACTACTGTGCCGAGACCAAGGAGTCACCCAAGCTCGTGGGACAGACCACCGACGGTCAGGATATGTACCGCCTGACGTACCTGGTCCGTCTCCCGGAGTACCATGTCGGTGATGTCGTGCTCTCGGAGGGGAGGTACTGCAAGCTCACCCGCGTGTCCGGTTCGGGAGGACGTGTCATGGACCTGATCAACTTCAGGGAGAGGTCGGTCAGAAGGGCGGACATGCCCGATCTGAAGCTCTTCGAGAAGGCGTCCGACCTGAAGGAGGCCACTGTCATCAACCGTGCGGGGAACGAGATACAGGTCCTGCATCCCGACAACTACTCCACCGTGGACCTCAGGGTGCCCGAGGGTTACGATGCGGGGGAGACCGTCTCCGTGGTCACCATCGATGATGTCCTCTACGTGGTCCCGTGACGGGGCCGTTCCGCGATATCAGGTTTATAGTCGGGGATGCATCACGGGTGCATGATCAAACTGCCCGAGCCCGTGGACGACATCGTAGTGAACCTCCTCCGCCTGGCCAACACCAAGCTCCCCGAAGACATAGGGTGGGCATTGGAGGCCGCAGCCGGATGGGAGACCAACGAGATCGCCTACACGCAGCTCGGTGCCATCATGGACAATGTGAAGAAGGCGGAGCACATCGGAAGGCCGATGTGTCAGGACACGGGCATCCCTGTTTTCTATGTCCGTGGGAGGTTCGATTCGGGGATCGCCGCACTCATCTCTAAGGGTGTGGAGAGGGCCACGAAGGAGATCCCCCTCAGGCCCAACACCGTCGATCCGCTGACCCGTGAGAACCAGGGTTCCAACCTCGGTATGGGCATGCCGATCATCCACTACATCCCGACAGACGATGATTTCACCGAGATCACCGTCCTCCCGAAGGGTGCCGGGTCCGAGAACATGACCCGTCTGGGCATGCTCAACCCCGCGGACGGTGTGGAGGGCGTCATGAGATTCATCAAGGATGCCGTTCTGGACGCCGGTGGACGCCCCTGTCCCCCCAGCATCGTCGGTGTGGGCATCGGCGGAACATCCGATGTCTGCGTGGAGATGGCCAAAGAGGCGCTTCTGATCCCCTTGGACTCAGAGAACCCCGACCCCGTCCTCAGGAAGATGGAGGAGGACCTGTTCGTCGCACTGAACAGCTCCGGACTCGGTCCCATGGGACTGGGTGGATCCACCACCGTCCTCGGAGTGAAGATCAGGAAGGCATGCTGTCACACCGCCAGCCTCCCCGTAGCCGTCAACATAGGTTGTTGGGCCACCCGCCGTGCATCCGCGAGGATCACCGACACCGGTGTCGAGTACGCACAGGGGGTGGAATTCTGAAGGTCCTCAACACGCCCCTCAGCGAGGCGGACGTCAGGTCCCTCAAACTCGGGGAGACCATATTCCTCAGCGGTCCGGTCATCACCGGACGTGACGAGATGCACATCCGTGCCCTGGAGTACGATTCCGAGGGGAAGGAGGTTCCCGGGGACATACGTGGTTCGGCACTCTTCCACTGCGGACCCATTATGAAGCAGATGGACGACGGTTCCTGGCGTGTCATCGCCGCAGGGCCCACCACATCCGCAAGGATGAACAAGCTGGAGCCCGAGATGATCGAGAGGTTCGGCATCCGTGCGATAATCGGTAAGGGCGGTATGTCCACCGAGGTCGCAGAGGCCATGAAGAGGTGCGGTTGCGTCTACCTTGCGGCCACCGGCGGTGCGGCGATCCTCCTGGCGGAGGGACTCTGCAACTGCAGGGGATGCGAATGGTTGGACCTCGGTATGGCGGAGGCCATGTGGAGGTTCGACACCCAGAAGTTCGGGCCCCTCATCGTGGCGATGGATGCCGAAGGCAACAGTCTCTACGAGGATGTCAGGAAGTCCCTGGTCAGGGACTGACCTCGTCCTCCTTCTCCTCCACCTCATCCAGATCGTTGATGATGACAATCTCCGATTCCTCGGCCTTGGACCTGTGGTAGATGAAGTACATCACGACTATGGAGAGGGCCACCGCGAGGATCCCTACGAGTTCCAGGGCGTGTGCGGTGTCGAGTCCCCACATCATGGTGTGGTTCTTCTTCTCCATGGTGATGGTCGGAGGTGCATCCGTCGTGCTGATGGTGATCGGTTCGGGACTCTCGAATCCCCTGCATGAGACGGTGATGGTGTAAGTTCCGTAGTAGCAGGACACCTCGAAGTATCCGTTGGAATCGGTGGATCCGCTGACGATCCTGTTATCCGACGATGTGACCGTCACATCCGCCCCTTTGATCGGGGACCCATCCTCATCGTGGATGTATCCTGCGATATGTGCGGTAGTCATCCTCATGGCCACGAAGGATCCGCCGTCCATGTTACTGGTGAGATTGTAATAGCCGGATTCGTCGGGCGTGAGGCCGTCGAGTCTGAAGGAGAACATGTTGTTGTCCACCAGTGTCATGGCATCGGACCAGGTACGGGTGGTGTATCCCTCCATGGAGAATGTGAGATATGTTCCCCTGTCTTTGGGATATGTGAACTTGAATTCACCGGCTTCGAGGTCATTGTTCCCTGTGAGGCATATGGCCGTCAGGTTCCCGTTCATGTCCAACAGTTGGACACGGACGTTGTTCAGCGGAACGTTCCCTTCCGTGGAGATGTCACCGACGAAACCGCGGATGGAGATATCCTGAGGTTCAACGGGTTCCACAGGCTTCTCACCCTCGTTGTCGGCCATCACCATATCCGATATGACGACGGGGCATGACAGCAGAATCAGGACCACGAGGGTGGCCAGCGGACCGTATCTCATAGGTATTGCAACTCCTCTGCGATATAAAAGATGTCAGATGTCTGTCCGTACACTCCCGAAAGGTATCACACCGACAGAAGGGACGTCATGTAGACCGGCAGATACAGGACCTCCCCATCGACCCTCAGGTTCTTGGAATGGATGACGATGGCGGAGTCCACCCTTTCCGAGTACCTCTCCATGAATATG
>CAZWKY010000003.1:0-57008 GCA_964634095.1 uncultured Methanomassiliicoccales archaeon | reverse complement strand
GTTTATAAACCACAAGTGGAGGGTCAAGGTTATGTACCCCTTGGATTATCCATCCAACCGATATCCATGAGCAACGACAGAGCCATTCTCGTGGTCAGTTTCGGGACCAGCTACAACGACAACCGCGCCAGGACAATCGGTGCGATCGAGGAACTGATCGCCTACCATCACAGGGACTGGGAGGTCAGGAGGGCCTTCACCAGCAGGATGATCATAAAGAAACTCGCGGAACGCGACAACGAGAAGATAGACTACATAAGCGATGCCATGGAGAGACTCGTCAACGATGGTTTCAAAACCGTCATCGTCCAGCCCACCCACATCATGAACGGGGAGGAGTACGAGAAGGTGGAGTCCGTCGTGGAGCAGTACAAGGGGAGGATAGAGCACCTCTACCTGGGCAAACCCCTCCTCACCACCGACCTGGACTACGACATGGTCATGGATGCCGTGGATGCGGGCATAGTGAAGGAGACGGAGGACCTGGGGGACAGGACCGCCATCGTCCTCATGGGGCACGGCACCGAGCACTACGCCAACGCCACATACAGCCAACTCCAGATGAAGCTCATCACCTCCGGAAGGAAGGATGTGTACGTCACCACCGTGGAGGGATACCCCTCATTCGAGGACACCCTGAAGCTCATGGACGGTAAGGGGTACACCGATGTCGCACTCTATCCCTTCATGCTCGTTGCAGGTGACCATGCCAACAACGACATGGCAGGCGACGAGGAGGACTCCCTCAAGAGCGTCATGGAGGCCGCGGGATACAACGTCCACTGCTTCGTGAAGGGACTCGGGGAGATCCAGCCCTTCCAGAACCTCTTCCTGGCCCACGCGGACCAGGCCATGGACAGTTGATGTCCGATTTTTATAATCACGAGGTGTTCCCCCTCACATGAGATTCAAGGGGAACGCCTCCGACCCTTCGGTACCGAGCCCGATGGAGGTCTGGAACGCCAACGTCTACTTCGATGACAGGTCCGGTGCCAAGAACCGTCCGGTCATCGTTTTGGAGAGACGCGGGGAGGAGTTCACCGTCCTCATGGTCACATCCCACGGCAGGATGCCGGAGACGGACATGAAGCTCATCGACCCCTACGAGGTCATGCTGGACAAGACGTCCACCGTCCGCACCGACCGCCTCTTCAAGGTCCCTCCGTCCAAGTTCAACTACAAGCTCGGCGATCTGATCGATGAGGATGCGGAACGTATGGATGCCGTCTTCCGCAGGCTGAGGGACACCCGTTCCTACCGCAGGAACATCTACTGACGGTGATGCCCGTGGACAACGATGTTGCGTCGGAGATCCTGTCCGGTTGCGGCAGCGACCTGTGCCTGGACCTGAGGTTCATGACCCGTGCCGTCCTCTCGCTGGAGAGGGTGTTGGAGGAGGGATGTGACGGACCGTCGTGCGACGGACACCGCATCATCATGGACCCGGGATGGGTGATCTCGTCCTACAGGCAGGACCCCAACAGGGTCACGCGCATGGTGGCCCATCTGACACTCCACTGCCTCCTGGGACACGGCATCCCCGATGACGGGTTCACATCACTGGCCCAGGACATGGTCGTCGAATACGTACTGGATTCCCTGGACACCCCCCACATCACCGTACCGGGGAGGGACGACAGGATGTACTCCTGCGAGAAGTACTTCAAACGCGCAGGGGGACCGGTACCGGAGCTCATGGCGAGGGAACTCTCATCCGCATCCCAATGGCAGCTGGGCGACCTCCACCGTATGTTCTCCCATGACGACCATTCCGTCAGACCTGTGTCCGACGATCCCCAATGGGAGGAGCTGTCCAAACAGGCCATGGTGGAGGTGGAGGGATTCTCAAGGAACCTCTCGGACAGGACCGAGGGGCTGATGTCCATCCTCAGGATAAGGAACCGCAGGAGGTACGACTACAGGACCTTCCTGCGCAGGTTCATGACCACCAGGAACCGTGTGAGGGAGAACCTGGACGAGTTCGACTACATCTACTACTCCTACGGACTGCAGGTCTACGGGAACATGCCCCTGATCGACTCCCTGGAGTACAGCGACACCCCGGGCATCGAACGCTTCGTCATCGCCATAGACACCTCCGGATCCACCATGAGGGGACCCGTCATCAGGTTCGTGGAGGAGGCATTCGAGGTCCTGAGGATATCATCACCGTCCGCCGGTTCCGAACTGCACATAATCCAATGCGACGACATGGTCCGCAGGGACGATGTGGTGAGGAGCGAACAGGACATGCGCATCCTGATGGACGACTTCTCATTGGAGGGTGGCAACGGGACCGATTTCAGACCCGTCTTCGATCATGTGGACAGGATGATCGCCGAAGGCTCCCTCAGGGACCTGAAGGGGCTGATGTTCTTCACCGACGGATACGGGACATATCCCACCAGGAGACCGGACTACGACACAGCCTTCGTGTTCTGCGAGGATGTCCCCAGGGAGCATCCCGTACCCCCGTGGGCCATGAGGATATCCATCAGACCATCCGATGTGGTCTGACACCTGCGACACACTTTATACCGTCCGAACCAATCCTCATCCTCAGAGGATTCCCAATGAACATCCAACAGGCGAAGGACTCCATCAGGGACGCGGTCACCACCTACCTTTCCAAGGACCCCGCGGGGAACTACATCATACCCCGCAGCAGACAGAGACCCATCATGGTCATGGGCGCACCGGGTCTGGGGAAGACCGCCATCATGTCGCAGATCGCCTCGGAGATGGGGATCGGTTACGTTGCCTACACCATAACCCACCACACCCGTCAGTCCGCCATCGGACTCCCGGTGATCGAGAGGCACGTCTACGACGGGGAGGAGTGCAGCATCACCCGCTACACCATGAGCGAGATCATCGCCTCGGTCCACGATGCCATCGAGAAGAGAGGGCACACCGAGGGGATACTGTTCATCGACGAGATCAACTGCGTCTCCGAGACCCTGGCCCCGGCCATGTTGGACCTCCTCCAGAACAAGAAGTTCGGACCCCACAGGATACCCGACGGATGGGTGCTGGTGGCGGCCGGGAATCCACCTGAGTTCAACGCCTCCGCCAGGACCTTCGACATCGCCACCCAGGACAGGATCAGGGTGGTGGAGGTGGAACCTGACACCGATGTCTGGCTCAGATACGCCATGAGCTCCGGGGTCCACGATGCGATAACGTTCTACCTGCAGGTGAAACCGGACAACCTCCTCAGGATCGAGAGGACCGTCGACGGCACGGCATTCGTCACACCCCGCGGATGGGAGGACCTGTCCACGGTGATGAGGGAGTACGACCGCATGGGCATGACCGTCGGCATCGACCTGATATCGCAGTACATAAGGGACCCGGAGGTGGCGGCGGAGTTCAACAGGTACCTGGACTTCCACAGGAGGTACAGGGAGGATTACGATGTGGATTCGATCCTCGCGGGTGCCGATGCGGAGCCCCCGTCCGGGAATGCGGAGGAGAAGATGGCGGTGACATCCGTCATCATCGGAAGACTGAACTCCGAGGCGGAGACCGGCATGGACCTGGGATTCGCATCATCCGTACTGAGGGACATGACGGACAGGGAGACGGTGATGTCCCGCATGAGGGACATGATGGACGACAACGCCGACCCGGACACCAGGCGCGGATGCTCCATGGTGCTGTCTATCCTGAAGGACATGGGTGGACGGGACGGGGATGTCATCCTCAGGGAGGTGGAGGAACGGTACGCATCCGCAAGGAGGACCTTCGACACCCACCTCGCCAATGCGATGGAGTACATGAGGAAGGGATTCGGAGGTGGACAGGAGACAGTCTCCCTGCTTGTCGGTCTGATCGGATGCTACAACGTGGTTATGTTCTCGGAACCCGACGGTCCCCTCTACGGATACAACGACGAGCTCCTGTCCTCCGGAAGGAACAGGAGGATCATGGACATGCTGGAGGGAGCCTGATGGCGAACAAGGTCGAGTGGTCGGAGACATCCGACGGCGTGATCATAACGAGGATGGTCTCCACAGACAGGGACATCACCGTGCCCGATGCGATCGATGGCAGGAAGGTGACCGAACTGGCGGACAGGTTCCTCATGGGATCCCCCAACGCCGACAACAGGAGCGTGACCATCCCCTCATCGGTGAGGAGGTTCGGCAGGGATGCGCTCTCCGGGATCAGCGGAGTGTGTTCGATCACCTTCGGAGGTGACATAACGGACCTGTTCTCCGCGGAGATGACGGCGGACTCCGACTTCACATTGCATTACACCTACGGAGGGACGGAGAGGTCCTTCGGATTCGTCTCCGGATTCCCCATCTCCTTCCCAGGTTTCGATTCGGCCATACTGTCCGCATCATTCAGGATGACACCGGAGGTGGCCATGAAGAGGCTCTCGGACCCGGTGATGCTCTCGGATGAGCACAGGGACGGATATGCGGCATATCTCCGCAGCAGGATAGTCCCCATGGCCGAGAGGGCCGTGGCCGAGAACGATCCGGATTCGCTGAGGAGCCTGTACGCCACAGGGATCCTGGACGACGGTGATATGAGGGAACTCCTGAAAAGGTCGGTCAGGTCCGGGAGGACCGCCATGACATCCGTCATAATGAGCCTGATAAGGGGGTCTGCGGAACCCCGCTGAGGTTCCAGTGGAAACGTTCACATCTTACACCATCCGAGGACATCTCATATACCCTCGGGACGATGGATACACCATAGGAAGGCAACCAGAAACACGTCGATGTCCTCCAGGCATTTCGTGTCCTCCGCCATTCATTTGGTTTCATTCACCACCACAGGCCTTCCTTCCGGGGCCCGACCTGAAGAGGATGGGACAGAGGGTCCGGACCCCGGATCCCCTGTCGTCTAGGATCAGTCCTTGATGAAACCGAACTTCACCAACATGGTGGAGAACCTGTTCTCACCGCAGTAGTGGGCGTAGTCAAGTCCCGGATACTTCTTGTTGACCATCGACGCCAGCTTGACGACATCGATGGCGTACTCATCACCGGTCCACTCGCCGTTGTTGACTATGCAGTCCTTGATGAAACCGCGGAGCTCGGTCTCGTCGACTACCAGTGTCCTGTCGATCCTCTTCGGGACCTTCTTCTTTTCTGCTTTCACCTCACCCTTCTTGAAGGACCTCTCCTTGGGGACATCCTCCTCGGATTTTGGTTCCACAACCTCCTCCGCCACGGGTGCGTCGTCGGTCTGTCTCGCCTGCTCGATGGAACCTGCGAACCTCTCGATCTGCTCCCCGACCATGGTGATCAGACCCTTCAGCATCAGGTACCTGTCGCTGAGGATACCCTGGTCGCAGACGAAATCCACCCTGAACTTGTGGATGAAGTAGTTCCTCCCCTCGAAAACGGTCCTCAATGCCTCGGGGTCCCCTCCGAACATGTCCGTCGCATAGTCGATGAGGCGCTTCTGTGTCCTGAACGACAGGGACAGGAACTCCGATGGTGTGATGGTCTTCAACAGGTCCGCCGACCTCCCGGTGCATGCGTGCCCACCCATCTCGGTCTGATAGTGCTCCACCATCAGCATGGCGAGGTCCGCCACCTCCGCGTTCATCAATCCGATACCTTGGACCATCATCTCGTAGGATACGTTCCTGGCATTCCAGTTCTTCAGCAAGGCCTTGTTGTCCCAGTCGTTAATCGATCCCATGATAGTTGGCAGTCATCTAAATCATATAAAAAATTATATGAACAATTCACGTAGGATGTGAATTATAGGCCATGATATATGCATGAAAATCCACATTAGGAAATAAGTTAGTATGATAATGGTCGGAATAACCCGAACACTGAAGATGGGAACCGAAAAAGGGAAGCTGTGACCAGGATCACGATCGATGATAATGTTTATGAATGATTCATCTGATGATTGAATCATGGAGTACGGCGTCCACATCATCACATTGGGGAGGACACCAGAGAGCGCACTTGCCGCCATCCAGCATTTCGGACGTAAGGACAAGATCTGGATAATCAGCAGCAGGGACAATGAGACGGTGGACGGGAAGGAGATACGCTACCTCGACATCGAAAACGATGTGATCGACAGATTCATGGCCGTTAACATCAGGAACATCGAAACGTGGGTGATCGAGGATCCTTTCGACTACCAGGAGGTGTACGATGCCGTGGTCCGGATCGCACGCATGGAGCGCGGGAACCACTCCGACTGCAGATTCTACATCAACTTCACAAATGGGACCCCGATCATGACCGGAGCGGTATGCAGTGCTGCGAACACGATCGGAGCGGACCTGTACTATGTCCGGAATGCGAGATATGATCCTGACGGAAGGGATGCCGTGATAGAGATAGAGACCGACCGGCTGAGGGAGGTCACCCTGCTGAACAGGAGGAAGAGGACCAGATCCATCTTCGAGACCATTGGGTCCAGGGATACCATCACCCACTCGGAACTTATGGAGGCCTCGGACATCAGAAACAACGCCCTCACACCCCATACAACCATGCTGCAGAGGAACAATCTGATAGTGAACATGGGTTCGAGCAAGTTCCCCGTGTGGAGATTGACGGAAAGGGGAAGGGATGTGCTCAACAGGCTCGACTGAACGTCGATGGAAAAGGAGACCTCCGGGGCACGATCGTCCCGGGAAGGTCGGTTGAATAGGTTTTACTGGGCGGGCTCCCACTTGCATCTGACGGGGGAGACGATGGCGCCCTCTGCCTTGAGCTCCTTGAACGCCTTGTCGATCTCCTTCCTGTCGATGCCGGTGGCCTTCTCGACCTCTCCAGCGGACATGGGCTTCCCTGCTTCCTTCATGGCTTTGATGACATCGTCTTTGACTGCCATATCGTAACCTCTGACGGTGAATCCGCAACATCGGATATGAACCTTAGTAGGATGATATGTCCAACTTAAGACGTATCGTTGAGATGATATATCATGAGAGCGATATATCATAGACCATCATGTGCAATTTGATACTGTACCACGGATCAGAAGTTGAGGTGCCGAAGCCATCATTGTCTCGTGGCAAGAGCAATAATGACTATGGAAAAGGATTCTATTGCACAGAGGATGAAGAGCTAGCCAAAGAATGGGCATGCAAACACGAGAGGAGCGGTATTGTTAATAAATACAGTTTTTCTACAGATGGATTGAAAATACTGGATCTCACCGATGGAACTCACACCACCTTGGAATGGATAACATTACTAGTAAACAATAGGATATTCGACGTCGCCCCTGACTCGATGGCGGATGAGTCCAAAGAATACCTCCTCAGTCATCATCTGATTGATCTCTCGAGTTATGATATTGTTATAGGATTTAGGGCCGATGATTCATACTTCTCTTTCGCACAATCGTTCTTGAACAATGGAATATCCTTAGAATCTCTAGCAGAGTCCATGATGCTTGGTAACCTTGGGAAACAGATTGTGCTGATATCAGAGAAGGCCTTTGAGAAACTAACCTACATAGGTTCAGAATCCGCTGATAAAGAGATTTACGCGAAACAATATGCTCTCCGCGACTCTGAAGCTCGGGACATGTTCAAAGTGATAAGGAAAAGGGTCAGATCTGGAACATACATTCTCGACATTATGAGGAGGGCCGAACGATGAGATCCTATGACCAATCATACCTCGCAGACGCCCGGAGGAAGTTGGGTTGGATGTTCCACCACGGGATAATCGACATGAACAACGATGCGGACTGGTTCGCGACCCTGTTCTCACGTTCTGACATGGGTAGGCTGTTCGAAAGGGGGAACCCGACGGTGGTGGCCGGGATGTCCGGAGTGGAGATGGCCGAGAATCTGATGAGGGAATACGGAAGGATCCCATGGGACCAACCGATGGAGTATCCGGACCTCTGGATAAGCGAGGTCTACTGGGCGGGATGGGCCCTGGCCTACCACCAATGGTACACCGGACGCACATTCGGCAGGATATTCTCGAAGGTCCCCTTCAGCGAGATCGTGAGGATGTACCACCCCTACCATGAGATGGACATCACCGCATTCGTTTCCGAGATGGAGAGGAGGATCGGGGAACGTCCCTCCCAGCCGAGGTTGAAGACCCTCAGGGAGAACAGGGGGTGGTCCCAATCCCAGCTTGCGGAGGCATCCGGCGTCAACATCAGGTCGATACAGCTCTACGAACAGAGAGTCAACGACATCGACAAGGCGCAGGCGAAGACGGTGTACAGACTGGCATCCGCCCTTGCATGTTCGGTGGAGGACCTCCTTGAGGAACCCTCCGTGGACCGTTATTGACCGACAACATTCATATCCACCGTCGGAGGTCGCATCCGTATGGATGTCAGAGGGTTCGTAAAAGGTCACTCCGTCCTCGTCATATCGGCGGTCCTGGCCCTGGTGTCGTTCCTCATCACCGACGACCCCGTCGGATCGTTCGGATCCATCGACATCCGCACACTGTGCATCCTGTTCTGCTTCATGGCCACCGTGGCGGTGATATCGGGATGCGGTGCGTTCGATGTGCTGGCATCATCCCTGATATCGAGGTCCAGTGGGATCGGGACACTGTGCCTGACCCTGGTCCTGATACCGTATGTGTGCTCCATGTTCATCACCAACGACGTGGCGCTGATCACATTCGTCCCTCTGGCGATAGGTGTGCTGGAGGGCATCGGCAGGAGGGACCTGATGGTCCCCGTGATCATCCTCCAGACCGTGGCCGCCAATCTGGGGAGCATACTCACACCCTTCGGCAACCCCCAGAACCTGTTCCTGTTCTCCGCATACGACCTCGCCATGACGGATTTCATCACGGTCCTCCTGCCGATAGCGGCGGTCGGAACGGTGATCCTCCTGGTGATGACGGTGATGGTGTCCAGGGGAGGGGAGACGGTGATGCCCGGGCCCCATGGGGCGGTCGGACACAGACGCACACTGGCCCTCGGCTGCATCCTGTTCGCACTCTGCATAGCGACGGTGATGAGGTTCATCCCATGCTGGTTCACCCTGGTTGCCGTCCTCATATGCATCCTGCTGTCGATGCCGGATGCACTCGGAAAGGTGGACTACGGCCTCCTGCTGACCTTCGTGTTCCTCTTCATCTTCACCGGCAACCTTGCCTCGGAACCGATGGTGTCGGAACTCCTGGAGGGACTGATGGCATGGGACCCCGTGACCGCATCCGCCCTGGCGAGCCAGTTCATAAGCAACGTCCCCGCCGCGGTACTGCTGTCGGGATTCACCGACGATTGGGCGGGACTCCTGGCGGGTGTGGACATCGGAGGCTTCGGAACGCCCATAGCCTCCATGGCCAGTCTCATCTCCATCGGATTCTACATGAGGACCGAAGGTGCGGACATGAAGCGCTTCATGATCTGTTTCACCGGGATCAACGTCCTGATGCTGATCGTCCTGTTGACCATACCGAGGACCATATGATGGTTAGAAGAGGGGAAGTGGCGGGATCGTGTCCCGCATGTTTCTCAGTATCCGTTGTAGTGGACCTTGTCCCTGTCGAACCTGTCGTCGTGGGGAACGGGCCTCTCCTTCGGATACCCCACGGCCACGATGGCGAAGGGCATCAGGTTCTCGGTGAGGTCGAACATATCGGTGATCGCGTTCATCCTCTCCCTGAGGGGTGCGATGCCTATCCACACGGAACCCAGACCCACGGATGTGGCCCCCAGCATCAGGTTCTCCACACATGCGCCCAGGTCCTGCTCCCACATCTGCGGGACCTTCATGTTGTCCCTGTTGCCCATGACGACTATGGCCAACGGTGCCCTGGCCACGGGACCCCCGTAGGGCGAGACCTTGGACAGCCTCTCTATCAGACCCTTGTCATCCACCACTATGAACTCCCATGCCTGCTGGTTCATGGCCGACGGTGCATGCATCGCAGCCCTGAGCATCAGGTCGACCTTGTCCGGTTCGACCCTCGCATCCATGTAGTCCCTCACACTGACCCTGTTGAACAGTTCGTTCATCTTCCATCACCCTTCTCCACGAATGCAGACAACGGCACCACGTTGACCGGACCTCGCCTCCTCTTGCCCTTGGTGGGCTTCCCGGGCTTGTACGCCTTGAGGTACTTCAGCACATCCTGGTCGGATTCGGAGTCGCTCCACTCCGGGGTGTATCCTCCCTTCATGTACTCGTTGTACCACTCCTCGCACTGCCTCATGTAACCGTCCATCTCCAGCCTGTCCTTCACGATGACGAAGGTGTTCTCCGGTGTGGCGGTCCACTGCTTGGGACGGTCGTAGTCCGCATCCTCCAGGAACCCGACCAGGAAGACGATCCTGTCCAGGTTGGAGAGCTTGGCATAAAGGGATGCCTGGAGCATGTAGGACATGGGCACGTTGGTGTAGCCTCCGTCCTCGTCCAGCCACTTCTCCCTGTCGTGGGAGGTCTTGATCTCCAGGATGGTGTCCCTCTTCCCATCGATCTGTATGTAGCCGTCGACCATGCCTCCGAAGACCTTCTCGTTGTGGAAGTGGTCGTACCCGCACTGCTCCTTGGGAACGGGTTCCTCTATCCCCACCTTGGACCCCTCTGGCACGGAGAGTGCGTCCCTCATGAGGTTGGGCCTTGCTGCGAGGTAGTCCCTCAGGACGGGCTCCAGGATGTTTCCCGCGTCGATGTATTTGTTCGCCTTGTCCCCGGGATAGAGTCCCGCGAGCTCACAGGCCACCTTGAAGGGTGATGCGAACTCGCTCATGCCCAGGATGGGACCCACCCTGGTACCGGTGATCTTCTTGAGCTTGTAGGTGTCGAAGATGACGACCCTCTCGTCCTCGTCTATGTCGACGATGCCTGCCCTTCCATCGAATGCCATGAAAGGGTGATTGACGGACAGGAGGTTATCCTTTGCGTCTCAGGATGGCGTTGGTCCAGAGGATGTCCCTGTCGGGTTCCATGGAGTTCCACACATCCACCACATCGAAGCCGTTGGAATCGGCCAATGACGGGATGTCATCGACGGTCATGTCGGTGTAGTACCTCCCGTCCCTCTCACCCTCGAAACCACCGTCCTTGAAGGACATGTAGAACAGTCCGTCCCTGTGGAGTGACCTGTGGATCAGTGAGAGTATGTGGGGGAGTTCATCGGATGGTACGTGGAGCAGCGTGGAACAGGCCCACACACCGTCGAACTCGTCGATGTAGTCCAGATCCGAGAAAAGGAGGTGTCTGACTTCCAGACCCGTGTTCTCCCTGGCGACCCTGCACATGCCCTCGGAACCGTCCACGGATGTGACCCTGTACCCCATGTTATGGAACGCGAGGGAGTCCCTACCGGATCCGCAGCCCAGGTCCAGAATGGATGCCTCAGGGGGCAGAAGTGCCGTGAACCTGTCCCTGAGGTCCGATACATCCGCCGTGAAGGTCTTGGCGGAGTAACCCTCGGGGTTCCCGTCGTAGAATGATGTCGAATCGGGGCACATGGGATGGCGGAAGGCGGATCCCCTTATAAACGGATTCCCGGGATCAGGACCTGCGGAGTATCGACTCCGCGGCCTTCCCGATCCAATCCCTCTCGGACAGCGCGTGCTGATGCATGTACGAACCGATGCAGTTGTCCCTGACCAGCCCATCCATCCTATCCGCAATACCCTGACCGCGCTCCACGTCGAACCCGAACCTGGAACCGTCCTTGGGGAACACATCGGAGTAGTGGTACTCATGGGCCCTGACGGTTCCGGAGAACACGGGATTGTCGTCATTGGCATGGGCGACCACATAGGTGGGACCGTGCCTGACCCCTGTCATCCTCGACTCCGCATCGAAGACACCGGACATCCTGTGGACATTCCCATCCTTGTCGGTGATCGAGGAGCACATGGTCATCAGCCCCCCGCATTCACCTATCACCGTCCTCCCGTCATCGGCGGCGGTCCTGAGACCCTCCAGATAATCCGTATTGGAGGACAGTCTCTCCGCGTAGAGTTCGGGGTAACCCCCTCCGAGGTAGTAGAGGTCCGCATCCGGCAGGGGGTCCCCGTCGGTGGGCCTGAATGTGGTGACATCGAATCCCGATGCCCTCAGGCACTCGATGTTCTCCCTGTAGTAGAAACAATAAGAATCATCCATGGGGACGGCGGCCTTCAGACCGCAGTCCCTCTCGGTGTACGGTGAACCACTGGGCAGTTCGACATCCGATGATTCGGCGATGTCCATGACCCTGTCCAGGTCTATGGGTTCGGTGAGCTCCTGCAACGGTGTTATCTCCCTCTCGGCGAAGGACTGCAGGGTCTTCAGACCGAGGTACCTCTGCTCCAACGCCCTTCCGGGGTCCTTCCTGATCATCCCCACCAGTTCCACATCGGGACAGTAGCGCTCCATGGCCGTCCTCAGCTTCCCCATGTGCTGGGGTCCGGAGACGTTGTTCAGGATCACCCCCGCGATGTCCACATCGGGATCGAAGGACCTGAACCCGTTGATGATGGCCGCCGCACTCCTGGTGAGTGAACGTGCATCCACGATCAATATCACAGGGAAACCGAGCAGTTTCGCCAGATGTGCCGTGGACCCCGTGTCGTCATCCCCTCTGAAACCCTCGAAGAGTCCCCTCACACCCTCTATGACGCACATGTCCGCCCCTTTGGATGCGTATCCCACCAGGTTGCGGATTGTGTCGTCGTCCATCAGGAAGGAATCCAGATTCCTGGAGGGCCTCCCCGTGGCGGCTGTGTGGTACATGGGGTCGATGAAATCCGGTCCGGCCTTGAACGCCTGGACCCTCATCGTCTTGGACAGACGGGACATCAGACCCGTGGTCACGGATGTCTTCCCGACCCCGCTCCCGGTCCCGGAGATGACGACCCCTTTCATGGAAGCAGCTCCCTGAGGGTGTCCGCCGTCTCCAAGGGTACGATGCTGTGGGCGCCCATGACCATGGAATGGGACGATATCTCCCCGACGGCCCATCTGTAACCCATGTGGAGGTAGTTGGCCAACTGCCTGGGCTGGTCCGTTATGAGGATGTCCCCCACGCCCATGTCGGGGTACGCATGGCATATCCCCATCAGGACCAGGAGGTCCGGTTCGAAGGAGTCCACAGCCTCCCTCATCCTGTCACCCAGGATAGAATACTCATCCAATCCCCCTGTGATGACATCCACCTTCACACCCTTGGAGTCAAGATCGGCGTGGATCTCCCTGCAGTAGTTCCTGATCCTGGGCAGACCGAGGTCCGGGTCCATGTTGGCCACGAACAGAGTCTCCCCGCCCAGGACCTTCCTCGCACGGTCCACCGCCTCGAACATGTCCGCGAAACGGTAGGCCAGCTCCTTCTTGGCGTCCATGACCACCGCCACCTTCCCTCCGGCGGATAGTACCTCGATGATACGTTTGCACACATGGAGCTTGGTGGGACTGGTTGCCGGGGACAGATAGTCCCTCGAGGCCATACCGACGCTCTTCTCCAGACGGGTGGCCGCCTTCATCAGGGATACCTGCCTGTCGCACTCCTCCTTGGAGATGAGTCCGGCATCCCTTCCGGCCTCCAACGCCTTGATGGCACCGCGGGTGTTGTCGCCCATGCATCCGTGGCAGTCCACGGGGAACACGTTCGCCCCTATCCCCGCCTTGCGGATGGATTTGGCCATGTCCTCGCCGATGATCATGCTGGCGCATGTCCCTATCACCGCCACCGTCTCCGGATGGAACCTCTCCTCCACCTGCTTCAGGGTGTTGATCAACGGCTCCGAGGCACCGAATATGAGGTCGTTGTCCCTCATACCCGAGGTGACCACCCTCACATCCGCCTCCTCCAGCATCCTGGACGCCATGAACCCGCATCCGGCGGGACCGTGGACCACGATCACATCCACATCCATGTCGCGGAGCGTGTACATCGCCGCGATTATGGGGTTCGGACGGGGATGGATGATGTTCCTCACTGATAGGCCTCCTTGACGAACTCCACCAACAGCCTCACATCCGAGGGGATGTCGGGACGTTCACCGTCACCATCGGTGATGACCATGGGCACACCGTATCCGGACACCACCCTCTCTATCTCCGACCTGTCCATCTTGTCGCAGACCTTCCTGCTTATGGGGTCCAGGAGGATCATGGCACCGTCCAGGGCATCCATCCTCTTCAGACAGGACAGCGTTCTCTCGATGGAGATGTGGGATATCCCGGGGTTGCGCTCCCTTATCACCGTCATATCACCGTCACGGACGATCTCGCCCCTTCCGGGGACCCCTCTGAACGTCTCCAACGACCTGATGACGGATTCGCGGGGTATGCCCATGACATGGCAGACCTCCAACGCCAGGTCCATGGCCTGGATGTACTGTATCGAGATGTATCCGGGGTCCAGAGTGATCTCCGAGACGCCGTCGTAATCCACCGACACCCTCAGACCCTCCCCGAGCCTGGGTTCCGACAGGACCTCCACCCTTCCGCCGTACGGTGTCAGATTCCTAGTGTACCTCGACCAGATGTCCACCTCATCGGAGAGGACTATGTTCGTCTTGGAGCAGAGGATGTCCCTCTTGGCATCCGATGCCCTCAGACTGTTCTTGGCGATGCCGTAGTCCTCCACCAGGTTGGTGATGCATGCTATGTCAGCCACCCCGGAGCCTCCCAGGGAGACCTCGCACACGATGGCATCGTAATCCCCTGCGGCCATGGTCATGATGTACGGCGGTGCTATGCTCACATGCCTGTCCACCCTGTGACCGTCATCGGTCCAGGGGCCCTCCCCTCTGGATGAATGGAGCAGAACCTTCCTCCCGGCATCGTGCAGCATCTTGGATATCAGATAACAGGAGCTGGTCTTCCCCTTGACGCCGGTGACCTCGATCCTGAACCTCCTGTCGTCGATGAAACGGCCCACCTCGTGGCTGAACGACCTGATCTCACCGGGATCGGCACCCTCCAGGAAGGTCCTGGGGCAGTGCATGGGCATCACCGTCAGGTCGAAGGACTCCGGAGGCACCGAATCCAGTACCCTGGCCCCGGACATCCTCAGGTCCTCCTTCATGGAAGGCGATGCGATACGGTACACATCACAGCAGGTGACCTCGTCACCCTCGGACAGGTACCTCTGGGCGAGGATGTTCCCTCCGTGGACCAGATCTACGATGAGGACGCGCATCGTATCACCACTCGTACTTCCTCAGCTTCTCCACGAGGACATCGCAGAGACGGTGGTCCCCTCCGATGGGGACGGCGTACTTGACCTCCACATCCCTTCCGTTCCTGTGGACGATGCCGCCGTCGGAGAACTCCTCTATACCGAGCTTCGCGGGGACGTCCCTGGTCAGATGGGCACCCAATGAGATGAACAGGGGCAGCGCGATGATCTCCTCCGCACCATCGTCCATCATCTGCAGAATGACATCCTCGATCTTCGGGTCGTTGAACTCGTTGTACCCCACGAAGACGTTGTCGTACCCCCTCTCCCTGAGACGGGATGCGTTCAGCATCATTATGTCGGAGTTGTAAGACAGTCTGGAACCGTGCCCCATCACCAGGATGTACGTGTTCCTCCCGGGGGTCCTGAGCTCCTCCACCCTCTCGCAGAGGATGTCTGTCATGTTCACATCCTCCCCGAAGGGCTGCTCCAGATGGATGGTGACCCTCTTTCCGTTGACCTCCACCTCACCGCCGGTGGACTCCCTCTCCAGACCCAGATGCTTCATGGGGATGTCCCTGGTCACATGCAGTCCCGATGCCACGAAGAAGGGGAGGACGACGATGTCGTCGAAACCATCCTCCACCATCTCCTCCAGGGCATCCTTGATCAACGGGATGGATGTCTCGTTGAAACCGATGTATACATCGGGGAACCCTTTGGACCTCAGAAGGTCCGCCTGCATCTCCATGACACCTTTGTTGAACGAGAACCTCGAACCGTGACCCGCTATCAGAACGCCTCTCTTTACCATATGATCAATCCTCCAACCTCATACCGCCGGAGATGTCCTCCGAACCGGTGTAGAATCTGTCTGCAAGCTCCCTGTAGGATGCGGCCATGTCGGAATCCGGTTCACCGGACACCACCGTGACGCCCCTCGCCTCGCACCTCTGGACCGTTGGGTCCCGGGGGACCCTGTGGATGACATGCGTCCCCATCTCCGAGGCCGCCCTGTCCACCAGTGCATCCTCATCCTCCACTCCGCGGGAGTTCTGGACCACACCGCCGAGACGGGCGTATCCGTCATTGCTGAGGTCGTTGACCGCGTAGGCGATGTTGCTGGCGGCGTACAGGGCCATCATCTCCCCGGAGGTGACGATGAACACATCCCTGGCGTAGCCGTTCCTGATGGGCATGGCGAAACCTCCGCAGACCACATCCCCCAGGACATCGTAGATGATGACATCAGGGTTGTAACGGCCGATGGCGTCCAACTCCTCCAGTTTCTC
Organism: uncultured Methanomassiliicoccales archaeon; assembly: GCA_964634095.1. Taxonomy (GTDB): domain Archaea; phylum Thermoplasmatota; class Thermoplasmata; order Methanomassiliicoccales; family Methanomethylophilaceae; genus Methanoprimaticola. The sequence goes on along the minus strand of CAZWKY010000003.1, from coordinate 40,666 downwards.
GAATGCGGCGATGATCCCGCGTCCCGCACAGCCCACACCGGGCTTCGGACCACCGCACTCCACGCACAGGACCCCTCCCTCGCCGACATGGACCATGTCCTCCAGTTCCGGGTCGGGGTTGTCGCGCATGGTCTCCAGGACCGTGGGTATCCTCCCGCCGGTCAGGAGCTTGGTGGAGTCGGCCTTGGGGTCGCATCCGATCTGCATGACCTTCAGACCGCGCTGCGCCAAGGCCGCCGAAACGTTTGCCGATGTGGTCGACTTCCCTATCCCGCCCTTGCCGTAGACAGCGATCCTTCTCATGCGGCTTCCATCACGGGCTGGTTATTAATACTTTCAGATTCAATCGTAACACGCAGTGGATGTATCCTCCATGTGAAGACCGTGCATACCGACAGTATAGGACATGAAAACGGACGGAAACAGGAAGATTCGGACCTCCGACGGAGCGGAACATGGATGGGGAGGCGGACAGCCCTGCCAACCACATTTATATCAATTAGCGATTCAGACATGTATTCCATTAGGAAACCGGATAGGTACGGAGCGGGAAACTGTGGCCAAGACGTATGAGGAGATCAACAACAGGATAAGGGCCGGAGAGGCGGTCGTCATGACAGCGGAGGAGGTCGTGGACCTCGTCAGGAAGAAGGGTGCCGAGAGGGCCGCCGAAGAGGTGGACGTCGTCACCACCGGGACCTTCGGGGCCATGTGCTCATCCGGTGCGTTCCTGAACCTCGGACACGCGGATCCCCCCATCAGGATGACCGACATCAGGCTCAACGGCGTCGAGGCCTACGGCGGTCTGGCAGCCGTGGACACCTACATCGGTGCCACATCCCTCATAGACCCTCCCGGAACGGGATACGGCGGTGCACACGTCATCGAGGACCTGATCGCAGGGAAGAGCGTCCACCTGGTGGCCACCGGCCCCGGTACCGACTGCTACGTCAGGAAGAGGATCGAGACCGACATCTCCCTGGACGACATCAACGAGGCCTATCTGTACAACCCCCGCAACTGCTACCAGAACTACGGCATCGCCACCAACACATCCGGAAGGACCATCTACACCTACATGGGGAAGCTCCTGCCCAGGATGAAGAACGCCACATACAGCTCCGCGGGAACGCTTTCACCGCTCCTCAACGACCCGCACCTGGACACCATCGGCATGGGCACCAGGATTTTCCTCGCGGGAGGGGAGGGATACGTCACCTGGCAGGGAACACAGTTCAAGACCACCGTGGAGGAGGTCAACGGAGTGCCCGTGGGCGGATCCAGGACATTGGCGGTCACCGGTGACATGAAGCAGATGGACCCCGCCTTCGTCAGAGGGTTGGACATCACCGGTTACGGTATCTCCCTGGCCATCGGGATCGGTATCCCCATACCCATCCTCAACGCCGACATCATGAGGAACTGCGCCATATCCGACGAGGACATCTACGCGGAGATGGTGGACTACAGCCTCCCCACCGGAAGGACCTGCATGCAGAGGTACACCTACGAACAGCTCCGCTCCGGCAAGATCGAGTACCAGGGCAAGACCATCAGGACATCATCCATGTCGTCCATGTACGGTGCGAGGAAGGTGGCCAACACGCTCAAGGACTGGATCGAGCACGGGGAGTTCCTGCTCAACGAACCCTGTCTGTCACTTCCGAAGGAAGGGAAGCTCAAGGGTCTCAGGGAAGGGGGTCAGTGAGATGGAGTCGAAATACAGGATAGATTTCAACGAGAGCAACGTCCTCGAATCCGTATCGTACACACTTGTTTCAGAGTTCAACCTGAAGCCCAACGTACTCAGGGCGGACATCGGCGGGGACGGTGTGGGGTTCATGCTCCTCAGCGTCATCGGTGATGAGACGAACATAATCAACGGCATGAGGCACCTCGAGGAGATGGGGTTCACCGTCAGGAAGCTCTCCGGACACATATCCCACGATTCCGAGAGATGTTGGAGCTGCGGGGCATGCGTGTCCCTCTGCCCATCCGGATCCATCTACCATGATAGGGAGTCCATGGAGGTCAGGCTGAACACCGAGACCTGCATCGCCTGCGGATCCTGCATCAACGCCTGCTCGGTCAAGGCGATCCAACTCGAGTTATGAGGACACGGTTCCGTTACAGGGAGACCATACTCACCGTCGTATGCGACGACGGCATGGAGAGTCATATCGGAGACGGCGTCTTCGAGGCACGTTCCATCATAGAATCCAAGATAGCCGAGGACCCGTTCTTCGGCATCACCTACGACCCGTACCCCGAATCGGACAGGGACGATCCCCTGATCAGGAGCATGTGCAGGGCATCCGCCCTCGCAGGTGTCGGACCCATGGCCGGTGTCGCAGGTGCTGTCGCACTCCGTACTGCGGAGAGGTTGGTCGAGGCGGGTTCCGAGATCGCCATTGTGGAGAATGGAGGGGACATAGCCTTCCTCTCGTCGGAACCTTCCGCGGTGGGGATATTCGCAGACCATCCCGTTCTGAGGGATATGGCATTCATGATGCAATCCGGTCACATCACCGGGGTGTGCTCCTCATCGAGGACCGTGGGGCCGTCGGTGTCATTCGGCAGCAGCAGTATAAGCACCGTCTTCTCGGATGATGTCATCCTCGCGGACTGCTGCGCAACGGCCCTGGGGAACCTCGTGAAGGACGAGGATTCCCTCCAAGAATCGGTCAGGACCGTAGGTTCCATAGAGGGTGTGAGAGGATGCCTCGCATGCTGCGGCGACAAGGTCGCGGTCTTCGGGGACATCCCCGAACTGGTCCCCGCGGACTGCGGGAACATCACCGGGATCACCGACACCCTGTGATCATTCGGGATCCTTGGCCAGGTCACGGATGACTTCGGCGTAGATCACGGCCGTACACCTTTCAGGATGATCGTTCATCATCAGTTTACAGGACCTCCTGATCTTCTTGAACGGATCCTCCAGTTTCTCATGCACCGAATCCAGCAGTGCATCGTAACCCTCGGTACCCTCGATCGCCCTGAAGACGTACCCGCCGTTGTACATGTCCTGATACCTGTACAGGACCCTTCCGGACACGTCCCTCATGACCAACGACACCTGGCATTCGTGGACTATCGATGTGTCGTTCCTGTCCTGGAGACGGACCACGAAACAATCCTCCCTGTCATCCACGTTCCTGAACGGCGTGTTCCACACCGCATCCCTCAGTCCCGCATAGACTATGTCGCTGACATGCTGGGCATCCTCCGGGATCCCGTCATCGGGCATCTCCATGACCAGGCTGTATCCGAACCTGAAACCCTTGGGATCGTCCCTGTCGGTGACCGTCAGCCCCCTCTCCCTGATACCGACGACCTCGAAACGGAGGTCGAGACCCTTCCTCTTGGCGAATGCCATGGTCGATTTGAGGTAGGCCTCGAACTTCTGTCTGACGGGATTGGATACACGGGTGTCGACGTAGGCGAACATGATGGTCGGATGGATGCAACGGTCGTATTTCATCCCGACCCCTGCGGAACATCCTCCGTCATGTTCATAACCCATCCACGGGGATTCACCGTACATGACATGCGAGAACTTCAGGGTCCCGTCCACACGCGGGGATGCGGAACTGAACTGCTACAGATGGGTCCCCGACGGGGAGGTCAGGGCCACCCTCCAGATATCCCACGGGATGATCGAGCACATCCTCAGATACTCTGAGTTCGCGGAGTTCCTCAACACCGCCGGGATCGCGGTCTACGGTCACGACCACCTCGGCCACGGAGACACATCCCCCGACGACCACGGGTTCATCGCCGAGGAGGACGGTGATATCGTGATAGTGGACGACCTGTTCGAGGTGACGAAGAGGGTTGAATCGGATCACCCCGATATCCCCCACTTCCTCATGGGCCACAGCATGGGGTCCTTCGTGGCCAGACGCTACCTCACCTTGTACGGCGACCATCTGGCGGGCGCCGTGATAGTCGGCACCGGGAACCAATCGAAAGGTTCCGTCTGGCTCGGACTGACAATCGCAAGGCACCTGTGCAGGAGCAAGGGCACCCGCTACGTCAGCCCATTCCTGAACGACATAATCCTGGGCTCCAACGACAAGAGGTTCGATGAACCGGAGATGAGGAACAGATGGATCTCCAGGGATCCGGAGATCGTGGAAAGGTACAACGCAGACCCCTTCTGCACCTTCGGATTCACCGCCGCAGGGTTCAGAGACCTCCTGACCATGATCAAGAGATTGGAATCCCATGAGGGGTTCGGAAACATCCCCAAGGACCTACCGATCATCCTGCTCTCGGGCGCGGACGACCCGGTCGGTGATATGGGAAAGGGTGTAAAGAAGGCGAAGGAGGGTTTGGAGAGGTTCGGTCTGAGGCCGGAGATGAAACTGTATCTCGGCGCCAGACATGAGATCCTCAACGAGACCAACCGCCAGGAGGTCCACTCTGACATCCTGGGGTGGATGGAGGGTGTCCTCCGGAAGTGATCAGAGCAGTCTCTTCCAGAAGACGCCGTAGCATCTGCACGGGGCACCACAGACCGGGCAGTGGTGTCCCTCGGGGGAATCCACCATGGTGTTCCAGTAACCCTGGATCGCCACGGTCTCCTCCAACCCCATCTTCCTCAGGATCCCTGCGATGTTCGTGGTCCCGGTGATGCTCTTCCATGCCATGGCACAGACCATCCCGCAACCCATCTCCCTCATGTCATCCAGACACTGGGAGCACATCTTCGAACCGAGCCCGTGACCCTTGGCCGAATCCGACACGGCCACGGAATCCACCAGCCCTATCCTCTCCATGGACAGGACCTGGTCCCTCTCGGGACAGTCGGGCAGATGGAGGAACTCCTCCTCCCCCTCCGGACCGAATACCTGGCAGATGGCGAAGCCCACGGCCTTCCCATCCAGTACCGCGACGTTGCAGAACTGTCCCTCTGCGTCTATCGCATCATAGAAATCATTCTCATCCAGATAATCCTCGCCCAGCTCGACCAATGATACGGCCAGCACATCGGGGACGTCCTCCCTCCTGAGTCTCCTGATCTCGATCATAATCCCAACTCCCTGAAAAGCTCCTCGCGCTCCTTCTTCGTTATGTCCCTGTAACGGCCCACCTTCAGGTCGCCCAGTTCGATGTTCATCACCCTGACACGGACCAGACGCCTGACGTCGTATCCGAAGTACTCGCACATCCTGCGTATCTGTCTGTTGAGACCCTGTTTCAGGATTATGCGGAACTGCCTCTCTCCGATCCTCTCCACGAAGCACTTCTTGGTGATCCTGTCCTCCAGGATCGGCACCCCTCCGGACATGCCCTTTATGAACCTGTCCGTCACGGGCTTGTCCACGGTGACGATGTACTCCTTCTCATGCTCCCCGCGGGAACGCATGACCAGGTTGGCCAGCTCCCCGTTGTTGGTCATCAGCAGGAGACCCTCGGAATCCTTGTCCAACCTGCCGATCGAGTAGATCCTCTTGGGGTAACCGATGAAATCGATCACATTGTCCTTATCATCCGGATTGGATGTGCATGTGATGCCCCTGGGCTTGTGGAAGGCCAGGATGATGTCCTCCTCCACCTTGGACACGGGTTTCCCGTCGACCGCCACCTCGTCACCGTCGAAGACCTTGTCACCGACCACGGCGGTCCTGCCGTTGATGGTGATCCTACCCTCTTCGACCATACGGTCTGCGGCCCTGCGGGAGGCCACTCCGGCCTCGCTTATGAACTTGTTGAGACGGGTTCCCTCGGACATGGGTCGGACATCCACTGACCTGTATATAGAAGGGGCAGGAGACCTCACACGGTTATGTGCTCGATGCGGACCGCGGGCACCTTGCCCCAGAAGGCGAACCCCATCAGGGTCACATCGCCCTCCATGCCCATCGTGTATCTCCTGTCGTGGATCTGCTCCAGTGCCTGGTCCAATGCATTCCCGAGCTTCTTCTCCTTCTTCACCCGTTTCACCTCGATGACCATTGGCGGAAGACCCTTGGCCATCGGACGCAGCATGATGTCCACCCTGCCGTTCCCGGACTCCACCTGGGTCCTGACATCGTAACGGGTGATCAGCTCGGACAGGACCTGCATCAGGATGATTGTGTAGGATGTCTCGTCCCTGAGGTCGAAGTAGCTGTGATAGGAGAGGATGTTCTCCATATGGGACACCATCCCCTCCACATCCTGGTCGATGAATGCACGGACGAAATTGATGACGTTGCGGTTGGACAGGGGGATGGCATCGTCGAGGATCTCCCTGACCGACTGACGGACCTCCTCATTGGGTATGTAGACATCATACAGTCCGTCATCAGACCGTACGGCGGTGAGATATCCGGTCATGATCATGAACGAAACCAATTTCGGAAAATCTGGGTCGGCCAGATCCGCATAGTTGAAATTGTTGTTCACACGAGAATGCACAGACCCTCCACTTAGCAATGAATACACCGACTCGAAATTGCTCAGATCCATACGATTCAGCATAGTTTCGATGGGATTGGTATCTGAAGTACCGACCCAATACGGCTCCAACCTCTTCTTGGAAGCATAGTTGATGATACTAAAGGGGTTATAAACGTGACAATCACCTATGCGATATCCGTCGTAATATCTACGAACCTCATCGAGATGATCTGCATGCCCTATGTTCTCGAGGACCGCCACGACCTCATCCTCTGTGAATCCGAACCTGTCACCGGAATATGAATCCAAGACGGAATCCACATCCAGGTTGTTCACACCGGAGAACAATGTAGCTCTGTACAGCTGTGAGACCCCGGTCAGATATGCGAACTTGACGTGGGGGCTGACCTTCAGGATCATAGAGAGGAACGTGGACATCGTCTTGGTCATCCATTCCAGATCCTCACAAGGTGCCGCTGTGATGAGCCCGTGATCATACTCATCGATCAACACAACGACGCGCTCACCATAGTACTGATGGAGGATCCTCATGAGCTCCGGGATGGCGGTGAATATCCAATCTCCATTACAGTTCATGTTCACAACAACATCATCAAAGAACACAAGATCGGCGGAATTGACCTTCTCATCCTCCCTCAGGAATGAATACTCCAGAAACACATTGCGAATCAATGAACGCAAAAGATTCTGGAAGCTGTTCAGATTGGTGGCACAGATGGATGTCATATCCAGACTGATGACCGGATATCTGTTCTTGTGGACGTCGAATTGATGGTATTCGGAGATCTTCAGACCGTCGAACCAGTCGTTTCCCTTGTACTTCATGTTGAAGAAACAATCCAACATACTGCGGTTCATCGTTTTTCCGAACCTGCGGGGTCTGGTGTAGAGGAACCTCCCATCCTCGTTCCTCTCAAGGATATCCTTGATCAACAAGGATTTGTCAATGTACATGCGTTCCGTACTACGGAACAGATCGAAGCTAGAATTGCCGTAATCATTCATCAACACCATTCAATCCCCTCTCAATCTTAAAGCATGGACCGTGCGGGCAGTATTACTTCCGCAAACTGATGATGACCAATCACATATACATATAAATTGTTGTTTAAGGTGGGGTGGACGGTCGCCCGTCCGGAACCCTCATTCGCTGACCGTGGCCTCTGCTGACTGGATGCACTTGGTGAGCACCGAGTAGGCGTTGATCATGTCGCTCTCGCCGACGATGAATATGGTGTCGGTGTGACAGCTGACGGTCTCCTCGATGTTGATGCCCGCATCCGAGAGGTTGGTGATCAGATATGCGATGACACCGCTGGTGTCGACGATCCTCTCAGGGGATTTGACGGCGATCTCGACCAGGTTCTCCCTGACCTTGATGATGTTGAACCTCCCGACGGTGTCCATGATCCTGTCCTTGAGCATGCGGTCCGCGATGATCGTGACCGCGGAGGCGGACTGGACACACTGCATGATGGAGTTCTCGTTCCACAGGTCCTTGAACAGGTTGTCCATCTTGTGGAGGACGGACCAGTCGTTCTTCGCTGTGACGATGCAGGTCTTGGTCCTCATCTCGAGCCTGCTGTCCTTGAGGATCCTGAGGATGTTGAGCTCATGGTCGGTGGTGATGCTGAGTTTAGATGCGTAACGGCGGCAGGCGATCATGACGGCCTCCTCGTTGTCCACACCGATGTCCTTCATGATCATCCTCGCCAGGGAGGAGTAGTTGATCAGCCCCTTGGACACACAGTCCTTGATACTGGGGTGGGCGTCGATGTACATCCTGGTCTTCTCGGCCAGACTCTCTTTCAGCATGCTCTTTGCCATGCATACATGATGTATGTTTTACTATTTCAATGTTCGAGGAGAGACAGAAAGAATGGGAAAAGGTTTGAGGATGGGCCTCCGCGTCCCATTCACTGAAGGGCTTCGCGGAGCAGACCCGTGAACCTGTCCTTCTCCGCATCCGTGAGGATGAGCGGAGGGATCAGACGGACCGTGTTGCCGTGACAGACGTTCACCAGCACACCGTTCTCGCGGCAGTGCCTCTGGACGGCGGATGCCGTCTCGTTGGTGTCGGTCTCGATACCGATGATGAGTCCGTATCCGCGGACCTCCCTGACCTTGGGGGAACCGATGGTCCTGAGGTCGGCCATCCAGCGGGCACCCATCTCCTTGGCATGCTGCACCAGGCCGTCCCTCTCCAGGATGTCCAGGGTTGCGCATCCCGCGGTGGTGACCAGGGGGTTGCCTCCGAAGGTGGTCCCGTGGGTTCCGGGGGTCATGACAGCGGAGATCTCATCGGTGGTCGTGACCGCTCCGATGGGCACCCCGTTACCGAGACCCTTGGCCATGGTGATGATGTCGGGGACCACACCGAAGTTCTGGATCCCGTACCACTCGCCGGTACGTCCGATACCGGTCTGGACCTCGTCCACGATCATGAGCGCACCCTTGTCGGTACACTCATCACGGATTGTCTTGAAGAACTCCGCGGATGCGGTGCGCACACCGCCCTCACCCTGGATGGGCTCCACGATCACCGCTGCGGTGTCCCTGTCGATCATTGATTTGACCGATTCGGGGTTCCCGTACTCGTAATAGCGGAACGCGTCACTGATCAACGGTTCGAACGACTGCTGGTACTTGGTCTGACCGGTGGCGCCGAGGGCCGCCGCGGTCCTGCCGTGGAAACCGTTCAGTGCGGCCATGACCTTTCCGCGTCCGGTGTAACGGACTGCCACCTTCAGGGCACCCTCGTTGGCCTCGGCACCGCTGTTGACGAACAGGGTGCGGTCCAGCTTCCCGGGGGTCACGGATGCTATCCTCTCCGCGAGCTCCGCCTGCTCCTCCACGTGGTAGAGGTTGGAGACGTGGACCATACGGCCCACCTGTGCCTGGACCGCCTCGACCCAGTCGGGGTGGGCGTATCCGAGGGCGTTCACGGCTATGCCCGCCACAAGGTCCAGGTACTCGTTCCCGGCCGTGTCGTAGAGGTAGCAACCCTTCCCGTGGGTGAACGAGAGGTCGATGCGACCGTAGTTCTGGAACAGGTATTTGGAGCTCAGCTCCTTGATCTCGTTGAATTCCATCTTATCACTTCGTGATGATCGTTCCGTGGGGGACGTCCTTCATGACGTCCGACACGATGCTGCGCGGGTCCTTTCCGTTGACCATGCGCACCTTCGATACCCCTGCCAGGAGGGCCTTCCTGCAGGCCTCCACCTTGGGTATCATGCCGCCGGAGATCGTTCCGTCGGCTATCAGGGCGTCCACCTCCTCCAGATCCAGGGAGTCGATCTTGGACGAGGGGTCGCTCACGTCCCTCAGTATACCAGGGACATCGGTGATCGCTATCATCTCCACACAACCGACACCCGCCGCGATTCCCGCGACCATGGTGTCCGCGTTGACGTTGAGCATCCTGCCGTCGGCATCCTTCCCTATGGGGTAGATGACGGGCGTGATGCCCTGTTCGAGCAGGTCGTAGACCGACTGGGGGTCGGCGTCCTCCACCTCTCCCACGAGGCCCAGGTCCACCTCCCTCTCCACACCGTCCTCGACGACCTTCATGGGCGCCTTCCTCCTGCAGAGGGTACAGAAGTATCCAGGTATGCCCAGGGCGGTCACACCGCACTCCTGGAGACAGGACACCACCTGGGAGTTCAGTCTCCTGAGCACGATCTCCGCCACCTCGAGGACATCGGCATCGGTTATCCTGACACCGCAGACCTTCTCGGGGGCGAGTCCCCTCCTCTCCATCTCCTCGGAGATCTCGGGTCCACCTCCGTGGACCAGGATCACCCTGGCACCGTCGGCGATGAGTCCGGCTATCTCCCTGGACAGACGCATCATGTCGTCCTGTCCGCGGATGGCGTTCCCGCCGAACTTCAGCACATAGATGTTGTCCATGGGGGATACCTCAGGATGCGTACTCCGCGTTGATACGGACGTAGTCGTAGGTGAGGTCGCATCCCCATCCGGTGGCGCTCTCCTTGCCCACGCCGAGGTCCACCATGATGGTGACCTCCTTGTTGTCCATGGCCATGCGGACGACCTCCACGGCACGCTCCTCCTGGAAGACGGGTGCACCGGAATCGAGGATCGGAACCTCCATGTCGCCGCCCTTGATGGTCAGGCGCATCTCCTCCAGGTTGAACTTGCATCCGCTGTTACCGACTGCCATCATGATACGTCCGTAGTTGGGGTCGGACCCGAAGATGGCGGCCTTGACCAGAGGCGAGTTGATGATCGTCTTGACGACCTTGCGGGCCTCGTCCTTGGTGTCGGCACCGGAGACCTGGACCTCGATGAGCTTGGTGGCACCCTCTCCGTCCTTGGCGATGGTGCGTGCGATGCGGGTCATCACCGTACGGAGGGCGTCGATGAACTCGGGGTCCTCGTCCGCGCATTTCCCGTTGGCCTTACCGTTGGCCAGGAGGATGCAGGTATCGTTGGTGGACTGGTCGCCGTCGACGGAGACCATGTTCATCGAATCGTCCAGGATGGACTGCCAGGTCTCGCGGAACTTGGGCGACAGGGTGGCGTCGGTGGTGATCAGGGACAGGGTGGTGCCGTGGAGCACCTTCATGTGGGGCTCGATCATCCCGCTGCCCTTGGAGATCGCACCGATGTACACCAGTGTCCCGTCCTGGAGACGGACACGTGCGGCGCACTCCTTCTTGATCGTGTCGGTGGTCATGATGGCCTGGGCGATGAGCCCGTCGGCCTCACGTCCGGAATCCAGGGAACCCGCGGCACGGGAGATCCCGTAACGTATCTTGTGCATGTCCAGGAAACGTCCGATCAGACCGGTGGACATGACACCCACCTCCAACGGGTCCAGGTTCAGTGCCGATGCGACGGCGCGTTTCATCTCGAGGGCGTCCTCGATACCGCGACGTCCGGTGAGGGCGTTGGCGTTACCGCTGTTGACGACGACCGCGGAGAGCTTCTCGGAGTTCTCCTTCATCATCACCTGTACGGGTGCGGCCTTGACGTTGTTGCTCGTGAATCCTGCGAATGCGTTGGCGGGAACCTCGGAGTACAGCAACCCGAGGTCCAGCGAGCGGTACTTGACACCGCTGTGCACACCTGCGGCCTTGAAACCCTGGGGGGTCGTTACGCCGCCATCGATTATCTCTACCATCTTCATACCCCCAGTCCAGGGATGTTGAGCCCGGTCTTCTCGTCCAGTCCGAGCATGAGGTTCATGCACTGGACCGCCTGTCCGGAGGCTCCTTTGACCAGATTGTCCAGGACACCGAAGGACACGGTCTTCCCACCGAGGACCTTGGATGCCACCTGGGCGTGGTTGGACGCCACCACCGCACGGATGGAGGGCTCCTGCACATAGTGCACGAACGTCTCCTTGCCGTACTGTCTGTCATAGATCGAATCGACCTCCTCCTGAGAGAGGTCCTTCTTGAGATCGAAATAGCACGAGGAGAGGATGCCGCGCACTATGGGGAGCAGATGGGGGACGAATGTCACCTTGGAACGGGATCCCGCGAAACGGTCCACGGCCATCTCTATCTCCGGGGTGTGGCGGTGCTTCCCCACACTGTACGGAATGAGGGATTCACCGCAGGTGGAGTGATGGGTGCGTGCCGAGGGCACCATGCCCGCCCCGGATGTCCCGGACTTGGCATCCACCAGGATGTCCTCCTCCACGACGCCCGCCTTCAGCAGGGGTCCGCATGCGAGGATGATGGATGTCGCATAGCAACCGGGATTGGCCACCAGGTCGGCCCCCTTGATCTCGTCACGGAAGAACTCCGGAAGTCCGTACACCGCGTTCTGGAGGTTGTCCACATCGGTGTGCTCGTGTCCGTACCACTTCTCGTACACCGACACATCGTGTAGGCGGTAGTCCCCGGACAGGTCGATGGCCTTGATGCCCTGTTCGACCAGTGCCGGGACCTCCTTCATGGCGACACCGTGGGGTGTGGCGACGAACACGAAATCCAGATCCTTCGTGTCGGATATCCTCTCGGTGAACTCGAGGTCCACATAGCCCTTCAGGAATGCGTGCACATCCTGGACCCTGAGGCCGGCGTTCTGACGCGACGTCATCGCCGCTATCTCGACGTCCGGGTGTGTGCAGAGGATACGGGCCAGCTCTCCGCCGGTGTATCCTGTTCCTCCTATGATTCCTATCTTTGTCATGGGCTTGCGCTCCTTGTGTGGATTCAACCATCTGGATTCTCTTAATAAGTGTATTGTTCCATTTCAGACATGAAACCCACCCATCGTTTCCAAGGGAACAGAAATGGCGTCAAAGAGACCCCCTTGTGGACAAGGTAACAGTGTGTACCCCTAGGAAAACCTGGGGAATCCGGGCCGATTTGCCCCCGATATCACCGTCTCCTGATAATATTCCGCCCCTGTGTCCCCATGGACACCGCATGTTCACTATCGCACTGGCCGATTCCGAGGTCGTCCGCACGCGCACACGTGTACAGGTAACAATAATAAACAACAAGATTCTGGCAGGACCGATAACATGGCAGCATGCAAGAACAACGAGGCAACTGCGAAGAAGGACGGAGCTAGGGACAAGGTGGTCCTGGCATACTCCGGAGGACTCGACACATCCGTGGCCATCCACTGGCTCCAGGACAAATACAACGTCGATGTCATCGCCATCGCGATCAACGTCGGTCAGAACCCCAGCAAGGACGACATCGTCGCACGCGCCATCAGGAACGGAGCTATCAAATCCGATTTCATCGACGCCACCGAGGAGTTCGTCGAGGACTACGTCTGGCCCTCCCTGAAGGCCAACGCCCTGTACCAGAACGTCTACCCCCTGAGCACATCCATCGCCAGACCCCTGATCGCCAAGAAGCTGGTCGAGGTCGCCAAGGCCGAGGGCGCCAAGTACATCGCCCACGGATGCACCGCCAAGGGAAACGACCAGGTCAGGTTCGATGTCGGTATCGTCTCCCAGGACCCCGAACTCCAGATCATCGCACCCATGAGGGAATGGGTCACCACCAGAGAGGAGGAGATCGAGTACGCCAGGAAACACGGCATCGAGATCATCGTCAAGAAGGAGAGCCCCTACTCCAGGGACGAGAACCTGTGGGGAGCATCCTGCGAGTGCGGTATCCTCGAGGACCCCTGGGAGGAGCCCCCCGCGGACGTATGGGAGCTCACCGCCGACCCCGCAGAGGCACCCGACACACCCACCTACGTGGAGATCGAGTTCGAGAAGGGAATCCCGGTCGCCCTCAACGGAGAGAAGATGGGCGGAGTCGCCCTCATCGAGAAGCTCGACAAGATCGCCGGAGAGAACGGTGTCGGAAGGATCGACCACGTCGAGGACCGTCTCGTCGGTATCAAGAGCCGCGAGACCTACGAGTGCCCCGCTGCCGTCACCCTGATCAAGGCCCACCAGGGACTCGAGACCATGACCCTGCCCAGGGATGTCGTCGAGTTCAAGAGGACCATCGAGCAGAAGTACAGCCAGATGGTCTACGACGGACTCTGGTTCAGCGGCATCCGCGAGCCCCTCTGCGCATTCATCGACTCCACCCAGGAGTACGTCACCGGTACCGTGAGGGTCAAGCTCTTCAAGGGAACCGCCACCGTCGTCGGAAGGAAGTCACCCTACTCCCTGTACGACACTGGACTGAGCACCTATGCCGAGGGAGATGTCTTCGACCACAACTCCGCAACCGGATTCATCTACGTCTGGGGACTCCCCGGAAGGACCGCTGCGAAGGCCCACTCCGTCGAGAAGAAGTGATAACCTTGCAACAGGCACTCTGGTCGGGAAGGTTCGCAGTCGGAATGGACGACTCCACACTCGCATTCACATCCTCCCTGGATGTGGACTCCCACCTGGCGTTCTACGACGTCATGGGGTCCCTCGCACACGTCAGGATGCTGAAGAAGTGTGAGATCATCCCCGCAGAGGATGCGGACAGCATCATCGCGGGACTGAAGGTCATCCTCGACGAGGTCAGGAAGGGCGAGTTCGCACTGGACTACTCCCTGGAGGACATCCACACCAACGTGGAGTTCACCCTGACCAGCAGGATCGGCCCGGCCGGAGGCAAACTCCACACCGGAAGGAGCAGGAACGACCAGGTGGCCACGGACTTCAGGATGTACCTCAGGGACGATGCCCTGAAGGCGGCCGAGGCCGTGAACCAGCTGATGATGAGCCTGGTGAAGGTCGCAGAGGACAACGACGACACCGTCATGCCCGGGTTCACCCACATGCAGCACGCCCAGCCCGTGACCCTGGCCCAGCACATGCTGGCCCATGCATTCAAGTTCTCCAGGGACGCGGACAGGTTCCTCGATGCGTTCAGGAGGATGGACAAATGCCCCCTGGGTGCGGCCGCACTCGCAGGCACGACATACCCTGTGGACAGGCACATGACCGCACAGGCCCTCGGATTCAGGGAGCCCACCGAGAACTCGATGGATTCCGTATCCGACAGGGATTTCGTCACCGAGCTCGCATACTGCGCCGCACAGACGGCCATACACCTGTCCTCCCTCTGCGAGGAGCTGGTGCTCTGGTCATCCCAGGAGTTCGGATTCGTGGAGATGGACGACAGGTACACCACCGGATCATCCATCATGCCCCAGAAGAAGAACCCCGACATCGCGGAGCTTGTCAGAGGTAAAACGGGTTCCGTGATCGGTTCCCTGATGACCATGATCGCGATGACCAAGGGTCTGCCCCTGACGTACAACCGCGACCTCCAGGAGGACAAGAGACCGGTGATGGAGAGCATGGAGACGGTCATCTCCTGCTGCACCATCATGTCCAAGGTCATCGCCACATCCGCATTCCGCAAGGAGAGGATGCTGGAGGTCACCAGCAGGGGACAGATCAACGCCACCGACCTGGCGGACTACCTTGTCACCAAGGGCGTCCCCTTCCGTGAGGCCCACGGGATCGTCGGTGCAGCCGTGAGACACAGCATCGACTCCGGCAGGAACCTGGAGGACATGACCCTCGATGAGCTAAGGCAGTTCTCTGACAGGATCGGAGAGGATGTGTACGACATCCTCCCCGTGGTCAGATGCGTCGAGAGGAGGAACTCCTATGGAGGGACATCCCCCTCATCCACCGATGTCCAGATCTCCAAGGCCATAGAGCAGATCATGCTCAGGGACGAGGTCGTCCGCCAGGAGATGCAGCTCATCGAGAACTGCTGGAAACAGCTGGCCGAGGAGTGATCCCCCGGCCACCCCAAACACCCTTAACACCTTCTCACAAACCAT
The DNA here is from genome assembly GCA_964634095.1 of uncultured Methanomassiliicoccales archaeon. Taxonomy (GTDB): domain Archaea; phylum Thermoplasmatota; class Thermoplasmata; order Methanomassiliicoccales; family Methanomethylophilaceae; genus Methanoprimaticola. The sequence goes on along the minus strand of CAZWKY010000003.1, from coordinate 25,006 downwards.
AACATGCCCGACACAAGCTTCGCATTTCCTTCACAAATCCCATTTTATCCTACATCACCATACATCGGCAGCGGGATCGAATTGGAACAGGACACCCGCACGAAGATTCTCAAGGCCACCGGATTCGCCATCGCGGCCGCAGTGCTGTACGCTATGAGCACCCCGTTATCCAAAGTGCTGTTGGACGATGTATCGCCAAGGATGATGGCATCGATGCTCTACCTCGGTGCCGGGATCGGATTGCTGCTTGTGTCCGTGACGAAGAGAACGTTGGGACACCGCAGCGGGGAGGTCCCCCTGGACAGGTCCGACCTGCCTTACACGGTGGCGATGATCGTCCTGGACATAGCGGCACCGATCCTCCTGATGACCGGACTCACGATGACATCCTCGGCCACCACATCCTTACTGAACAACTTCGAGATAGTGGCCACCACTGTGATAGCCCTGGTGTTCTTCAGGGAGAGGGTGTCGGGAACGCTCTGGACGGCGATCGCCCTCGTCACCGTATCGAGCATACTCCTCTCGGTGGACGACATATCCGGCTTCGTACTGTCCCCCGGTGCGATCCTTGTCCTGGGCGCATGCTTCTGCTGGGGGTTGGAGAACAACTGCACGAGAAAACTGTCCGATAAGGACCCCGTCCAGATCACCACTGTAAAGGGATTGTTCTCCGGGCTCGGGTCCCTAGCCGTCGCCATGTATCTAGGGGACCCCGTACCTGCGATGGGACTCATCTGCATCACATTGGTGCTAGGATTCCTGTCCTATGGACTGAGCATAACCACATACATCCGCGCACAGAGGGACCTCGGTGCCTCCAGGGTGAGTGCATACTACTCCCTGGCCCCGTTCATAGGTGTCGCAATGGCCTTCGCACTGTTCAGCGACCCGCCTGGATGGTCGTTCTGGATCGCATTGATCCTCATGCTTATCGGGACGGTGCTGGTGACAAAGGACGCCCTCGGAACAGAGGCGTCATGATGAAGAAAGGATGAGGAACACCCGAGGTGCCCTCATGGTGATGAAGAGTGAAGAGGTTCAGTCGAAATCGGTGCGGTCGTTCTGTCTGACCTCGAACTTCACGCCTGCGGCGGTCAGCATGGTGCTGATGTTGTCGGCGATGCCGGAGAGGTCCGTGTTCTTGGAGTAGGTCTTGATGTAGAACTCCTTGGCATCGGTGGGGAAGACGAGTCTGATCTTTCCCTTCCTGTTGTATCCCTCGGGCTTCCTGTCACGCTCGAGATCGATCATGTTGAGCTCGATGAACATCTGAAGGATCTCCTCCTCTTCGGGCATCTGGTCTATCTCCTCCAGGAACATCTTGAGGATGTCGGGGAAAACCGGGGCAAGGTCCTTGTAACTGGATTTGCCTTTGAGAACGAAATGAGTACTGAAAACCTTCATCAGATTGCCCTAAACTGCGCTCGGATATAAGGATATCGAGCCGTCGGAAACGGTCACTGAAGGGGTTATGGGGATGCCTGCCAGCATGGCGCGGACACTCGCAACCGTTTTATCATCACACAATATCGCATCCGATATGAGGGCATACAAACTGAAGATGGTGGTGGACGGGAGCAAACCGAAGATCACCAGGACCATTGCAATTCCGGAGACGGCATCGTTCCATGATCTCCATAATGCGATACAGACGGCCCTGGGCTGGTACGACCAGCATCTCCACTCATTCACCGTCGGAGGAAGGGAGTTCGGAAGCTCTGCGGCGGACATCGAGGACGACTCCACGGTTCCACTCTCACAGTTCGAAGGCGAGAAGATCCATTACACCTATGACTTCGGTGACTGCTGGGCCGTCACCATATCATGGTTGAAGACGATAGAGGACTACAGGAAGAACACTCCGACCCTGATGAAATGGACGGAGAACTCCCTCACTGAGGATTGTGGTGGATTGGGAGGTTATTATCATTACCTCGAATCCGCGGCCGACCCCGGTTCCGAGGACCATGAGTTCGCCAAAGAGGTCCTTGCGGGGATAGAATTTAACGAGCAGACGGTCCAGAACATACTGAACACCCAGCACATCGGAGAAACGGTCGATAGAAACACCATCTGCATATCGGAAGAGGGGCTAAAGGCCATAGTGTCTGCCCTGGCCTGTATGACCGATGAACCGTTGGTCTTCGATATCCAGGACCTCACACCGCTTGTCATCAGGGACGGACCGAAAAAGAGGTCCAAAAAGAAGGGTTCCATTGAGAATATCCCCTGCATCAGTTCATCTGAGATCGAGATTGAACCTGACAGATACATCCCCCTGGCCGGACCCCTGTCCGAAAGGATACCGATGATAATGGAGGGTTTCGAAGACCTGTACCAGGAAACAGATTGGTCCGAGATCGAGGGGGAATCCAACAGGGACAGGATCCTCGAGTTCATCGGAGAGAACGATCTGACAGAGGAGTTCAGGGACTATCTCATGGAGAGTATGATGGGGTATTCCACCTCGTGGGCCGATGAGAACAACATACCCTACTGTGTGGATGGTACGACCCATTAATCTCCGAACAACCCATCCCGTTCCTCGATAATGGTTTGATCCAACTGAATGACCTCCAGGTCGTCAGGATGAACCTGAGAGTACAAACTTCATTGATGCCCTATGCGGAACGATCCGCAAAACAACCCCATTCCATGTCCGGACCGGTTCCGGACACCTTTTCCATACCCACAATTATAAATGACGTTATTATAGGGGCCATCGATGAGATCAGCTCTTACAGTGGCTGGTTCGGACTCCATCGGTGGCGCCGGCGTTCAGGCCGACGTCAAGGCAATGGCCGTGGTGGGAGTCCACGCCACATCAGTGATTACAGCCGTCACCGCCCAGAACACACAGGGCGTCGACGACATCTTCCCCATGCCTGAGGAGTTCATACAGGCACAGCTGGAGTCGGTGCTGAGGGACTGCGACGTCAAAGCGGTCAAAACCGGCATGCTTTACAGTGCGGACATCGTCGAAACGGTGGCCGACATCCTGGAGGACCATCAGGTACCTCTGGTGGTCGACCCCGTCATGGTGTCCGGAACAGGCGATGCCCTCTCCGACAACGAACTCGTCTCTGCGATGAGGAAGAAACTCCTTCCCATATGCGAACTGGTGACACCCAACAGACATGAGGCCGAGGTCCTGGCCAAGATGAAGATCAACAACAAGGACGACCTCACACTGGCCTGCGAACTGATAGGGAAACAGGGGTCCTCCGTCCTGATGAAGGGGGGACACTTCAACACACCCACTGTGGTCGACTACCTGTACCTGTCATCCGAGTTCACGAAACTGGAGTACCCCCGTCTGAAGAAGGCGGGACACGGCAGCGGATGTGTCCTATCATCCTTCATCACCGCCAACATGGCGAAGGGATTGGACATCGTCAACGCCGTCATGAAGTCCAGAGACCTGATACAGGAATCCATCGCATCCCAGTACGCGATCGGAAAGGGCGACCAGGTCGTCAACCCCATGGTGAGGATGAAGGGCGACACGGACAAGTTCAAGGTGCTGGATGCGGTCGATGCGGCCGCCGCCAGGATCATGGATGTGGTCCCCGATGAGTTCGTACCCAAGAAGGGCATGAACATCGCCCTGGCATTGAAGGATGCCGCCGGACCCGAGGAGATCGCCGCCGTGGACAGGAGACTGTTCGTCCACAACGGTATGATCCGCAAGGGCGGACCGGCCAAGTTCGGTTCCGCCGAACACCTGTCCTACGTCCTCCTGGGAGTGATGAAGCACGATCCCGAGACCAGATGTGTGATGAGCATCGCATACAGCGACGACGTCATGAGCATCATGGAAGAGGTCGGAATGGAGACCGTCACCGTGGACATGGGCAAGGACAAGATCCTGGAGGCCACCGAAACGGCCATCAGGAAATGCAACGGCAGGACTCCGGACGCCATCGTCGACAAGGGTTCCAAGAAGGACAGGGTCATCAGGATCCTGGCCAAGAACACGGACGAGATGCTCTCGAAACTTGAGAACATCCTCTGAAACATTTCAACGGGCCGCCCATGCAGGCGGTCCACACCCCATTCTCAATATCCTAAGGGATAGACAATTCGATTGTGTCATCGAACGGTGATGACACAGAAGATAACAGAATGATGATAAGGGGTTTCCCGAGGTCATCAGGACCCCGGGAGGTAATTTGACCGTGTTCAGTTGATACTCTCGAGGGTGATCTCGAAGTAGAGGTCGATGTTGTTCTTCTCCTGAGTCTCACCGGTGAAGTATCCACCGCTGATGTTGGAGACATACAGCTTCTCAGTGACCAGGTTCATCTCGATCATCTCGATGTCACCGTCCGATCCGACGGACTTGGTGTTCTCGAACTGGTACTCGAACTTGATGTCATCTCCGACGGAGTTGACCTTGAACTTGACATCGCCGAACTCGTTGTCCTCGTTTCCAACGTACTCATAGGTCTTTCCGGCCTCGGGCATGTTGTAGACGACGACGGTGTTGTTGGACTGGATGGCTGTCGCCTCCCATCCGTAGACGGTGGTGAAGGTGACGGTCGCTCCGGCAACGAGCTTGACGTCCTCGTATGCGGCCTTGAATGCTGCGGAGGGGATCTCCTGGACCTGTCCTACGGACCCTGCGTCGAGGGCGGTCTTGGACTCGTATCCGACATATCCCTCGCCAGCGGGGATGAGGACCTTGAATGTGTCTCCGACCTTGTGGCCCACGACTGCCTCCTCGAATCCCTTGATCATGGTCCCCTTACCGATGGTGAAGGTGAGGGGATCGTAGGATGTCTTGGTAAAACTGTTGGCCTTGGAGATATCGTCATCGTTTCCGATGGAGCTGAGGCTCGTATCGAAGACGACCGCTTTGTCCTCGCCGACATATGCGTAGTAGGAACCGGTGTAGTTGACGACCACCTCGTCCCCGTATGCTGCTTTCGTATTGTCTTTCTGGATGTAGTGGTCATTGACGAATCCGCCCAGGATCGCAACCACTGCGATCATGAAGATGACCAAGCAGGCCGTGAAGATCGGGTCCCTGCTTTTCTTGACTTTCTCATCGCCAGTCATTTTACCGAGCGACGGATTCACAGTCTTTATTAAAGCCTTTCTGCCTATAATACTAAAAAAGAAAGAGGGAACAGGGGACCGTCCCTTTTCACATCCAGGGGCATCGCCCGAACGACAGGATTATCACCGTTTCCCAGGATAACGGGATCACAGAACCGTGATTACTGTGTATACCGTACATACACAGTTATATACAGTCACGACATACAGGATCACAGAGAGGAAGAGATGGAGATCGTAATCAGCAACTCCGGCGGACGTCCGATCTACGAACAGATCGTCGAACAGGTGAAGAGCCAGATCATACAGGGCAAGCTCAGACCGGGCGACCCCCTCCCGTCCATGCGCGCATTGGCACAGGACCTGAGGATCAGTGTGATCACCACCAAGAGGGCCTACGGGGAACTCGAGGCAGAGGGCTTCATCGAGACCGTCGCCGGGAAGGGCTGCTATATCTCCGCCACGGACCCGGAGGTGCTCCGCGAAGGGAACCTCAGATCCGCCGAGGGACACATCCAGAAGGCAGTGGACGTGGCGAGGTCATGCGGCATATCCAGGGAGGAGCTGCACGAACTGGTCGACATCCTCTTCGACGGTGATCGGTGATGACGGATTCTATCGTTATTGACAGGATATCCAAGTCCTTCGGCGACTTCAGTCTGAAGGACATCAGCATGGAACTCCCCAGAGGTTGCATAGTGGGGATGGTCGGGAACAACGGGGCCGGGAAGACGACCCTCATGAAATGCATCACAGGGGCGGTGATACCGGACAGCGGCAGCATCACATTCCCCGGACCGAGGGAACAGGGGGACATCGGCATGGTGTTCGACGAATGCCACCTGCCGTCCGAACTGGACTGCACGAAACTGTCCGAGGTCTTCGCAGGACTGGTCCCCAGGTGGGATGCGAACGGTTTCTCCGCAACACTGAAGCGCTTCGGTGTACCTGAGAACAGGAAGGTCAAGGAGATGTCACGCGGTATGAGGATGAAGGTCCAGACCGCCGTCGCCCTGTCCCAATCACCCGAGGTCCTCATACTGGACGAACCCACTGCCGGTCTCGACCCTGTGGCCAGGGAGGAGTTCCTCGACGACATCATGGGCTTCATCCAGGACGAGGGGCACACCGTCCTCATATCATCGCACATCACCGGAGACCTGGAGAGGATCGCCGATTACATCGCATTCATCCACGACGGCGAACTGATGCTGTTCGACGAGAAGGACTCCGTCCTCGAGAGATACGGGGTCCTGAGATGTGGCAACAGGGCGGAACTGGAGGGGGTTGGAGGCGACTGCATCGTATCCGTCAGGACCTCCGACTTCGGATGCTCCGCACTGGTGGATGACAAATCAGGTCTCAGGGAGGCGTATCCCGAGGCTGTGGTGGACGATGCGTCGCTTGATGACATCTTCGTGTACATGGTCAGAGGTGAGCGCAGATGAACGGACTCATCGTGAAGGACCTCTGCAACCTCAGGGGCTCCGTCATGTTCATCGTGGTGATGACCGTGGTGTTCGCGGTGCTGTTCTCCTGGGAGACGCCAGGGGGGATGGTCCTGCTGTCGGCGATGATGGCGTCATCCCTCATCAACGGGTCGTTCTCCTTCGACCAGAACTGCGGATGGAACCAGCATGCCGTGTCCATCGGGATCCCCCGCAGGAGCATCGTCAGGTCCAAGTTCGTCTCGGGGACCGTGTTCGTCATCTGCGGGATCGTGCTCGGGGCCGTCGTGGCCACCGTGTGCGGGATCGCGTCCGGACAGAGTATGGACCTGTACGGCATCGCATCGTCCGCCGTGCTGTCCCTCGGTGTGGGGCTCATGGCCTCGTCCGTGATCTGTGCGGTGAACTACCATGTCAGCCCCCAATGGGCGCATACGGTCTCCACGTTCTGCACCGCGGTCTGCGTTGCAGGTTCGATAGTGGTGTGCAACATGATGGCGGAGCTGTTCCCGGACATCTCCGTGGCCATGTCCCTCGTCATGGTCCTGATCGGAGCCGCCGTGTACGCACTGATGTACGTGCTCTCCCAGAGGAGGTTCGCACACACCGACCTCTGAGCAACTATCATGGGACGGGGTTCAGCGAACCCTGAAGGCCACGTTCATCTCCCTGGCCATCCTGGAGCACTCCTCCTCGGATTCCGGGCTGATGGACCCTCCGACAACGGAGACGGTGACCCCGCTGATCCTCTCCCTGCACTCCCTTATGAAATCGAGGACCGCCTGGTAGGAACCGGGCCCGAATGCGGGCTTGGTCACCTCCAGGTACTCCTCCTCGTTGGGTGCGTTGAGACTGATGGAGACGGAATCTATCAGACCCTCCATCTCCGGGACGATGTCCCTCCCGTTTATCAGGTTCCCGAGGCCGTTGGTGTCCAATCTCACCGGTTTCCCGAACTCCTCCTTGATCCTGCGGGCGCATTCCTTCAGATCCTCGAACCTCTCCGTGGGTTCACCGTATCCGCAGAACACGATCTCCCTCGACCTCGAGATGTCCGCCCTGCGGATCTCCTCGATAATCTCGTCCACGGTGGGCTCGTGGTCGAGCCACAGGCTGTCGGCATCCCCCAGGCACGGAGTGGAGTTCCTGACACAGAAAACACATCTGCACGGACACCTGTTGGTCATGTTGATGTAATGGGTGCTCCCGTAACGGTAGAGGATGCTCATGGACACTCCACCGACGACCCCCGATATAACCGTTCTTCGGATATCGTCCATGGATTGTTTCATCTACATGCATCCGGATTCCGGGGACCATGTTCGATTTGTACGTGGTCACCGACTCCGACCTCTCCAGGGGGCGTTCGGATGCGGAGGTCGCCAGGCTCGCATACGAGGGCGGTGCCGATGCGGTCCAGCTCAGGATGAAGCATGCTGACGGCAGGGAGATGCTGGAGCAGGCCAGGGCCATCAGGGAGATCGCCGACGAGTACTGCAGGTTCTTCTTCGTCAACGACAGGGTGGACGTCGCCATCGCATCCGGGGCCGACGGGGTCCACCTCGGCCAGAACGACATACCGTTGGAGGTCGCCAGGGACCTGATGGGCGAGACCGCCATCATCGGGATCTCGGTGGACAACGTGGAACAGGCCGTTGCCGCCGCCGAGGGCGGAGCGGATTACATCGGGGTCGGTTCCATCTTCAACACATCCACCAAACCGGATGCCAAGCAGGGCGTCGGACTCGGCGCCATCTATGAGATAAGGAAGGCCGTGGACATCCCCCTCGTCGCCATCGGCGGGATAAACCGCGGGAACATCCAGGATGTCGTCCGTGCCGGTGCGGATGCGGCCGCCGTGGTCTCAGCCGTCGTCGCACAGGACGATGTCAGCGGTGCGGCCCACGAACTGAGGAACCTCATACTGAAGGTCAGACCCCATGTCCGTCCGGAGGACCTGGACTATGGCAACTGAGACCGTCAGGGTCAACGGAGAGCATGTGCCTCTGACGGGGTCCGATGCCGCGGAGTTCATCGCATCCCTCGGATACGACGTGCAGAGGGTGGCGGTGGAGCTCAACGGCGAGATCTGCCCGAGGGCATCCCTCGGCACCACTGTGCTGAAAGACGGTGATTCCTTGGAGATCGTCGGATTCGTGGGTGGTGGATGACCATCAAGCTCATACTCGACGGCAGATGCGTGGAATGCGACGCATCGACCCCCAGGGACCTGTTGGTTGGACATCCCGAGGGGACCATAGCCATCGTCAACGGACGCCATGTGGACCCGGGTTCCAGACTGAAGGATGGTGATTCCGTCTTCCTGATGGAGGGTGCCAAGGGGTTCGTTTCCAAGGCGACCGAGACCCTCCTGACCCAGAGGTACTCCCGCCCCGTCTACGAGAGGCTGTCATCGATAAGGATCGGGATCGCGGGGCTCGGCGGTATAGGGTCCCACGTGGCAGAGGCACTGGTGCGTGCGGGGGTCGGCCATCTGGTGATAGCGGATTTCGACAGGGTGGACCAGACCAACCTGAACCGCCAGAACTACTTCGCAGAGGACATAGGGAGACCTAAGTCCGAGGCCACGGCGGATATCCTCAGGCGCATCAGACCCGATGCGGACATCATCGCCGTGGACACCAGACTCACGCCCGACAACATCTGCACCGTGTTCTCCGGTTGCAACATAGTCTGCGAGGCCTTCGACAGATCCGAGAGCAAGACCATGCTCGTGGAGTCCCTTCTCATGGGGGACCCCATGGTGACCGTGGTATCATGTTCGGGAATGGCGGGGTTCGGAAGCTCCAACACCATCGTCACGGAACGCAGGATGTCCCGTCTGTACCTCTGCGGTGACGGTGAGTCCGATGCGGAGGCGGGGGAGGGACTCGTGGCGTCCAGGGTCATGGTGTGCGCAGGGCATGTTGCCAACATGGCAGTGAGGCTCGCCGTGGGAAGGAGCGAGCCTTGAGCAATCGGTATTAACCATCCCTCCAATCATCCGGCAGATCGCAATGACTGACCAACTGGTGATCGGCAGACATACATTCAACTCAAGGTTCATCCTCGGATCGGGGAAGTTCTCCCTGGACATGACCAGGGCCGTTATCGAGAACGGAGGTGTGGAGATGGCCACCCTGGCCGTCAGACGTGCCAACGGTCGGGGCGAGGGGAACATCCTCGACCACATGCCCGGGAACATCACCCTCCTTCCGAACACATCCGGTGCCCGCAACGCCGAGGAAGCTGTACGCATCGCACACCTGGCCAGGGAACTGGGTTGCGGTGATTTCGTGAAGATCGAGATCATCCGCGACAGCAAGTACCTCCTGCCGGACAACAGGGAGACCATCAGGGCCGTGGGCATGCTGGCGGACGAGGGTTTTATCCCCATGCCGTACATGATGCCAGACCTGTCCGCGGCAAGGGACATGGCCGATGCAGGTGCCGCCGCCATAATGCCCCTCGGAGCACCCATAGGGAGCAACAGGGGGATCCTCACCAGGGACTTCATAAGGATACTCGTGGAGGAGATCGACCTCCCGGTCATAGTCGATGCCGGCATCGGGCGTCCGTCCCAGGCCTGCGAGGCCATGGAGATGGGTTGCGCCGCGGTGATGGCCAACACGGCCATTGCCACCGCAGGCGATGTGGCCGCGATGGCAAGGGCGTTCAGACTGGCCATAGAGGCCGGACGGCTGGCATACCTGTCTGGACCTGGAAGGGTCCTGGAACGCAGGGCCGAGGCATCCAGTCCCCTGACGGGGTTCCTGGAGGACCGCTGAGATGACCCGCCTCTGGACAGATGCGGAAGATTACGAACCCCGTATGGAGGCCGTGGACTCCGACATCATGGACACCGTGCTCTCCGAGATGGAGGGTTTCGACCCCTCATCATACACGGAATCCGATGTCCGTAGGGCCCTGTCCGGGGATCCGGGCATCGAGGGGTTCGCCACCCTCCTGTCACCCGCTGCGGGGGAGATGTTGGAGGAGATCGCCGTCAGGGCCAGGGAGGAGACCCGGAGGCACTTCGGGAACTCCGTCTGCATGTTCACCCCCATCTATACATCCAACTACTGTCAGAACAACTGCGTCTACTGTGGATTCAACATCCACAACAGGATCAGGAGGGCCTGCCTCACACCCGAGGAGGTGGAGGCCGAGATGTCCGCCATAGCCGAGTCGGGGCTGAAGGAGGTCCTCATCCTCACCGGCGAATCCAGGGCAAGGTCCGATGTGGACTACATAGGCATGTGCGTGGAGAGGGCCGCAGATCACTTCTCCACCATAGGGATCGAGGTGTACCCCATGAACACCGACGAGTACGCATACCTCCATGGGAAGGGTGCGGACTACGTCACCGTCTTCCAGGAGACCTACGACCCCGCAAGGTATGCGGAGCTCCACCTGGCCGGACCCAAGAGGGTGTTCTCGTACAGATTCAATGCCCAGGAGAGAGCCCTCCGCGCGGGGATGAGGGGTGTGGCATTCGGAGCGCTCCTGGGCCTGGGTGATTTCAGAAGGGACGCCTTCGCCTGCGGACTCCACGCATATCACATCCAGAGGAAGTACCCACACGCGGAGATCTCCTTCTCCCTCCCCAGGTTCAGACCGTTCATCAACAACGAGGGCGGTGTGAACCCCGTACACGAACCTCAGCTGCTCCAGGTGTCCATGGCGTACCGTCTTTTCATGCCATTCGCGGCACAGACCATCTCCACCAGGGAACGTCCCGGGTTCAGGGACAACATCGTGGGTCTCACGGCAACGAAGATATCCGCAGGGGTCAGCGTGGGCATAGGGGAACACAGCGGAAGGGAACACGGGGACGGACAGTTCGTCATCTCCGACCCCCGGGGTGTGGCCGAGATAGCAGAAGCTCTGAGGGACAACGGGCTCCAACCCGTCATGACGGACTACGTGAGACTATGATCGTGATAACCCATCGGAAACTGTGCAGAAGACCGTTCCTGGAGCAGATCGACCTGTTGGCATCCGCCGGACCGGAGATGGTCATCCTCAGGGAGAAGGACCTCTCGGATGATGATCTGGCACAGCTCGCAGAGAGGTGTCTGGACATCTGCCGCGGACACGGTGTCCCGCTATCGGTGAACACAAACATCGGGGTGGCATCGGAGTTGGGCATCGGACGTGTCCACGTACCGATACAGACGGCAAGGGACGACGACCTGTCCGGGTTCGGGACCGTCGGCATCTCCGTGCACAGCGCATCCGAGGCGGCTGAGGCACAGGACCTGGGTGCGGACTACCTCATAGCGGGACACGTGTTCCCGACCGCATGCAAGATCGGCGAGCCCAGAGGAACCGGATACATCCGCGATATCTGTTCGGCCGTGGACATACCTGTCTACGGTGTCGGGGGGATAACCCCGGACAACATGCACAGGGTGATGGATGCGGGGGCCTCCGGAGTGTGCGTGATGTCCTCCGCCATGACGGCCGAGGACCCTGCGGGACTCGTCAGGTCGCTTGGAGGACATAACAGCTCGTACAAACTCCGAGTGTGACCCGACACTTATTATATTTTATACTGCGATAATAAGGGCTATGGGTCTACAGGATGAATATCTGCGCAACTTCACCGTGCTCATGACGGAGAAGGGGGTCGTACCGCTAACCGATCCCATGCAGATCGCAGTCTACAACAGTCTATCCGCCGGTCTGAAGAGACCGAGCGACATAGCGGCAGAACTCGGCGTTCCCTCCTCATCGCTCCACTTCGTGCTCGATAAGATGGTGGATGCCGGGATCATCATAAGGTCTAAACCGGATTCCGAGAAGAAGTCCGTCTACTATTCCAACCTAGCCCTCAAGATCGCGGGGTCGTTCGAACCGGACGACGTCGCAAAGGAGGAGGCGGAAGACACCTTCAACGACCCCGCCAGATACTACAGCGGGATGTCCTCCGTGGCCAACATGCTCGACAGCTACACGTCCGAGATCGGCCTCGACATGGACAGGATGAGGGCCAACTACGCCTCGGATCTCGCAGACTCCATCCGTGACAGGATCGGCAAGTGCGGGATGGAGGACGCCATCGTGAAGATCATGAAGGAGTTCTCCGACATCACCGGATTCAAGTTCAACGTGTTCGCCCTCAACCCCCTGACCCTGGTGTTCGAGGGAGACCGTTGCATGCGCTCCAAGGTCGACATGCTCGCCACGTTCGTGGTCAGAGCCATCGAGAACGCCACCGGCAGGACCTACCACATCGTGAACCGCGAGGACTTCAGCAACGGCGAGCTCGCCAGGGTGAAGGTCTCCTTCGACCGTTCCGAGAAGGTCCCGGAGCCGTACATCAACATGTCCCTGCCCCAGACATCCGAGGTCCAGCCCTTCATGATGGTGGACCTCGACGGTACCGCGGGACTGATGACCAGCAGCATCCAGATCGACATCGTCGATGCCGTGTACGAGAGGCCGCTGTGCATCACCGACATAGTCAACAAGGTGGACTCACCCCGTTCCACCATAACATCCAACCTGCTCAGGATGGTCGAGGAGGGAGTGATCTCCGTGTTCTACTCTGAATCAGGATCCGCCTACTACGGCCTGTCCTGTTCGATCCTCATGAAGAAGACCCGCCCGGTCAACCGCGACTCGTCGGAGATATCCATGCTCCTGAGCGATGTGTCCGAGAAGAAGGGCGCCTTCATGGAGGGATACTTCAGGTACACCCTCGCCACCCTCAAGAACTACGGTTTCGACAGCGACTACATGATGGTCGTCCTCGGAGCCAAGTACATGAGGGCCGCGGGACGCGGACAGCCCAAGAACTTCGACATCTTCTTCGGAAAGATGTCGGACATCGCCAAGACGATCGGTCTGTCCCTCGATGTGGTGTCCATCTACCCCCTGACCATCGGGATCAACAACGACAACACCGATTCCGAGATGTCCCCCGCCATGACCTTCGTGAAGGGTATGGCCCACCAGGGACTCGAGATGGCCAGCAGCGGGATATTCGTGAGGAGCTGCGACGACACACCCGAGAACAGGAACATCTCGTTCAAGGAGATCTACCCCGCGCTGAGCATGACGCCTGTGGAGGGTATACGCGTGGAGGAGCTGGCCACGACCGCCCCTGCCAAGAAGAAGCGCACATCCTCGGTGAAGACCGCTCTGAAGAACCGCAGTGTCAGGGAGAACGGCAAGCCCGCCCGTACGGTCAGGTACATCACCGGAGTGGTCATGCTCGTCTTCGTCGCCGCGATCCTCCTGATCTCCGCCGGAGGGGACGACAACAGCGCGGACGGGGACTCGTTCACCATCTACGGGGACTCGGCATTCTCCGACTTCGCCCTCATCGACGACAACGGTGCCGAACTTCAGATCCCCCTGTCCGTCGATGCCGACACACAGGTGTCCTTCGTCCTGAACACGAATGAGACCCTCGGCATCGGTACCGTCGAGAACGGTATCGCCAAAGCGATCCAACCCGACCAGAACGGGAGATACACCATCACCGTGAGCTCGGACATCGAGCTCCAAACCCTTTATCCCGTCTCACTTCCTGAGACCGGCAACTGCACCGCATACATCTACAGCTTCGACAACAAGGTCAGCGAGAGGTATGCCTACAACTTCGCAGGATACATCGACGCGGTCACCTATGCGGAGATCTCCGGCGGACTCTGGACCAACTCCTACGGAGCGATCAAGATCCAGACCGACGAGGGATACTACATATCTGACACCGAGGACAAGACAGACTCCGTTTTCATCCAGAGGATCGTCTCCCTCGACCCCGTGGTCCCCCAGATCCATATCAGGGAGATCAAGTCCAACTACATCACCATCGACTTCTCCGGAGACTATGTCATCGACGGGAAGTACGTGAGCGGAGATCTCAAGGTCGGAATGTGGAAGCAGATCACAGGCATGTTCGTCTCCACCGACGGACCTGTGACCGTCACAAGCACCGATGCCTCCGGCGATGTCCGTACCATCACCCTCACAGAGGGTAAGTTCCGCTTCTACACCGGAAACGAGGACCTGAGGATCACATTCGTCCAGAAGGAACTCATCTGAGTCGGAGGATCAGATGTTCTGTCCGTACTGCGGTAGGGAGTTCGGAAGCACCAACTCCCGCTTCTGCCCGTTCTGCGGACAGGACCTGGCTCCGACGGTCACCCTCACCGAGAGATTGTCCTGGATCCAGATGTTCAGGGTACTCTCACCTTCCGAGGGAGGGACCAAGTACAGGGCGATGATCATCGGAGGTTTCGCGATCATCGCCATGATGGCCCTCGCCATCGTTTTCCTCTTCGCTTCCTCCAACGATTCGCCGGACCCCGTGGAACCCGAACTGCCCACGGGGGACCTGATCATAACGATAAGCGACAACAGCCAGATCATCCTGGGAGGGGACTTCTCCACCAAGACCATGTCCGCCTACCTGGATTCCTCGGGCAACATCGTGATCTACCTTGACAGCACCGTGTCCAAGGACTATGACAGGTTCATGTGGGTCCTGAGGGACGACCAGAAGAACACATACAGCAACATCACCAAGGATTCCGCGGAGATCAGTTGGCTGGAGCCCAGGGTCGGCCAGTTCACCGTCATCGTCTACTGCTACGATGGGGATGAGGAGGCACCTGCGGAATCGTTCTCAGGGACCATGGTGTACCGCGGCGACAAGAAGATCTCATACCAGTGGGAGTATGATAGCAAGACGTTCGCCATCAACAGCACCGTGACCATGCAGGACATCGTGAGATACTCGGATCCCACCATCGTGTCCGCCGATGTCAGATCCGGCAAAGACCCCGACAGTTTCCTGAGCTTCATCGTCACCGACGGGACCGTGGCCGACATCCAGGGAAAACTGGCATCCACATATGAGAGGTACTACGGTAAGATCGAAGTGGGCTCATACGGATATGCGGATTTCGTCCTGTCCTTCGTACAGAGCATCTCATTCGCATATGATTCGATGAACTACCATCAGAACGACTACTGGGCGTTCCCCGCCGAGATGCTGTTCAACGAATGCGGTGATGAGGAGGACCATGCGATCCTCTACACATCGATCATGAGGGCCTCGGGATACGACTGCGGACTGATGGTCCTCCCCGGAACTACAATGTCTGCCGTGTCCGTGGACTCCATACCCGACATCACCGTCCCCGAGGGATGCGTGAAGGGATACAAGGCATACAACGGAAGGATCTATGTGGCCGCAGACACCGGCTCGTACAACGGTTCACCACTTTCAACTGTGAGAGACTGCTATTCCATTGATTCCCAGGGCAACTTCCTCTACTATGGTACCCTGTACAAGGGAGACTACGGGTTCTATCTGTGAAACGCAGACATTTTTATATATGGTCTGTCTGTCCAATCGTATGGCACTGAGGTTCAGTTCGGCACCTGCAGAGGAGTACAAACTAGTCGTACTCGTCAGGAACGATTTGAAGATGGGGAAGGGCAAGATCGCCGCACAGGTCGGTCATGCTGCGGTCGAATGTGCACTCTATGCCGAGAAGAAGGACAAGAGGTCATTCGACGCCTGGTACAACGGCGGACAGGCCAAGGTCGTCCTCAAAGTGGATTCCATGGAGGAACTCACAAAGTACATGCAGGAGGCCCGCAGCTACGGACTCCACACCAGCATGATCACCGATGCAGGAAGGACACAGATCGAACCCGGTTCCGTCACATGCGTCGGCATCGGCCCCGCGGGGAAGAGCGACATCGATAAGGTCACAGGCGACCTGAAGATGCTCTGATCATTCCACCGGGGTCAACGCCCCGGTCACGGAGTCGATGATGAAACCCCAGATGTTCACATCGTGGGGGATGAGCGGGTGCTCCTTCAGGATGGTCACCGATTGACGGACGGCCATCTCAACGGTATCGAAACCACAGAGCCAACTGTCGAAGTCGATGTCGAAGTAACGGCACATGTCGATGGCCTCCTGGGGGATCCCGCGCCCCTTCATCAGTTCGATCATATCGGGGCCGCTGATGTGCTGAGCACCGCAATCGGAATGACCGATGATCATCACATCCTCCACTCCGAGTTCATAGATACCCACCAGGATACTCCGCACCGCCGAACAGAACGGGGATGCGATCACACCGCCTGCGTTCTTGATCATCTTGACATCACCGTTCCTCACCCCCAATGCGGCCGGGAGGAGTTCCACGAGACGGGTGTCCATACAGGTCACTATGGCGATCTTCCTGTCGGGATACTTGCTGGTGATGTACCTCTCGTAACCCTTCTCCTCCACGAAGCGCCTGTTGTACTCCAATATGTCATCGATCACAATGACTCCCTCCTGATCCCCGAATCCAGATCTGCTGAACTTAGATTGTACATCGCATCCAACAATGCGGGTTTGAACGTACCGGGACCGTTGGATGCCCTTGCGGCGTATTCGGCTGAGATGTTGAATGCGGATATCGCGGCCGAAACGGTATCGACGGAGGGGGTATTCGCCCCCACATAGCATCCGACCACGGATGAGACCATGCAACCCGTGCCGGTCACCGCCCCTAACAGGTCGTGTCCGTTGGACAACCTGATGACGTATTCACCGTCGGAGACATGGTCCGTCACGCCTGTGGCCGCCGCGATGCAACCATACCTGTCGGCTATACGGCGGACTATCTCCGCCATATCACCGGACACGCCTTGGGAATCGACACCTTTCACATCACCGCCGATGCCCGAGAGCACCCCCATCTCCCCCTGGTTGCCCTTTATCACATCGGGCCTCACCCTGCGGATGATCTCCAGAACGGTGGATGTACGGAACGGGGTCGCACCCATCCCGACGGGATCGAAGACTATCGGCACGCCGTGCTCCTTCGCGACCTTCCCTGCGGTGAGCATGGACCTGTTGACACGCGTGTTCAATGTACCGATGTTCAGGACCAGGGCATCCGCCACGGAGACCATGTCCACGACGTCCTCCATGGCATCCGTCATCACGGGGGACCCGCCCGAACAGATGCATATGTTGGCGCAGTCGTTCACCGTCACATAATTGGTGATGTGGTGGACTAAGGGCCTCTTCGAACGTACTGCCGTCATGTGAACGGATGGCTTGGACTCCATGGATGCGAATGTGTGAACACGTATTTCAACGTGGAAGTCGGACGTCATATGTCGGATGGTATTCCGAACACAACTTCCCATGAAGGGTTGCAATCGTGCATATGACGGCCCTGATGACCGCTATATCGACGTTCATCGGCCTCCCGGCGGTTTTTCTGTATAAATACCCTTTAATATATTGGGTCAATCAACGCAACCATGGGTACGAACCAGTACTTCATTAGTCGTCAGGGTGACTATGAGTCCTCTGCTAGAAGCTATCCTCGCAAATTCCCTCTTGCGATCGCGAAGGCTAAGGGTGCGGTTGTTGAAGATGTCGAAGGAAACCGTTACATAGATTTCCTCAACGGTGCGGGTACGCTCGCCCTCGGTCACAACGACGATGAGATAAACCAGACCATGGTGGACCTCATCCAATCCGGGGCGTCTCTGCATACGTTGGACCTGGTCACACCGGTCAAGGACAGATTCGTCGAGGCCCTTCTATCGATCATCCCCGGGGAGCTCGCCTCCAAGGCGAAGGTCCAGTTCTGCTCCCCGTCGGGTACGGATGCCACCGAGGCTGCGATCAAACTCTGCAAGACCGCCACCGGAAGGAGCACGGTCATCGCATTCTCCGGGGGCTATCACGGCATGGGGCACGGCTCCATGGCCCTCACAGGCAACTGCAACGCCAAGAACCATGTGGCCAACATCATGCCCGGCGTCCAGTTCATGCCTTATCCCTATTCTTACCGCTGTCCCATGGGACTCGGAGGCGAGGCGGGCACCAAGGCCTGCATCGCATACCTCGAGCGCCTCCTGAAGGACCCCGAGAGCGGTGTCACCAAACCCGCGGCGGTCATCCTCGAACCCATCCAGGGCGAGGGCGGCGTCATCCCCGCACCCGTGGAGTTCCTCCAGGCTGTCCGCAGGATCACCAAGGAGCTGGGGATCCCCCTGATCTTCGATGAGATCCAATGCGGGATGGGACGTTCCGGAAAGGTGTTCGCATTCGAATATGCGGACATCGTCCCCGATGTCATCCTCATCTCCAAGGCTGTGGGCGGAGGTCAGCCCCTGTCCGTCGTCGTATACGACAGGGCGTTGGACACATGGGGCCCCGGCGCACATGCCGGGACGTTCCGCGGGAACCAGCTTGCCATGGCAGCAGGCACCGTCGTGATCAACAGGATCAAGGACCCCGCTTTCCTCGACGATGTCGTCCGCAAAGGTGAGAAGATGAAGGCCCGTTTCCTGAAACTGAAGGACGAGGTGTCCATCATCGGTGATGTCCGCGGAAAGGGACTCATGCTCGGTGTCGAGTTCGTGGACCCCAACGGCCCCAAGGACCTCATGGGCAACCCCGAGACAGGAGGGGACATCGCACTGAGGGTCCAGCGTCTGTGCTTCGAGAACAAGCTCATCATGGAGAAGGGAGGGCGCAACGGATGCGTCATGAGATGTCTCTGTCCCCTCACCATCACCGACGGGCAGATCGACGAGGCCATGGACATCTTCGAGAGGGTTGTGAAGGAGGTCGATGCGGATGTCCGCCAATGACCCTTTGCTGCTCTCCGAATCACCCGAGGTGAGGGAGAGGTTCTCCCAGATGATCGATGAGACCCTGGAGGCCGTCTACGGTTCATTCTCCGACGACAGTGCGTTCTCCGGGATCGACCCGTACGAACTCAGGAGGCGGGTCGGGGACCTCGGATTCCTGCCCGAGAAGGGAAGGGGGTTCGAGGCCGTCCTCGAGGACGTCAAACGTGATATCCTGCCCCATCTCCTGCGTACCTGGTCCACCAAGTACATGCCCCATCTCCATTCACCCGTCCTCACCGAGACCATCTGCTCGGAGCTCATCATATCATGCTTCAACGACAGCATGGACAGCTGGGACCAGGGCCCCGCGGCCACCGAACTCGAGGAGAGCATGGTCCATGGGCTGGCGGAACTCTACGGATTCCCCAAGGAGACCTCCGACGGATGCTTCACATCCGGAGGGTCGCAATCCAACATCTCGGCGATCATCGCGGCCCGTGACTGGTACTGCATGGAGAAGCTCGGATGGGATGTGAAGATGAACGGCCTTCCCCCGGAGTACTCCAAACTCCGTATCTACACATCGGAGATCTCGCACTTCTCCATGGACAAGGCCAGCCACATCCTCGGTATGGGATATCAGGCAGTCAGGAAGATCCCCGTCGATGACAGATGCAGGATCGATGTGGATGCCTTCGGGAGAATGCTCGAGGAGGATGTCGCCGCCGGATTGATCCCGTTCTGTGCCGTCGCCACCTTCGGGACCACCGATTTCGGTTCCGTTGACGATGCGGTCGGCATGAGGGAGCTCTGCGACAGATACGGCATGCACCTCCATGCGGATGCCGCCTACGGCTCCGGGCTCGTGATGAGCTCACAGTACAGGGACAGGATCTCCGCCATATCCATCTGCGATTCGCTCACCGTGGACTTCCACAAGATGTTCCTGCTGCCCATATCCTGTTCCGCCATAATCGTCAGGGACAGGAGACTCCTGGAATGCTTCGAACTCCATGCGGACTATCTGAACCGTGAGGAGGACGAGGAGGACGGTTACATCAACCTCGTCGGGAAGTCGATGCAGACCACCCGTCGCTTCGATGCCCTGAAGGTGTACATGGCCTTCCAGACCAGGGGCAGCGAGGGATTCGGAAGGATCATCGACACCGCGGTCGGCAATGCGTCGTACTTCTACGGGAGGATCTCCCAGGACCCCGCGTTCATCGCACCCGTGGAACCCGAGATGTCCTCGGTGGTGTTCGCACTGGCCGGAGGCGACGATCTGAACAAGAGGGTCAGACGTCAGCTCCTCAACGAGGGTACGGTGATCGGACAGACCGTCAAGGACGGCCGCGTCATGCTGAAGTTCACCCTTCTCAACCCCAACCTCGGCCACGGACAGATAGACGACCTGGTCGAGAGGATCAAGAGGATGGGCGCAGACCTGTCCTGATCCCGTTTCTCAACCCGCTTACGTCATCCCCGGGATGACGGCCATCATCCTCCACGGACTGTGTCACATACAGGACATCCGTGGAGGTGTGATCCGGTGATGTCCTCCAGAAACCGAGTCCGACACCGGTGGTCTCCGCGAACACATAGACGGTTCCGTCCACAGATGTGAACGTGTCGAAGGAGGGCTCCAGAACGTCCAACACCACGCCGGCCATGGCATGGTTGGGGAACATGGCCACCGCGGCCCTGTAACCGAAGGCGGACATGACCGATGCGTAGAGGAACGATGAATCCTCGCAGTCACCTCCGCCGTCCCAGAGGGTCTCCGCAGGGTATTTGAAGAACTCATCATGACCGCGGGTTTCTATATCGCTCTTGTACGGGATGGTCTGGACGAAGTACAGTATGAACTCGGCTCTGGAACGGTCGTCCATGCCCTCGACCATCGGCCTCAGGAGTCCGGTCAGTTCCGTGATGTAGGCGTTGTCTGCGGACAGGAACTTCGCATCGTACTCGGGACCGAGGGCCACACGGTGGTCGGACATGGGGTCATCGAAGTAATCGGAGAACACCAGGCTGAACTGGAGGTCGATGGATACGGAATACTGTGTACCACCGTATGTCCATGAATGGTCGAAGGTACGGACATCCTCCATGAACACGGGGTGGAAGACGGTGATGCCATCGACATCCGTCGATAGTCTGTAATATCCGGGACCCAGGTCGAACGGTCCGGTGCCCTCCGCCACCACGACATCCACGGAGTCGGTGACGGTGATGTCACCCGAAAGACCGAGGTCCGCAGGA
Source organism: uncultured Methanomassiliicoccales archaeon (assembly GCA_964634095.1). Lineage (GTDB taxonomy): Archaea > Thermoplasmatota > Thermoplasmata > Methanomassiliicoccales > Methanomethylophilaceae > Methanoprimaticola. The sequence continues at coordinate 3,610 of CAZWKY010000003.1, read as the reverse complement.
TCCAACCTCGAACCGTCGGACACCGTGTACGGTTGGGAGCAACGAGCCTCGAACTCCATTCCGGGGTCCACCTCGTCCATCACCAGAGTCCTCTCGGCGGTGATGAGCTCGCCGTCCACATACCAACCGCCGAAATCATCACCGTATGCGGTCAATGTCCCTTCGGAACCTATGGTGAACATATCCGCATGGTCCACGGTCAGACCGTTCTGCACGGATACGGACGGATGGAACCCCAGGTCCGGGACCGTGTGTCCCTGGTCGGTCAGTGTGAACAACTGGTGGTTGGACCTCATCTCGTACTCGATCTTCATCACCGTGGTGTTCCTGTGGATCCATTGCGTCTCACCCTTCCCGTCGGACCACATCTCACACAGGTATCCATCGACCTCGCCGTTCCCGATGTAACGGAACGTGCCGGAGGATGATCTGCCCGTCCAATAACCGTCGGTGGTCTCGGTGGTACCGGAAGCGGACTCCTGCACCATCTCCCTCTGGACATACCATCCCGATCCCGAGAGCACCATGTATGTCCACCTCATGGAACCGGTGACGACCGTCCTGTCCCCCTCGGGACCGTACTCGATGAGCATGTCCATTGAGAACCAGTACCCCGACCTGTCGAAGTCCGACCATGCGGCGTATACGGTGATGTCGCCGGATGTCGATGTCGTCACGGCACCGAACGGTACGGTGCATTCCGGATCCGAGTACCATCCCTCGAACCATCTCCCGTCGTTGTACGGCACGGGGAGGTCGAGGTACGTTCCAGGAAGGTACGATGAGGGGGAACCTTCGGGCATCGAACCCTCGGTGACGTATGTTATGGAACAGACGTCGTCCACATCCACCACCATCACGCGGTCCTCCGCAGGGGTGTGCATACCATGGTAACCCATCATGATGACGCAGAACACGATCAGGAGGGCCACCCCTGACATCATGGACAATGACACCTTCCGTTCCATATCGGCGATATACGACGAACGTCGATATAATGACAGCTAGTATGATATGACATCACCGTCTCCCCATCCGACAGTTTTTTCAGAATCATCGGCGTTGACTCCGACCATGGCGATGATCGACATAGAGTACAGGCATTCCGACGCGGAACTCCAGGATCCCACGATCCGCAGGAGGACCACCGGGGCAATGACCGCCTACATCAAGGACCTCATCTTCGAGATGCAGATGGGGGACATCTCATGCAAGTTCACCGAGACCGTCACCGACGGACCCAACACCGTCCTCATCAACGGCAGGACCATCCAGGAGATCATCGAGGGATTGGAGATCAAGATGCTGGAGGTCGAGGACAGCTGCGACCTGGGCCAGGGCGGCAGGGTGGTGTTCGGACGCCCCACACTCGACTGGAAGAGGGAGTATGTGGAGGATGTGCCCGACACCATCATGAAGAACGCCATCGCCAAGGTGTTCGCAGACATGAACAGGAACAACATCCCGATCATGGACCAGTGACGGTCCATCCCCGCCCTCCGGGGCGGGACACAACCCCTTCATCCCACCTTGTCACCCTGTCCGTTCCCACGGACAACATTATAACCGTCCTGCCGATGCTCTCGTCATGTTTGAGATCATCCGCCGTGACGGGATGGCCCGTATCGGCAAATTCACCACCAACTCCGGGAAGACCATGGAGACACCCGCCCTGTTCCCGGTCATCAATCCCAAGATCAACACCGTCCCCGCAAGGGAGCTCTACGACAGGTTCGGGTTCAAGAGCCTCATCACCAACTCCTACATCATCAAGAACACCAAGGACCTGAACGAGAAGGCGAGGGAGGTTGGACTCCATGAGATGCTCGACTTCCCCGGGATCATCATGACCGACTCCGGAACCTTCCAGAGCCACATGTACGGCGAGGTCGAACTCACCAACGAGGAGATCATCGAGTTCCAGAAGGCCATCGGAACGGACATCGGTACCGTCCTGGACATCTTCACCGAACCCTACTGGACCAAGGAGCAGACCGCGAAATCCATCGAGGTCACCCTGGAGAGGACACAGAAGGCCTGCGAGATGAAGGGCGACATGATGATCAACGGTGTGGCCCAGGGATCCATCTACACGGACCTGAGGGAGGACTGCGCCAGAAGGATGGCCTCCATGGACATCGATGTCCACCCCGTGGGAGGCATCGTCCCCCTGATGGAGCAGTACCGTTACTCCGAGCTCGTGGATGTCATCATGTCCTCCAAGAAGGGACTCAACCCCAACAGGCCCGTCCACGCCTTCGGTGCCGGTCACCCCATGGTCCTGGCCCTCCTCGCACTGATGGGATGCGACTTCTTCGACTCCGCCTCCTACGCCAAATTCGCCAGGGACGACAGGATGATGTTCGTCGACGGTACCTTCCGTCTCCAGGACATGGAGACCCTGGACTGCAACTGTCCCGCATGCAGGGGATACACCCTGGAGCAGCTCAGGAAGATGGAGAAGAAGGCCAAGACCAAGCTCATCGCCGAGCACAACCTCTACCAGATCACCCAGGAACTGGCCCTGGTCAGGAGGTACATCAAGGAGGGCAGGCTCTGGGAGCTGGCCGAGATCAGATGCAGGGCCCACCCCGCACTCCTGGATGCCCTCAGGAGGCTCAGAGAGTACCAGGACCTCACCGAGAACTACGACCCGATCAGCAGGGACGGTGCCATCTTCTACACCGGACCCGAGACCAGGAACCGCCCCGTCTTCAAGAGATATCTGGACAGACTGGGCACGAGGTACATCCCCCCGACCGACAGGGCCGTCCTGTTCGAGGACATCAAGGGTAAGCCCTACAGCAGACCCTATGCCGAGGAGTTCGCCAAGGCACGCAGAGCGGGATACACCCCCATCGTCATCTCCGCCTTCGGACCCGTCCCCGCAGAACTGGACGAGATGTACCCCCTTGCCCAGTCCCTGTTCCCTGAGAACCTGGACATGGAGACCGAGACGGAATCCGAGAGGATCACATTCCAGTTCCTGAGCACCATGGGATTCAAGGAGGCCATCGAGCCCTCGCAGATCCCCGATGACGGTGCCGAGGAGTTCGATGCGGACCTGCTCAGGGCCAAGGCCGTCTCCAGATACCAGTTCGGCATCGAGGCCACCGAGGCACTGTTCAGAGGGAAGATAGAGCTTATCACCAGCAAGAAGACAGGTAAGATCAGGAACGTCATCTCCGACGGGGAGCACGTCCTGTCCATGCGTGCCGGCGACGGTATGTACACACTCAGGATGGAAGGTGCCAAGAGGATCGTCGAAGCCTGTCCCGCACCCCACATGAGGGTCTCCGTCATGGACGACTCGATCCCGTTCGTTTCCGATGGACGCAACGTGTTCGCCCAGTTCGTCCTCGATTGCGATCCCGACCTCCGCCCCATGGACGAGGTCATCGTCACAGACAAGAACGACAATCCCATCGCCACCGGACGTGCATTCCTCATCCCCTTCGAGATCAAGCAGATGAAGAAGGGAATGGCTGTGAAGGTCAGGTCCGGTTCCAGCGACGAGTGATTCGCTCGGAAAACGATCCTTTCAACGGCCTCCCCCTTTATTCGAAATAGGGGAGGCCACAACCCACACTTGGATGATGTGAACATTTTC
>CAZWKY010000002.1:105780-141484 GCA_964634095.1 uncultured Methanomassiliicoccales archaeon | reverse complement strand
CAGGAACCTCTGAGTGAAAAGATCGCATCTCTGATTATGGATTCATTGGGGATTGACCATGTGGGTTATGATGTGATCTGGGATGACGGGCGTCCATATTCCGTGTGTCCGGATTTCGTAGACGGTGATACCGAGTTTATAAGCGCGTTCCACGTCTATAGGTCTATGAAGAATAGGGGTAACGCTTCGGTGTACGCCCATTATGTCCAATGCTGCGCGGAGAATGGTCTCGATATCGTTCCGGCACTTGACAGGATGATCGCTGTGGACTATCTCATTGCTAACAACGACCGTCACATGAACAACTTCGGGATCATCCGTGACCCTCGGACTTTGGAATGGCTCTCTGCGGCCCCTGTATTCGACACCGGCAACTCTCTGGGTGTGGGATTCCCTACGGCGGAGATACCGTTGCGTGCAGGCAGGGAATGCAAACCTTTCTCCAAGACATTCGAGGAGCAGATCAGGCTGGTGTCGGACCTGTCCTGGTTCGATCCGGATGCCGTGGAGGCTCTGTATCCGGAGATCAGGTCCGTGTTGGAATCATCGCCGCATGTGTCCGAGCGTCGTGTGGATGCGGTGATGGGTCTGCTGTCATCGAGGTTGGACTCCCTCCGCCGCCGTCTCTGAGCTTTTTCGAGCTACCTCGGCCCGATTAAAGTATTAATACGGTTATCATTATGCTCGGTATTAGAATTCGAAGTGATTCTACGAATTTCGTAGAAATGATTCGAGGAGTGACTATCATGGTCAACGAACAGGACATCAGTATCGAGGAGCGCCTTGAGAGGGCCAAGAAGCCCGGACAGGACGCGATGGTCATGCACAAGTACTACGGCGGAAAGATCGAGGTCGTCCCCAAGGCATGTGTCAGAGGATTCGACGATTTCGCCATCTGGTACTCCCCCGGGGTCGCGGAGCCCTGTAAGGATATCGCAAAGAACCCCGATATGGTGTACGAGCACACCTGGAAGTGGAACACCGTGGCAGTGGTGTCCGACGGAACCCGTGTCCTCGGACTCGGCGACATCGGACCCGAGGCCGCCATGCCCGTCATGGAGGGTAAGGCCATGCTCTTCAAGTACCTCGGAGGAGTGGACTGCGTCCCCATCTGCCTTGACACCAAGGACCCCGAGAAGATCATCGAGACCGTCAGGCTCCTGGCCCCCTCCTTCGGAGGAATCAACCTCGAGGACATCTCCAACCCCAAGTGCTTCGACATCCTGGACGAGCTCAGGAGGGACTGCAAGATCCCCGTGTGGCATGACGACCAGCAGGGAACCGCAACCGTCGAGGTCGCGGGAGCCATCAACGCCATGAAGCTCGTGGGCAAGAAGCTCGAGGACGCACAGATCACCGTCGTCGGAGCCGGAGCGGCATCCATCGCCATCGCAAGGCTCCTGCTCGCCACCGGATTCAGCCCCAAGAACATGTGCATGTGCGATTCCAAGGGTATTCTGAACCAGTCCAGGGAGGACGTCGCCGCAGGTTTCAGGCAGAAGTGGGAGATCTGTGAGAAGACCAACGGAGCCGGTAAGACCGGAGGCATGAAGGAGGCCTTCGAGGGAGCGGACATCGTCATCGCCGCATCCAAGCCCGGACCCGGAACCATCCCGCCCGAGTACGTCGACCTCATGGCAGACGACCCCGTCATCTTCGCGACCGCGAACCCCATCCCCGAGATCTGGCCCTGGGAGGCCAAGGCACACGGGTGCAAGGTCTTCGCAACCGGAAGGTCCGACTTCCCCAACCAGGTCAACAACTCCATGGGATTCCCCGCCATCTTCCGCGGAGTGCTCGATGTGAGGGCCAAGACCATCACCGACGAGATGTGCATCGCAGCGGCCAGAGAGCTCGCCAAGTGCGCAGAGGAGAAGGGAATCTCCGAGGACTACATCATCCCGACCATGTCCGAGATGGACGTCTTCCCCAGAGAGGCAGTCGCTGTCGCGATGAAGGCCCAGGAGCAGGGTGTGGCGAGGCTCAAGCTCAGCCGCCAGGAGCTGCACGACAGGGCCGAGTACATGATCAAGAGGTCCAGGGGACTCACCTCCAAGATGATGGACGACGGTTACATCGCCGACGTCAGTAAGGCCTTCGAGTGATTGAAGGGTCTCAGAAAAACATAGTGAAACGTCGCTGACAGAAACCTCTCTGTCAGCGACCCTTTACTTCATTTCACAGTATTCCCGAATCCACGTTCCATATGATTCCATAGGGATGCAGAACCATCTGTTTCGTTCGTCATTATAGACGATGTGGCCGTGTGCGGTTCGGAGGAGCCTTTATATCAAGGTTCGGAGTTGGTTTTTGATAGGTCATATGGGCCTTTAAATCAACAGATATGTATGGCATTGAGATCCCATATGGTCATGGAACATGACATCCGTCTTTCGGAATCAATCAGTCATCCATACTATGTATCTCAGTAACGGGTCTGCATGCCCTTTGGAGATTCGGCAACAGGGCCAACGATACGGTTATTGAGATCGGTGGAATTGGACTTGTATTCTCCCGAGGTGGGCGAATCCGCAATTCGGCTAGACATTTCCTACATCAGAGACAATATCTGCAACAACGGTGTGAAGATGAAGGCTAAGATAGATTGTATCGCCATATGTGCGATCCTATTATGCGGCGTCATAGTGGTCGGAGAATGCCTGACATATTCCGACTTCCATGATATTTGGGTCGATGCAGAGTGGAACGAAGGTCGCGTGGATTATTCTGTTCATTCCTCTGGTTCCGACACATACTCCGCGGTTCTCATGGACAATTCAGGAATGGAACCTGTCAGAGAACTGATGATCCTGGTGGATGATGGATACAGGGATCGTTTCACACAGGTCAGCGAGGATGGTCGTGTGTTGTACATCGATCAGGAATACTATGATGAACAGATCAAAGGGGTTCTAAGGATACGTGGTTTCACATCGGTCGATAGTTGTGTCCCCTCATCACTTGGATCCTTCCTGGAAGATACGATGAGTGATGCGGTCGGAAAGGGATTGATTGTAACCACATATGCTCTCCCTGGTGATGTGTACAATGGAACTTCTGACTGTCTTCTTCTAAAATGGATCTCCAACGGGGGGTCGTTGTACTGGGTCGGATCGGAGATAGGCTCGTATTATCTCGATGGGGATGATCTTATCGAGGTTCATGGAAATCAGAGTCTGTTCTTTGGGTCCGAATGTATCAATGTGGATGGGCCGATCTATGCAGATGCAATTGTGGACAATGGTTTCTGCACTAAGTTCTCGATGAAGGGTGCAGGTATACGTTTCTCTGCTGATCCCTCTATGATTGAGGGTGCGGTCGGAATGGGATACGCGGATTCTGGCTTCTGCACGATCGTACTTGCGCCATACGGATCGGGGCAGGTCTGTGTGTTCGGAGGACCTTCTGACATCAATCAGTTGGAGGATATTGGGCAGGTCATCGCATCAGGGATGACCTATCTCACGAAGATCGTCACATCCGAGGATGGTGTCGTCACCCGTTCCACGGTGAGTTCTGATTTTATCAATCCTGTAGGCAGATCCACTCTGTTCGTTTATCTGGGCGGTTATTATGTCAACCACGGAGGGGTGTTCCATGAGCTCTGACCATGGTTTTTCGACTCTGGGATCCAAGTTCTCAAATGTGAGGCACCCTCTGGCATGGATGATTGTTGTTGGGTTGTTATTGCACATCCTGGTGTCGATGCTCCAATTCGTCTATGACAATGATTATTGGGCGTTGGTGATCCGTAACCTGGAGGCTGGAGAGGGTTTATACGGGGTCATGGGGTACTACTACACCCCGGTGTGGGGGTATGTGCTCTCGTTGGTGAGCGCATTCCAGTCGGTGTTTCTGAATCTGGGCGTGGATGTTCTTCGTGTTCCGGAGTTCTTTTTCTCGGAGTTCATTGAAAGCGAGTTCATATTCTGCAGTGCAACCGTCCCCTCTATAGCATTCAGTCTCACCGTTAAGGCACCTCTGATCCTATCCAATCTGGCTATGGCGTTTCTTCTGAGGTATCTTGTCATCGATGTCACTAAAAGTGATTCCAAGGGGAACCTGGCGTTCATGCTGATATTCTTTAGCCCTCTGGTGATCAGTGCCGCATGCATCAACGCCATGCCTGATACCATTGCAGCATTCTTTGCCGTACTCACGATAGTCCTGGTCCGTAGGAACCAATACCTGGTCGCAGGGATGACATTCGCAATCGCAGTTCTCACGAAATTCTTCCCCGCATTCCTCTTGTTCCCATTGGTCGCATATGTGTTGGTCAAGGGAGGGGATGTACGCGAAGGTTCGAAGAATGTGGTTAAGTCGATGGTCGGTGCTATTATGATGTCATGCATCATCTTCCTTCCTCAGATTCTGGAAGGTAATCTGGATCAGTGTTTCCAGTTCCTCACCGACCGTACCGGAGATTCGTTCGACGACAGTCTCTTTGCTGTGATTGCGGGTAAGTCTCGTCTGATAGTGTACAGTCTTGTGCTGTTGGCATCCGCTTTCATCGGATACAGGGTGTTCCGTGCCGGAAGTGACAGGGCTTTCGATAATCTGATGACAGGATCTTTTCTCGCGATGGCAATTTGTATGCTCTATCCGCCCACGCCACAGTACATCATCATCCTGATGCCTTTCCTAGTGTATTGGGCGGTTGTCTGCGATAGGAGATATATGAGGTGCTGGGGGGCCATATCCATATTCGGGTTCATTTTCTCATTATCTTCGACGTTCCTGCTTCTTCTGCCGATCGCAGCATGGACAGGTCTGTTGGACACGTCGTGGCTTGCATCCTTGTTCGCCATCACGTTGGATGGGTCGCTGTCTTTAGCCTCGTTATGGTCCACCGTGTTCGGTGCTCTGACCTATTTCAGTATATTATCGATATTTGCAATCCTTGTATTGGATTGGAAGAAGAAAGGAGGTTGCCCTATTGGTTTCTGAGGCCGTTGATTCCTTCTCGAGTAAGGTGTCTCTGAATGTTCTGACCAACATCATCCGTACGGTGATCATGGCATTGGTTGGATTCATGATGGTTCCCTACTACTTGGGGGAATTCGGTCTCGCCACATATGCAATAATCCCTCTGATAACGTCGATAACCACATACTTCCTTGCGATCTCAGATTCTCTTGCCAATGCGTTCACCCGCTACATGGTGATCTCCATACAGGAGGGGGATGAAGACGTCATCAACCGTACGTTCTCCTCCTCTGTGATCGGGATGGCCAAATGTATCGGATTGCTAATGCCATTGGTCCTGGCAATATCCATTGCTTCCCCTTACATATTTAGCAGAGGGGATGCGGGGTCATTGAGTGTCCAGTTGGCCTTCTTCATGGTCCTGTCATCCACCCTGATGATATCATTCAGCGCCTGTATGGGCAGTGTCTTCATGGCCTACAACCGGATGTACATAACGTACATCGGAAGGATCATACATTCCGTTCTGCAGGTCGGTCTGGTTCTGGTGTTCTTTGTTATCCGGGGACCGTCATTGGAACTGATAGGGGTATCGTATGTCCTGTCCTCATTGGTGTTCCTGCTGATCATGGCAGTTTATCTCAAACGTATCTGTCCGACTCTGAGATTATCCCGTGAATACTATGACCCTGTGTTGTTGAAAAGGATCGGAGGTCTGGGGGTCTGGGCGATCGTTGTTGAATTCGGGTCCCTGATGTTCATCCAGGCATCCATGGTCGTGGTAAATCTGATGCTGGGGAGCGAGGTGCAGGGTTCGTTCTCCATCGCCGCCAATATGATATCGATGATAAACACCGCTTGTACATCGATCGCCGCCGCATCAACGCCATTGGTGTACCGTTCGTACGCTAATGGAGACCGTGAGGGGATGGTTCGTACTTTGAGGGTGTTCACGAAGTTCTCGGGGTTGCTGATGGCATTCCCCATAGCATATGTGATGGTGTTCATGGGTCAGATTCTCGGAGTATGGATAGGTAGTGGTTACGAGGACATCTATCCCATTTTGGCCATCATGTTGCCGATAGAGGTTGTCGTTTGTGTGGTCAATTCTCTGATTGTAGTGCCTATTGTTTGTGAGAAACTTCAGGCAGCAGCATTTGTGACCGTGATATTGGGTATCGCCAATGTGGTCCTGTCGGTTATGTTCGTCCTGTTCACAGATTGGGGCGTTATGGGGGTCTGTGTGTCGTGGGTAATCACTACGGCATTGCAGAAGATGGTTTTCTATCCCGCGTATTCGTCGAAATTGACCTCAGGTTCCTGGACGAGGTATGTTGCCCCCATCATCCACAGCCTCATTGCGTTCTCTGTGCTCTTGGCGGTGGGCATGGCAGTGGCACATGTGTATACATTGCCGACATCCTGGACCGCGATTCTGGTGTCATTCTTCCTTTGTTTCATTGTTTATTTCCTATTCGCTATGCGTTTCCTATTCAGCAGGGATGAGAAATCATTGATCAGAACTTTCTTGCCCGGTTTTGTACAGAGGTTTGTCAATGTCTGAGTCATGCTCCCTTTCCGTTGTATCCTTGAAGGGGTTGTTTGCTTCGGATACTGCCCGTAGGTTGATCGTCATAACTCTTGTTGGTCTGATCATACGGTATTTCGTCGGAGTACTGTTCACATACCCTACGGACATCAACTATTGGGTCTTGGTATCGGAGAATCTTATCTCAGGGGAGAATCTGTTCGGGCTGCCAGGATATTACTATACTCCTGTGTGGGGGTATTTCATGTCCGTGATTTCTGCGATAGCAGGTTTCATCGGAATCCCGATGGGAGAGTACATTCCAGAATTGGTTGGGGGAAGCATGGCCATGGACTGGAAGATCGTTCTTCCGTCCATCTCATACACACTTTTGGTGAAATCATTCCTGTTCGCATTCGATCTCCTTGTGGCATTCGTGTTGTACCGTATCGGGAGGATCATCTTCAATGAGCGGCGTGCGACATTGATGTTCGCCATCTGGTTCCTCTGTCCTTTCACAATCATAATCTCATCGATCAGGGTGATGTTCGATAATCTGGAGATTCTCTTCATGCTCCTTTCTTTGTTGATGGTTTTGGAGAGGAGGTTTTCGTGGGCAGGGGTGATGATGGGATTGTCTTTGATGACCAAGCCGTATGGGATATTCCTGGCCATATTGTTGATCGGTTATCTGTATGCACACTCGAGGTCCATGAAGATCGTGATGTCGTATGTTCTGAGTGCCATCATCACGGGAGTCTTGGTGGCGGTCCCGATAATGGCATCTGGGCAGATTGAGGAATCCTTGATCTGGTTGACTTCCCGGGTAGATGGAGGTGGAGGATACAATGTCACGTTGTATCTCATGCCAGCTTTTGTGATAGTGTCTCTGGCTGCGTCACTCATCATCGCTTGTTTCAGATTGGACTCTTTCAGGTTGTTGGTCGGAGTCGCTATGATCATAACTTCGGCTATGCTCGTTGTTCCCGGCAATATCCAGTATTATCTCCTTCTGTTTCCGTTCCTGTTGTTGTTTGAATCTCGTTGCACCTACCCTGCACATTTCATGTTTCTGTTGCTGTCTGTATTCGCGTTCATATCCTACTCCACTTGGAGCAGTACTCTATATGTCCATGCAGGGTATTGGGGTTCAGGATTATTGGATGCATTCACAGATTTTCTGTGGCCGATCGATTCCACTTTGGCCTATAATAAATTCAAGACTATGGCTGCGATGTTGGTTCTGGTTACACCTGTTGTTGCTTATTGTAGAGGTGAAGTGAGTGATTGACAAGAAGGCGGTGATTCCTGTCACCATGTGCATATTGGTCCTGGTCGGTGCGACACTTGCCTATGTGCCTGATGTGTATCAGCACAACCTGACGTTTTCGTTGGAAGATGATGAACTTCATTATGAGTATGGGTCGAACGTGGGTTCTTCCACGAAGACTGTGATGTTCACCATCACCGGACTATTCGAGATCGACCATGTTGTTCTGTTCTTGGACTCGGATTATGCCTCTAAGACTGGAACACATTATCAGGAGGAGTTTGCAGAGGATATTGGGCTACAGTTGTCTCTCAGATCGATAGATGGTTTCGAATGTGCGGATGCATCAGAGCTTGTTGAGATCATGTCCGAAGCGGAACCTTCCAGGACAGCTGTGATGTTCGCATCCGGTGTGCTTCCCGATACTGTATACGACGGATCGTCTGATTGTCCTCTGATGGGTTGGTTGAATAAGGGGGGTACAGTCGTCAATATCTCCGGTTGTCTGGGAAAGTACATTTCTCATGGCCCTGAACAGGCAGATATCGAGGAATGCGATTCATACGGGATGCTGTTTGCAGGGGTTGACAATTCCTCATTTTCGGATTCAGATATGAGGGTCTTTGCCGATGGTCGGTGCAATGAGGTCATCAGGGACTCTTTGGATTTCTATGTCAATGAATGTACATTTGGGGTTGACATATCCGGTATGAGCGATGCACTTAATCTGGGGTATGTGTCTGACAACAACATGTCGTCTGCGGCCATCTTCAAATCAGGCAATGGGATGGTCATCAATTTCGGGGCGTCGTTAGTCAACCATGTTCATTTCGATCATTTCATCGCACAGATCATCGCATCAGGGATTGATTATTCCTCAGAGTTGATCCAGATTCAGGAGGGTAGCACTCGTGGCGATAGTGCAGGGTCCATCCCCATCACAGACGTCCCCTGCACAGTGTACGGTTTCATAGGTACTCCCCGTGCGGTTCATGCAGACCGGTTCATCATTTCTTGACGACCCCGGGAACCATCCTGTATAGCATAACATATCTTCCGAATGCAGCTACCGGATAGAAGATTCCATAGAAGATGATGAACAGATCCAGGTATCCGATAAGTGCAAAGATCGGAATCAGAACCATCATGTTGGTGAACACCAGAGGATTGAGGTTCATGATCATTCTGAACAGACGCTGGTTTTTGAACTTCTGACCTTCAACCGCAGCCGTTCCACGATCACAATCCAGTGCTTTCTCGGGGCAACAGTCGTTGTAGTTTGCTCCGAGATCGATGATCATGGTCATTCCGAGTCCGGCAATGAAACCGAGGATGAGGTACGCTGCGGGATCTACGGCGATTCCGAGGAATTCGGTACGCCCATAGATCCATCCGTTGAAACCTAATGCGAACATGAGGAGAGGGTATGTCGCCTTGTGATTGATGTGGTCCTGGAACTTTCCTCTGCTAGATCTCATGTCTTTGTATCTTGCGATATCACCGTCTGTGTAGTCAAGTGAGTATGCGATCACCCATCCGAGTCCTCCTGCCACATTGAGCCAGAAATCTCCGAACATGAGCATTATCGATGATGCGATCATCAACAGGCCCCAGAAGATTGTTATCTGGTTGGGGGTTGCAGGAGTTCTTACAATCAGGAGAGACAATGCCCTGCTGATCGGTGTGAAAATATATCTCGAACTGGCGTTCTCATATTCAGACGTATTGCGCACTTTGAATAGACGCGATCTATCGATCTTCTGCACGGTTTGTGGTTAGCTAGGTGGAGTATAAAAAGTAGGCGATGTGCGGTTTATCGTCCAGAGGCATCATTAAATCATTATCAGACGATGGATTCCCTATGTTGGATTCGGAAGAATATCGTGCGGACATCGAATCTCTGGTTTCTGAGGGCTTTCCATGGTCGAAACTCTCTGGACACAAGGTTCTGGTCACCGGGGCCACAGGTATGATCGGATCGATGCTTGTGGATGTGTTGGCCTCGAAGATGTCCGAATACGGGTTTGAACTGGTTGCGATGTCCCGTAACGGTTCCGAATTGGAACGTTTATTCTCAGAACATGCCGGAGTGCAGACGCTCCCTCACGATGTCAATGTTCCGTTGGATCTGGATTGTGATACCGTGTTCCATTGCGCAAGTAATACTCATCCGCGTCAGTATTCTGAGGATCCCATTGGGACCGTGACGACCAACATCATCGGCCTCAACAATCTTCTGGATATGGCATCCCGTGCAGGAGGGGGGAGATTCGTCTTCATGTCGTCCGTGGAGATATATGGACAGAATCGTGGAGATGTGGATTATTTCGACGAATCTTATTGCGGATATATTGATTGTAACACCGTACGTGCAGGATACAATGAAGGGAAGAGGGCAGGAGAGGCACTATGTCAGGCGTACGGTTCACAGAGAGGGCTCGATTTCGTGATCCCACGTCTGAGTCGCCTGTATGGTCCGTCTTTGAAGGACAGTGATACCAAGGCCATGTCCCAATTCATCAGAAATGCGGCAAAGAAGGAAGACATAGTCCTGAAAAGCAAAGGCGATCAGCAGTTCTCCTATTGTTATTCGTCGGATGCAGTATCGGCAATACTCCATATATTCTTCTATGGAGAGTGTGGGATGGCATACAACGTTTCGGGTTTGGATTCAGATGTGACTCTGGCCCATATCGCAGAGGTACTTGCAGACATAGCCGGGACCAAAGTCGTCTTCGATTTGCCCGATGAGGTGGAAATGCGCGGTTATTCGAAATCGACCAAAGCATTGCTCAATATCAGCAAATTAAGGTCTCTGGGCTGGTCTCCGAAGGTCCCACTCAACATCGGTCTTTCGAGGACTGTTTCTTCTGTGGCTTTGAGGATCTGACATTCAACAGGGCTTCGAAGATGTCCAGGTCATTCGCTGTGGTGATCTTCACATTCAGTGTGGAGCCTTTGGAGAAATAGATCATGCCACCCATCTCGATCAAGAGGGTGTTGGTGTAGATCGACTCGGTGATGCCCTTGGCATAGGCATCATCATAGAGCTTTTTGACATCGCCCAGTCTGTATGCCTGAGGTGTTTGGACGCGCTTGATGTCTGAACGGTCTATGTTTATGTTTCCGCATACGCGGTCCGTCGTTCTGACGATCGTTTCTTGCATATCGATGGACGAGCAGCCGTTTCCATGATTTTTGCAGACCTCGATGCAATCCGAGATGATGTCCTCGTCTATCAGAGGTCTGACAGAATCGTGGATGATCACTATGTCATCTGTTTTCCCATCCGCATAGGCGGCATCGATTCCATGGGAGATCGATTCCATACTGTTGGAGCCACCAGGAACAATCTGGCAGAGTTTATCTATCCCATACCTCTCTTTGCACTTGAGTACCTCATCTTCCCAACCACTGACGCAGACCACCATGATCCGGTCTATGTCCGGATGGGTTTGGAACACGGACAATGTGTACGCAATGATGGGGGTGTCCTGGATCTTCAGGAATTGTTTCGGGATGTCGGCTCCAACCCTCTGTCCAGTACCTCCAGCTAAAATGAGGGCCGTGTTCATAATCAGAGGACAGGATACCTGTTAATAATGGTTAGCACAAAAGTTGGTGTGGTTGTGGTTTAAAGAGGGGGTTTGATCCCCCGTGTTGATTAGTAAACGGTTGAAGAGACGCACTCGACGTTCTCGATTCCGGGGATGGAGCGCAGCGCGTTCTCGAGCTGGCTTCCGGCCTCTTCGTTGGAGTCGTCGATGAGGAATCCTGCGCAGACCTTCATGAGTCCGAATGCAACGGGTGCAATCTTGACGTCGTCCTTCAGGAGCTCGACTCCTGCGGGCAGAACGTTGGGGAGCTGCTCGATGACGCCGTTGAGGTCGATATCGGTGCTCTCGGGCATGAGGTCGTATCCTGCGACAATCTGTCCCATCTTAAACCCTCACGGTCCCATGAATCCGCATTTCTTGCACTCGTAAGCTACGCCCTGGTCGCGGCACTGGTCGCACCTGCCGATCTCGTACTCACCGCACTTGGGGCACTTGAAGAAGGTGTTGCCGTGACCGATAAGCCTCTTACCACATGAAGAGCATATTTTGTCAGCTGCCATATTTGAGCGATGCGGTTTCTTATATAAAAAGACACAGTACCCTCATTATTAGACGTCGAACCATGTTCCCGTTATAAACCGGTGCTCAGATGAAGATAAAAGCGGACTGTATCCCATGTTTGATGAAGCGCATCCTCTTCCAGTCCAGATTGGAGGAGGGAAAGGACGATTTCCGTATCGTGGAGGCATCCCTGCACACTTTCTCGTCCGAGATCGACATGGATCGGAGGTCCGTCGATGTGGCCACCGAGGTCCACAGGACATGCTATTCCGAACTGGGATGCAGGGATCCGTACCACGGTCTGAAAGTCGAGGCGGATGCCGTGGCGGAGAGGTTCATGCCCGTCGCACAGTCCATCGTGGATTCCTCGGATGACAAGCTGAGGGCCGCCCTGATGGTGTCGGTGGTGGGGAACATCATGGACTTCGGTTCGGGGATCGCGATAGACGACCCCTCGGAGTTCGAACACATGTTCGGCGACCTTGTGGCACAGGGCCTCGGATGCGATGATTCCGACATCGTCGAAGCATGCCTCCGCAGGGATGGAAGTATCGTGTACATCTTCGACAACTGTGGGGAGTCCCAACTGGACCGCATCACCATAGAATATCTCCGTTCCAGGGGGAAGAGGGTCGTGGGCGTGGTCCGCGGTGAGCCGATCCTGAACGATGTGACGGCGGAGGATGCCGTCAGGACGGGTCTCGACAGGGACCTGGATGCCATGCTGACCACGGGCAAGTTCTATGTGGGTCTGGATTGGCCCGATGTCCCCGCGGAACTCGCGGAGGAGATCTCCGGTGCATGTCTGGTGATCGCGAAGGGCATGGCCAACTACGAATCATTGTCGGATGAGGACCTGGGCGTCCCGGTCGCCCACGTTCTCCGTTCCAAATGCAGACCGGTCGCGGAATCGCTCGGTGTCCCGGTGGGCATAAACGTGGTCCGGGTGAGGAATTTCACAGGAGGTTGTTGAGATGAAGGTACGTCAGGCAGTTGTCATGGTAGGTGGGAAGGGTACGAGGCTTATGCCTCTGACGGAGACCAAACCGAAGCCGATCCTTTCAGTGGTCGACAAACCCTGCATCTGGTATCTGATCAGGTCGTTGGCGCGTGCCGGTATCGAGGAGGTCATCCTGGCATGCGGATACAAGCCCGGGATGATGGAGGAGCTCGGTGATGGGAGCGACCTCGGAATCACTATCCGCTATGCTTACGAGGATGAGCCTATGGGGACCGCGGGGGCGATGAAGCTCCTGGAGGGCCAGTTGGATGACACCTTCGTGGCATCGAACGGTGATGTCTTCGCGGATATCGACGTGGCCGAGGAGATCGCCGTTCATCAGGACACGGGTGCGGACATAACCATCGCACTCACGCCCGTGGACAATCCCTGCGAGTTCGGTATCGCCCGTGTGGATGCATCCGGCAGGATATCCGAGTTCAGGGAGAAGCCCAAGCCGGAGGAGGTCTTCTCCAACCTCATCAACGCAGGTGTCTACGTCCTGCAGAAGGAGGTCCTCTCACGTGTGCCGTCGGGACAGTTCTTCGATTTCTCCAAGGACCTGGTGCCGATAATCCTCTCAGAGGGCGGACATGTCCAGGGATACAGCCTGAGCGGCATCTGGATGGACGTCGGTCGTCCGTACGATCTGCTCGGAGCGAACCTCGCTATGGCGAAACGCGAGCACGGTTCCCGTGACAACAGACCCGAGGATGCCTGCATACGCGGTGATTTCTACATGGGTCCCGGTTCCAAGGTGGCCAATTCGGAGTTGATCTCGTCCGTCGTCCTGGCGGACTCGAAGGTTGAGAACTCCCGTCTCGAGCGTGCACTCGTCATGAGGGGCTGCACCGTGGACGGTGCGAGGATAATCAACTCCATCCTCGGTGACGGATGTGTGGTGAAGCACGGGGCAGAGGTCCTGAACGCGGTCCTCGCCGACAACACCGTTGTGGAATCCGGGCAGAGGATCGACGAGGGCAGAAGGGTCTGATCACAGCTTCTTGGTGGTCGCGACCTGGTCCCAGATGTTCATGTCCGCATCGCCGGAGTCTATGTGTCTCTCGGCGGTCTTGCGGGCCCTCATCTCGAGTCTCACCGCATACAGGAGTTTGAATGGGTGGAATCCCAGGTCCTTCACGGTGCCGATGACCGCTTTCACGAGGAACTTCTTGTTCCATGAGGGGATGTCGTAGTCGAACTTCCTCTTCATGTTGACCTCGCCTATGTTGACCCTGATCCTCTGTTTGAGGAAATCCTCCTCGGTCTCGGGACCGCGGTTGAGGACTATCGCATCGGGAGCATAGATGCAGTCGTATCCGGCATTCTCCAGGTTCATCCTGATGATGTCCTCATCGGACTGCTGGTCCGTGGGGAGGCGTGTGCCGATGTCCCTGAAGGCCACCAGTTCCCCGATCTTGGGGTACACGAGGGCCAGGTGGTGGTGCATGGTCCAGAGGACATGTGTGGCGAAACCGACCTTGTCCTTCCTGTCGTTCGTGGGGACGGGGTGACCTCCGACCATTCCCACCTTCTCGTTGAAGAACGGTGATACGAGGCTGTACAGGGAATCCTCGTTCCCGAGGACGTTGTCCGCATTGAGCATGACGACGACATCACAGGTCTTGTTGTCCAGGTAGCAGTTGATGGCGGAGTTCTTCCCCTCCCTCTTCTCCTGGCGGATGAGGGTGATGTTGCCGTATTCCTCGGCAAGACCTTTGACCACATCATCGGTTCCGTCGGTGCTTCCGCTGGAGACGACGATCACCTCCTTCACGGTGATGTCCTTCGTCCTCTGGTCATAGATCGAGCGGATCGACCTCTCGATGTTCTGTACCTCGTTGTAGGCGCAGATCCCGACTGTGATTTCCAATGCGGTCATTTCACATCCCTTCGTCCGACGATTAACGTGGCTGTATAAAGCAGGACGGGTTGGATCGGAGCTTCCCCGACGTCCCCCTCATGAGTATGGATTCGTATGTGTCGATGAAACGGTCCCAGGAGTAGTGTTCGGCCCTGGCCCTGGCCCTCCTTCCGAGTTCGGCCCTCAGGTCGCCGTCCTCCAGGAGGCGGTTCATGGCATCGGCCAACGCCTTCGGATCGGCGGGGTCCACAGTGATCGCACCGTCCCCGACGGTCTCGGGGAGTCCGTTCACATTGGTGCACACCAGCGGTCTCCCATGCGACATGAGCTCCACAGCGGCCAATCCGAAGGATTCGAACAGCGACGGCATCACGAAGAATCTGCATGAACCCATCAGCCTCCCCTTCTCCTCCTCGGAGACGTATCCGCGGAACTCCACCCTGTCCTCCAGGCCGAGTTTCCTCACCTGTTTCTCCAGGTTCTTGGATTCCGGACCCTTTCCGCATACGATGAGTCTGCAGTCCACGTCCTTCATGGCCTCGATCATGTACCTCAGGCCCTTGGTCTTCACCTGACGGCCCAGGGAGAGGATGAAATCGTCCTCGTCCATGTGCTCCAACGGTCCGCATTCGAATCCCGTGGGGATCGTGGTGGTCATATCCGCGGGTATCCCGCGGCGGATCAGGTCGTCCCTCACATAGTCGCTCACGCAGACGATGTGGTCGAAGGTCATCAGGGTCTTCCTGAACGAGTTGTCGTTGACCTCCGACAGTCTGGCCTGTATGCCCGTCCCCTCTCCCCACATGTTGTGGTAGGTGAACACCTTGTACCCGTCGTATCTCGCCAGGTCCTTGTTGTACGAGGGTGCCCAGCGGTAGTTGTAGTTCACCGCATCGGCATCCAGGCCCTGAAGTGCCTCCAGGACCCCCTCCGATGAGATGTAAGGTGGGTTGTAGACGTTGATGAGTTTGGATTTCAGCCTGATGATCCTGTACCCTTCCGGCGTGATCTCCTCTTCCTCGGTGTCCGGGAGCCTTCCCGTGAGGATTGTCACGTCGTGACCCCTTTCCGCGAGGAGTTTCGCGGTGTCATGCATTCTGTTCTCGATCCCACCTTTGAACGGGTAGAAGTACGGGTTCACATCCACGAATCTCATATCATCCCTCCAGTCCGGTTTTTTTCTTCTTCACGTAGGATGCCACGAAGCTGACCACGATAACCGCGATTATGAAGATGAGCATCACCTGCTGCGCCATCCGTCCCGTGAAGAAGGAGTAGAAGAATCCGCTGGCCAACAGGATGGCACCGTACTTCAGGATACATCCGGTCACGATGTAGAACACGCATTTCCTCGGATCCCATGAATCCACGAGGGCGATGAACGCCCCTGCGAAGGGGATCATCGGCGCCACCCTGTTCATCAGGAGCGCCTTCTCGTCACTGACGATCAGGAAGTTCACATACTTGTCCGCGATCCTCGAGATCTTTTTCGGAACGCGGATGTGTTTGACGACGTAATACAGGGTGAATATCCCGATCAGTTCACCGATTATGGCGACCCCCAGGAGCTCCGCTCCGAAGAGTGCGGTGGGCTGACGGTCGAATCCCATGATGAAGAACACCTCGGGGAGGGTCGGGACCAACAGGGCGTCCAGGAGGAACAGGAGTCCGATGCAGAGCAGCACCCATTCGGGTCCGAATCCGTCGAACAGGCTGAACAGCCAATCCCCGAAGTTCACCTCTTTCCCTCCACGCGTCTGCGCCTGGTATCGATGGCCAGTTCGTACGCCTCCACGTACTTCGCTATCGATCTCGCCCTGGAGTTCTCCATGGCGGTCTCGAACGAGGCCTTCCTGACATCGTCGGGGGCGTTCAGACATCTGTTGATGGCATCCACGCACCCTTCGTCGTCATCGAACAGGTATCCGTTGACCCCGTCGGTGACTATCTCCGCGAATGCGCGTCCGTTCCTGCATGCCACGGGTTTCCCTGTGGCCATGGCCTCCAGGATCGTCAGACCCTGGGTTTCGAACTTGGATGCGGAGATCACCATGTCCCCCATGTTGTAGAATCTGGGGAGGTCCTCGTCGGAGACGAATCCGGTGAATGTGACCTTATCACCCAATCCGAGGTCGGACACGAGCCTCTCGAGGTCCTCCTTGGCGGGACCCTTGCCCACGATGAGCAGGTGGGCATCGATGTGCTCCATGGCCCTGATGACCATGTCGATGTCCTTCTCATAGGAGACGCGTCCGACATGGACGATCACCTTCCTGCCCTCCAGGCCGTATCTCGACACCAGGTCGTCGTACGGGAGTCCGGGACGGAAGACGTCTGTTTTGGCACCGGTGGGCACCGTGACGAGGTTCCTGCACTCGGCGCCGTGTCCTTCGATCTCCTTTCCGATGCAGGCGGTGGGTGTGACGACGACGTCCATCCTCTTCAGGATCTGTCTGAGGTAGATCCAGACAAGCCTGTTCATGGTCTCCGGAGGGAGTTTGATCGGCGAATAGTACTGTGCCGCATCGTCCACCATCGTGTGGAACGTCATCACCGTGGGAATCCCCAGGGTGTGTCCGCAGATCAGTCCGCGGAGGGCCATGGTGGCCACGCCGTGGATGTGGATGACATCAGGGTCGATCTCCTTCAGAATCTCGATCTTGTTGGTGGGGAATATCGGAACGTAGTATCCGTCGTATGATTTGAATTTGACAGATCTGAAGTAGTACACGCCCTCCTGGCGTGCCTCCTTCTCGGGTTCGGGCGCGATGATGAACACCTCGTGTCCGAGTTCCTCCAGGGATTCCTTGATCGTGCAGATGGATGTCACAACCCCGTCCCTGGTGGGGAAGTAACTGTCTGTCATCATCGCTATCCTCATGTGAACACGGTCGCATCGGTCTCGATGATATAGATTGTTGCTCGGAAGTCCCGTTTCCTCCGGAGGATACGGGAGTGGAGTTGGATGAATGCTACAACCGAATCCCAACCCGTTCATTTCGGATGACCTATGCACGATTCCGTTATCTCCGAGCAATCCCGTTGTTTTTGCTCGCAATGTATCTTTTTATAGGAGGAAACCGTAGAAGCGGACGTTAGTCTGATTGGTTTGGACTATCTGGTGCGGATAGGTTTCGATGCCCGTCCATGCATCCGGTGGTATTATGGATGGGATTCACTACAGATCGAGGGCACCACTCAGGATCGGTATCGCCGGAGGCGGAACCGATGTGGACCCCTATGCCTCGAAGAAGGGCGGGGTCGTTTTCAACACCACTATCAACAGGTACGCTTACTGTACCATCACGCCGACGGGCGATCATTCGATGTCCGTCCACTCCACCGATTACGGGAAGTATGTGGCCCCCTTGGACGGAGGTCCCCTCCCCCTGGACGGCAACATGGACCTCATCAAGGCCGTCACCAATCACTTCGAGATCACCGACGGGTTCAAGATGTTCCTCCAGTCGGAGGCCCCGCCCGGATCCGGACTCGGGGGTTCATCCACGGTCATGGTGTCCATCATCGCCGCCGTATGCGAATGGATCGGTACCAGGATGACGGGTTCCGAGATGGCACAGCTCGCATACAAGCTCGAGCGTGAGGAGATCGGTCTCAAAGGAGGGAAACAGGATCAGTATGCTGCGGTCTTCGGAGGGTTCAATCTCATGAAGTTCGGACAGAACGGGGTGGATGTGAACCGTGTGAGGATCACGGGGGACACCATCAACGAGCTCCAGTACCGCTCGCTCATCTGCTACACCGGTACATCCCGCGAATCGGCGGAGATCATCGACAGCCAGGTCAAATCCTTCAAGAGCGGTCAGAACGAGGAGGCCCTGGACAGGTCCAAGGAGATAGCATTGGACATGGCCCGTGCCATGGAGAAGGGGGACATCACCACCGCCGGTGAGCTCCTGGACCTCTCGTGGCAGTACAAGAAGCAGTTTTCAAACAAGATCACCAACCCCATGATCGACGAGCTCTACGATGCCGCACGCAAGGCCGGTGCCGTGGGCGGGAAGGTATCCGGTGCCGGAGGGGGTGGATTCATGTACTTCATATGCAAATACGACCGGAAGTACAACGTCGCCCAGGAGCTCCAGAAGCACGGCGCGAGGGTGACGGACTTCATGTATGAGCCCAACGGCGTGATTTCCTGGAGGTGCCCCAATGAATGATTCCATCGTCGCAGAACTGAAGAGGAGTGCAGAGACAATTTCCATGATCGATCCCGCCCAGATCAGGGCCGCAGCGGACCTCATCATAGAATCCTTCAGGAACGGCGGTCAGGTCATCTTCATGGGGAACGGAGGTTCCTCCGCGGATGCACAGCACATCGCCGCCGAGTTCTCCGGAAGGTACATGATGGAGCGTCCCGCACTTCCGAGCATATGCCTCTCCAACATCGCACCCGTCACCGCGATCGGCAACGACTACTCCTACGACCTCGTTTTCAAGAGGCAGATCGATGCCAACTGCAGGAAGGGGGATGTGGTCGTGGGCATGTCCACATCCGGGAACTCCAAGAACGTCGTCCTCGCCATGGAGGCGGCCAAGGAGAAGGGTGCCAAGACGATATCTTTCACCGGCGACGGCGGTGTCCTGAGGGACATGGTCGATTGTCCCGTGGTGATCCCGTCCAAGGAGACCCCCCGTATCCAGGAGGCCTACCTCTGCGCCAACCACATCATATGCGGCATAGTCGAGAGGGAGATGTTCGGTGAATAAGGCGGTGTTCGTCGACCGTGACGATACCCTGGCCAAGGACATCCCGTACTGTGACGACCCTGATGCCTTCGAGGTCTATCCTGATGTGCCGGGGGCCATCCACCGTCTCAACGAGGCCGGGTTCCTGGTGATCGTGATAACGAATCAGTCGGGGATCGGTCGCGGTTACTTCGATGAGGCCACACTCTCCGCGGTCCATGGGAAGATGGTCCGCAGCATAACCTCCGGGGGCGGTCGTATTGATGATATATTCTATTGCCCGCACACCCCGGACGATCATTGCGACTGCAGGAAACCCGAGATCGGGATGGGCATCAGGGCGGTTGCGAAGTATGACATCGACGTGAGCCAATCCTATATGATCGGTGACCACGAGAAGGACATGGAGTTCGGCAGACGTCTCGGATGCACACCGATAAAGGTCGGACCCGGCAGATCATTCGCCCAGGCCGTCGATGAGATCCTCGGCCCCTGCCGTTGACATCCAGGTCGGAAATTATCTATATCCGCACACGTGTGTGCGAATCCGGTGTAACGGTATGTATGTTATCTCCCTGATTGTGAAGGACGAGTTCGGCGTCATGCAGAGAGTCATGGGCGAGTTCACTCGCAACAAGATCAATGTGGAGACAATCGTCGTGGGTAAATGCGAGCTCAAGGGGAAGTCCCGTATCGTCCTCTCGGTCGTCGACAAGGATGTCGCCGAGATCGCCATCGGAAGGCTCCAGAAGCTCCAGGACGTCTACGACGCGGAGCTGGTCCCCGAATCGGGTCAGTCCGCATACGCACTCCTCTCCACCTCGAACGGCAACGTCGGTGTCGTCGGTGGATCGGACCAGGTCGAAGAGCTCATAGACCGCAGCAAGCCCGACAGATACGTCAAGGCACTAAACGCCCTTTGATTCAAATCATCACATTCCAAGGTGTTCATAATGGATAAGACAGAGAAGATCTGGCTGAACGGAAAACTCGTTGACTGGGAGGACGCGCAGGTCCACGTCCTCGCACACGCACTCAACTACGGGACAGGCGTCTTCGAGGGTATCAGGGTCTACCACACCCCCAAAGGACCCGCCATCTTCAGACTCAAGGACCACGTCAAGAGGCTCATGGACGGATGCAAGATCATGGGCATCGACCTGGTCTTCGACGGCAAGGAGTACGGTTTCGACGACCTGATGGGGGCCATCAAGGATGCCGTCAGGGCCAACGGAGATGCCGTCGACTACGTCAAACCCTGCATCTTCCTCAGCGGAGAGGAGGTCGGACTCAACCCCATCGGTGTCCCCGTCACGATGGCCATCTCCTGTGTCCACATGGGAGCATACCTCGGCAAGGACTCCGGTGCCGGAGCGAAGCTCATCACATCCTCATGGCACAGGCCCGACAACCTCTGCGGACCCGCAGGTGCCAAGGTCAACGGTGCGTACGTCACATCCACCCTCGCCAAGAGGGAGGCAGTCCGTCAGGGCGCCGATGAGGCCGTCATGCTCAACTCCGTCGGACATGTCGCGGAGTGCACCGGTGAGAACATCTTCCTCTACAGGCACGGCAAGATCCTGACACCCGCCGTCGCGGAGTGCATCCTCGAGGGAATCACCAGGGCCTCCATCATAGAGGTCGCCAGGGATCTGGGATACGAGGTCCTCGAGACCGAGGTCTCCAGGTCCGAGCTCATCTCCGCGGACGAGGTCTGGATGACCGGAACCGCCGCCGAGATCGCCCCCGTCACCACCATCGACGGAAGGCAGATCGGAACCGGCAGGATCGGGGAGGCAGCCACCAGGATCCACGCCAAGTTCCAGGAGATCACCACCGGCAAGGACCCCAAGTACGAGGCCTGGCTGGATTACGTCAACTGATACCGTTGAAGCAAACCAATTACGCCCCTCCGGGGGCGGTCACACTTCTCACAACCCTTCCTACGGCTATTGCCGTACATCCATAGAACCCTTGAAATACGGGATGGCACTACGAAACCCCGATAGCCCATGCCAGGAAGCTGCACAGTCGTCATTCCCACCTACAACGAGGAGAAGAACATCGTCAACATGGCGAAGGCCCTGAGGGAGATGTATCCCGATTTCAAGATCATGTTCATGGACGACAACTCCACCGACCGTTCGAAGCAGCTCATCGATGCCCTCGGAGACCCCAACACCATCCTGGTGACCAGGAAGCCCGAGGAGCGCGGACTGGCCGCAAGCGTCTTCCAGGGGATCCTGGAGTGCGGCACGGACTACTTCATGACGATCGACTGCGATTTCCAGCATCCCATCGAGGCATTGGGCAGGATGTACGAGAAGATGGAGGCCGGTGCGGACCTCACGATCGGTGTCAGGGATGACAGGTTCGCCCTCGGATTCATCCGCTGGGCCGGTTCCTGGGCATTCAACATCTTCGCGGACCTGTTCCTCCTGTGGCACGGGAAGAGGATATCCAAGGATGTCATGAGCGGACTCATCGCCGGAAGGACCGATGTCTTCGTACCGGTGATAAAGGACAACTGGGACGGGCTCGAGATGCAGGGATGGAAGGTCCTCCTGGACCTCCTGAAGTTCGGTCCCAAGGACCTGAAGATCTCCAACGTCAACTACAAGTTCGGGAAGAGGGCCGAGGGCGAATCGCACATCAGCCCCCGTGTCGTGGTCACCACCTTCCACCAGTGCGGATGCTTCGGAAGGTTCTGTGCCAGAATCTACGCCAGGATCAAGAAGTGCTGATCCCGGTGCCTGGTACATCCCATACAAATGTAGGGGAACCTAAACAATTTGTCCCATTTTCGGGTTTTTCGACGCGTTCATCGTCGTGTCTTAAATACCACCTGTTTTTCCTCTGTTTTTATGCTACGTGCTTCGACACTCAGACTATTCACCATTGCGGCAGCGTTGGTGCTGGCCGTGGTGTCACTGTTGATCGGTGATCTGTATTGGATCATAGTCGTGGCGATCAATGTCGCCCTCCTCACTCAGCCGTCACGTAGTAATGTAGGGGAGGAGTACTCGAGGTACATCGTCGCATTGAGCCTATTGGCCATAGTCGGTGAGCTCATCAACATCCTGATAGGCGAGTACACGGACCTCTACGATGGGATAGTGTTGCTCAAGGTCGGATTCGAGCCCTATGTGGCCGCATTCTTCATGACGCTGTCCTCCTTCATGTCGGGACTGATGTTCATCTCCAGGATGGATGTCATCTCAGGAAGTGTCCGTCTCACCAAGAGATGGATCATCCTTTTGGCCATGATGTTCTCCCTGGCAATATCCGTGGGCAGTCTGTTCTTCGAGTTCGTATACCTGTACTATCAGGGTTACAGCATGTTCAACATGGATAACCTCACGGCCGAGGACCGTATCTCCAACAACATGATCATCGTCGGTCCGTTCGTCGCCACGTTTGCCTCCGCGGTCTTCGCGGTGGTGGCCACCCGGCTCATGAGGGGCCATGGGAAGGACGTATTCTACGAGGAGGAGTCGGAATGAGGCCCCAGGGTGTGAACACCAAGTTGGATTACTCCGATGCCGTCGCGGTCATAGCATGCGTGTCGATCCTGCTGATGGGTGTATCCTCCTATGCGACCCGTGCAGGTTATCAGATCGCCACAGGCATTCTGTGTGCGGTCGTCTGTCTGGCGCCCACCCTGATGAAACGCGCAGGTCTGTTTAGACTGCCCCCGGTCTTCGTATCGGTCATCATGTTGGCCATAGTCCTCCATGCATACGGGGTGCTCCTGCTGAGCTACGACGTGATCAAGCACTATGACACGATGACCCACTTCATATCGTCTACTGTGGTCGCGATGTGTGTTTTCTACACCCTCATGTGCTATCAGATCTACAGCAAAGGTGTCGTGAGCTTCACCGGGGTCAGGATGTCCCTGATGATCGCACTCGTTATGTTGGGTTTCAGTGCCTATTGGGAGGTCTTCGAGTACATCGTGGACCTGACCACAGGTACAACCATGCAGTATAGCCCCTTCGACACCCTCCGTGACATGCTCTGCAACACCTGCGGGACTCTTGTCGTCTGCACGTTCGCAGGCGCATACACGAGGGACCGTCCGTTGGAAACCCTGGTCGATTCATTCGGCCTCCACCCCCGCCTTCAGAGGTTCATCGAGGACCCTTTCGGCGAGAAGGACAAGCAATAAATACGGGCACCAGATAGTCGAGATGCTCTTTCAGAGCCGATGAATGATGACAGTACCTTCGAGTACTGGAAAGAGGTAATTGAAATGTCTGTATTTGTTAAATTTGAGACACCCAAAGAGCTCTCAGACAAAGCCTACTCCCTCGCCGAGATGGCCAGGGATGGCGGAAAGATCAAGAAGGGAACCAACGAGGTCACCAAAGCCGTCGAGCGCAGCGCCGCAGCCATCGTCATCATGGCTGTCGACGTCGAGCCCCCGGAGATCCTCGCCCACATGCCCGCACTCTGCGAGGAGAGGAACGTTCCCTACGTCTACGTCCCCAGCAAGGCAGAGCTCGGAAGTGCCATCGGACTCGACAAGCCCACCGCATCGATCGCAATCATCGATGTCGGAAAGGGAAAGGCACTCTGTGATGAGATCGCTCAGGCAGCCGCAGCCCTCAAGAACTGAGGTGAGCTGAATGGTTGACACTGACAGCATCCCCTCAGAGGTTGTCGAGATCATCGGCAGGACTGGGATGACCGGAGAGGCAACCCAGGTCAAGGTCCGTGTCCTCGATGGCCGTGACAAGGGAAGGATCATCACAAGGAACATCATGGGTCCTGTCAGAATGGGCGACATCCTCATGCTGAGGGAGACGTCCAGAGAAGCCAGGAAACTGGGCATGAGGTGATTCCAATGGTAGACACTACTAGGAAGTGCTCCTTCTGTGGCGCATCCATCGAGCCCGGAACCGGTAAGATGTACGTCAAGAAGGACGGAACCATCCTGTTCTTCGACGCCAACAAGTGCTACAAGAACATGATCGAGCTCAAGAGGGTCCCCAGGACAACCGAGTGGACCGAGAAGGCAGCCATCGAGAAGGCAGCCAGGCTCAAGGCAGCAGAGAAGAAGGAGTGAGGTTTCCATGGCAATGGAGCAGACCTACCTTATGATCAAACCCGACGGGGTCCAGCGCGGACTCTGCGGTGAGATCCTCTCCCGCTTCGAGAAGAAAGGACTCAAGATCGTCGCTATGAAGCTCATGGTCATCCCCAAGGAGACCGCTGAGAACCACTACGGCGAGCACAAGGAGAGGCCCTTCTTCCCCTCACTGATCTCCTACATCACCTCCGGACCCGTCCTCGCGATGGTCCTCGAGGGTGAGAACGCGGTCTCCGTGTGCAGGAACATGATGGGAAAGACCAACCCCTCCGAGTCCGCACCCGGAACCATCCGCGGCGACTACGCGATGGTCACCGGACTCAACATCATCCACGGATCGGACTCCCCCGAGTCCGCCAAGAGGGAGATCTCCATCTTCTTCAAGCCCGAGGAACTTGTCACCTACGACAGGACCTCCGACAAGTGGATCTACGAGTGATTCCAAACCCCTTTCCAAAACCCCTTTTTTCATACCGTTTGAGGTGGTGCTCATGGCGATAAGGCAACCCGTTGTAAGTGTACTTGGACACGTTGATCATGGAAAGACGAAACTTCTGGACCGCATCAGGGGTACATCCGTCCAGGCCAGGGAGGCCGGAGCGATCACCCAGCACATCGGTGCCACCGAGGTCCCCATAGATCACATCTACAAGGTGTGCAAGCAGCTCATCGGGAACAAGAAGTTCGGGGTCCCCGGACTGCTCTTCATCGACACACCCGGACACCACTCATTCGTCACACTCCGTGCCAGGGGCGGGTCACTCGCCGATCTCGCCGTCCTGGTCATCGACATCAGGGAGGGACTCATGCCCCAGACCATCGAGTCCATCCGCATCCTCAGGCAGTACAGGACCCCGTTCGTCATCGCCCTGAACAAGGTCGACACCATCCAGGGATGGATCAGCGAGGAGGGCAGGCCCTTCATCATCTCCGAGAAGGTCCAGCAGGAGCACACACTCGCCGCGTTCAACGACAAGCTGTACACGGTCATCGCACAGCTGGCCGAGGAGGGAATCTCCGCGGACAGGTACGACAGGATTGACGATTTCACCAAGGCCGTCGCACTGGTCCCCATCAGCGCCAAGGAGGGGGAGGGTGTCCCCGACCTGCTCCTGGTCCTCATCGGACTGGCCCAGCGTTTCCTCGAGACACAGCTCGAGAAGGGGGAGGGACCCGGAAAGGGAACCATCCTGGAGATCAAGGAGGAGCGCGGACTCGGCAAGACCCTGGACATGATCCTCTACTCCGGTACCCTGAAGAAGGGCGACACCGTCGCACTGGGTACCAGGGGTGCACCCGTGGTCACCAAGATCAAGGCCATCCTCAAGCCCAAGCCGTTGGATGAGATCCGTGACCCCAGGGACAGGTTCGACTCCGTCAAGGAGCTCCACGCCGCCGCAGGGGTCAAGATATCCTGTCAGAACTGTGACGGGGTCATCGCCGGTGCCCCCATCCTCGTGGTCAAGGGCCCCAACGACCCTGCGATCCAGACCCTCGTCGAGGAGTCCAGCATCAAGATCGAGACCCAGGAGAAGGGTATCACCATCAAGGCCGACGCCATCGGGTCCCTCGAGGCACTGGCGTTCGAGGCCAAAGCCAACGACATCCCCATCAGGAAGTATGGTGTCGGTGAGATCACCCGCAGGGATATCGTCGAGGCCGCATACGGTGACAAGAAGAACAGCGTCATCCTGGGATTCAACGTCACACTCTCCAAGGATGCGGAGGCGGAACTGGTCCATCACGAGGACCTGAAGGTCATGACGAACCAGATCGTCTACCAGCTGATCGAGGACTACGCCGAATGGGTCGACGACAGCAAGAAGAAGACGGACACCGACAAGAGGTCCGAGTTCGCATTCCCCGCCAAGTTCAAGATCCTGCCCAACTGCGTGTTCCGTGCCAGTAAGCCCGCGATCGTGGGTGTGAGGGTCCTCGCAGGGAGGATCAGGCCCGGAGAGAACCTCCTCGGAGCGGACGGTCACGACGCCGGAAGGATCAAGAGCATCCACACTGGAGAGGACACCCTCAAGGAGGCCAAGCAGGGTGACGAGGTCGCCGTCGGTATCGAGGGCGTCACCGTCGGCAGGCAGATCAACGAGGAGGACATCATCTACGTGGACCTCATAGGATCCGCTATCAAGCAACTCCAGGAGCTGGACCTGAACGACGACGAGAAGCTCGCAATGGAGGAGACCGTCGCCATCAAGAGGAAGGAAGATCCGTTCTGGGGCATGTGAGGCTTCAGGAAGTTGACCTACTTCACAAAACCCTTTTTCACCCTTGTTTTCGCCATAGCGGATATCTATCCGCTGGTCATCCTGTTGGACATCATCGGGATCGTCCTCATTTTGTTCAAGGAGAGGTTCGAGCCCCGCACCTTCGTCCTATGGCTGATGATAATCATCGTGCTGCCCATAGCGGGCTTCCTGTTGTATCTGACCCTCGGTTGCACCCTGTATTCCGCGAAACGGTTCGGTCGGAAGGCGGAGGCGGACCGTGGGATGCTGTCGGGGGTTCCGGAGGATTCGGTCCACGGTCTCGACATGGGGGACGGATTGGATTACGCCACATCAGGGAACGTGGTCCGTGCCTATTGGAACATGGGCGATTACCACGAGGATGCGGTCCGTGACATCGATTCAGCCGTTTCATCCGTGTATCTGGAGATCAGGAGGATCCCCCGTAAGGGGTTCGATGACGTCACCGACGCACTCCGCAGGGCCGCCTCGAGGGGCGTGGATGTTCGCATCATCACCGGATCCTGGGGATTCGGGAGGACGCGCGGTGTCCGCAGCATCGTGTCCGCCGGTGGGAGGTACGCCACATTCCACCGTCTGCCGTATTCGGCACTGTCACTGAAGAACAGTTACCGTCTGCTCAGGGGGATCATGACCGTGGACTGTGCGGTGGCATTCTCCGGTGCCGAGGCCGCCGTCCGTGTGGAGGGTCCTGCGGCGGAGAGGTTGGCCAGACGTTTCGCCGCGGATTGGTCCTTCTGTTCCGGTGAATCCCTCGACATCACCGTCGGACCGGTCCATGCGGGGGAGGAGATCGTCCAGGTCACATCAGGGGGTCCGGATGTCGGAGGGGAGGGTCCGCCCGCATCGGAGTACATGTCGGTGATAATGGGGTCCACCCAACGCATCCTCATGACATTCGAGTACCTGGTGCCCAACGAGGTCCTGTACAACAGCATAAGGTTGGCCGTGTTCTCCGGTGCCGAGGTCCATATCCTCATCCCCCGCAGGGGCAGGCACTGGTATCAGGCCTGGAACAGTCTGTCCGCATCCAACGAGCTGATGCATGCGGGGGCACATGTGTACTTCACCGACAAGCGCACCATGAGGAACGTCGTGGTGTGCGATGGGAAGGTGTCCTCGGTCGGATCGGCGGTGTTCAACACCCGTTCCATGAGGTACGATTTCACCACGAACGTGCTGGTGTTCTCGGAATCCTTCGCCTCCGAGCTGGAGGGCTGCTTCATGGATGAGCTGGCGTCTGCGGTGGAATGCCATCCCGAGGAGTATGACGACAGGTCCTTCGCGGATAAGGTGAGGATCGTCTTCTCGCGCATGATGATGTTCTTCAACTGACGGTCCCTTGTAGGGAATCTTTATAAACAATCCTCTTATAGCACCGTTTCACAGGTGTTCAAATGGTAGATTTCAAAGCTATCGTCAATGATGTGAAGACCGGTAAGTCCTACAACGTTACCGTCTCTGGTCACCACGCGAACTCTCTGATCGGTAAGAGCATCGGAGAGGTCGTGGATGGAATTTTCGTCGGTCTCCCCGGCTACAAGATCAAGATCACCGGCGGTTCCGACGGAAACGGAACCCCCATGAGGTCCGATCTCCCCGGAACAAAGAGGGTCAAGCTCCTCCTGTCCGACAGCAAGGGATTCCACGAGAAGTACCACGGTCAGAGGAAGAGGACCGCAATCCGCGGATCCACCGTTTCCGCAGAGATCGTCCAGATCAACATGGCCGTTGCAGAGTACGGACCCAAGTCCATCGAGGAGTGCCTCAACCCCGCCGAGGGTGAGGCTGCGGAGAACTGATGAAAGTCCCAAAGCAGCCCGAGATCAACATCGGGATGATCGGTCACGTCGACCACGGGAAGACCACCCTCACAAAGGCCCTTTCCGGCGAGTGGACGGACCGTCACTCCGAGGAGTTGAAGAGAGGCATCTCTATCCGTCTCGGGTACGCAGACGTCGCGTTCTACAAGTGTCCCCAATGCCAGGGGGCCCTGGCGTACGGAACCAACAAGAAGTGTAAGAGCTGCGGTGCTGACGCTGACTTCCTCAGAGCGGTGTCCTTCGTGGACGCCCCCGGTCACGAGACCCTGATGGCGACGATGCTGTCGGGAGCCGCGCTCATGGACGGTGCCCTCCTCCTGGTGGCTGCGAACGAGAAGTGTCCCCAGCCCCAGACGAAGGAGCATCTGATGGCGCTCTCGATCATCGGTATCGAGAACATCATCATCGTCCAGAACAAGATCGACATCGTCAGCAGGGAGCAGGCGATCGAGAACTACAAGCAGATCAAGGAGTTCGTGAAGGGAACGATCGCGGAGAATGCTCCGATCATCCCTATCTCGGCCAACCGCGGTGTCAATATCGACATGCTCATCGAGGCCATCGAGGAGCACATCGTGGCCAAGGTCCAGAGGAACCCCGAGGCCTCGCCGCTCATGCACGTGGCCCGTTCCTTCGACATCAACTCCCCCGGTGCCAAGCCCGAGGAGCTGAAGGGAGGGGTCCTGGGAGGTACACTCATCCAGGGTACCCTCAGGGTCGGCGATGACATCGAGATCTCGCCCGGTAGGAAGACAGAGGTCGCAGGCAAGACCGTCTACGAGAGGATCACCGCCAAGGTCGTATCCCTCGAGGCGGGCGGTAAGTCCGTGAAGGAGGTCCTCCCCGGAGGTCTCATCGCGATCGGTACCGGTCTCGACGCATCCATCACAAAGTCCGACGGACTGACGGGAAGGGTCATCGGTGTCCCCGGTGAGCTCCCCCAGGTCGTCCACGACTTCAGGATGAAGACCACTCTGCTCGACCGCGTCGTCGGTTCCTCATCGGAGCTCTCTGTCGAGGATATCAAGAGCAACGAGCCCCTGATGCTCAGTGTCGGTACCGCCACCACTGTCGGTGTCGTCAAGAGCGCCAGGAACGGTTCCGCCGAAGTGACCCTCAAGATCCCCGTGTGCATCCTGCCCGGACAGAGGGTCGCCATCTCCAGAAGGATCTCCAACAAGTGGAGACTCATCGGATACGGTATCGTAGAACAGTGAGACCATGCAGACCGTGGTTCTCGACACAAACGCCTTACTCATGCCTTTTGAGATCAGGATCAACCTCGACCTCGCCCTCCGGGACCTTCTCGGTGAGGCGAGGATCGTGGTCCCAGGACCTCTGGTCGGGGAGCTGAAGCACCTCGACCACAGGTTCGCCAAGGCCGCCATAACCCTTGCGCGCAAGTATGAGATCATCCCCACCGAGTACACCGGTGACAATGCGGTGGTCGAGCTGGCGTTCAAAACAGGCGGTTACGTTCTGACCAACGATAAGGAGTTGCGCAGGAGACTCAGGAAGGAGAACGTCCCCATCATCTACCTGCGCTCGGGTACGCATCTCGCCATAGACACGTACCTCGGCGAGTGACCTTCTCAGGCCGCCTTCCCCAGTTCCTCTTCCTCGAGGACCCTGTAGGCGACCTTTCCGACCAGTGTCTTGGGCAGGTCGTCCCTGAACTCTATCTCCGACGGGAGGGAGTACTTGGCGACCCATTTCCTCATATGCTCCATGATCTCGTCCTTGACATCCTGACCCGCTTCGACACCGGGTTTCAGCACGACGAAGGCCTTGATCCTCTGCTGTTTGATGGGATCGGGCATTCCGATGACACAGCTCATATGGACCTTGTCATGGGCATCGATCACATTCTCCAGCTGGGAGGGGAACACGTTGTATCCGTTGGTGATGATCATCCTCTTGAGGCGCTGGGTGAAGTAGATGAAACCGTCCTTGTCCATCGTTCCCAGGTCCCCTGTGTGGACCCATTTCATCCCGTCGGGGTGTTCCCTCAGGGTCTTGGCGTTGTCCTCCTCGTGACCGTGGTATCCGATCATCACAGTGGGTCCCGCCAGGCAGATCTCCCCCATCTCACCGTACTCCAGTTCGCGGTCGGTACCGGGTTCGACGATCTTGTAGTACATGTCAGGGAGCGGCACCCCTATGGAACCCTCTTTGGATGTGTGGATGGGTGTGAGGCAGGATGCGGTGACGCATTCGGTCAGACCGTATCCCTCCCTGATGCAGACCTTGGCGTTGTGCTCGTTGAGGTACTTGTCCATCTTCCTCTTGAGCTCTATCGAGAGGCTGTCCCCTCCGGAGAACACCCCTTTGAGGAAGGACAGGTCCGCCTTCTTCATTTTGGGCATGCGGATCAGGGCCTCGAACAGTGCGGGCACGCCCGCGATGTAGTTGCACTTGTACTTCAGCATGAGCTTGGCATAGCTGTCGGGGCTGAACCTGGGCACGAGGATGCATGTTCCGCCCTCGCTGAGGGTGGTGTGGATAGATATCCCCAGTCCGAACCCATGGAACACAGGCATCACGGCCAGCATCCTGTCCCCGATACCGAATCCGGGGTTCACTCCGAGGATCTGTCTTGTGAGGGCGTTCAGGTTGTAGCTGCTCAGGCAGATCCCCTTGCTGACGCCCGTGGTCCCGCCGGAGTAGAGGATGACGGAGGTCTCGTCGAACCTCTTCTCATTCCTGTAGTCCCCTGTGTACGATGCGCCTGCGGAGAGGAAATCCTCCCACATCAGTGCATCCGCATCGGCGGGCATCTTCTCGCATTTCCTGCCCTCGGTGAGGTTGTATCCCAGACGGACCAGCGGTCCCACCTCGTCCTTGATGGATGTGATGATGAGGGTGTCCAGCTGCACATCGCCCCTGATGTTGTGGAACTTGCCGTAGAACTGGTCGAGGGTGATCGCGACCCTGGATCCCGATTCCTCGAGGTAGTATTGGATCTCCTTCTCCGCGGACAGGGGATGCACCATGTTGGACACGGCACCGATCATGTTCACCGCGTAGAACATGCAGACCGCCTGGGGGCAGTTGGGCAGGGCTATGGTGACCTTGTCATCCTTGCGGACCCCTATGGCCCTGAGGGAGCGTGCGATGAGGTCGACCTTCTCCATCATCTTCCCGTAGGAGGTCCTCTTTCCGAAGAAGACGTATGCGTTCTGTTCGGGATTCGCCTTTGCGGTCCTCTCCACGAGTCCGACCATGGAGCAGTCGGGGTATTCAAGGTGCGAAGGAAGGTCTCCGAGGACCTTCAGCCAGGGGGCCTTTACAGTGTTAGACTCAGAGTTCAATCGGATCCCTCATTGGAATATCTAGTAGTTCGGGTTTGGACAGGATCTGCTGCAGTACCTTCATGGAGCGTGCGAAGTACATCCCGTCCGCTATGCGCTCGTCCATGGTTATCCCCACATCCACCATCTTGCGGATGTGCTTGGAGCCGTCGTCGTGCAGGACCTCGCTGTTGTGCACCGTCCCGATGGTGACGACGATGGAGTTCGTACCGTAGTTGTTCAGGTGATGGTACACACTGGAGCACCCGATGGACCCCAGGTTGGACAGCAGCACCGTGCAGAAGTTGGGATCGCCCTTGGTCAGGGACCTGGGGGTCTTCCCGTAGAAATCGAGGATGCGGACCACTCCCGCCACCGCCATGAGGACGGCGCGAGGGATCTTGGACAGCATGTCCATGGTCCTGTCCACTCCGTACGAGTCGGATGTGCGGA
This sequence comes from uncultured Methanomassiliicoccales archaeon, assembly GCA_964634095.1. Lineage (GTDB taxonomy): Archaea > Thermoplasmatota > Thermoplasmata > Methanomassiliicoccales > Methanomethylophilaceae > Methanoprimaticola. Next base: position 109,146 of record CAZWKY010000002.1, on the reverse strand, counting down.
CCTCTTTCACGGTCCCGGTGATCTCATCGGTGACCTTCCTGAGGGTCCAGTCCTCATCCACCTCGGTTATGATCAGGGATTCGCGGCTTCCGTCGGAGAAATCCCTACGGGCCACGAACGCCATGGATGTCCTGTGGCGCCTGTACATCCTGCGTCCGGAGATGTACACGTTGAGGTCCGGACGGATCTGTATGAGGCGGGCCACGGCCATGATTATACAATGGAAGAACTTGGTGCGGTCGCCTGTCTCGGACATGTTCCTCTCATCGAGGAACGTCATGAGCTCGGTGACGTCGAACTCCTGGTTGATATACACCTCAGAATCGGTACGTTTGTTCATGAGATGCGGCATGATTGCGTGGAGTCCGTCGACATCTCGTATCCAACGAGCGTCCCTGCGGTCTCCCCAGCGTCTCCTGTCTTCCATGGTAGTAAGGCAGGTTGAGTACGCAGCCGTATATATTGGTTGATGGGAAAATCGTTCCGAAGGATTCGAAGCAGATGGGTAAGAGGTTTCGGGACCCTCCGGAACCCGATCAGATGAGGGGTTCCGGGGGTATCTGGGGGGTGGTCCCGTCCCAGGGGCTCAGGCCGAGCTGTTCCAGTTTGGACAGCACGAGCCCCTTCCCCTTGGCGGTCACCCCGTAGATGGGGACCTTGGTCCCCGCGACCATCACGTCCGGTCTGCGGGAGACCTCCTCCCTCAGTGCCCTGGACGCACAGGCGGTGATGATGTCGAACACATCGAATGCGGTGCGGGCATCCTCATCGGACATCCCCGAGGTGTGGACACCGACGATCACGGCGTTGTCCCCGTACATGTCCCTGATCGCCACGGCATCGCTGACGGATGCGGTGGTGACGGCGACCGTCCTGTGTCCCTGGGAGAACGCCTTCCCCGTCCCCGCGACCATGTCGATGGGTGTCGTCTCCGGGTCCAGGATGTTCTCGGGACCTATCGCCTCCACCACCTTCGGGATGGGCTCCGTCTCGCGTATCCCGGAGATGCGTCCGCCCATGCCCTGCAGGATGCGGGGTTCGGTGATGACCGCGGTTCCGCAGCCGTCCGCCGCGATCACCGCGGCATCGATGCTCCCCTGACGGAGGGCGTGGCTGAGGATCTCGGAGATCCCGAAGGATATGACGTCGTCCATCTCGGTCTCCCTGTCCTCGGTGCACATACCGAAGGATGAGATCCTGAACTCGATGTTCTCCCTGACGGTGTCGGTGTTCAGCTCCTCGATCCCCCTGTACTTCCTGAAGAGGGGACAGTGTTTCACCCTCGGTTCGGAGACCTCGGTGACCTTGCCGTCCTCTATGACGACACGGCTCATCCCGAGGCATTCCATGACGTGTCTCGACACGTTATCACACTTCACTCGATGACTTCGATGTTCTGGATGGTGACGTCCTGGAGGGGCTTGTCGTTCCTGTCGGTCTCGACGCGTCCGATCCTGTCGACGACATCCATCCCCTCGAGGACGGTGCCGAAGACGGGGTGTGCGTAGGGCGTCTGGGGGTTCTCCTTGTCCAGGTAGGTGTTGTTGACGGTGTTGATGAAGAACTGGCTTCCGCCGGTGTTGGGGCGTCCGGTGTTGGCCATCGCGATGGTCCCCCTGATGTTGGAGTGGCCCTGTCCGAACTCGTCCTCGATGTTGTATCCGGGTCCGCCCATTCCGGTACCGGTGGGGTCCCCTCCCTGGATCATGAATCCGTCGATGACCCTGTGGAAGATGACGCCGTCGTAGAATCCCTCTTTCGCGAGTTTGACGAAGTTGCCCGTGGTGATGGGCATGTCCTCGTGCATCTGGATCTTGATGTCTCCCATGGTTGTGTGCATGATGACTGTGGTCATGGGTGAGTGATTGTAGGATGTTTGAAAAAAAGATATCGGGGGAACCCCCCGATGTTGTGCGGTATCACCTGCGGTCGCGGTGTCCGTAGTCCCTGCGACCGCCCTGTCTTCCGCTGGACCTTCCACCGGGGCCCCTTCTCTGACCCTTGTCGAAGTAACCGTCGTCCACGAAGATGGAGTCGAAGGTGGCGAGGTCGCCCATGGATTCGAACTGGCTGCGGACGTACTCCTTGGCGGCCTCGTCCTGGCAGACCTTGGCCAGCCATTTGATCGCCGGGAGCGTGGGGTCCCCGAACATCTCGAAGTACAGTTTGGCCGCGGAGACATCGGCACCCACGTCGTGGAGTGCGTAGACCAGCTGTTTGCACTGTCTGTCCTCCACGGAGGCCAGGTCTATCAGCAGGTCCCTGCAGCCCTCGATCCCGTCGCGATAGTTCTTCTTGAGCCAATCTATCTCTCTGGCACCGCCCATGGTCCTTCCGACCTCGGCGATCCTCTCCATGTCGCCCTCGCAGTACTTGTCCAGCCAGAATGTGTCCGCACCGTCGTAGCTCTCCACGAGTTTGGCCACATCACCGTTGGCCAGATAGATGGATGAGAACGATTTCCTGACATCCCTCCTGTTCTGGACGGGTTTGAGCTCCTCCATGGCCTCGTCGGAACCAGCCTTGGCGGCCTCGATCATCAGGGGGATCCACTCCTCCTCGTTCTTCTGGAGCTTCTTGGCCTTCAGGAACATGCCGAAGGGTCTGTCCTGGATGCAGAACTCGGCCTCCATGTTGACCATGGTGTCGCGGTGCTCCCCGTAGTTGTCCTTCAGGTACTGCTCCTGGTCCTCCGCATCGAGGAATCCCCTGAGGAATCCCGCCTCGGGGAACATGCCCGAGAGCTCCTCGAGCTTGTGCATGGAGCCCCTGTCACCCTTCCTGGCCTTCACGAAGGTTCCGCGGAGGGACTGTCTGAGCTTCTTCCTGTCCTCGATGAGCTCGATCTGCCTCTCGGCCTTGGCGGAGTCCTTCTTCCTGGCGATGAACCTCAGTCCCTCCTCGACCCTCTCGGGGTTCTCGGAGTGGCCGGATGCGAAGACATCGATGCACGGGTCGTCCCCCTCCACCTCCTCCTCGCGTATCCTGCAGTAGATGGCCAGGTTGTTGCCCGCCTCCGCGGCCGCATCGACGGCGGACCTGTCATAGGTGCGGTCGACCGTCCAGCAGAGGTAGTCGTACTCGATCATGGCGTCCTCGGAGCACATCTTCGCGACCCTGCCCCTGACGGTGCTGAACTCGCCGGGCCCCATCGTGCGGAGCATCTTGACGGCGTTGTTCTCGCATCCCTTGCTGTGCATGACTGCCCCGTGGAGGTACAGGACCATGGCCAGGTCCGTCCTTCCGTTGACCTCGCAGTCCACTCCCTTGAAGAGGATCCTCTGGGGTGTGGAGGGGATGGTGAGCTTCTGCTCCTGCATGGGCTTGGGTTCCTCTGTGCGTTCCTCGCGGGGTCTGAACTCCCTG
>CAZWKY010000002.1:0-105680 GCA_964634095.1 uncultured Methanomassiliicoccales archaeon | reverse complement strand
TCCCTGCCGTTGCGGTCCCTGTTGTCTCTGGATCCACGGCGGTCTCCGCGTCCCCCTCCGTTCCTGGGTCTGAAGTCCCCCCTTCCGCGGTCATCGCGGTCCCTGGGGCGGAACTCCCTCTTCCCACGGTCATCACCGTCTCTGGGCCTGAACTCCTTCCTCTCGCCGTCGCGTGGCTTGAAATCCCTTCTGCCGCCACCGCGGTTCGGGCCTCCGCGACCGCTGCCGTTCCTCGGGCGGTCACCGTCACGGGGTCTGAACTCCCTCTTCCCACGGTCATCACCGTCCCTCGGACGGAATTCCCTGCGGCCCTCTCCCCCATCCCTGGGTTTGAACTCTCTCTTCTCCCCGTCACGGGGTCTGTAATCCTTCTTTCCGCCGGATCCGTATCCGCCACGGCCTTTGTTGAATCCCCCTTTGCGGGGCCCCCTGCGTTTATCGTAGGGTCTGTCGCTTTTCCTGTCGTAGCGGTCATCGTCGGCCATTGAAATCGATTGGCGACAACGGAGGTTAAATATTATCTTATGCACGCGGGCGGGCGCGGGGCCGTCTGCGGGCAGGAGTGTGTGCGGATCATGAGAACGGTACCCAGGATCCAAAAACGAGGTGGAAGAATCACAGGAACGACACGGAAAACGCCATTAAGGAGAAATCGGGAGAATAATGGCGGGCCTGAAGGGATTCGAACCCTTGGCCGATGGATTAAGAGTCCATCGCTCTACCTAGCTGAGCTACAGGCCCCGACAAAATCCCTTGATACTATCCCACTATATAACAATATCCTCTCATTTTTGTATTGATACGGTGAAAACCGTCAGATTCCGATGATCATGCCCGGAATATGCCCAATCTCCGAGGTCCATAGGAACCAATATATCGGGTCTCTAGGATACGGAGTCCGATGTCGAAATTGAAGGTAAGGGACCTGATGACCACCCAGCTGGTCACACTGCAGCCGACGGACACTGTCAAGAAGGCCGCGATCAAATTCGCCGTGGACAACATCTCCGGTGCCCCCGTGGTCGATAACAGGAACCACCTGCTGGGTATCCTCAGCGAGAACGATATCCTCGATGTCATTCTGAAATACCAGATCGCTCTGGATGACGAGAACCACGATTCGGTCATGCTCACATACTCCATGGATTCCCCCACGGAGCCTGATGACACCCTCAAGAAGGTCTCAGAGGAGATCTCCAACATCGAGATCTCCAACATCATGACCCGCACGGTCCTCACGACCACTCCGGACACCACCATCATGGAGGTCCTCAGGGCCATGATCGAGATGAAGGTCAACCGTGTGCCCGTGGTCGAGAGGGGCGTCGTGATCGGGATCATCTCCAGAGGGGACATAATCTTCGCACTCTACAAGAGAAAGGTCTGAGCATGTTGGAGGTGCACATCCTCGCCAGCGGAAGCGACGGGAACTGCACCGTCATAGAGTCCGACGGCGAGGCGATAATGATCGATGCGGGCATAAGCTGCCGTCGCATCATGTCCCTCCTGGACACGGTCGGACTCGACAGGCAGGCCATCAAGGCCATCCTCGTGACCCATGAGCACACGGACCACATCTCCGGTGCCGGGGCCACCGCCAGGAAGCTCGGGGTGCCTGTGATGACCAATGTTGCCACCTTCGAGGTGTCCAACCTGGGCAACGTCCAATACGTTCCGGTGGACCCCTCATCGAGTTTCGAGGTGGCCGGGATGAAGGTCACGCCGCTCCCCACATCCCATGATGCCGTGGACCCGTGCTGTTACTTCACCGAGACCGACAACGGGAATGTCCTCTTGGCCACCGATACGGGAAAGCTGAACTTCCAGATCGAGCATGCCCTGTCCCTCGCGGACATCGCGATACTGGAGTCCAACTACGATCCGGACATGCTCGCGAACGGCCCCTATCCTGCGATGCTCAAGAAGAGGATCCGTGGGGAGATGGGGCATCTTTCCAACTTCGATTGCGCGGATGCGGTGAGACGCAACCTCAGGGAGGGCACACCCCTTTTCCTGGCCCACCTGAGCAAGACAAACAACATCCCCGACATCGCCAGACAGACGGTGGCGGACATAACCGGCATAGACCGTCGCAGGATCGACTGCATGGAGTTCCAGTGCGACGTGAGGACACTCAAGGCGTAGGCCTGACGTACTCCGCCTTCCCGCCGTTCACCAGTGCCTCTGCCATGACGCGGGGCATGGTCACGATGTCCTCTTTGGACAGGATGTAGTCCCTGTCCGGTCCAACGAAGGGAGGGAGGTCCTCCAGTATGCGGAGTATGACGGATGCGAGGTCGTCGTCGCGGGGTTCGGGGATGGTCTCCACCACGGGTTCCGTCTCCTTCACGGGGACCTGCTCCGCAACGGGTTCGGGTTCCATCGGAGGTTCGTCGGGTATATCGTCGAAGGACTCCTCCGGAGGGAAGTCGTCGAACATGTCCTGTTCCATCTCCGGCGGGATATCCTCCTCCACCACGGGTTCCGGGACATCCTCCACGACCGGCTCGGGTTCCACCACGGGTTCGGGTTCAGGCACCGGCTCAGGTGCCCTCCTCGGCGTCGGGACCTCGTCGATGTGGGTGGCGACGGTGTTCTTCCTTCCCCTGAGGCGGTCTATCTCGGACAGGTGCCTCCTGGATTCGTCCTGTATGGATGAATAATAGTCCCTCTCCTCGGTGGTGAGGGCATCCAACTGGTTCTCCGCACCCAGGGCACCGCGTATCGCCATCTGGCAGATCTTCTGGGTCCTGATGTGCATGACATCCTTCACGAGCCTCTCCGCCTTCTTCCTGCGTTGGTTGGCACCTTCGCACATCACCGATTCCGGGTCGATGGACATCTGTTTGTCGAAATCGATGCGGAGTCTCGTGAGGAGTTCGGCCATGGCCCGGAAAAGGTCTCCCCTGACCTGTGTGATGGAGCTGCTCTTCATCTCAACCCTGTAGAGTTCAGACAGCTCATCGAATGTCATCGGTTCGGACGCCGGGCTCATCGGAGCGCTATCCTCGGGGCTGTAGATAACGGTTCCGAGATTGGGTCCGCACACATCTCCCGGGCATCATCCCTATATCGTCGCGGGTCGTTGGGGTGGGATGATGAAGATCTCCGATGTCTCCAGGGACAGGGGCGACCGCCTCGAGGTGGACGTCCTGGTGTCACCCCGCTCCAACAGATCCGGCCCGGAGGGCTATGACGAGTGGAGGAAGCGTCTGATCCTGAGGGTGAAGGCACCTCCCCTGGACGGCCGTGCCAACAAGGAGGTCGAGGAGACCTTCCGTCAGATCACCGGGTTCAGGTGCGAGGTCACCTCGGGACAGCTGAACCGTCAGAAGACCGTCACGGTGTACGGCGATCCCGCCAAGGCCATGGGGGCCATAGAGGGGTCGATGTGACCGACATCCATGACGATGCGGACAGGTTGGCGGTCCTGGAGGACGCCGTGGGGAGGATCAACTCCCTCCGTGACACCCACATCGTCCTGGTGGAGGGTCTGAAGGACGTGGCCGCATTGGAGGCCGTGGGCGTGGTCGCAGAGTTCTTCTGCGTCCAGAGCGGCGGAGGTCCGGTGAGGGCCGCGGAACACGTATGGGCTTCGGGGAAGGATGCGGTGATAATGACCGATTGGGACCGTCGCGGAGGCAACCTCGCGGGGACCCTGAGGGAGAACCTGTCATCCCTGGGCGTACGTTATGACGACCGCATCCGCGCGGACATCGCATTCGCATGCAGACCCTATTCCAAGGATGTGGAATCTTTGGATTCCGTGATGTCATTGCTACGTTCTCGCACACAAAATCTAATGTGATTGTTGCGATTGACCAGGTGATGGAAGGAGCATTCATTGTCTTCGAAGGCATAGATGGTGCCGGTAAATCCACCGTATGCGACAGGGTCAAATCCGAACTTGAATCGGAAGGTAAGAAAGTCATCCTCACCGCGGAACCCACCCATGAGGGGATAGGGGCGTTCATACGTTCGGGGGCCGCTGGCGACATCTCCCAGACCACCGAGGCACTCCTGTTCGTGGCGGACCGCAACGACCACACCGAGGCCATCAGGAGGTGGGTGTCCGAGGGCAGGATAGTGCTCTGCGACCGTTACTTCGCATCCACCGTCGCATACCAATCCGCCAAACTGGACGGTGACGGTACCGACAGGGATTGGCTGCTGTCCATCAACTCACGTTTCACGTCCGGGCCGGATGCCACCATCCTCCTGGACATCGATCCCTCCGAGAGTCTCAGCCGTGTCGGGACCAGGGGGGAGGAGGTCAGCAAGTTCGAGAAGCTGGACTTCCTGGAGCAGGTCCGCTCCAACTACCTCCGTCTGGCGGAGGAATACGGATTCGTCAAGGTGGACGCCTCGGCCGATCCGGACACGGTTTTCGACACTGTGATGTCGGTGATAAGGAAGGTGATATGATGCATCCGTCTCAGGAGATTTTCTGCGAGAAGAGCACCCGTCTCAGGGGCAAGACCATCGTGATGGGGATCACGGGGAGCATAGCCGCAACGGAGTGCTTCGGGACGATAAGGGAACTGGTCAGGCACGGCGCCGATGTGTACCCCGTGCTCACCGAGGCCGCCGCCAAACTGGTGGCACCCGATTCCTTGGAGTTCGCCAGCGGGCACAGGCCCGTCACGGAGCTCACCGGCAGGACGGAGCACATCGACATGGTCGGTTCGTCCCTGTCATGCGACCTGTTCCTGATCTACCCCGCCACGGCCAACACCGTGTCCAAGATCGCCTGCGGTATCGATGACACCACCGTGACCTCCATGGCGACCGTCGCATTGGGTGCGGGCATCCCCGTGGCCATCGCCCCAGCCATGCACGAATCCATGTACAGGAACCCCGCCGTGAAGGAGAACATGGACCGTCTCAGGTCCTGGGGTGTCCATTTCATAGGTCCCCGCACCGACGGTGTCAGGGCCAAGGTGGCATCGAGGGACGAGGTGGTGGCATGGACGTTCAGGATGTTGTCCAACAACTACCTCTCCGGGAAGCGTCTCCTGGTGATCGGAGGACGCAGCGAGGAGCCCATAGACTCCATGAGGATCATAACCAACCGCTCCACCGGCATGATGGCCGTGGCCCTTGCGGAGCGTGCCTTCGGAAGGGGTGCGGATGTGGAGCTGTGGATGGGCGGATGCAGCGTGGACCTGCCCGACTACATCCCGACCCGCCGTTTCTCCACCGTGTCGGACCTTGTGTCGATGACGGAGGGTATCGACCATGACATCGTACTCGTGCCTGCGGCCCTGGCGGACTTCACACCCCATGAGTTCACCGAGGGGAAGATCCCCAGTGATGACGGTTTCGAACTGGGATTGGACCCCGTTCCGAAGGTCCTGCCCCTGATCCGTTCCAGATGCGGGACGGTCATAGGTTTCAAGGCCGAATCGGGTCTGACCCGTCAGGAGCTCGTGGACAGGGCCAGGTCCCGCATCGAGAAGTACGACCTCGCCGCGGTGGTGGCCAACGACATCGACGTCGTGGGGATGAAGTCCTCCTCCGCGATACTGGTCACATCCGATTCGGACAAGGACATCACCGGCACCAAGGCCGAGGTGTCCGATGCCATCCTCGATTTCTGTGTGAAGAGGACATGAGGGTATCCGCGTTCTGTCCGGGGCATGTTTCGTGCATATTCGAGCCGTCGCCCACCCTCAACCCCATCAGCACGGGGTCCAGGGGTTCCGGCATAAGGTTGGACCTGGGGTCCACGGCTACGGTGGAGGAGAGGGACGATGATGTGGTGAACATCTACATCGACGGTTCCAGCTCCTCCGCCCACATCACCCGCATGACCGCCAACATCATCGCACCCGGAAAAGGGTTCGACATATGGATCGAGAACGACCTGCCCATGAGTCAGGGTTTCGGCACCAGTGCATCCGGCGCCCTTGCGACCGGTATCGCCGTGGCATCCATCACAGGTGTCTCCCGCACCAAGGCCTTCGAGGCCGCCCATGTGGCGGAGGTCAGGGGCGGAGGCGGGATGGGGGATGTGGCCGCCATAGTGGCGGGCCGGGACGTCCCCGTCAGGACCCGTGCGGGATTCCCCCCGATGGGTCTGGTGGAGAACGCCGACATAAGGTTCCCCACACTCACACTCGCCGTACTGGGGCCGAAGATGACCACCGACGGCATACTGTGGGACAACGAGGCGGTCAACAGGATACGCGATGTGGGCCGTTCGGCGTTGGATTCCTTCCTGGAGGATCCGACCCGCGAGAACTTCTTCCGTACCGCCAACTCGTTCTCGTCCGAGATCGGTCTCGAGAGCCCCTCGGTGAGGAAGGCGATAATGCGCCTGAACTCCGACGGTTACAACGCCGGCATGTGCATGCTCGGCAACAGCATCTACACCGATGCGCCCATAGACAGGGTCCGTGCCCTGCTGGGGAGGGGGAACGTTTGTGCGTTCCGGTGCTCTTCCAGCGGGAGGGAGATAAAGGTCACTCAAAGAGCGTGAACAGGACGTCGTCCCCGTCCACATCGAAGAGTCCGATCCTCGCACCGCAGTCCAGCCATGCATGGGCGTAGTTCACCGCCGCGAAGGCGGTCACGATGTCGCCGCACTCCCTGAAGTGCTTGGCATCCGCGTAGTAGCAGTTGGCCATCTCCATGAAGCTGTCCGCCAGGCGCCTGTTGTACGATTTCGCAGGGGCGGCTATGCGTATCTTCGCCAGTGCCCTGGCGGTGATGTCCAGATACTTCTCTATCCTCTCCTCGGTGACCACGTCGATCCTTTCGCTCATGGTGCCTCCACCGTCCATGGGATAGATTGATGTATCGGTCGGGTGCCTTCTGACAATGTTTTTAATGGATATGTGATAACGAGGAACCATGATTATAGTAGGCGGGTCGTCATCCAGGGACCTGGCCAAGGAGTTGGCCTCTATCCTCGGATGCACGTACATTCAGGCAGCTTCCACAAGGTTCCCCGATGGTGAGTGTTATACAAGGATCGACAGCGAGAGTCTGGACGACGACATCATCATCGTTCAGAACACCTATCCCAACGACAACCTCATCGAGATGTTCCTTCTGCAGGATGCGGTCCGCAGGCTCGGTGCCAGGTCCGTGACCCTGGTCATCCCCTACTTCGGATACGCCAGACAGGACAGGGTCTTCAAACCCGGAGAGCCCGAATCCGCCAAGGTCATGTGCAACCACCTCGACATGGGATGCGACAGGGTCATCACCATCGACATCCACAAGGAGGCCGTTCTGGACCATTTCACCTGTCCCCATGTGGACCTGAAGGCGGCCGCCGTCATCGCCGATTACTTCAAGGACGGCAAGGTAGACCTCGTCCTCTCCCCCGACATCGGAGCGGCGGGACGTGCCAAGGACGTCGGAGAGAGGCTCGGAGTGGAGTACGACCACCTGGAGAAGACCCGCCTCTCCGGAGTCGATGTCCGCATCGCCCCCGCCAAGATGGACTGCACGGGCAAGAGGGTCCTCATCGTGGACGACATGATCTCCACCGGAGGCACAATCATCGCCGCCGCACAGGCACTCAAGGACGCCGGTGCCCTCAGCGTGTCCGTCGCATGCACCCACGGTGTGTTCGTCAACAACGCCCTCGAGAGGCTCACGGGCAGTTTCCTGGACAACGTCCTCTGCTGCAACACCCTGGACAACGAGGTCTCCCACATCTCCGTGGCGGGGATCATCGCAGACGCGATCAGGAAGGGATGATGTCATGTCGATGAAGGAGGACAACTTCGCAGACTGGTACCTCGACATCGTCGAGAAGGCCGGACTCTCCGACAAGAGATACCCCATCAAGGGCATGAACGTCTGGACCCCCTACGGCTGGAAGATCATGAGGCAGATCGACACCTACATCCGCGAGGAGTTCGACGCCACGGAGCACGACGAGGTCTGCTTCCCCCTGATGATCCCGGAGGACCAGTTCGCCAAGGAGAAGGACCACATCAAGGGATTCGACGAGGAGGTCTACTGGGTCACCCACGCCGGACTCAACGAGCTGGACGTCAGGCTCGTGGTCAGGCCCACATCCGAGACCGCCATGTACCCCATGTTCTCCCTGTGGATCAGGTCACACCAGGACCTCCCCCTGAAGACATACCAGATCGTCAACACGTTCCGTTACGAGACCAAGCAGACCCGTCCGTTCATCAGGGTCCGTGAGATCCACTTCTTCGAGTCCCACACCTGCCATGTGTCCGAGGAGGACGCACAGGACCAGATCGAGGAGGACATCCAGATCCTGGAGAAGATCGCGAAGAAGATCTGCCTGCCCTACACCCTGCTCATCAGGACCGAGTGGGACAAGTTCCCCGGAGCCCACTACACCGTCGGTATCGACACCTCGATGCCCAACGGAAGGACGCTCCAGATGGGGTCCATCCACCACTACAGGACCAACTTCTCCGTCCCCTACGAGATCACCTACGAGGATGAGAACGGGGAGCACAAGCACGTCCACCAGACCACGTTCGGAATGAGCGAGCGTCTCGTCGGAGCACTGATCGGTGTCCACGGAGACGACCAGGGACTCGTCATGCCCCCGGGAATCGCACCCTTCCAGGTGGTCATCATCCCCATCCTGTCCAAGAAGAACACCGAGCAGGTGGCAGAGGCCGCCAAATCCCTGGCCAAGATCCTCTCGGATGCAGGCATCAGGGTGAAGCTCGACGACCGCGATGCCCGTCCCGGAAGCAAGTACTACGACTGGGAGATCAAGGGAGTGCCCCTCCGTCTGGAGATCGGTGCCCGCGACATGGAGAACGGGGTCGTAGCATTCGCTAGGAGGGACAACGGTGAGAAGGGAACCATCTCCGCGGAGGACGTGGTCCCTGGTGTCAGGATGATCCTGGACGACATCTCCGAGAGCATGCTCGCAAGGGCCCAGGAGGTCCAGAAGTCCCGTATCCAGGACATCGACTCCCTGGAGGACATCCCCCAGGACAAGATCCTCAGGTTCGGATGGTGCGGATGCCCCGAGTGCGGTCACAAGTTCGAGGACACATACGACTTCAAGATCCTCGGAACCCCCTACCATCCCGAGAGGTTCGAGGGCAAGTGCATAATCTGCGGCAAGCCCGTGGACAAGCCCGCCTATGCGGCCCACACGATGTGAGGTCGCTAAAACTATCACGGGGAGGACCGGAGGTTGTCCGGTACCTCCCCTTTCTTCATTCCATCACTGGGGGAGCATGGACTTCGCCTCGGCGTACAGCCTCTTGGCCGGCCCGAGGTCGGCGTAGTCCGATGATGCCTGCAGTATCTCGAACCCCATGTAGTCGGCGAACTCCTTCGTGGCCTCGTCGAACTCCTTCCTGTCCTCCAGCCCGGTGTCTATCTGCACCACCGACCTGTATCCGCATATCTCGAGGATCTCCTTGATGCTCTTCTGAGGGTCCCTGTGGTCCAACACTCCCTTGACCATCTCCCCTGCGGACATGAAGTCCACCCAGTTGGTGGCCACCGCCGGTGTGAAGAGCATGACCCCGGTGAACTCCTTGATCAACCTCTGGTATCCGCAGAGTCCGCCCACGGCCACACCGACGCAGTCGTCGCAGACCCTTCCCTGATCGTCCCTGAACACGGCCGCAGGATAGGACAGGTGCTGTTCCGCCCACTTGGTGATGTCCCAACCGTAGTTCCCGCACATGCCGTAGTAGAGTCCCACGGCATCCACCCTCCCCTGGAGCATGACCATGTCGTCCTGGATCCTCTTCATGAGGTCCTTCGGTTCGCTGTGGAGGGCCAGGTTCATCATCCTGATCGCAACGGTCAGGCGGTTCCTGTCGATCCGGTCGTTGGCGTTCATGAAGTCCCATTCGTCCATGGTCCTGTACGGGACCCCCTTCTGGTCCATCTTCCTCTTCAGACTCCCGTTGTACGGGGTGTCCAGGACATAGATGTCCTTCTCGTCGGGGTCGTTGGCGAGACTGTAGATCAGCTCATCCTCGAGCATGGGGCATGCGATGATGCCGAGTATTCCGTGTGCCATGTCCGAGTGATTGTTCGGAGGGTCTATGAATGGGGCAGTTTCTCGGGAGATACCGGTACCATGACATCGGTCGGTTTCGGTTTCTGGGATGCGTTGGACAGGTTGGTGGCATCGTCACAGGTCGTCATCGACAGGCCGAAGGGGAGCGGACACCCCCGTTATCCGGGTTTCACCTACGGCCTGGACTACGGGTACCTCGAGGGCACCGTGTCCTCCGACGGCGAGGGCATAGACGTCTGGGTGGGCACCATGGGCGACGGGATCCCCACGGCGGTGATCGTGACCGTGGACCTGGTCCAGAGGGATTCGGAGGTCAAGGTCCTCCTGGGATGCACCGACGATGAGGTCGAGTACGTGTACGGGGTCCACAACGAGACCGACGATATGCGCGGGGTGCTCATCCGTCGTTTCCGGAACCGATGACGTAGGTTTATAGTGAGGCGGCCCCTTCCGAGGCCCATGGCATTCCTCGAGAACGAGATGATCTATCTGGAAGACGCGAACGGCAAGAGAAGCTGGGTCAGGGTATCCTACGGAATGGTGAAGGTGCAGTCCCTGGGCGCGATAGACGGATCCCGTTTCAAGGACCTGGACGAGGGTGACACCCTGACCATAGTGGGCAGGGAGTACACGGTGTTCCGTCCCGGGATTATGGAGCTGATGGAGTCCCTCGACAGGGGTGCCCAGGTGATAATCCCCAAGGATGCCGCCACGATCCTCATGAAATGCGATGTGAAGTGCGGGGACACCATCCTGGAGGTCGGTGCCGGGTCGGGAGGTCTGACCACCGCCCTCCTGCATGCGGTGGCCCCCAACGGGCACGTCCACACCCTGGAGCTCAGGGAGGACAACGCCCAGAGGGCCGGGAGAAACGTCGCCCGTACAGGATTGGACAGGTACTGGTCCTATGAGATCGGTGATGCCAGGGAGATGCCCGTCAACATCGACGGCAAGGCGGATGCCCTCATCATGGACATGCCCGACCCATGGCTGGCCCTGGACAATCTGGAGCCCCATCTCCGCGACGGGGGCAGGGTGTGCGCGTACGTCCCCAACATGAACCAGGCCGAATCCATAGTAAACGCCCTCCGCGAGAGGGGGTACTCCAACGTCCATGCCCTGGAGAACATGCAGCGCGGACTGGAGGTCCATCCCGGCGGGGTGAGGCCGTCCTTCGAGATGCTCGGTCACACGGCATACCTGATATTCGCCAGGAAGAGGTCCGGCAGGAAGGTGTGACCCTGTTTTTCGGGGGTCCTGGCAGTCTTAACGACGTTAGATATCCTGGGGCCCCCAATAAATATTATATACAACTATCTTCTCCCCAGCTTGTTAGCTTAAAAGCTATCCATGGGCCTGTAGCTCAGCTAGGTAGAGCATCTGACTTTTAATCAGGTGGTCAAGGGTTCGAATCCCTTCAGGCCCGCCATGGACTTCATGAGCGATCGACGGCGGATCAAGTATGGGGAAGGCGAACACTTGTCATTTCTCTGAAAACCATTTCCAGCTGACCGGGCTGGGCAAAAGTAGGTGACTCACTTGGCAACAGAAAACAATTCGTTCAACGTACTCAAGCACAGACTCGTGCCTGAGCACCACCTCCTCAGTGAGGAGGAGGCAGACGCGGTCCTTTCCAGGAAGGGGATGACCCGCGACCAGCTGCCCAAAATCAGGAAAAGCGACCCCGGTATCAGGGTGCTTGAGTCCATCCACGGCCCCATCGACGAGGGACGTGTCATCAAGGTCGTCAGGAAAAGCGAGACAGCCCAGGAATTTGTGGCATACAGGCTCGTGACCAGGGGGTAAGGGATTATGAGGGACTTAGTCAAGCTATACTTCTCGGAGCACAATATCGTCAACCATCACATTTCTTCCTTCAACGACTTCCTCGCCTGCGGTGAGAACAACAACAGCAGGATGCAGAGGATCGTCGACGACATCAGGGTCCCCACGGATGATGCCGAGCGCGGAATCATCAAGCTGGACCCCGAGCGCACAGGCGGAAGGAACATCGAGATCCACATCGGAAGGAAGAGGGACGAGGACGGTAACATCGACCTCCAGGCCAAACCCACCATCCGCATCGATGAGCCCAAGGTCATGGAGGCCAACGGATACAGCCACGACCTCACGCCCATGGAGGCCAGGCTCAGGAACCTGAACTACATGTCCCCCGTGTTCGTCCGCTTCGAGGTCTTCGAGGACGGCGTCGAGAAGGAGATGCCCGAGAACGACAAGTGGATCCATGTCGGAGACCTCCCCATGATGGTCAAATCCAACGGATGCAACCTCAACAGGTCGGTCATGGAGAGGCACATGGAGCATTCCCTGACGGATTCCGAGTACACCGGAGAGCTCGTCAGGCAGAAGGAGGATCCCCGCGAGCCCGGTGGATACTTCATCATCGGAGGAACCGAGAGGGTCCTCATCACATTGGAAGACCTGGCCCCCAACAGGGTCATGGTCGAGTACAACGAGAAATACGGCGCGGCAGTCGAAGTTGCCAAGGTCTTCTCCCAGAAGGACGGATACCGCGCACTGACCCTCGTTGAGAAGAAGAAGGACGGCATGGTCATGGTCTCCGTGCCCGTCGCATCCGGATCCATCCCCCTCGTGGCCCTCATGAAGGCCCTGGGAATGGAGTCCGATCAGGACATCTACGATACGATCGTCTCCGACGAGGCGATGGCGAACATCGTGTACGCCAACATCGAGGCGTCCTTCGACAAGAAGACCTTCGCACCCAACGGTTTCCACACCAAGGAGGATGCGATCCTGTTCCTCGAGAGGAACTTCGCCGCCGGTCAGGCGAAGGAGTACAGGACCAAGAAGGTCGAGAGCATCCTCGACAGGTCCCTGCTGCCCCACCTCGGAGACACCGAGGCGGACCGCATGAAGAAGGCCATCTTCCTCGGACGCGTTGCCCGTTCCGTTCTCGAGCTCTCCCTCGGGAAGAGGAAGGAGGATGACAAGGACCACTACGCCAACAAGAGGCTCAAGCTCTCCGGGGACCTCATGGAGGACCTCTTCAGGACCAGCTTCAGCAGCCTCATGAAGGACCTGAAGTACCAGCTCGAGAGGAACTGGGGAAGGAAGAAGAGCGATCTCAACATCGCCTCGTCCATCCGTCCCGACCTGCTCACCCACAAGCTGCTCCACGCACTCGCCACGGGTAACTGGGTCGGAGGACGCGCGGGAGTCTCGCAGCTCCTCGACAGGACGTCCAACCTGTCCGCCATGTCCCACCTCAGGAGGATCACATCCTCCCTGACCAGGAGCCAGCCCCACTTCGAGGCACGTGACCTTCACCCCACCCAGTGGGGAAGGCTGTGCCCCTCCGAGACCCCCGAGGGTCAGAACTGCGGTCTGGTGAAGAACGCCGCACTCATCATCGACATCTCAGAGGGATTCGCGGAGTCCGACATCAAATGGATGCTCAGGGAGCTCAACCTCGAGTCCGTCAAGGGCGGAAACGGTGTCCGTGTCTACGTCAACGGAGACCTCGTCGGTGTCCACGGCGATGCGAGGAAGCTCGTCAACGAGATCCGGGAGCGCAGGAGATGCGGTCTCATCTCCAACGAGATCAACATCCGCTACGACGAGGAGATGGGAGAGGTCATCATCAACTGCGATGAGGGAAGGCTCAGAAGGCCCCTGCTCATCGTGAAGAACGGAAGGCTCGCCATCACAAGGAAGCACATCGAGGGTATCCGCGAGGGTAAGATCAGGTGGAACGACCTGTTCCGCGAGGGTATCGTCGAGTGGGTCGATGCGGAAGAGGAAGAGGATGCACTCGTCCTCGTGGACGCATACGACGTCCCCAGGAGATGCCCCTGCTGCGACCACGCACTGTCCCCCATGGATGCGGACTGGATGAACCCCGGAAAGGACGGGGAGATCGTCCTTAAGTGCAAGTGGTGCACCGAGGAGTTCACCGTGCCCAGCAAGGTCGAGCCCAAGTACACCCACATGGAGGTCGACCCCATGGTCATCCTCGGAGTGGCATCCGGTATCGTTCCCTATCCCGAGCACAACTCCGCACCCCGTATCACAATGGGTGCAGGAATGGGTAAGCAGGCACTGGGAGTCCCCACAGCCAACTACAGGATCAGGCCCGACACAAGGGGTCACCTGATGCAGTACCCCCAGGTGCCCATGGTCCAGACACAGACCATGCAGTTCATGGGATACAGCCACAGGCCCGCAGGACAGAACTTCTGCATCGCCGTCCTTTCATTCCACGGATACAACATCGAGGATGCCCTCGTCATGAACAAGAGCTCCGTCCAAAGAGGACTCGGAAGGTCCACCTTCATGAGGTCCTACCGTGCCGAGGAGCGCCGTTACCCCGGAGGACAGGAGGACCACTTCGAGATCCCCTCGCCCGACATCATGGGTGCACGTGCCGACCTGGCATACGCATCCCTCGGAGAGGACGGTCTCATCTCGCCCGAGAGCGAGGTCTCCGGATCCGATGTCCTCATCGGAAAGACATCCCCGCCCAGGTTCCTGGAGGAGGAGACGGACTTCCTCACACCCCAGAAGAGGAGGGAGACATCCGTCACCGTCAGGCCCGGAGAGAAGGGATACGTCGATTCCGTCATGATCACCGAGTCCGAGAACGGTTCCAGGCTCGTCCGTGTCAAGGTCAGGGACGAGAGGATCCCCGAGCTGGGTGACAAGTTCTGTTCCAGGTTCGGACAGAAGGGAGTCGTCGGAAGGCTCGTCGACCAGTGCGACATGCCCTTCACCGCCGACGGAGTCACACCCGACCTCGTCGTCAACCCCCACGGAATCCCGTCCCGTATGACCATCGGACACGTCCTCGAGATGATCGCAGGAAAGGTCGGATCGATGGAGGGACGTATCATCGACGGTACCGCGTTCTCCGGAGAGAAC
Organism: uncultured Methanomassiliicoccales archaeon; assembly: GCA_964634095.1. Taxonomy (GTDB): domain Archaea; phylum Thermoplasmatota; class Thermoplasmata; order Methanomassiliicoccales; family Methanomethylophilaceae; genus Methanoprimaticola. Next base: position 90,784 of record CAZWKY010000002.1, on the reverse strand, counting down.
GAGGAGTCCATCAGGGACGGACTCGTCAGGAACGGATTCAGGAACACCGGAAAGGAGGTCATGTACGACGGTAGGACCGGACGCATGATCCAGGCCGATGTCTACACCGGTGTCATCTTCTACGAGAAGCTGCACCACATGGTCAGCGGAAAGATGCACGTCAGGTCCAGGGGACCCGTCCAGATCCTCACCAGGCAGCCCACCGAGGGACGTTCCAGGCAGGGAGGACTCAGGTTCGGAGAGATGGAGCGTGACTGTCTGATCGGTCACGGTGCCGCAATGGTCATCAAGGACCGTCTGCTCGACGAATCCGACGGAACCCAGCAGTACATCTGCGGAAACCCCAAGTGCGGACACATCGCGATCATGGACAGGCACGGGTCACTCTACTGCCCCGTGTGCAAGAACAACACTAACATCTACCTCGTCCAGACATCCTACGCGTTCAAGCTGCTCATGGATGAGCTCCTGTCGCTTGGTGTCGCCATGAGGCTCCAGCTGGAGGATTTGAGATGACAGTACGCGGAATCACAAAAAGGATCGGATCGATCAAATTCTCCTGTGTCTCGCCCGACGAGATCAGGAAGATGTCTGCGACGAAGATCATCACCGCAGACACATACGACGACGAGGGATACCCCATCGACATGGGACTCATGGACCCCCACATGGGAGTCATCGAGCCCGGACTCCGCTGTAAGACATGCGGATGCAAGGTCGATGAGTGTCCCGGACACTTCGGACACATCGACCTGGCCATGCCGGTCATCCATGTCGGATTCATCAAGGACATCAAGATGCTCCTCGAGTCCACATGCTGCCAGTGCGGCAGGCTCATGCTGTCCGCGGACCAGATCCAGGCCCGCAGGGAGAGTATGGAGAGGATGGAGGAGCTCGGAGGAGGCACCATCGACGTCAAGATCTTCTCCAAGGAGACCGCCAAGGACGCATCCGGAAAGGGTATGTGCCCCTACTGCGGTGCCGAGCAGATTAAGATCAAACTGGACAAGCCCACCACCTTCAGGGAGGTCGAGGACAACCACAAGCTGACCCCCAAGGAGGTCCGTGAGAGGCTCGAGAGGATCCCCGATGACGACCTCATCACCCTCGGTATCGATCCCACGACCTGCAGGCCCGAGTGGATGGTCCTCACCGCACTCGCAGTGCCCCCCGTGACCGTCAGGCCCTCCATCACCCTTGACTCCGGAGACAGATCCGAGGATGACCTCACACACAAGCTGGTCGATGTCCTCAGGATCAACCAGAGGCTCAGGGAGAACCGTGACGCCGGAGCACCCCAGCTGATCGTCGAGGACCTTTGGGAGCTCCTGCAGTACCACGTCACCACCTACTTCGACAACCAGACCTCCGGAATCCCGCCCGCAAGGCACAGGTCCGGACGTCCCCTGAAGACCCTCACACAGAGGCTGAAGGGAAAGGAGGGACGTTTCAGATCCAACCTGTCCGGAAAGCGTGTCAACTTCTCGGCCCGTACCGTCATCTCGCCCGACCCCCTGCTCTCTATCAACGAGGTCGGAGTGCCCGTGTTCGCCGCCAGGGAGCTCACCGTTCCCGTTCACGTCAACGAGCACAACATCGAGAAGATCAGGGAGATGGTCGCCCGCGGACCCAAGCCCGCCCAGGACAGCCCCTATCTGCCCGGTGTCAACTACGTCATCCGTGCGGACGGAAGGAAGATCAGGGTCACCGAGAAGAACTCCGAGACCGTCGCAGCGGACCTCATGGTCGACTACACGGTCGAGAGGCAGCTCGTCGATGGCGATGTCGTCCTGTTCAACAGGCAGCCTTCGCTGCACAGGATGTCCATGATGGCCCACCGTGTGCGCATCATGCCCGGACGTACCTTCAGGTTCAACCTCTGCGTCTGTCCTCCCTACAATGCGGATTTCGACGGTGACGAGATGAACCTGCACGTCCTGCAGTCCGACGAGGCCCGTGCCGAGGCACGTATCCTCATGCAGGTCCAGGAGAACATCCTGTCACCCAGGTACGGAGGACCCATCATCGGGGCCATCCACGACCACATCACCGGAGCCTACTTCCTGACCCACGACAACCCCAGATTCGACAGGTTCGAGACAGCGAACATCCTGTTCAAGCTGCCCCAGAAGAAGGTCATCGGAACCGATGCCGAGGGCAAGCCCGTCTACGATGAGACGGACAAGTTCGCCATCGAGATGCCCGAGCCCTACATCGACGAGAAAGGGGAGCCCTACTGGACCGGGAAACAGCTGTTCTCCGTCGTCCTGCCCAAGGACTTCCGCACAACGTTCAAATCCAACATCTGTCAGAACTGCGACAGGTGCATGAAGGAGGAGTGCGAGTTCGATGCCTATGTCAAGATCCGTGACGGACAGCTCCTCTGCGGAACCATCGACGTCAGGGGTATCGGTAACAGTAAGGGTAAGATCCTCGACCGTATCGCCCGTGACTACGGCGCGGACCGTGCAGCCCAGTTCATCAACCAGGTCACCAGGCTCGCCCTCGGTGCACTGATGAACCACGGATTCAGTACCGGTATCGGGGATGAGGATATCCCCGACGAGGCCGCACTCCAGATCGCCAACAACACCCAGGACTGCATCGACAAGGTGACTGACCTGGTCACATCCTATCAGGACGGAACCCTCGACCAGATGCCCGGACGTTCCCTCAGGGAGACCCTTGAGGTGCAGGTCATGGGAGCCCTCGGACAGGCCCGTGACGGTGCGGGACGCATCGCAGGTAAGCACCTGGGAATGACCAACCCCGCGGTCATCATGGCCAAGGCCGGAGCCCGTGGATCCATGCTCAACCTGTCGCAGATGGCCGGTTGTGTCGGTCAGCAGGCTGTCCGTGGAGAGAGGCTCTCCAGAGGATACTGGAACAGGACCCTTCCCCACTTCGAGAAGGGTGACCTCGGTGCGTACGCCAGGGGATTCTGCTCCAACTCGTACAAGTCCGGACTCTCGCCCACCGAGTTCTTCTTCCACGCAATGGGAGGAAGGGAGGGACTGGTCGATACCGCGGTCAGGACATCCAGGTCCGGATACATGCAGAGGCGTCTCGTCTCCGCTCTCGAGGACCTCAAGCTGACCGAGGACGGAACCGTCAGGAACACCATCGGAACCGTCGTCCAGTTCAAGTACGGTGAGGACGGGGTCGATCCCGCCAGGGCCGTCAGGGGTAAGGCCATCGATCTCGACGACCTCTTCGCAGAGGTCCTGGGAGACCAGGCCGACGAGCTGCTCCACATCGACACCAAGGATGTCGGAGGAGACTACGGATCCCTGGAGAAGGATGAGATGGAGTACATCGAGGAGGAGGAGTCCGAGGACTATGACGACCTCGATATGGACTTCGACGGTGGAGGTGAGTGATAATGGCAAGTAAGGATACCGTCAAGGCATTGGTCAACAGGGGAGTCGATTTCGATGCGGCGAACCTGTTGGTCTCCAAGTTCAAAACCCTCAGCGGGATCAGTGCCGCCGGCGAGGCAGCCCTCGTCGAGGTCGGACTGACCGAGGAGGATGCCAGATCCGTCATAGTGAAGATCGGCAAGAGGCCCGCCACGTCCTCGTCCAAAGCGAAGAAGGCCGTGGAGGAGGAGGTGCCCGTCCAGCCCATGGAGGAGGTCACCAACTTCTACGAGTACTCCGAGGGGGAGCTCAGGCTCAAGGCCCTCTCCCAGGAGCTCGGTATCGAGCTTCCCATGAAGATCTACGTCGACATCGCGGCCCGTATCAAGAATGCGGACCTGGATGACGACGTATGCAAACAGCTGCTCACCGTAGCCAACAGGATGTACACATCCCACAAGATGGACCGCAACGAGTCCGCAGGGGTCATGGCCGCGCACTCCATCGGAGAGCCCGGTACACAGATGAACATGCGTACATTCCACTACGCGGGAGTCGCGAACATCAACGTCACGCAGGGATTGCCCCGTCTCATCGAGATCGTGGATGCCAGGCGTGTGCCCAGCACACCGTCCATGGACATCCCCCTCATCGGCATCGCAGCCGAGGATGAGAACGTGGCCCGTCACGTCGCCTCGAACATCGAGATGACGCTCCTGCTCGACATAGCCTCCGTGGAGACGGACATCACAAACATGAGGTTGATCATCAACCCCGATGTCCGTAAGATGGAGTCCAGGGGCATCAAGCCCGAGGACATCGTCGAGAGGCTGAACAAGGTGAAGGCCGTCCGTAACATGGTCACGATGTCGGGATTCGAGATCGTGGTCACGTCCGACGAGCCCTCATATAAGAAACTGCAGGTGATGTATGACGCCATCAAGGGTGCCAAGATCAAAGGGATCGACGGCATCACGAGAGCGGTCCTCTCCAAGACGGAGGGATCATGGAAGATCATCACTGAAGGAAGCAACCTCAAAGAGGTCCTCAAGGTCGAGGGTGTGGATGCTGACAACGTCATGACGAACAGCATCCTGGAGGTGGCCGATGTTCTCGGTATCGAGGCGGCCAGGAACTCCATCATCCACGAAGCCATGGGAACACTCGGAGAGGCAGGTCTTGATGTCGACATCAGGCACATCATGCTTGTGGCCGACCTCATGACCAACGATGGTTACGTAAAGGCCATCGGAAGGCACGGAGTGTCCGGAAAGAAGTCCTCGGTACTTGCCAGGGCGGCTTTCGAGATCACAGCCGCGCACCTCCTGCACGCCGCGATGGTAGGAGAGGTCGACCACCTTGAGGGAGTCACCGAGAACATCATTGTCGGACAGCCGGTCACACTCGGTACCGGTGCAGTAAACCTTATTTACACACCCAAGAAGGGGGATAAAGAATGAGCGATGAGAAAATCGATATCGGCAGAGCATTGAAATCTGCAATCTCCACCGGAAAAGTGGAGTTCGGAGTAGATCAGACAACCAAGGCAGTCAAGGACGGAAAGGCCCAGATGGTCATCCTCGCCAGGAACTGCCCCAGCGCAGAGCTTAAGGGAGATCTCGGAGTGAAGGTACACGTGTACGACGGAAACAACATGGAGCTCGGTGCTCTCTGTGGAAAACCCTTCTCCGTTTCTGCCCTTGTGATCATCGACAAAGGTAGCTCCAACATCTTAACGCTGTGAGAATCATGTCCGCAGATATCGTACTTACCGAGGATACGCTCAGGTACATCTCTCTGTTCGAGCAGATCACCAAGGCGAACGCCATCGATTGTATGGACACTGAGGACAAACTCGTGTTCGTTGTCGAGAAGGGACAGGGAAACATCGCTGTCGGAAAGAAAGGGGAGCACGTGATCAAGCTCAAAGACAAGACCGGGAAGAACATCCAGGTTGTCGAATATTCCGAGGATCCCGAGCAGTTCGTGAAGAACGTCTTCCACATCTACAATCCTCAGAAGGTCGTTATCGAGCAGCGCGGAAACATCACTCACGCAACCATCACAGTGGACCCCAAGCTCAAGGGCCGCGCGATCGGGAAAGCCGGTAAGAACCTGCGCATTGCCAGGGACATCGTGAACAGGCACCACGAGATCCAGAGCATCAGCGTCGACTGATCGGACCCCCTACGGTCAACCATCGTACGGTTGGGGACAGACCCAAACCTCTTAAGAAACCCTTTCCAAAATCCTTTGTTTTTCGCTATCTGGCTATGTGTGTGGAAGGTGTTCCGGAGGGGTCGCCTCCGGATCAGTTGAGGGGGGTTCTCTCGACCTCGAGACCGTCCGCGGTGGGGTACTGTTCGGAGATGTAGGCCTTATCATCCAACGAATCTGCGACCTCCTCCAGTATCCACGGTGCGACCTCGACCTTGTTGTCCAGGGCGACCATCATGCCGTCCTCCACACCGAGGTCCCTGAGCCTCCCCATGGCGGCCTCCGTGTCCCTGGTGTAGACGAATCCCCTCACCAGGGTTCCGTCCTCGGTTATGGCCTGGTAATCGGTGCAGATGTGCTCCGCCCTGCGGATGAGCCTCCTGCGGAGCTGTACGCCGTCCTTGAAGGATGACGAGCAGAAGTGGATGTCCGCCTTCCTGTTGGCCTTCATGACCTTTCTGGCGGTCTCCTCGGACCCGAGGATGGCCGATGAGACATCGTCCCTGACCTGGTATCCCTCGATCTCCATCATGCCCCAGTTGCTCTCCGAGAACTCCAGTTCGTTGAGGTTCACGAACCTCACCCCTACGGATGTCGCATAGGAGACGAGGGCGTTCAGCTCCCTCTCCTTCCCGGGGATGGCGGGGACCTCTATGCCCACGTCCATCTTCGTGGACGATACGATCTCCGCCAGATCGGTCTCCTCCATCCTCGTCCATGATGACACGGGCGGATGGAAGCGGATCTCGTCGAGGCCCGCAGCCTCCAGCCTGGCGACCTTCTCGCGGTCGATGGTGGCGGTGTACAGGTGGATGTGGTGCTCCGGTCCGAACCTGCCCTTCAGGAGCTCGATCATGTGGATTGTGCGGTCCAGGACGACCAGTGGGTCCCCTCCGGTGATGCCCGTTCCAGTGGCATCCATGGACTCCGCCTCGGCGATGATCTCCTCGTCGGTGGTCACCCTCCCCTCGTTGGCGTAGATGACGTCGAGTCCCTTCTTCTCGAGGGACACGGGGCAGTAGAAGCAGCCCCATCCGCATTTCCCTGTCACGAGCAGGACCATCTTGGATCCGTTGATGCAGTGCTCGCAGCCTTCGGCCACGGGGCCTGTGCACAATGAGCCGCATTCCATCTTCCTGAGCATGGGCTGTCTGAAGGTGCGAGGGGTTAATAAGGTGCGTGTGGATTGGAGCGCCATGAGATCCGACAGCAGACTCGTGCTCGCACTGGACGAGACGGACGGGGAGAAGGCCCTGGCCATCGCAAGGTCCGTGGGGGACATCGTGGACGCCATCAAGATAAACTGGCCACTGGTCCTCTCCGAAGGGCCTCAGATGATCACGAAGCTGTCGGAGATGAGCGAGGTCATATGCGACTTCAAGGTCGCCGACATCCCGAACACGGTCAGGCTGATCGTGGAGAACGCCGTGTCCAGAGGGGCATCCGCGGTGATCGTCCATGCGTTCACCGGTGACGACTCCCTCAGGGCGGCGGTGGAGGCATCGGGTGGTGCGGAGATCTACGCCGTCACCGAGATGAGCCATCCCGGTGCCAAGATGTTCACCGCACAGCATGCGGAGGAGATGGCCCGTCTGGGCGTCGAGTGCGGTGTCAGCGGCTTCATAGCCCCCGCCACCCGTCCCGACAGGATAAGGGCCATACGCGACGTCGTGGGCGACAGGAAGATCCTCTCCCCCGGTGTCGGTGCCCAGGGTGGGAAGGCATCCGATGCCATCTCGGCAGGGGCCACGTACGCCATCGTGGGCCGTGCGATATACGGTTCGGAGGATCCTCGTGCATCCGCAGAGGCCTTCGCAGAGGATATCAGGACCGTCCTCTGAGACCCCTCTTCCGACCCCGGGGATCCGTCCCCCTTCTCTCTTATATTATTAGTAAGCGAAAGCCATGAATCTTTTTATACGAGTCCGAGTATGGGCGCCTATTCTATAGACGGAGACTTGTAGAATGCGTCAATTCGGAAAAGAGTCAGCCGCCCCCGCCGATACAGGGGGCAGTCGCGATAAGAGCGACAAAGGGTGGTCGAAGAACCACTGGTGTGCACTCTCTCTGGGCGTCATCGTCATAGTGGCTTTGCTGCTGAGGACGGTGTTCGCATACGGATTATCCGCGGACGGCAATTTTGCGCTGTCGGGCGGATCGAGTGCTCAGTATCACCTGCATGTGATCGAAAGTATCCTCAACGGCAACTACTCCCTTGCGGATTCAGCCGTTAACTACCCTGCCGGCGGACTCATGGTCTACCCGCCCCTGATGGACTTCCTGGCCGCAATCGTCGCCATGGTCCTCTCGGCTGCGGGAATGGGAACCACCGCGGCAGCATCTGCCGGTATCGGTGTGCTCAACCCCATCATCGGTGCCCTCACCTGCATTCCCGTGTTCCTCGTCGCAAAGGAGCTCTACGGAAAGAAGGCCGGAGTCGTCGCAGCGCTCATCTTCGCGTTCCTCGCCCTGCCCATCTCCACCTCCGTGTTCTCCAGCGGAACCGAGTATGCACTCGCGGCATTCCTCGTCGCGTTCATGACCCTCTTCCTCGTGAAGATGGTGAAGGCCATGGATGCCGATGCCGGATCCCGCAAATCTGTCTATGTCAACGCCGTCCTCGCAGGAGTGTTCCTCGGTCTGGCGGCACTCACATGGAACGGATTCCGCATCCTGCTGGTCCTCCTCATCGTCGCGATGGTCGTCCAGCTCCTCGTGGACCGTTTCAAGGGAAGGGACGTCTCCACCGCCCTCGTCGCATATTCCGTCGCGATGCTGATCGGTGTGGTCCTCGCGGCAGTCTACTATGTGCCCGCAGGCCTCTGGGACGCGGTCTTCTCCGGACCCCTTCTCATCACGGTCGTCGCCATCGTCTTCGGATTCCTGTTCAAGGCAGTGCAGTCCAAGCCTTGGGTCGTCACCATCCCCGCACTCGTCGTCGTCTTCATCGTGTTCCTCGCGGTGATGTACTTCGCAGCCCCCGACCTGTTCACCGCCTTCGTCAGCGGCAACAGCGTCTACAGCAGTTCCATCATGGCATCCCTGGCCTCCAGCCACGTGTCCATGTCCAACGTCGCCGCCTACTACGGGTGGCTCACCATGTGGCTCCCCATCTGCCTGGCCATCTACGAGTTCTACGTCTTCCTCAGGAAGGACCGCTCGTGCACCAGGCTCTTCGCCGCCGTTTGGCTGTTCGTGCTCTTCCTGAGCGCCTGGACAAACTACGCCAACGCCGCGGTCATCGGAGCCGTCTTCGCAGTCGGATCCGGAGCGGCCATCGTCATGGTCCTCGAGAAGGCCGACCTCAAGACCTGGTACAAGACCATGAGGACCGCAGGATTCCCCGGATTCCTCAGGAAGATGATCAAGCCCTTCCCGTTCGCATCCGTCCTCGTGGTCGCACTCCTCGTGGTCGTGCCCAACTTCACCTTCGCAGTCGATGCCGGAATGCCCGCCAACGACGCAGACCACTCATTCAACGGAAACACCAGCTTCGTCATCAAGACCGGTGACTCCTACCCCATCGGGGACCTCTGGAACGAGTACTCCGAGAAGGACAAGTCCGGAGCACTCGTCAACTGGATCGACTACACCTACGACGCGGTCTCACAGGGTAAGTTCACCACCGTCACCGACCTCATCGGCGGCGGTTCCAGTGCAGCCGCCCATGTGTACATGTCCGACGGAACCACCGGTTCCCTCGCGGCCATGATCATGCGCCTCGCACTCGACGGAGAGAAGGACTGTTCCTCACTCCTCCCCGAGACCGTCAGGTCCTATGTCGCAGACCCCGAGAAGGCCGTCGCAGAGATCGAGGCCAACCCCTCCGTCTACGGAAAGCTCAGGTCCGACATCACCGACGAGAACGCAGTGTACCTCGCATCCATCAACTACATGGAGGAGAACATGAGCGCATCCGAGGTCAACGCCCTCTACGACAAGGTCAGGGCACAGACCGGAGACAGCATCAACTACGTCCTCGCCGACGGATCCATGCTCCCCATCCAGTACGGTGACAGCAACAGCTTCTCCACCGTCGCATACTTCGCAGGCTACACCGTGGACAAGTACGGTGCGGCCTCCGAATACTACTCCATCAACACGTACTACGGATACACCCAGTACACCGACGCCATCTACGACACATTCGTCTGGAAGATGCTGATCGGACCCTCCGCCGCAGATGCCGGATACACCAGCAGCTACAGCTACCTCGCAGCCCTGTCCTCCAGCAACGGAGAGAAGGGATCCGCTATGGCCATCCCCGGATACGGACTCGCAGGATACGATGTCGCGTTCTGGAACGTCAAGTACAACGCTGACAACAAGGCCACCGCCACATCCGACGGATGGGAGTACATGAACGGATACGACGCCATCGCCAAGCAGAAGGCCGAGGGCGGACTCATCAACTATCTGTCCTCCATCGTCCTGCTCGAGTACGTCGGACCCTCCTTCGGATACTCCGATGTCGAGGTCGTCGACAGTGCCGGCAACGCAGTGGACGGCGCCACCGTCTCCGCATACTACTACGACGAGAACGTCGGAAAGTACGTCCTCTTCTCCGAGGCCAGGAGCATCGACGGAATCGCTTCCGTCCCCACCCCCGCCACAGAGAAGGTCAGGTACTCCGTGTCCGTCGGAGGCAACACCGTCCTCACCACCGAGTCCAAGGAGACCAAGGTCGTCATCGGACTCGCAGACATCGAGGGAACCATCGAGATCGACGGAACCGTCGTCACCGGTGCAGACTTCTCCCTCGAGCTCGAGGGCAAGGCCACCGGAAAGGTCGACTCCGAGAAGATCTCCATCGTCGATGGAATCATCTCCATCGCCGGTGTCCTCCCCGACACATACACATACACACTCTATGATGTGTCCGGATCCTCCGCAGCGACCGGAACCGTCGCACCCCAGGCCGGCGAAATGGTCGGATTCAAGGTCAACCCCAAGTCCTACACCATCACCGTCACGGTCGAGGACCTCAACGGGGAGTCCGTCGAGAGCGGAACCGTCGTCGCAACCAACACCTCCACAGGTGTCCAGTTCCAGAAGGCCGTCGAGGACGGAAAGGCCGTCGTCACCGTCCTGCCCGGAACCTACACCATCTCCATGGGAGAGGGAATGGTCACCATCGACAACTCCACAAGCAACGCCAGCAGTGGAAACAGGACCAAGACCGTCGTCGCATACCCTGCACAGACCGTCTCGCTCGGTGTCTCCAAGGGAGTCTACACCGCGGCATCCGGATCCTTCTCCACCGTCTCCTACATCGGATCCGATGGGTCCGTGAAGGTCGACCTCCCCGTCAGCGTCGGTACCGACAAGATGGCATACACCATCTACGGACTCCTCGACGGAAAGGTCTGCCACGCAGCATACACCTCCGGGGACAGCGTCTCCCTCAAGACCGAGAACATGGCCACCGTCACCGGTGTCCTGAAGAACGGTGAGAAGGGCGTTTCCGGAACCGTCAGGTTCATCGCAGGTGACGAGGTCTTCTCCGCATCCGCGGACTCCGAGGGCAAGTTCACCGCCTACCTCCCCGCAGCATCCTACACCGTCTACGCCGACAACGGCAGCGACAAGGTGTTCCTGGGAGCCAAGAGCGTCAGCGGATCCTCCGACATCGGCGACATCAGCCTCGTCGACGGAAGGAAGATCACCATGACCTTCAGGTACGACCCCCAGATCAGCGGAACATCATACGTCAAGGTCCCCTTCGCCATGTCCACCATCGAGTTCACCTACGATGGAAAGGACTACGTCCTGAAGGGAATGACCGGAACCGACGGAAGCTCCGCGCTCTACATCCCCGACGATGTGGCGAGTACCATCACCATCAATGGCGGAACACTCCAGAACGATGTGTTCGACTGCAGCGACCTCAAGAAGGAGATCACCGCGGGAACGTCCAACAACTCCAACTACTTCAACGTCAAAGTGAAGGAGAAGGACGATGACAAGAACATCATGAAGGACCAGACCATCACCGCAGGCGGATACTCCATGAAGCTCACCCTCTACGATGATGATGAGAAGGTCTACGAGTTCGCCAAGAATGAGTCCAAGCAGGTCCCCATCGGACAGTACGATGTCGTCATCGACGGATCCGAGGGATACTACTACAAGGGAACCGCCTACGTCTACGCCGGGTCCGAGGGACTCGTCGGAATGGACGTCGAGGAGGTCTACGCAGTGGTCATCACCAAGAACGCCGGAGACATCCTCAAGATCGAGACCGAGGACGGAGCATACCATATGTCCGGTTCCACCTACTACTTCGAGAAGGGCTACCAGTACTACCTGAAGTCCGAGAGGACCGACGGCGACAAGAAGTACGTCGCATACGGATACCTCGATGCGACCTCCGAGCTCCCCACAACACTCAACATGACCGCATCCTCCGAGAGGATGACCGTCACCGGTTACACCGGAGTGTCCGCAGACGGAACACTCACAGTCACCTACGACGGTGTCGAGGTCGAGTTCGAGGTCTCCGGAGGTTCGTACAGTGTCGTCCTCCCCGCATCCGTCACATCCGCAAAGTTCGTCGTGGAGGTCACCTCCACCATCGATGGAGAGGAGTGCACCTTCGCAGGGGAGAGGGACATCACCGGAATGAAGGACGGAGCCGTCTTCAACGTCCCCGTCATCACATCCGATGCCACCGAGGAGGAAGAGGACGAGCCTGACTACGAGGCGGAGATGGTCTCCGCCGAGTCCAAGGACGGTGCGCTGTCCTTCCAGATGAAGATCGTCAACAACACCGATTCCCAGATGACGTTCACCCTCGCGGCAGGAGCCGACTGGATCCTCACCGATGGGGCCGTGGCCGTCGTCGATGCGGGTGCCGATAAGACCGTCACCGTCAAGGGAGCATACGATGCAGCGGATGTCGCCATCGGATCCGACGGAATGACCGTCACCGTCACGGACATCAACGGAAAGTGGACCGAGACCCTGAAGATCAGCGATGCTGAGTTCGACGAGGAGAAGTCCACCGCACTCGGACAGGACATCTTCTTCGCGAAGGACGATTCAAAGAAGGCCTTCAACGACAAGGTCTCCGCCTACGAGTACATGTACGCCATCACCGTCGACAACAAGGACGGATTCGCGAAGGAGGTCACCATCAATGCGACCGCCGCATCCGGCTGGTCCGTCACCATCATGGATGAGGACGGATGCCACATCCTCGAGAGCGGTTCCATCCTCAATGTCTTCGGTTACCAGACCACCGTGGTCTACGTCAAAGTCATGCCCCTGAACGGAATGGGCGACACCGACAAGGTGCCCTCCATCACCGGAACGGTCGCAGTGGACGGTCAGACCCAGTCCTTCAACCTCGATCCCGAGACTGTCACCCTCAGCACCGACTCCATGTCCGCATCCGGAGACAACATCTACAACGAGCTGTCCTCCATCCCCGCGGGAATCTGGTTCATGGTCGCTGTCATGGTCCTTCTCCTGATCGCCATCTTCTGGCTCGCAAGCAAGAGGGGGGTGTTCTCACGCTAAAGATGAAAGCAACATTCGGAGTCCTGGCCGTCATCATGATGGCCGCAGTCTGCCTCGTTCCCATGGTGGACGCCTCCGGTGATGCCTTCACACCCATCGAGGGTGAGAAGGTCATCGTCGTGGACGGAAGCGGGGAATACACGATCATGTACAGCAACCCCAAGCTCGCTGACATGACTGAGTCCGATATCTCGATCAGCTACACCGCCAAACTCGTCAACTCCAACGGGGAGACACAGTCCAACGCTGTGTCCTCCTCCACCGGAGACCTTGAGAACGAGGTCCCTTCCGATCTGAAGGTCACAGCACCCAAGACCGCAGGCACCTACACCCTCGAGGTCGAGTACAAGTGCAAGGTCACCGGCGCGGATGACGAGGTCACATACGAGGACACCACCACCGAGACGATGGTCATCAAGGTCGTCAACCCCATCACCCTCACCGTCTCCCTCAAAGGGGACGCCGGAAGCACCCTCGATCCCAGCGGGGTCGGAGTGTTCTTCTACGTGGACGGGGAGAAGGTCGACGACAGCTACACCACCTTCACCCTGAACACCGATGGGACCGCAACCGTCAGCTACAAGCTGATCGACGATCTCTCCGACGGAAAGCACACCTTCAAGGTCGTCGCCGCAGAGGGAGAGCAGTCCATGATCGATGGTCTGGGCGAGGAGCACACCTTCTACGTGGGTGACAAGAGCTACACCGCTCTGACCGCCCTCGTGATCGTGATCGTGGTCCTCCTGATCGTCGTCATGATCTGGGTCTACCGCAAGCCTGTCAAGAACTTCGGAAAGCCCAAGTCCAGGCGCTGAAACTTCAAAAGGAGGGGGTCGACCCCTCCGTAAAAACCCCCTCCCTCAGGGGAGGGTGGACCTTTTTCCTTTCTGAACAACGGTTTCTCAACGGGGTCTCATTATCGAGGCTGTGGTTATGTCCGCACGGGTCTTGTCCATGATCCCCCGTGCGATGTCCTGTTTCCTCCTCACGGGTGCGATGGCATCGGGGACATCCAGGAGCATCACCTGTTCGTGGATGGACTCCATGACCGAGAACACGGATTTGGCCCTCTCCAGTTCACCGTCCATGAGCAGGGTCATGACGACCCTTCTGAGCTCCCCCTCGCAGTCGGCCAATCCGAGTACCCATGCACCTGCGGAGATGCCCAGGTCGGAATGGCCCGGGACGTCCTCTCCGTTCATCACCGCATGGAGGATGACCGCTTCGGCGTATTCTGCCATGGCGTCCTGCACCGGTCCGCTGCACCCGACCATAGGGTCCTCGCAGAGACGGAGCATCTCCGACATCATGTCCATCAGGGAGGTAAGTTCCGCGGTGACATCGGAACCGGTGTGGATTCCGTGGATCACCACCTTGGTCTGACGTATGATGCGTCTGGAGCAGGCGATGGCCGATTCCCTGGATGTCTCCAGGGCTGACAGTTCGGCAACGGCCGCCGATATGGATCCGGTCAGATTCTTCATGGGACCCAATCCGAACGTCGGTATTTCAGAGTGACCGATAGAAATCCCTGCGGAGGTCGCATCTGAAGATGAGGTCGTCCCTTCTGGAGGGGATCACCGGTGCCGTGCAGGGTTGGAATGCGAGCCAATCGTATCTCACATCCACCAGGGTGAGTGCGTCCGGTCTGGCGACACCGAAGGTTATATCCTCTCCGTCAAGGGCCCTGCGTACATCGTCGAGGTCCGCCTTTCCGAGGGACACCCTGTCTATGGCGGCGGATATCCTGCGGATCATGTTCCACAGGAAGTATCTGGCCTCGAACTCCAAGGATACTGTGCCATCGGATCCGGAGACGGTGATGGAGTCGATGGTCAGGGTGGTGGGTTTCCCGTCAGGGCGGCAGAATCTGAGGAAGTCATGTTCCCCCACGAAGAGGTCCGCACATTCCCTCGCAAGGGACAGATCCCTGCCGTTGTCCGGGAGGATGTACCTGTATCTGCGTCCGGAGGCATGTCTTATGTTCATGTCCTCATCGATCTCGCAGAACGATCTGTAGAACACCCCGTCGGAGACGGAGTTCAGTGCCTTGAGGAGTATGTGCCCCTCAAGTTCCGAGTGGAATGATATGGCGTTCCCGAGGGCGTTCACGCCCTTGTCGGTACGGCTGGAGAATCTGAGGTCCAGCTCGTCCGCATCGAGTTTGGTGATGAGCTCCAGGTTGCCGAGGACCTCGCCCTCGACGGTCCTGGATGATGGTTGGACCTGGGAGCCGGAGAACCCGTCCCCCAGGTATGCTATCTTGACTGCCAGGCGTCTCATGCGCGGAGTTCTTTCATGTGGTCGACCCTGCGCTGGACCAGCTGGCGGGTACCGATGTCGTGGCGGACCGCGATGGCGTCGCACTTCACGTGCTCAAGGGCCCTCTCGCAGTTCTGCTCCGCCTCCTCGAGTGTGGGTGCGATACCGACCACTCCGACGGACCTGGATGTTCCGGTGACGAGTTTGCCGTCCACCATGTCCACATTGGCGTAGAAGACGGTGGCACCGCATCCTGCGATGGCCTCCTCGTCAACGGAGATCTCGTGTCCGGATTCGGATTTCACTCCGTATCCCCTGGGCACGACGTACTTGCAGACGGTGGCGTCCGTTGCGAACTCCACGCCGTCGTCGAGTGTTCCCGTGGCCATCCTCCAGCAGATGTCGGTGAATCCCGTCCTCAGGATGGGCAGGACGTTCATGGCCTCGGGGTCTCCGAACCTGGCGTTGATCTCGATGATCTTCGGGCCTTTCACCGTCAGCATGAACTGACCGTACATGGTCCCGTGGTATGGGCAACCCTCCTCCGCCATGGCATCGACGATGGACTGGAGTATGGCGATCGCAGCCTCCCTCTCGGACTGGGTGATGAATGGGAGAAGGTGGTCCCCGTCGGTGTATGATCCCATTCCGCCTGTGTTGGGTCCCACGTCGCCCTCGTATGCCCTCTTGTGGTCCTGGACCAGGGGCAGGGGCACGATGTGCTTCCCGTCGACGAAGACCATCTGGGTGAACTCCTCTCCGACGGCCCTCTCCTCGAGGATGACACCGGCTCCGCCGATGTTCTGGTCGAAGATCTCGTTGATGTACTCCATGGTCTCCTCGAAGGAGTGGAGGTGCTCTCCCTGGACCTTGACACCCTTTCCGCCGGTGAGTCCCACGGGTTTGACCACGATCTCGTGGTCGATGGTCCTGAGGTACTTCTCTGCGTCCTTGGCGTTGTCGAAGTGGGCGAAACCGAGGTTGCCCTCGATCCCGTGTTTCTCCACAAGCTCTCTCATGAACGTCTTGGACGTCTCGATCCTGGCGGCGGCCTTGGTGGGTGCGGCGCATCTTATGCCCTCCTTCTCGAGGGCGTCCACGATACCCACCTCCAGAGGGGCCTCGGGTCCGACGAATGCGAGCTCCACGCCGTTCTCCTTGGCGAATGCGCAGACCTTCTCCACATCCTTCTCGTTGCAGAGGAGGTGTTTCACGGACCTCTTGAGGATTCCGGGGTTGGCGTTCTTCATAACCGCATAGATCTCCGCACCGGAACGGTACAGGGCCTCCACGGCCGCATGCTCCCTTCCTCCTCCACCGACAGTGAGTACCTTCATGTTGATGCACCTTAGAGCTTCAAGGCAGCGAGGATCTCGTCGAGACCCTGCTCCTTCTTGACGCTGCATTTGTAGATGTTCTTGATGCCGCCTGTGAGTTTGTTGTAATCACGGGCGATCACATCGGGATCGACATCCACAGCGTCGGCGATGTCGACCTTGTTCAGTATGGCAACATCGGAGTGGATAAAAATGTCGTGGTGCTTTCTGACCATGTCGTCACCCTCGGTGGTGGACACGACGACGACCCTGTAGTCGGTCCCCAGGGGGAAGTCCGCGGGACACACCAGGTTACCGACGTTCTCGATGAGGATGACATCGTACTTGTCCAGGTCCATCGTGGAAAGCGTCTTCCTTACCAGGTTGGCGTCCAGATGGCATTCGTGGCCGGTGTTGCAGTTCACGGCCTCCAGTCCGGACTTCTCGAACCTGGTGTAGTCGTCGGCACCGGTGACGTCGCCCGCGATGGCACAGACGCGGACGCCCTTGGCCCTGAGCTTCTCCGCCAGTTTGATGATCATGGCGGTCTTGCCCGCACCGATCGATCCCATGAAATCGATGGATTTGATCCCATGGCTCTTCATCAGACGGTAGTTCTCATGGGCGATCTTGTTGTTCTCCTTAAGGACGTCAATCTCCATGCCGGGTTGGACTATGTGCATGGGGCATGAATGCCTGCGCATACTAATAACGCTATTGGTGTTACTGAAGCGGCTCCGTTTATACGGTGATGTCCGAGGGACGGGGATGATGTCCTTCCTTATGCGCGCGTTTTAGCAATGATGATAAACAACCTTGGGCTACACCCATCCGAAAAGCATGAGCTACTCGGATTCACTATCTAAACTGCTTGGGGAAATCGGTGCCACCGAAGGTTCCAAGCTGTCCGTCGTCAACGGCGACAGGACATACGTGGGCACGCTGATGCCCCATCACGAGTTCAGCGCTCCCGACATCCTCATCCTGAAGATGAAGAGCGGGTACAACGTAGGTATCAGGATCTGCCCCGAGACGAAGGTGGAGGTCCTGGAGGCCCCCGTGGAGAGGACCAAGAAGGAGGGCGAGATCGAGTTCAGGAAAGGTCTCCCCAAACTGGTGCTCATCGGTACGGGCGGTACCATCGCATCCTATGTGGACTACAGGACCGGGGCCGTCCACCCCGCACTGTCCACCTCCGACATGGTCAACGCCGTCCCCGAGATCAGGGACATAGCCAACATCGACGCCCGTGTGCTGTTCTCCATCTTCTCCGAGAACATGAACGTGGAGCACTGGCAGGAGCTGGCCCGTGCGGTGGCCGAGGAGCTCAACAACGGTGCGGACGGAGTGATCATCCCTCACGGTACCGACACCATGGGATACACCGCGGCGGCACTCTCGTTCATGCTCGGTGATGTCTCCAAGCCCGTGGTGCTCGTGGGTGCGCAGAGGTCGTCCGACCGTCCCTCGTCCGATGCGTCCAGCAACCTGATGGCATGCGCCAGGTTCTGCACCAAGGCGGACCGTGCGGGTGTCTACGTCGTGATGCACGACACATCGGGCGACGATTCCTTCGCAGTGCACATGGGTTCCCGTGTCAGGAAGATGCACACCTCCCGCAGGGATGCGTTCCACAGCATCAACGCCGCCCCCGTGGCCCATCTGGACAGGGAGGGGAAGATGGTGCTGAACACCGCCGGACCGAAGGTCTCCGATGCGGAGGTCATCGCCAGGACGGATATGGAGAGGGCATGCGTGCTCCTCCAGTACTATCCCGGGATGGACCCCGCTCTGTTCGAGGACATCTTCATGAGGTCCAAGGGAGTGGTCATCTCCGGTTCGGGTCTCGGACACGTGAACGAGAACATGATCCCGTTGATCAAGAGGGCCTGTGACAACGGCACCGTCGTCGTCATGACCTCTCAGTGCCTCAACGGAAGGACGAACCTCAACGTGTACAACACCGGAAGGGACATGCTCGCCGCAGGTGCGATCACCGTGCTCGACATGCTCCCTGAGACCGCCTATGTCAAACTGATGTGGGCGCTCGCCAACACATCCACGCCCGATGAGGCGAAGGAGCTCATGCAGACGCCCCTTGCGGGAGAGATGAGCGACAGGAGGACCATCGATGTCTGAGGAATACGAGATGATGTGCGGTATCGAGATCCACCAGCAGCTCGACACCAAGAAACTATTCTGCTCATGTGACAGCCATCTGTGCGAGGACGGACAGGGAGCCGTCTACAGGAGGCTCAGGCCCACCACATCCGAGATGGGCGAGGTGGACCGTGCCGCACTGGCCCAGTTCCAGAGGCACATGGGCTACAGATACCAGTGCTGCGAGGGGACCTCCTGCCTGGTGGAGCTGGACGAGGAGCCTCCCCACGATGTGAACGCCGATGCCATGCAGATCGCACTGACGTTCTCCGAGATGCTGGAGGCAGACATAATCGATGAGATCCACTTCATGAGGAAGATCGTGGTGGACGGGTCCAACACATCCGGATTCCAGAGGACCGCGCTCATCGCCACCGACGGAAAGGTGAAGGTGGGCGACAGGGACATCTCCATTCTGTCCGTGTGTCTGGAGGAGGATGCGGCCCGTAAGGTGGAGACCAAGGGCGACGAGATCCTCTACAGGCTCGACCGTCTTGGTATCCCGTTGATCGAGGTGGCCACGGGACCCGACATGAGGACCCCCGAGGAGGTCATGGAGGTCGCATACAGGCTCGGAACACTGCTCAGGGCCACGAGGAGGGTGAAGAGAGGTATCGGAACCATCCGTCAGGACCTGAACATCTCCATCCCCGGTGGTGCCAGGATCGAGCTGAAGGGTGTCGGGGACCTGAAGATGATCCCCGATTACGTCAGGAACGAGGTCAACAGGCAGAGGATGCTCATCAGGGTCAAGGGGATCCTGAACGAGAGGGGCACGACACCCGTCCCCTTCGAGCCCGTGGATGTCACGGAGGTCTTCAGCACCTGCGAGTCCAAGGTCATCAGGGGTGCGTTGGACGACAAGGGAAAGGTCATCGCAGTCCGTCTCCCCGGTTTCGCAGGGGTCATGAACGGTGATAACAAGACCCTCAGACTCGGTTCCGAGATGGCCCAGAGGGCCAGGACCAAGGGTGTGAAGGGTATCTTCCATTCCGACGAGCTCCCCAACTACGGTATAGAGCAGTCCTATGTGGACGACCTCAGGTCCTTCCTGGGCATGACCGGTGAGAACGATGCGTTCGTCATCTGTGCCGCCAGGGAGAAGAAGGCCACCGATGCCCTCGAGGCCGCGGTGATAAGGGCCAACGAGGCATTGGAGGGTGTTCCAGAGGAGACGAGGGACCCTCTGCCCGACGGGACCACCAAGTACTCCAGGCCCCTGCCCGGAGCCGCGAGGATGTACCCCGAGACCGATGTTCCCCCGACCACCATCACGGACGAGAGGATCCAGGCCGTCAGGGACAACATGCCCGAGTTCCCCGAGCAGATCGAGAAGAGGCTCGTGGACCAGTACGGCATCAACCAGCAGCAGGCCAGGCAGATCGTCAGGCAGAGCAACGACGAGCTCTTCGAGAGGATCGCCCAGGACAGGGCCATGGCACCCGTCGCGGCCACCATGTTCCTCAACGCCTACTCCGAGATGGAGCACGACGGCATCGACACCCATGTGTTCACCGACGACGCCATCCTCGGACTGTTCGCCATGCTGAAGGACGGACGCTTCGCGAAGGAGGCCCTTCCCTCGATCCTGAGGGAGATGGCCACCGGTTCCTCTGCGGAGGATGCGGTCAAGAAGCTCGGTGTGGAGGCCGTGGATGCCGGAGAGGCAGCGGCCATCATCGAGGGGATCGTCAACGAGCGTGCCGACTTCGTCAGGGAGAAGGGCATGGGTGCCATCGGCGGACTCATGGGACCCGTCATGGGTGCCCTCAGAGGGAAGATCGACGGAAAGCAGGCCAATCAGCTCCTCACCGAAGCGATAAAGAAGATCCTCGGATGAGGACCGTAAACCTTTGGGGGCCTATGCCCCCATCCCTTATACGAACCCGGGTCGGACCATCCGTCCCGGAACCTTTCTTCATCACACGCGTATGGACAGGACGGACAGTTTCTCGAAGAAAAGTTTCAGCTCCCCGACCTTCTCAATCTCGTACGGGTCCAGGAGGTCCCACAGTTCCGCGGTGTCCATGAGCGATGACACCACCACGACCACACGTCCTCCCGGGAGGAGATGGTCCGGTGCACCCCTGAGCAGTTCCGGGAGCGGTCCGAGTCCATCCGCCCCTCCGGACCATGCCTTGGCCAGGAGTCCCTCCTCGTCCACCGGGAGATAGGGGAGGTTGAAGACTATGGTGTCGAAGCGCCCCTCTATGTTGCTGTAGACGTCGGTCTCCCTGACATCGATGGTCACGCCGTTGGCCTGTGCGTTCCTCTTGGTGAGCTCCACGGCTATGGGGTTGATATCGCCGCAGGTGACCTCGCAACCGTTCTTCGCACAATGTATGGACACAACCCCCGATCCGCACCCTATCTCCAGGACCCTATCACCGGGTCCCACATTCAGGGATTCTATCAGCAGTATGCTGTCGTCATGGGGCGGATACACCTCGGGATGCTCCTCTATGCAGATGTCAGGGTCGTACCTCATGGTATCATCCGAGTATGGGGAACCTCTTGACGATCCACAGCTCCCTCCATCTGTCGTCGAGGCTGAGCACCTTGAACCCTCCGAGGAGGTATATCGACAGGGATGCGAGGATGTACACGATATGATAGTCCACCAGGGGGTTGTCCGACGGCGGGATGCACAGTGTGTACATCATGGCGGCCATGATGACGAATCCGATCGTGGACAGCTTCGATGCGATCCCCAGCATCATGGCCCCTCCGACCGCGATGAGTCCGAACATCAGCAGGAGGTCGATGAACATGTTGCCCGCAAGGGCGTTCCACAATCCCTCGAAGGGTCCGCTCACAAGTTGGGAGAGGTAGTACTCGGTGGGGGAACCCCCGTCGATCATACCGTCGCCGGGTGCCGTCAGCATGTTCAATCCGAACAGTTTGTCTGCGAACGCCCATACGAACATGAATCCAAGGATGATGCGGAGGATGCCCAGCAGGAACTGTCCCCTTCCGTGATCGGTCGAGAGGTCGGTCATGTACGGAGAATCCAGATGGATGTAGATAAAACCGCCATCATCACCCTCGGACCGCAACCACATTATCACCGTACGTCCTGATACCCACCCATGATACAGTTGGACATCCTCTGCGTGGGGGACCTGGAACGCGATGACGACGGCAATGTCACCAGTGCGCATTCCACGTCGGTCCTGATCCGCACCCCCGGCCATATGATAGTGGTGGATCCGAGCACGGAGCACATGCTGCCCGCGATCAAGGCATCGTTCAGGCAGATCGGTGTCCTCCCCAAGGATGTGGACATGGTGGTCCTGACCCACACCCACAGCGACCATATCGGCAACCTCCCGTTCTATCCCAATGCCAGGGTGTACGTCCACAAGGGCGGGAAGACGGAGATCCCAGATGCGAGGGTCGTGGAGAGTGATGACTTCAAGCTGACGGAGGGCGTGAGGTTGGTCCACACCCCCGGACACTGCACCGAGGAGATGAGCGTCTTCGTCGATGCCGACAGGCACTACGTCTGTGCAGGGGATGCCGTCCCGTTGGAGGGGAACTTCACCAGGAACCTGCCTCCGACCCTCAGTACGGACCGCAGACTCGCGTTGGAAAGTATTAAGAAGATTAGGGAGTACGCGGATGTAGTCATCCCGGGGCATGATTTCCCGTTCGTGACAAGGTGATTCTTATGATTGAGAGATCCATGCCTGACACAATATTCTACGAGTGCCCCGTCTGCGACGACGAGACCGAACACCAGATCCTCAAGGGCAGGATGGGGAAGGCCACCATCGAAGGTACCTTCAAATGCTGCGGTTGCGGACGCGTAACGTCCGAGACCATCAAGATCCCCGAGCTCCTGGAGGTGCCCGTGGTGTTCAGTGACGGTGATGTCTCCGAGGTCACGAAGACGACCATCGAGAGCAACGACATCATCGCCATCGAGGACGAGTTCTTCCTCGACGACGGGAGGAGGGTCTGCGTCACACACATCGATGTCAAGGAGGGTCAGACGAAGAAGAAGGTCCTGGCCACCAACGTCAAGAAGCTGTGGGTGAAGCAGTTCGACATCCTCAGCATCAAGGTCTCCGTCAACGACGACAGGAAGACCTACTCCCTCAGGGTCGAGGCCGAGCCCGATGACGAGTTCGTCGTCGGTACCCAGTTGGATTTCGAGGACTTCGACTGCTTGATCCATGCCATCAAGACCAAGCACAGTCTGGTCAAGAGGGGTGCGGCCGAGGCCAGGGACATCACCAGGGTCTACGGTAAGATCAGGAAGAAGAGGTACGACGTCCTCGATCTGGATGAGGATGACGAGGACTACGATGACTTCGTCTTCGATGACGACGATGATGAGGATTACGACGAGTGATCCCGTACACGGCGGTCCGATGACCGTCTGAAACCTCAAAGTGAAAAGGTCCGCCCGGGCAAGTTCCTCCCGGGTGGGCCGTCATTCATCCTGTTCCATTATGAGGTCCAGGATGTCGGCGATGTTCTCCGAGAAGATGGTGTGTGTCGCAGCCTCCTGGGTGTAGGTGTCCGTGGGGTTGAACGCGATGGACATGCCGCTGTTCTTGAACATGGGGATGTCGGTGAACGAGTTCCCCACGGAGACGGTCCTCTCCATGGTGGTCCCGTACCTCTCGATGTACTCTCTGACGTTGATCCCCTTGTCCCTCAGGTCCACGTTCATCCTGCCCTCGCCGGTGAGCCTTCCGTCCTCGTGGGCCAGGAGTTCGTCCGCGATGTAGTCGTCGAACCCGAACTCCCTGGCGAGCATCCCCGCGGCAAGGTCTATCCCCCCGCTGATGATGACGCTGCGGATCCCGTTGGCCCTGAGGCAGGCGATGGTCTCCTGGATGCCGTCTATGAGGGGCATGTCCCTGAAGAGCACGGCGATGTCCCTTGTGGTGACATCCGGTTTCTTCCCGGTCCACAGGGCGATGTCCCTGCGCATGAACTCGGGTTCGTCGATCTCGCCGTTGCAGAACGCCTGGTATGCGGGTTCGTTGTCGACCCCGAAGCAGGAGTGGACCCAGCACCATGAGCTCCTGAGCTTGGTCAAAGTTCCGTCCATGTCGAAGCAGACGAGATCGTATTTCCTCATGTGCAGGGGGATGTGTGACAGGTTCAAAGCGGTTGCGGGAGGCCCCCCCTCATCTCCTGCGGATGCCCAGCACGGCTATTGCGAAGAACACCAGGGTCACGGCGACGACATAGACGATGCTGAGTCCGGGGTCGAATCCGAGGTTCCCTATGGACAGGTCGTATCCCATCTCCGTTCTGAAATCGACGATCACCGATGCATCGGCACCGCAGAACACGCTGTCGAGGGAAGCCCCTCCCAGGTTCTGACGGAACAGGGATGCCATGTGGCTCGCGGGTATGAGGGACCCGACGGTCTGCATCGCGGCGGGCATGGTGCCCATGGGCATGTAGATCCCGGTGAGGAAACCCATCAGGATGCTGACGATGGTGAAGAACCCTGAGAACGCACCCGCGCTCCTGAAGAACGATGTTATCGCGTAGATGATGATCGAACCGGACAGTGCTGATGGTATCAACAGAAGTGCGGAGACGGTGATCCCAGAGGCATCCAGGGGACATCCGGTGGCCGCAAGGTACGCAACGGCTATGACGAAGGTCGCCGCGCTCATGACCAATCCCACCACGGACGTGCTGAGGATGTATCCTCCTGCGATCTGCATCGGACCCATGGGGGTGACCAGGACATCCCTGTCCCTTCCGCTGACACGGTCGTCGATCATCGTCTGGAGGGAACCCGCCGAGGTGGTGACGGACACTATCCCCAGGATCCCGGAGAGCACCCAGGCATCCACCTGATGGGACATCCCGTCCACATCCGGGAAGGATTCGATGAGCATGTTCCTCAGGAACAGGAGGTACAGCAGGACCACCACGAGGACGCCCATAAGCGAGAAAACCACCGCGGCCCTGTCACGGAAGTAGCAGAGGACGTTCCTCTTCGCGAGTGCGACCATGCCGTTCATTCCATCGCCTCCCCGGTTATGTTGATGAACGCGTCGTCCAGGGAACCGGTCCTGACCTCCAGGGAGGACATCAGACCGTCCAGGGACGCTATTATGGGCACGGAGTCCAGGGTGCTCGCAAGGGGGATGACGACGGTGTCGTTCTCCACCCTGTACGTCGTACCTGAGCCATCCAGGACCTTCCTGACGGAGTCCATGTCCCTCGGTTGGACCACCATGCTGTCCGAACAGAACGATTCCCTCAGTGTGGCGGGGGTACCGTGGGCGATGATCTCCCCTCTGTTCACGATCACGATGTCGTCGGCACCTGCGGCCTCCTCCATGTAATGTGTTGTGAGGAAAACCGTCAGTCCCGTCCTCCTGTTCAGATCGGTGATGGTCCCCCAGATGTTCCTCCTGGTCTGGGGGTCCAGTCCCGCCGTGGGTTCGTCCAATATCAGCAGTCTCGGTCTGTGGACCAGGGCACGTGCGATGTCCGCCCTGCGCCTCTGGCCTCCGGACAGCTTGCCGTACGGTCTGTCCGCGAATCCTGTCGCATCAGCTTCGGTGATGGCCGTGTCCACGGCGGTGTCCAGGTCGTCCAGGCCGTACATGGCACCGCGGATGCGGATGTTCTCCCTCACGGTGAGTCTGGGGTCGAGCATCTGATCCTGGAACACCACCCCGATGAGGGACCTGGTCCGGGGGTCGGCGGGATCCATCCCGAACACCCTTACATCACCGGAATCACGGTCCAGGAGGGAGCATATGATCGATATCGTGGTGGATTTCCCCGCACCGTTGGGTCCGAGGAATGCGAAGAACGATCCCTCCGGCACTTCGAAGGATATCCCCTTCACGGCCTCCGTCCCCCCGAAGGACCTGCGGAGGTCACGGACTGTCACTGCTGTCATGACAGGGGTCTGCGGTTTGTGGGGATATAACACCTTTGCATCGTGCATGTGGGAAGGCGGGGAAGAAGTCCTTGCCAAAATGCGGTAAAATCCGAAAAATCTCCTTGCCAAAATGCAGGAAATCCCAGGAAAAGTCCTTGCCAAAATGCGGTAAAATCCGAATAATCTCCTTGCCAAAATGCATTAATAGAGACGTCTGGATTATATGTTATGCGTAGGCTGGCATACAAGGACCTGTTGTTGTGGAAGGAATCGCCTTTGCGCAAACCTCTGATTGTAAGAGGCGTCAGGCAGTGTGGGAAGACCTATCTCATCCAGCAATTCGGTTCTGAGAATTACGATGGTGTGGCCTACTTTAATTTTGAACACATGCCCAATCTAAAGGACATCTTCGAAGGTTCGATCGACCCGAAGCGCCTCATATCCCAACTATCTATCAGCAGTGATGTGAGGATCCGGCCAGGTAGCACGTTGATCTTTTTCGATGAGATTCAGGAATGTCCTCGGGCTCTAACGAGTTTGAAGTATTTTCAGGAGCTAGCTCCGGAATATCACATAATCGCTGCAGGGTCACTGTTGGGGATTCATCTAAATTCGTCCAAAAAGGAAGGGGACAGTGGAGCATCAAAATCGTTTCCTGTTGGAAAGGTAAGTTATCTTGATCTGTATCCTATGGACTTTGAAGAGTTCCTTATGGCCTCAGGTGATGAGGGTATGCATGACTATCTGAGTACGATGGATGTACATGAGCAGATTCCCCGTTTCATGATCCCCATGTTGGAGGACCGTCTGAGGGAGTATCAGGTCGTTGGAGGGATGCCGGCCGCGGTGTCCGCATGGATTGAGACCCATAGTCTTCCCGATGTGAGGGCTATCCAGAGTTGGATATTGGACACATACCATGATGATTTGGCGAAGCATCCTGTAGATTACAAGGGGTCTTTGGAGTCTGTGTGGGAGAGCATTCCCATGCAGTTGACGAAGGACAATAGCCGTTTCATCTTCGGACAGTCTGTAAAGGGGGCCAGGGCAGCGGATCTGGAGTCCGCGGTTCAATGGTTGAAGAATGCAGGCATGGTAGGGAAGGTGGTTCAGGTGGAGAAACCATCGATCCCTTTGGCGATGTATGCCAAGACGTTCTATAAGTTGTACATGACCGACGTAGGTCTGTTCTCCCTAAGATCAGGTGTTCCTTCAGATTTTCTCAATTCTGATCCTTCTTACTATAAGGATTTCAAAGGGGCCATGGCTGAAAGTATTGTCTTCCAGGAGTTGAACACACATCTCGGTAATGATCGGTTCTATTGGCGTTCAGGTGGAGAGGCAGAGGTGGATTTCCTCGTTCCCATGTTTTATGAGCCTGTTCCAATCGAAGTCAAAGCTGGTCAGGCCAAGTCCTCAAAGAGTTTGAAGGTGTATCGCGAGAAATACGATCCCAGGGTGGCGGTGAAGGCCTCGATGGACCCTGAGACCTCGATAGGACGTGTCACACACATTCCTCTGTACATGATGTGGCGGGTGAAGGACTATGTCCGTGCGGCATTGGAGTCCACAGGATGGGTGGACCCCGATGAGGTGTTCATGAGGAGACACAGGCCGAGTACGGACATCCCCGTTGTCCAGTAGTCACCTTAATTAGACTCCCCTCCTTCACACCCCCTATGATCACGATCATCGGCACGGGTCACGTCTTCAACCTGGCGGAGCCTGTCTCCTTCATCGTCAAGAACACCTGGCCCGATGCCGTGCTCATCGAGCTGGACATGTCCCGTTACAACTCCCTGATGAACTCCCAGAAGGATGATGCCAAGCAGTCCGAGGGGACACAGGAGATGTCCGCCATCTACCGTCAGACCGCCAAGTATCAGCAGAGGATGTCCGAGGAGCACGGTGCACAGCTGGGAGGGGAGTTCCTGGCCGCCGTCAACACCGGCAAACTCGTCGGAGCTGAGATCATTCCGATCGACACCGATGCGATGCGCGTCATGAACGAGATGTGGGAGGAGATGTCCACCGGCGAGAGGATCCGTTACAGGCTCTCGGGGATATCCGACAACATCGGTGGGAAGAAGAAGGTGAAGCGTGTCCAGGACAGCTTCGCCCAGGATGAGCAGAGCTACATCGAGGGTATGAGGAGGAGATACCCCACACTCGTCAGGAAGCTCATCGACGAGAGGAACGTCCACATGGCGGAGCAGATCAACAGGGCATCCGAGACACACTCCAACATGGTGGTGGTCGTGGGGGATGCGCATGTGGAGGGGATCTGCCCCATGCTGAGGGATCCGGTGATCAGGAAGATCAGGTTGGCGGACCTGATGGACAAGGGACGTATGGACAAGGTCCGCGACATGGTATGGAACGGAGATGAGGGGAGATGAAGGTAACATTGCTCGCATGCACACAGAACGCCGACGCCATATGTGCCGCGGCGGGGAACTCATGTTATTCCGAGAGGTCCTCCGCGGACATCGTCGACGATATAGAATCGGAGAAGGTACTGTCGAGGATCGTGGGGATGGGTCATCATTCGGTGATCGAGCATGCGGTGTTCACATTCTCCGTGGAGGGGGTCTCGAGGGCCCTGACCCATCAGCTGGTCAGGCACCGTGTGGCGTCCTTCTCCCAGCAGAGTCAGAGGTATGTGTCCATGGATTCCGCATCCTATGTCACTCCGCACACGGTCGAGGGTGATGCAGAGGCATCGAAGGTGTTCGACGAGACCATGGACGCAATATGGGATGCGTACAGGAGGCTCGAGGAGCTGGGGATCCCTCCGGAGGATGCGAGGTATTTACTCCCCAACGGGTGTACCACGAACATCACCGTCACGATGAACGCACGTGAGCTCCTGCATTTCTTCTCACTCAGGTGCTGCAACCGTGCCCAGTGGGAGATACGCGAGATGGCCGACAGGATGTTGGAGATCTGCAGGGAGGAGTCCCCGGTGATCTTCAGGGATGCGGGACCTCCGTGCATCCGTGGGTCATGTCCCGAGGGGAAGAAGTCCTGTGGGAAACCCCGTAGATGATGTTCGGACGGGACAGGTTGTGTTCCGTATTGAAACGAACGGACCGTTCTTCAGGCCGTATCGTCGGATGGTCGTGCTTCGTTCCTGCCAACTTTGACCGCATCATGGGTGGCAGAATCGAGGTTTGGATCATTTGTCTGGAAAATGGCGGGCCAGTTGGTATGGCCTCCGAGGGGTACCTATAAATAGGGCATCTCCTTAATCGGGTTTACTCGGTGAAAGATATGGGAAGAATAAGACCCACCTACATCAAGAGAGTATCCATTGAGTTGATCAACAAATATCCCCAGGCATTCAGCAAGGATTTTGAGGGCAACAAGGAAATGGTCAGCACTCTCACAGATGTCTCATCGGTGACAATGAGGAACAGGATCGCAGGATACATCACCCGCTACCTGTCTCACCCTGAGGCATGAAAACGCCTTAAACCTTAACCGGTTTCCGCAGCTTTTGCCCGCGTGGGGTAGCTTGGATATCCTGTGAGATTGCGGATCTCTTGACCCGGGTTCGAATCCCGGCGCGGGCACCATCTCTTTTTTTGATGGTTCCTATCACGGACAGTCATTGCTGTCCAATCACCATGGTCATTGTCCACGGATATGTCTCTGTGGGTATTCTGATAAAAACGGAAGGTTGGGCCCGAAGGCCCGTTTGGATCAGGTTTACTGGTTCTTCAGGATGTCGACGATTCCGCCGACAGCGGTGATGATCGCTCCGACCATGCACAGCCAGAATCCGACTGCGACAGAGGTGGTTGCGCTCATTCCGGCGATGGTCACGCTGTCGCTGACGTTTCCGTAGAACAGGAATCCGATGACGATAGCGATGACTGCGAGGATCAGGGTCACGATTCCGAGGAGCTTGGTGACCTTCTCGTCCTTGTGGACTACGGGCAGGATTGTGGTGATCAGGCTGATGATTCCACAGACCAGTGCGATAACGGGGGCGTAGGAGTACTCGAATACGTCCTTGTAGTCCTCATTGCTGAAGATGTCCCATCCTGTGATGGAGTCACTCGAGGATCCAAGGAATGAGGAGAACTCGAATGTTGTCCAGTTCAGGAAGACACCAACGATCAGGATGATGGTTCCGATGAAACCGATCAGCCCGAACAGATTGATCTTGCTTGTTGTCTCCGACATGTTCATCACATGCAGTGCTTACTGCATCCCTCCCGATGAACCTTAGATAAATACATTTGTCGTAGTTGTCGGATTCCGTGGGTGGATTAACGGCGTTCAGGCGGTCTTCCCCCGGTCAGGGGTTTATATTTGAGCATGTTCAATAAAACCGCCCGTACGCCGTTTTCCATTACTTAAGACTTCTCACTCATCCGTAGCGGAATCAACGGGCCAGACCTCGCGGACGATCTCCACGTCGCCCGGGGGTAGGATCCTGGAGATCTCCTCCTCGGGGACCTGGAACCTCTTGGCCATCTCGCTGGATTTGCGTCCGCCCTTTCCGCGTCCGGGACGGATCACGAAGTATCTGTCGCAGTCCTTGAAGCACTCCGCGGGTCCGCACATGACCTTCCTGGCGCCCTGGTAGTAGACCTCTCCGACCACCAGTTCGATCTGGAGATGGTACTCGTAGTTCCTCTTACCGCGGATGATGAACGCTCCTCTCGGAACGAACTCCCCGGGATTCGGCGTCTTGCTCACCTGGTCGGGGTACACCCAGAACGCGCTCCCCTCGGAGAGTGCGGCTATCCAGGCCTTGGACTGGGCCAATGCGAACTGGCATCCCTGCCTGAGCTCGTCGTTGTCCGCCTTGGCGCCCTCCTTTATCACCACCGACGGGGCACCGTGGACATCCGCATGGGCGTAGAGGTCCCCGTCCTTCAGATGTTTCTTGACGATGTTGTCGTTGCTGTGGGCATCCTTTCCGGCGATGATTAGCTTCCCTCTGGAGGATATGAACCACTTGTACCTCTCGAACCAGAACTGCTTGGTGGGCTGTGCCTTGCCTGCGGCCAACGCCTTCGCCTTATCTATGCCCTTCTGCTTCTTCGCCAGCTCGGCACGGCTCTCCTCCAGGGCTTCCTCGGCACGTTTGGCCTTCTCCCCCACATCCTTCCCCTTCTGGTAGATGTCGGATGCGTTGGCGTCGATGCCCTTGGTGTAGTCCAGTGTGATGGTCTCCCCTGCGAACATCCCGGTGACCAGGTTCCTGGAGGGGTCGATGTCCTTCACGAAGGGGATCTTCATCGCACCCTCTCTGAGCTTCTCCCAGGTGAGCTTCGATGACTGCTCCATGAGCACGTTCAGGAGGTCGTTGGCGTTCTGATAATCGGTGTAGAGGGAGTCCGCCTTCCTGCGGAGCTCCTCGCACTGCACCCTGTACTCGTCCAGGGTCTCCTCCTGCTTGGAGATCCTCCTGTTGAGCTTCTCGATCTCGGGGTCGACGAAGGCCTCCTCCTCCGCATCGGAGATCTCCTCCATGTACGCGTGGATGAGTTTGGATGTGGTCTCGTAGCGTTTCGACTCCATGTCGTCGTGGGAGGCCATCTGGATGGGTGCGAAGTCCTCTATCCTCCCATCCCTGATGTATGCGGTGGGTTCGGGGACATCGAGGACCTTCTCCACGATGGACCTCATGGCGGCGTACATCTGCGAGAGTGTGGTGTCATCCACCTCGGACGAGGGGGTGTTCTTGTCGATGCCCACGCGTTTGCAGATCTCCTCCGCATACTGTCCTCCGAGGTTCACCGATGTGGCGAGTGTCCTGACGCAGTCAGCGTCTGACGAGCGGAAGGATGTTATGAAATCCTCTTCGGAGGAGACGGTGGGGTCGAACCTGGATTTGGGTGACAGGTACTGTTCCCCGGGACGGGTGGCACGGTCCCTCCAGGTCTTCTGGATGAGACAGTTCTGGATGATGCCGTCCTTCACCAGGAGGACGTTCCCTCCGCCGAACATCTCGAAGATCAGGTGGTACTCCCCATCGGCCTTGAAGAGCTCCATGTCCACGACCCTGTCGAATCCGACCTGCTGTATCCTTCCGACACGGGCGTTGTCTATGTACTTCCTGAGGAACGATGCGAAGGATGTGGGCATGGTGGGGGTTTCGGGTTTGACATCCGGCGAGTACAGCCACTTCTTGTCCTTGAAGAAGAGCTCCCTCTTACCTTCGCCCTGGACGTTCAGACGGAACAGGACATTGCCCGCGCCCCAGTGGAAGATCTTGTCCATGTGCGCGCCCTCGAGGACCGAGAGCTCGGTGACGACGGAACGTACATCGAAGGAACTCATCTCTTTCTTCATGGTCCCGGTCTAGAACGATATGTAAGATAAACATTGGCAACGGCCTGTCGGGATCACAGATGGATGCCGCAGATCACGATGTCGTTGCCGTCTATGGCCCTGAAGATCTCCCCTGTCTTGGCCTCCACCCCGTCGGACGGCAGGCCGAACACCTCCAGGAGCATCGTCACCAGGACGATGATGGCATCCTTCTCCGATATGGACTCCGGGTCACGGTATATGGCCTCGATGATGTTCCCCATGGCTCCAAGGCACATGTACATGCGGACCCTGAACTCGTCGGACCCCGTGTCGATGAGGTGTTCCGTGTCCTTGTCCTCGATCCATCTCTTCATCAGGTCGCAGACCCTCTGCATGATGTCCCATTTGCGGTGGGCGATGGACAGGAACTCGGCTATGCGGGGTGATCTGAACGATGCGTATATCTCCAGGATTATGGGGAATCCGATCCTGTCCAGGAACGTGGGGTCCTTCATGAACCTCTCCGATGCCCTGATGGAATCGTCCAATGCCCCCTCGACGATGTCGGCGAAGATCTCCTCCTTGCCGTGATAGATGTTGTACAGGCTGCCGTTGAGGATGCCCGCCCTCTGGAGGATCTGGCGCGTGGTGGTCTTCTCGTATCCGTTCTCGAAGAAGAGCTCCACGGACACGTCCATGATGCGACGTCTCAGTTCCGCCGTCTTCTCGGCCTTCCCTCTGACACGTCTCTCAGTCATGGTCACATCACCGTACTATGGTCATGAAGCGGTCGTCTCACGATATAAACCTGTCCTTTCGTGTCCTGTCGAAACTTCGCAATCATTTTTGAGCATGTTCAAAATCATTAAATAGGATACTTTTTTTGAGCGCGTTCAAGTGAAATCATGTTTGAGAACTACTCGAAATTCGTTCTGAAACATCCCAAGGCCATGATCGCGGTCTGGATCGTCGCCATACTGGTGGCGTTGCCCTTCGCGGCACAGGCTGAGGATGTCCTCAGTTACGATATGACAAGCATGGGCGGTTTCACCTCCGAGGCAACGGAGGGGGCCGACATCGTCGCGGATAACTTCGAAGGCGGACTCAATGTGGACACTGTCCTGGTGGTCCCGTATGAGGATGGGTCCCAACTCTCCGACCTGGAGACGGGACTGATAGGTTCTGGTGTCCTGGGCACAGGCATATCGGACAGGTACGGTGATGCCGTGACATACAGCGTCATGGGTGCGTTCAGCAGCGATGATGCTGAGAACGGTGTCTTCATGGTGCTCATCGACTTCGGTGAGCTGGATGTCATGGACGAGATCGGCAACATCAGGGATGTCATCACATCCGCGATGGGTGTGGCGGGTTTGTCCGACATGGCGCACTACGTCACCGGCGCTTCGGCCATCACGTACGATACGATGGAGGGTGCCAACGCCGATGTGGCGAAGATAGATCCCCTGTCGATCCTCCTGATCCTCCTGCTGCTGGGATTGTTCTTCTGGACACTCGTGACGGCATTCGCACCCCCGCTGGTGGTCGGAGGGGCATACGGTCTGGTCCTGGCGCTCATGTTCGCTCTCGGTCAGATGTTCGACATCTTCTACATCACGAAGACCATCGTGCTCGTCTCCATGCTCGGAGCGGGCTGTGATTACTCCATCTTCATCATCTCCAGGTACAGAGAGGAGCGCAAGGCCGGTAGGGGGAAGTCCGAAGCCGTCACAGAGGCCGTTAAGTGGGCCGGGGAGTCCGTCATGACATCCGGTTTGGCGGTCATCATCGGATTCGCGGTCATGTCCCTCTGCTCCTACAGTCTCGTGTCCACCATGGCGATCGTCCTCGCCATCGGAATAGTCATGGCCATGCTGGCCGCACTGACCCTCATCCCCGCGATCATCGCGGTCTTCGGGGACAGGGTCTTCTGGCCCAGGACCATCGATTCCTACAGGTCCGGAAGCGAAGAGCGCAACGGGGCCTACGGAAAGCTCGTGGATTTCAGCAAGAGGTATTTCACCCGTGCCGGGAGGTTCTCCACCAGGCACGCAGCACCCATCTTGGTGGTCGCACTCCTGCTGACCGTCCCCCTGGGATATGTGGCCATGACCTCGGAGGATTCCTTCGACATGGTCAGCGTCATGCCCGACAGCGATGCCCGCGAGGGTGTGGATGCGGTGACATCCAACACCGATGGCGGATTGATCATGCCCACATATGCACTGCTCCAACTGGAGTCGCCCATCGCCGATGTCACGAAGGTGTCGGATGGTGTGGGCGTGCTGACGTGGAGGGACCCAGCTTATCTTGTCGGATTGGCCACCGTGTCCCAGAGCATAGTGGACGGTGACGACAACGTGAGCTATGCCCTCGGACCCACGGCATGGTCCTCCGTGTACGGTATGGCTCGCCAGGCAATCGTCACACAGGGTGTCCCCGAGGCGGCCATTACCC
Source organism: uncultured Methanomassiliicoccales archaeon (assembly GCA_964634095.1). Lineage (GTDB taxonomy): Archaea > Thermoplasmatota > Thermoplasmata > Methanomassiliicoccales > Methanomethylophilaceae > Methanoprimaticola. Next base: position 56,345 of record CAZWKY010000002.1, on the reverse strand, counting down.
CCGAGATGGTCAACAGGGCGGCACTCTCCGCACTCCCCGACATGGTGGCGCTGCAGCTCGAGGCCTTCTTCGGAACATACGGGTGGAACCTCTCCCCCGACACAATGCTCCCCCTGAGCGCCGAGATGCAGGTGCCCATGGCATCTCTGATCGATTACGCGATCAATGTCGGTGCCGGACTGGTCTCCGATGACGGTACCTATGTCCAGCTGATGGTGATCGTCAGGGACGAGCCCATGTCCACAACATCGATGGGGTCCGTCGGTGCCATAAGGGACACCATCTCCGATCTGAGGGCCGACGGGGAATACTCCTGGATCGTGGACTCCTGGGTGCTGGGAACGGTTGCGAAGCTCTCGGACATCTCCGATGTCGTGAACGGGGAGTTCAACTGGATCGAGCTCGGTGTCATCCTGCTGATCTACGTGCTCCTGTTCTTCGTGCTCGGATCGTACCTCACGCCTGTCAGGTCCCTGGCGACCATTCTGATGAGTGTGGTCTGGACACTCGGCATGGTGCAGCTCCTGTTCGTGCATGTCCTGTCCACCGATGTGGTCTGGATCGTACCCATCGTGCTGTTCGTGATCTGTCTCGGACTCGGTATGGATTACGACATCCTGCTGACCACTCGTATCAGGGAGGGAAAGCTCAAGGGACTCTCCGACGACGAGGCCATACAGGAGGCCCTCGTCAGGTCCGGCTCCATCATCTCCCTCTGCGGATTGATCATGGGCGGTACATTCCTAACACTCCTGCTGTCAGGATCCACCATGCTCCAGGAGGTCGGATTCGCACTCGGATTCGCTATCCTGGTGGATTCGCTGCTGGTCGTCCCCTATGTGGTCCCGGCGCTTATGCACCTCATGGGCAGATGGAGCTGGGTCGGTCCGAGGTTCCTGGACAGGACCGGATCGGAGCAGAATACCGAGGAATGACTCTAAACCCTTTAGACCGTCTCCTTCTCAGGGGGCGGTCTTAAACCCGTTAATAATAACCGTTATATACGATAGCTGGATACGACCACTTACAACTGCCGCCGTGGCTAAGGGGTATAGCGACGCCTTGGTAAGGCGTAGGTCGTGGGTTCGATTCCCATCGGCGGCTCCATCTAACTTTTCCACCCCGTTATCATCTGATTCTGTTATCCATCACCGTCTCTGTCGTTACATCGTACGGTGATATTCCGGGGAAAAAAGGGAAAGGGGTTGGGAAGCGGTTTCCGGGTGATGTCACCCGATGTTCATCTCATCAGGTAGAAGACGAATCCCGACCAGATCTTCGGGAAGAAGAATGTGGTCTTCTTGGGCATGCGCTTCCCGTCCATGGACAGGTCCCAGATGGTCTGGAGGCTCGGATCGTTCAGGACGATGGCCAGGTCGTGTTTCTTGTCGGCCATCTTCTGTTTCACCGAGGTCAGTTCCGCATCATATGACACGATGCCCTTACCCTCGTCGGATTTGTACACGCCTTTGAGGACCTTCTCCTGTGCGACATAGGTGTCCAGTCCCCACATGGCCGATCCGTCACCCTCGTAATCCGCGAGGAAGCACTTCCCGGACCTGAACATCAGTCCCATGAGGTGGTCCTTCAGTCCAGCCTCCATTTCCTCCTGGGTGACCTCGGTCAGGGTCATCTCCTTGGAGATCCCCTTGATGGCGTTCTTCTCGGAGATGTTCTCGGAGTCCACCAGACGGTGGGTGGGCCAGATCACGAGCCCGGAGTCATCCGCGGCGACCAATGTGGCCAGCACGTACCCCTTCCTCTCATCGTCGGGGTTCTCCAGGGAGTAGTTCAGGGCGGTCTCGTACCTGTGGTGACCGTCGGCGATGAGCATCCTCTGGTCCTTCAGCTGCTCGGTGACCTCCGCGGTGACCTCCGGATCGGAGAGCCTGTAGTACTTGTGCTCGACCTTGGCGTCGTCCACGTACCTGTACACCAGGGATGCGCTGTCGGTGATCCTCCTGTTGAGCTCGGGGGTGAAGCCCTCGTAGATTCCGAAGATGGACTCCAGGTGGGCCTCCATGTCCCTGAGGAGGTTGAGGCGGTCCGCCTTGACCTTGGAGAAGGTCTCCTCGTGGGGGATGATGTGCCCCTCCTCATAGCTCTCGGTCTTCAGGATACCGACGATCCCGGTGCGGACCCTCTCGGTCCCGTTGTCGTCGAAGGTCTGCTCGTAGATGTAGAATGAATCGTCATCCTGTTTCAGTGCACCCGACTCTATCCAGGAGTCCAGTTCCTCTCTGGCCCCATGGTACCTCTTGTCGGTGTCGGGTTTCAGGGTGAGGTTGGTGACGTTGAACGGACGGGACTGGAGGTCCTTGAGATAATCGTCCCCGATGACATCGTAGGGAGGGGAGATGCGGTCGCTGACGTGTTCGCCCGCCCTCAGGTTCGGCCTGTAGCCTTTGAATGGAAGGAATGTGACCATTTCTGTGCACCTGTCCGTGCGATGGGGTGCCAGTATAAGAATCCTGCAGGGTTGCGGGAGCGGGGGATGATATGGGGTTTGCGGGGAGGGGACCGACCCCTCCCGGGTGATACGGGATATCAGCAGATCCTGGGAACGGGGTCCCCTGCGGGGGCCTCCAGGATCCTCCTTCCGCCGATCTCGGTCCTGAGGATGACCCTCTCCACACCTTCCGTGGCGTATCCGATGATGGCGGCGTCCTTGCCCTCCGGTGTCCTCCTGAGAGCTTTGACGACATCCTCGGCCATCTCGGGGACGACCCCGATGACCGCCTTACCCTCGTTGCCGATGCTCAGGGGGTCGATGCCGAGGAGGTCGCATGCGTTGACCACACCGTCCCTCAGGGGGATGGACGCGTAGTCGATCTCCATACCGATATGGGATTTGGAGCACCACTCGTTCAGTGTGTTGGCGAGTCCTCCGCGGGTGGGGTCCTTCATGGCCACTATGCCTCCGACCTTCAGTCCCTCGGCGATCATGTTGTTGAGGGGGGCCACATCGCTCTGGACCTCGCTCTCGAACCCGTATCCCTCGCGGAAGGACAGCAGGGCCACACCGTGGTCCCCGACATGACCGGACACTATGATCGCATCACCGGGTCTGACGCTGGAGTCGGTGCACCATCTGTTCTCCACCTTCCTGTACTCGGCGGCCTTGGCCAGATCGGAGTCCAGGTACTGGGACCTCTTGCCGACGGCCGATGTGGACATGACCATCTGGTCCACGGCACCCGCCTCCACGACCTTGGTGTCGCCGGTGGCGATGGGCACCCCGCATCCCTGTGCGGTCCTGCCCATGCTGTCCATTACCCTGTCCACGACCTCTATGTCCAGACCCTCCTCCATGATGACGGAGCAGCCGAGGGCGATGGGGGTCGCACCCATGACGGAGATGTCGTTGACGGTCCCCGCGACGGAGATCTTACCGATGTCCCCTCCGGGGAAGAACAGGGGTTTGACGGTGTGTCCGTCTATGGTGAAGACGACATCGTCGACGACTGCGGAATCATCCATGGAATCCAGGGGGACGTCCGCGTTCATCTTGGGGAAATGGCTAGTGATGTGCTTGGAGAGGAACTCCTGCATGAGCTCTCCGCCGGCACCATGATTCATAATCACCTTCGGCATGACCGCCGAATCTCCGCCGTCGGATATAGGAATTGCCATCCATGGAAAATGATAGGCAGTGTTTTATCGTGGTGTTGTCTAATCCGACCCAGTGGCCCCGTGGGGTAGTGGATTTATCCTGTTGGCCTTCGGAACCAACAACCCGGGTTCGAATCCCGGCGGGGCCGCCATGATCGTTTTCCGAGTTCCGGTGATGGCAGGGGGACATGCCCCCTGTGCGGTCACCGTTCATTCCTTGGGGGAGTACTGTCCCATCAACGTCGCGTGGTCCAGGATGTGCCCCTCCATCGCGAAGTGGAGTTCGTTGAGGAAGAATCCCTTCTCCAGTCCGAGCTCCGTGTCCAGGGCGTACACCTTCAGGGTGTACCTGTGGGTGCAGTTGGGGGGTGCGGGACCGCCGTATCCGACGGCCTGCTCCCTGGTGAGACGGTCCGCGATGCCGTGCCAGCTGTTGCAGCCCTCGGTGAAGTCGGGGTTGTTGTGGGATTCTCCCTCCTTCACGGACGTCCTCTTCAGGTCGCACAGGATCCAATGGATCCAGCAGAATCCGCTGACGGGGATCGCGTCGTAATCATCGAAGACCACCGCGAAGCTCTTGGTGCCCTCGGGGGCGTCCTCGATCTCGAAGGGCATGGACAGTCCGGGCATGCCGTTGACGAACATGTTGCCCTTGACACCGTACTTGTCCAGGAGGAAACCGTCCACGATCCCGGTGCTGGTGATCCTCATCTCACGCACCCTCGTACGTGATCAGGGATGTGACGTCGTATCCCTTCAGTTTCTCCCTGCCCTTGAGTCCGGCGAGTTCCATGACGAAGAGGATCTTCACGATCTCCCCTCCCTCCTTCTCCACCATCTTGACGATGGCCTCGGTGGTTCCGCCGGTGGCGATGAGGTCGTCCACGATGACGACCTTCTGTCCGGGCTTTATGGCGTCCTTGTGCATCTCGAGTGTGGCGGAGCCGTACTCCAGCTCGTAGCTCTCGGAGATGGTCTCCCTGGGGAGCTTGCCCTTCTTGCGGACCAGGACGAATCCCTTCCCGCGCTCGTATGCGAGGGGGGTGCCGAAGACGAATCCTCTGGATTCGGAACCGACGACGAGGTCGAAGTCCAGGTCCTTGATGGCATCCAGGAGCTGGTCGATGGCCAGTTTCAGACCCTCTCCGCTGTTGACTATGGTCGTGATGTCCCTGAACATGATCCCCGGCTCGGGGAAGTCGGGGATGGTCGTGACGAAGTCCTTCAAATCGCTCATGGCCCCAGGATATCATTGATGTTAAAAAAGGGGAACGTGGCCATCGGCACGTGGGGGTCGGTGAAACCTCCCCGGAAAAAGGGGGTAAGGCGGCGGTTGCCTGTTTGTTGCGGTCATCGGTCGGGTCTTGCGAACGATCGGGTGATCTCATGCAAACAAGGGGCAAGTGTCGATCGACCAGTCTTTCCCTTTCGCATCCGAGTTCATCAGACCGTTCTCGCCGCAGATCCATGTCACTTGTCGTTTAGCGATTCTTACTTGCCTCCTGTATGATGTTACGAATTCCTACTATTTATAGTCGATGTATGGATGATTTACGGATTGATTCTACGAAATCCGTAATCAGAAGACGGTAATATTACGGAAATCGTAGAACAGTGGAGAAGTAAGGGGTTTGCCCCGGCCGTGGCCGGGTAAGGATCGTCAGAACAGCTGTTCCGCACAGTAGGGGCAGAACTTGGGGGTCTTGGGGAGACCGCTGATGTCCTGTCCGCAGTAGGGGCAGTTGTTGAACCTCATGCCCGCACCTGCGCCGGATGCGGCGGGTTGCGGTGCGGGGGCAGGCTGGGGTGCCGGGGGCTGCTGCGCCTGCATCTGGGGCGAGGGCTTTCCGCAGTTCCCGCAGAACTTGTAGGGATAGTCGTTGGGTCCGCCGCAGTAGGGGCAGAGGACCTTCGGCTGCTGCTGCGCCTGCTGCTGTCCCTGTACGCCCATCAGGGGCTGCTGCTGGAGCTGTTGGTACATCTGTGGGAACAGGAGCATGCCCGTACCCATGGCCGCACCTCCCTCGGAGTTGCCGATGGCGTCCGCCATCCTGTCCATGACCTCGTACCTCTTGAACGCCTCTCCGTTGGCACTGCTGAACTGGAGGTACTCGAACACCTTCTTCTGGTCCTCCTCGGTGGTCCTGGCCTCGGCGATCTTCAGGGAGAGGAGCTCGATACCCCTCTGGGCGAAGTACTGCTCGATCAGCACCTTGGTGGATGTGGATGCCACCTCCAGGTTGTTGAGCATCTCCATGTAGTACTGCTGGGAGAGCTGCTGGGTGATCTGCTCGTTGATGAATGCCTTCATGAACGAGTTCACATCGCCGGTGGTGTAGGATCTGATCCCTCCGAGCACCTGGGTGAAGAACACAGGCACGTCGGAGACCCTGAACTGGAAGTCACCGTTGGCCATCAGGGTGATGGGGACCTCGTATCCCTTGGCGGCCTTGACCATCCCGCGGATGCCCCATCTCCCGTTGAAGATCTTCAGGGACACGAAGATGATCTGCACCTTGAAGGGTGTCTCCTTGAACCCCATGGCGAGGTTGTACAGCTTGGTCAGCCAGGGGATGTTGCTGCTGGTGATCATGTGCCTTCCGGGCTCCAGGACGCCGGTGAGCTGTCCGTCCCTGGTGAAGATCGCCACGGCATGCTCGGGGACCGTCACGGACGTGAGGGTCCTGAGGTCGTCGTGTTCGTATGCGTAGATAATGTCATCGGGCCCCTGGGAGTCCCAGGAGACCACATTGGTTTTGCCCATCCTTCATCACTCCTTGGTCTCGAAGCCCTTCATCACGGACTCCCTCTTCTGATAGATCTCGATCAGGTCGTCCACGCCCCTCTCCAGGTTGCGGATCTCGGCCTTGACCTCATCCTCGTTGTCCACGCTCCTCAGGAGGTCCTCTGTGGCCGTCCTCATGAGCTGGATGTCCTCGAGCATCTGTGCATCCCATGCGCAGAGTCTGTCCAGGTCGTCCTCGAGGATCTTCACGGTGTCGTGGAACCCGGAGTACCCGTTCACGGCCTTTCTGATGTCCACATCGTACCTGTCGACCTTGGTCCTGATCCTCTCGACATCGAGCATCAGCTTGGGTTTGGTCACGAGCTCCCTCTGGATCTCGGCCAGGTCCGATTTCGTTCCCTGTATCGCACGGGACAGCTCGTTCCTCACGGCCCTGTCCTGCTCGCGGCGGAGGTTCTTCTCCCTGTATCCCCTGTATCCGGGGATGTAGAGTGCGATCCTCTCGGTGAGGGACATGTCCCCCTTCATCTTGTCTTTGACAGTGTTGTCCAATCCCATGATCACACGTTCCTGTTCTTGATGGCCATCACGATTCCCGCCACCGCGACGATGACGATGAGCGTCACGACGGTGTAGAGCACCTCGTCTGTGAAGCTGTAGACGAGTCCGGACACACCGATCCCCGCCAGTATGACACCGCCCACGAGGCTCACGTCGGCCTCGGAGGGTCCGAAGTTGTCGTTGCCCCTGTCCTTGAAGACGGACGACAGTCCGATGTACAGTCCGAACACGATGAGAATGGTCCAGAGGGCGTCGAACGCGTCCCCCGTCTCCATGTATATCAGGATGCCCAGTGCGACCGCCAGCAGGAACACTCCCGCGGCGATGGCGCTCCAGGTCCTGGATGACATCCCTTTCCCTTCTTCAGTCATTTTTCCATCCCTCATATCTTTATGATGCTGTCAAGGGCCGGGTCGGAGAGGATCGCAGGCGTGAGCCTGTCGAAGGCACTCGGAAGCGAGATGCCGTTCACCCCTGTGCGGCAGGGGATGTAGATGAGCCTCTTGACGTACGGCTTGCTGAGTTTCAGTTTGGAGTTGGTGGAGCAGCTCTGTCTGAGGTACTCCTCGACGAGTCTGGTCGCCTCCGTCTTGGTGGACAGTGGCAGGACGACCGCCCTGGTGCCGGGGCGGTTCTCGGATGCGGAGTCCGCGAGCCTGCCTATGCCCTCGCCACCGCTGATGCTGTCCTGTTCGCCCTTCATCCTCTCGAATATCGAGCTCTCGGGGACCACGGAGAATATGTCGGTCAGTCCCCTGCGCGGATTCCTCAGGGCCTCCGCACTGAGCGTGAACGTGGCGGGTATGAGGATGTCCTCGGTCACCTCCACGACCTTCTTGGAGAATAACGACCCCGTTGTGAAGTTGTACTTCAGGTCCACATCCCAGAACGGGTACAGTATGTCCCCGTCCCCGGGGCAGATCGGGAGGGTGCCCTCGCTGCGTGCGGTGACGATCCCCTCCACATAGCTGAACAGCTCGTAGTTGCGGTCCTTCTTGCGGAGGAGCGGGTTCCAGGACTGTTCGGAGGGGTAGCTCAGGCTTCCGAGCTTGTTCATGACCTCCAGTGTGCCCAGGGCATCACCGTTCGTACCGCTGACGGACATCTCCGCCACGTTCTTCAGCGCCTTGGACTGCCCGATCTCCAGGTCAACGGCACGGATCATCATGGCCAGCTTGGGGTTCCTCAGGATCTCCCCCTTGGCCTTCTGGAGCATGTCTATGGCGGTCTCCGCCTTGGTGACGCATCCCAGGTGGTCCCCGTTGAGCACCATGTCCGATGCTGTGCACACCTCGGAGAGGGCGTTCAGCCTTCCGACCAGGGGTTCGTACCCCTTGCACTTCCCGATGGCCTCCGCCGATTCCCTGAAGTTCTTGGACATCAGGGCGAAACGTCCGGGCGTGGTGTCCGTCAGGAGCTGGGAGTTGTTCACTATGAGTGCGTAGGCCATGGACATGTCCTCCGCCTCCTTGATCGAGGCCCTGTCACCGGTGTCCACCGCCAGCGGTTCGATGCTCTTCAGCTTGGCATTGAACTCGAACACGCTGGATGACGAGTGTTTGGATTTCACGGGGCTGCCCTTGGTGAACGGCAGGACCACCAACGGTGACGATATCACGGAGTTTAGGGCGAAACGGAAGTCCCTGATCTCCAGTTCGATGGACGGCTTGACGTTGTTGATGTAGATGTTGTGCCTGGCGATGGGGTCCACGTTCTCCTGCTGCGACAGGGAGAAGCCCCCGGGGATGGCCTTGCTGATCCATGACTGGATCTGGCCCATCATCTGCTCCATGTACGCCTTGGCATCGACCCTCTGCTGGCTGGTCCCGCAGCACTGACAGGTCACGTACGGCGAATCGGACTCCACATCCTTCCTGTCCAGCGGGGCCCCGCAGTATTTGCATCTGAGCTCTACCAGTTGGTCCATTTTATCTGTTCATCCTTGCGAAGGATATCTGTGTCTGAAGCGCGGCGATCTCCGCCTGGATCCTGGCCTCCATCTCCGCCATCTCCGCCATGGCCCTGTCGTAGTACCTCTGGGCGATCTCGTCCGAACGGTTGGAGACCGCGGAGTAGCAGGCGCGGCAGATGTAGATCTGGTGGTCGCCCTCGGGCTTGGATCTGGCGATCCCGGTGTCGCCCTTGTCCAGGGCGGGGGACACGTCCGCGGGTGCGCTGAAGAAGTGTATCCCCTCCCCTGTGGCGACCCTTCCGCAGAGCCAGCATTTGCTCGTGCAGGAGTAGGACCTGATCTTGGCCAGGTTGGATTCACCGGACTGTCCGTTCTGCTGCCTGTATCCCATGGCGATCTGCTGGTATTCCGCCGCCTGGGAGGGGTTGTCCCATACGACGGCGTCCGACTTGTATTCGTAGGACACGGCCATGAGGTTGTAGAACTCGGTCATACCGGTGACGGTGGTGTCGTTCTTGAAGATCTCCAGGACGATCAGGTGCCTGTCGCCGATCTCGGACTGGTACCTCAGTGCGAGGTTCTGCAGTGCCTCGGCGGCATCCGCCTTCTCGCTGTCGTCCTCCACATCGCCGATGATCTCCAGCTTCTCCTCCGTGAGTTCGCATTCCGTGATGAGTTCGTCACGGTCGAAGGATGTGAGTCCGAACTCCAGGTCCTTCTGGGAGACCTCCTTCAGTTTGGACCTGAGGTTCCTGTAGGCCCCCGGATGCGTGAGGTGCGATGAGAGGTCGATGAGTGCGACCTTGACCGCGGCCACATCGTCGATGCCACCTTCCTTGTCTATCGATTTCTGGAGGATGTCGCGCGCTTTGGCGTACTCCCCCCGTTTGATCAGCTCGTCTCCCTGGGTGTACAGGTCATCTCCGTTCTTGAAGAGCTTGAATGCCATCTCTTTCCCTAACAGTCTAATCCACATTCTCAGTATTTGAGAGCGATTGAACATTCCGCGGGTTTTTCGTGGTAACGCCGTTTACCTAAGGTATGTCCGACGGCTGTTTCTGGTGTGTGATTGCCGTTATGGCCGTTTTCCGGCTTGTCTCAGACAGAGACGGTGATGTCCCGGACACAGTGCCGATGTCCGTAGAAACGGGGTCCGTTGCAGGGGATATCACCGTCCATTCACGGTGATGGGCGGGAATCATTAGACATTTGTCTAGTCAATCTGGAAATCATTGATTTTTCATCTCATTTATCCCTGATAATGTATAAGTAGGGCACGTGTAATCGGGAAAAACATGTCCAACAGCAGGTTCAGAGCGGTCGAGGAGGCCTTCGTCAGGGAGACGGTGGTCGCTGTACCTCCCGCTCGTGCTACTTCCGAATATTACGGCTGCAACGTGTTCAACAGGAAGAATATGAGGAAGTACCTCTCATCCGACACCAGGCAGAAGGTGTATGAATCCATCGAGCAGGGTGTGACGCTCAGCAGGGAGGTCGCGGAGCACGTGGCCGCAGGGATGAAACGCTGGGCCATGGACATGGGCGCCACCCACTACACCCATTGGTTCCAACCCCTCACCGGCGGGACCGCGGAGAAGCACGACTCCTTTGCCGAACCCTACGGGAAGGGCGAATCCATCGAGAAGTTCACCGGCAAACTGCTGTGCCAGCAGGAGCCCGATGCATCATCGTTCCCCAGCGGAGGCCTCAGGAACACCTTCGAGGCCAGGGGGTACACGGCATGGGATCCGTCATCGCCCGCATTCATCATGGGGGACTGCCTCTGCATCCCCACGGTGTTCATATCATATACAGGGGAGGCCCTGGATTTCAAGGCACCCCTCCTCAAATCCGAGACCGCCGTCACCAAGGCCGCCGCGGAGGTCCTGAAGTTCTTCGGCATCGAGGAGGACTTCGTCTACTCCTATCTGGGATGGGAGCAGGAGTACTTCCTGGTGGACGCCGCCCTCTACGCCCAGCGTCCCGATCTCATCATGGCCGAGAGGACACTCGTTGGACACAACTCCGCCAGGAACCAGCAGCTGGAGGACCACTACTTCGGGTCGATCCCGGGAAGGGTCATCGAGTTCATGAAGGACCTGGAGTTCGAGTGCTACAAGCTGGCGATCCCCATCAAGACCAGGCACAACGAGGTCGCACCCAATCAGTTCGAGATCGCACCGGTCTTCGAACAGTCCAACCTGGCCAACGACCACAACCTCCTCCTGATGGCCCTCATGAAGAGCACCGCGGAGAAGCACGGGTTCAAGGTCCTCTTCCACGAGAAGCCCTTCGAGGGCGTCAACGGGTCCGGGAAGCACTGCAACTGGTCCCTGGGCACCGGTTCCGGCATAGGCCTGCTCTCCCCCGGGAAGACCGACGAGGAGAACCTCAGGTTCCTGACGTTCATGGCAAACGTGCTCAAGGCCGTCTACGACAACAACGCCCTGCTCAAGGCCTGCGTCCTGACCGCCACCAACGCACACAGGCTCGGTGCCAACGAGGCGCCCCCTGCGATCATATCATCGTTCCTGGGGACACAGGTCACCGCCGCCTTCAACGAGCTCCTGAACTCCAAGGACATGGTCAAGATCAGCGGCAAGAGCGGATACAGCCTCGGGATCCCCCAGGTGCCCCAGCTCCTGATCGACAACACCGACAGGAACAGGACGTCCCCCTTCGCGTTCACCGGCAACAGGTTCGAGTTCAGGGCCGTGGGCTCATCGGCCAACTGTGCCTCGGCCATCACCGTCCTCAACACCATCACCGCCCATCAGCTGAAGAAGTTCAAGGCGGCCGTGGACAAGAGGATAGAATCGGGCACACCTGTCATGCAGGCCGTCCTGGACGAGACCCGCGAGACGTACAGGGCATGCCAGAAGGTCTGCTTCGACGGTAACGGGTACTCCGACGAGTGGAAGGCCGAGGCCGCCGAGCGCGGTCTGGACTGCGAGACCAGTGCACCCCTGGTGTTCGATGTCTGCACATCACCCGAGACCATCGCGATCTACCAGGACACCAACGTCATGACCGAGACCGAGCTCAGGGCCAGGAACGAGATCAAATGGGAGATCTACTGCAAGAAGATCGAGATCGAGGTCAGGGTCCTGGCCGACCTGACCGCCAACCACATCCTGCCCGTGGCGACGAGGTATCAGTCCATCCTGTTGGACAACGTGGCCAAGATGAAGGAGATCTTCTCCCCTGAGGAGTACAGGCAGGTCGCGACCGGTGAGATCCAGATAATCAAGGACATCGCCGTGCACACAAGCGAGGCGCGTTCCCTGGCCATAGAGATGGAGGGGGTCTGCGACGAGCTCCTCGAGTGCGGATGCGAGCGTACGAAGGCCATCGGGTTCCACGACAGGGTGGTCCCGTACCTGTCCAGGATAAGGGAGCATGTGGACGCCCTCGAGATGATCGTGGACGACGACATGTGGCCCCTGCCCAAGTACCGCGAACTGCTCTTCATCCGCTGATGTGGATGTCTGAAACGGCCCTTTCCGCGGGAACATGCCCGCGGTCAGGGTCCCAGGGATGTTATGGGGACGACATAGACTCCGTCCTCGCGGCGGTACGCATACTGTGTCAGACCGCATATGACGCAGAGGACGGAGGGGAGTCTCGCCGCACCACGTCTTATCAGTGATTTCCTGAACCTCAACAGGTTCTCCGCCCCTTCGTCTATCCTGTTGGCACCCAGTTTTATCTCGAACGCACCCCATGCGCCGTTCTCCAGTTCCACTATGGCGTCCACCTCCATCCCGGACGAATCGCGGTAATGGAACAGGTTGGCGCCGATGCTCTGCGCATAGATCCTCAGATCCCTCTCGCACATGGCTTCGAAGAGGAAATCGAACGTGTTCGGGTCGTTCATCAGCCTCTCCCTCCCCACTCTCAGGGCGGCAACTGCCAGTGACGGGTCGGTGAAATGCCTCTTGGGGACCTTCCCGACTCTGACACTGGACCTCAGATTGGGGTCGAATGCAGGCTGATCCTCCAACAGATGCAGTCTGTTCAGTACATCCACGTAGTCTGTGACCGTATCATATGACAATCCCGGCTCGGTATCGGATTCCATGCCGTCCAGGATCAGGGGGACGTCCCTCTCCAATGGTATGCCCGTGTCCTTATGGACCTTCGACATGGATGCAAGTGTGCTCTCGTTCCTCGCCAGTGATCTGACCACCAGCCAGAACGAGGATTCCTTCCTGCGTACATTGTCGAGATGGCACGCATCCTTGATGACCGACTCCAGGTAACCTCTGACCGCGAAGGCACGGTCCTCCAGGTCCAGGTCGAGGTTCCCAGGCCATCCTCCGGAGATCACGAGGTCCACAAGGTGGTCCAGGTCCGTGCCCTCGTCGATCGGCCCCATAGGTTCGGACGCCATCAATGATTTCAGGGAGACGGAACCTGTCGAGTCCCCCGACTCGTAGAGTGACATGGTGTGCATGTGGACGCGGACTATACGGCCGGTGCCGCTGTGGACCGGTCTGTCATCCGGTCCGACCTTCGGTGTCGCGGATCCCGTGAGGATGTATGCGCCCTTCTCCCCGTGGCGGTCTATGTCCGACCTCACGGCATCCCAGATCCTGGGGGCCTCCTGCCATTCATCTATGAGATGGGGCCTTTTTCCCTCCATGGCTATACGGATATCGGACCGGGCGAGCTCCTTGTTGCTGACGCCGTATGCGTTCTCGTCGCCCATGATGAAGTGGCTTCCGGACCCGTGGAGTCCCATCCAGGTCTTTCCGCAGTATTTGGGTCCGACGATGCACACGGCTCCGAAGGAACGCAGGGCGCGCTCCAGGTCCTTCTCCGCCAGACGTTTTCTGTAGTGTTCGAGGTCGTATGACACGGAGTTATCCATTATTTATTTGTTTAAATATTTTCCATAATTTGCAAGGAAATTTTTCCATAACTTTCAAGCATATTTTTCCAGAACTTGTAAGAAAATTTTTCCATAACTTTCAAGGTCATCTCCTCGGTCAGAACGGTCTGCACGCCTTCTTCCTCGGCAGTTCGAAGCACATCTGCGGCAGGACCTCCATCAGGACATCCGTGGGTACATCGTCCGCCACGGCCATCTCCCCCGCTCCGGGATACGGGGGTTCGCGGGGTGCATCGGGAAGCATCCTGTCCACGGACGGCGTGACCTTGAGCATCAGCCTGTCGTCGTAGATGCCCCCGAACCCGAATCCGTCCAGATACAGGAGATACTCCCCCATCATCTGCTTCCATGTGATCTCCCCGAGCGGGGACAGCATCCCCACAACCTGTTCCAGACGTCCCTTTTCACTGGACATGGTCACGGGATGTCCTCGGGGGTATTTCCCAGGTCGTATCCGGGCAGACCTTCCCACGTCTCCGTGATATCCGTCGGGGTCTCGGTGCTCTGATAAATCAGATTTATATAGAAGAACAAACTTCACTGAAATCAGTATTCCTAGTAAGGAAAATATTGGAGGAATTAGAAATGGGAATGGGAAACGCCCCCGTCATCATCCTCAGGGAAGGAACCAAGAGGGAGAAAGGAAAGGACGCTCAGTTCAACAACATCGCCGCAGCAAGGGCAATCTCCGACGCAGTCAGGAGCAGCCTCGGACCCCGCGGAATGGACAAGATGCTCGTCGACTCCATGGGAGATGTCGTCATCACCAACGATGGAGTCACCATCCTGAAGGAGATGGATGTCCAGCACCCCGCAGCCAAGATGCTCGTCGAGGTCGCCAAGACACAGGACGCAGAGGTCGGAGACGGAACCACAACATCCGTCATCCTCGCCGGTGAGCTCCTCAAGAAGGCCACCGACCTGATCGATGCAAACGTCCACCCCACGATCATCGCAAGCGGATACAGGCTCGCCAACGACAAGGCCCAGCAGGTCCTCAACGATGTCGCCAAGAAGGTCACCCTCGACGATACCGAGACCCTGAAGCTCATCGCACAGGCAGCCATGAACTCCAAGCAGGTCAACAACGCCAAGGAGTACTTCTCCGACATGGTCGTTGACGCCGTCAGGACCGTTGTGGACAAGGACAAAGAGGGCAACAACGTCGTCGACCTCAAGAACATCCAGACCGTCAAGAAGGCCGGAGCCAAGATGGAGGAGTCCTACATCGTCAAGGGACTCATCATCGACAAGGAGCCCGTCCAGCCCAACATGCCCAAATCCGTCAGCAACGCCAAGATCGCCCTGATCGACGCAGCCTTCGAGGTCAAGAAGACCGAGATCGACGCCAAGATCCAGATCACCGACCCCAGTCAGCTGGCCAGTTTCATCGCCGAGGAGGAGAAGATGCTGAAGGACATGGTCATGAAGGTCAAGAACTCCGGAGCCAACGTCGTCTTCTGCCAGAAGGGAATCGACGACCTCGCCCAGCACTTCTTCGCCAAAGAGGGAATCTATGCCTGCAGGCGTGTCAAGAAGTCCGACATGGAGAGGCTCGGAAGGTCCACCGGAGCAAACATCGTCAACAAGATCGCTGAGATCGACCAGTCCGACCTCGGATACGCCGAGACCGTCGAGCTCAAGAAGGTCGAGGACGAGGAGATGACATTCATCACCGGTGTCAAGGACCCCAAGACCGTGTCTGTGCTCGTCAGGGGAGGAACCAACCACGTCGCAGACGAGGTCGAGAGGTCCCTGGTCGATGCCTGGTCCGTTGTCAAGGTCGCAATCGAGGACGGAATGATGGTCACCGGAGGAGGATCCACCGCAATGGAGATCGCAATGCAGCTCCGTGACTACGCAGCCTCCGTCGGAGGAAGGGAGCAGATCGCGATCGAGGCATACGCCTCCGCACTCGAGATCCTGCCCTCCACCCTCGCAGAGAACGCCGGACTGGACCCCATCGACATCGTCATCGAGATGAGGAAGCAGCACAAGGGCGGAAAGGTCTACGCAGGACTGAACCCCTTCACCGGCAAGGTCGAGGACATGATGAAGCTCAACGTCATCGAGCCTCACAGGATCGGAAAGCAGGCCATCAACTCCGCAACCGATGCAGCCGTCATGATCCTCAGGATCGATGATGTCATCGCGGCCCGCGCCAGTCCCATGCCCCAGGTCGGAGAGGGCGGAATGCCCCCCGGAATGGACGACTGAAACCCCTAAAAATCCAAACAGGGAGGTCGTCCGACCTCCCTTTCCATTATCTGATGATTAAGAAGGCTCTACGTATGACTGGTAAGTCTAGACAGAAGGACGAGGTCCCGGAGGAGGGGACCGCTGCGGAGACGCCTGAGGAACCCAAGGTAGAGAAGGTCGATCCCCTCACCGAGGCCCAGGCCAAGGCAGAGCAGTACCTGGATATGGCTAGGAGGCTGCAGGCAGATTTCGATAACTACCGCAAGAGGACGCAGCGCGAGAACGAGGAGTACAGGAAGTACGCCTGTTCGTCCATTGTCTCAGACCTGCTGACCATCGTGGACGACCTGGATCGTGCACTCGAGCATGCCGGTGAGGAGACGGAGTTCGTGAAGGGTATCGCAGGTGTCAGGGCCAACATGATGAAGGTCCTGGAGGCGAACGGGCTGCAGGAGATCCCCTCCGAGGGGAAGTTCGACCCGAACCTCCACGAGGCACTGTGCACGGTGGAGGGTGATGAGGACGACATGATCGCCGAGGTGTTCCAGAAGGGATACACCATCAACGGCAAGGTCCTCAGATACTCCAAGGTGAAGGTCACCAAGAAAACGGCTTAAGAAACGGTTTAAAAACAAGAAGGTGAGCAGAAATGTCAAGAATAATCGGAATCGACCTCGGAACAAGCAACTCGGCCGCCTCTATTATGGAGGGTGGAAGGCCCACGATGATCCCCAGCGCAGAGGGGACCAGTGTCGGAGGGAAATCATTCCCCTCATACGTTGCATTCACAAAGGACGGACAGCTCCTGGTCGGAGAGCCCGCAAGGAGGCAGGCCGTCACCAACCCCGACGGAACGATCAAGAACGTCAAGAGGAAGATGGGAACCAGCGAGAAGGTGACCGCACTCGGTAAGGAGTACACCCCCCAGCAGATCTCCGCATTCATCCTCCAGAAGATCAAGAAGGATGCCGAGTCATACCTCGGAGAGTCCGTCGACAAGGCGGTCATCACCGTCCCCGCATATTTCAACGACAACCAGAGGCAGGCCACCAAGGATGCAGGGGCCATCGCAGGCCTCGAGGTCGTCCGTATCATCAACGAGCCCACAGCCGCCGCACTGGCCTACGGACTCGACAAATCCGACGTGGAGCAGAAGATCATGGTCTTCGACCTCGGAGGAGGAACCCTGGATGTCACAATCATGGACTTCAGCGACGGCGTGTTCGAGGTCCTGTCCACATCCGGAGACACCCAGCTCGGTGGATCCGACATGGATGAGGCCCTCACCAAGTACGTCATCGGTGAGTTCCAGAAGGAGACCGGAATCGACCTCGCCAAGGACAACATGGCATTCTGGAGGGTCAGGGAGGCATGCGAGAAGGCCAAGATCGAACTGTCCACCACAATGCAGACCGAGATCAACCTGCCCTTCATCTCATCCGACGCATCCGGACCCAAGCACCTGATCCAGACCGTCACCCGCGCCAAGCTCGAGGAGCTCGTGGAGCCCATCGTCGCCAGGTGCAGACAGTCCATCACACAGGCTATCTCCGACGCACACCTCTCCAACGACAAGATCGACAAGATCATCATGGTCGGAGGACCCACCAGGATGCCCATCGTCCAGAACTTCGTGGAGTCCATCGTCGGACCCAAGATCCAGCGCGGAATCGACCCCATGGAGTGCGTCTCGATGGGAGCGTCCATCCAGGGAGCCGTCCTCTCCGGAGAGGTCAAGGATGTCCTGCTGCTCGATGTCACCCCTCTGTCCCTCGGTATCGAGACCCTGGGCGGAGTGGCCACCAAGCTCATCGAGAGGAACACCACGATTCCCACCAAGAAGTCACAGGTGTTCTCCACCGCAGTGGACAACCAGCCCTCCGTGGAGATCAACGTCGTTCAGGGAGAGAGGCCCATGGCCGCTGACAACACCTCCCTCGGAAAGTTCGTCCTCGACGGAATACCCCCTGCACGCCGCGGAGTCCCCCAGATCGAGGTCACCTTCGACATCGACGCCAACGGTATCATCAATGTCTCCGCAAAGGACAAGGGAACAGGCAAGGAGCAGAAGATCACCATCGCATCCTCCAACAAGCTCAGTCAGGACGAGATCGACGAGCTCGTGAAGCAGGCGGAGCAGTTCGCAGATGCGGACAAGAAGAAGATGGAGTCCGTCGAGGTCCACAACCAGGCCGAGACAGCCGTCTACACCGTCCGCAAGTCCCTCGACGAGCTCGGTGACAAGGTCTCCCAGGAGGAGAGGGCCAACGTCGAGGCCGCCGTCAGCGACCTCGAGGCAGCCAACAAGACCGAGAACATCGACGACATCAAGGCCAAGATCGACGCCCTGATGAAGGTCATGGGTCCCATCAGCCAGAGGGTCTACGAGGAGGCCTCCAAGCAGCAGGCCGGTGCCCAGCAGGGAGCACCCAACGCAGGTGCACAGGCATCCCAGGAGAACGCCGGGAACAACGGCGACTACGTGGACGCCGATTACAAGATCGTCGACGAGTGATGAGAGATGCCGAGAGACTACTACGAGATCCTGGGGATCGAGAAATCCGCGACCCCCGAGGAGATCAAGAAGGCCTACCGCTCCCTGGCCAAGAAGTACCATCCCGATGTCTCGTCAGAGCCGAAGGAGGTCGCAGAGGCCAAGTTCAAGGAGATCTCGGAGGCCTACGAGGTCCTCTCGGATCCGGAGAAGAGGCAGCTGTACGACCAGTACGGCCATGATGCCGTGAACCAGCAGTTCGGTGACGGAGGCTTCCAGTGGAGCGACTTCACCCGCTCGGACGACATCAGCGACCTGTTCGGAGACCTGTTCGGTGGGATGTTCGGGGGCGGACGCTCCCGTGGATCCCGCAACTCCGCCCAACAGGGTGAATCCCTCAGGTACGACCTGGAAATCACCCTGAGGGAGGTCCTCGAGGGTAAGAAGGTCAACCTGGATGTCCCCCACACCGTCATCTGCGAACCCTGTAAGGGTACCGGAGGCAAGGACGGAAAGGTCACCACATGCTCCACATGCGGTGGTTCCGGCCAGGTCCAGCAGGTGCGCAGAGGTCCGTTCGGGAACATGGTCACAGTATCGGACTGTCCCGACTGCCGCGGAAAGGGTAAGACCTCCGCGGAGAAGTGTCCCCACTGCCGTGGCAACGGAAGGGTGACCAAGGAGGCACACATCGACCTCAACGTCCCCAAGGGGATGGAGGAGGGCATGAGGCTCAGGGTCTCCGGTGCAGGGAACGCAGGATACAACGGCGGACCCGCAGGGGACCTGTTCGTGGTCATCCATGTGAAGCAGGACAAGGTCTTCGACCGTGACGGATCCAACCTCTGGACGGGTATCACCACATCCTATCCGAAGCTCGTGCTCGGAGGGGAGGAGACCGTGGAGACCCTGGAGGGCGAGAAGGTCCTGCTCAAGGTCCCCGCAGGGACACAGGTCGGCACCGTGCTGAGGATCCCCGGCAAGGGACTCCCTAGGACAAACTCGTCCGCCAGAGGCGATCTGATGGTCAGAGTGTCCGTGGTCGTGCCCAAGAAGGTCACCGATGAGGAGAGGGAACTGCTCATGAAGCTGGATTCCTCCATCAAGGCCGCACCCTCCAGCAAGAAGTCCAAGATCGGTAAGAAGATCAAGGACACCATCGACGACATCACCAAATGAGCCGTCCGAAACCAATTCCGGGCCTCCGGGCCCGGTTTTATGATCTAAAGGGCCGAAGCCCGCTCGTGTTCTCAGATCGAGGGAGTGAACATCCCCGTCGGGGCGGGTGCGGTTCCATCCAACCTTCCGTTGAGGGCATGGTAGAACTCCTCTGTCGCTCCATCGTCTTCGAGGTTGAAGACCACAGTCTTCCCGGTCGTGTGGACGACGATGCATGTGTTCACGGAACACCATGCGGCGAGTCTGTACTTCCCGAACTCCCCGTTCTCGAAGTTCCCCGTCAGGACCTTCCCGTTGTCCAACCCTCCGACCCTGGACCCATAGTTCACGTCGGTTCTGAGTTCGATGTAGGTGATGTCGCCGTAGTCGACGGATTCCCTCATCATGGTGGCATCGATCTCCAGGGAATCATCCTCCAGGGAGACGGTGATGTGGCCGACAAAGGATAGAGAGGATGCGACTAGGGCCACGACCACGAGTGAGCCGATGATGGCGATCATCCCCTTCATTCCGATCGGGGATATGCGTTCGGAGGGATCCATTTCGGGGATCGTTCCCGTGATGTCACAGGATATCCTGCCCCTGAGTTCCTCCAGTATCTCCTTGGTCTCCTCCAGGGTCCTCATGTTGAACGCCACGGTCTTCTTGGGCGCCTTGAGGATGATGATCAACGGGACGCGGGTGTTCACGGACCTCATGTAGCCTCCGAGGGGCTTGTTGGAGAACTCTCCGCTACCGTATCTGATTCCGCTGTATCCGAATGTACGTATCCCCGCGGTCAGGGACACGACACAGGATGCCGAAGTCACCGACGAGTACGGTATGTCCAGGTCCACGAACGGTGCCGTGATGTGCATGGAATCAATTCCGAGTTCCACCCTTGTTCCCTTGAAGAAGAATGTGGGGACTACGATCATGAGCATGGCCACGACGAGGATGACCGTGAAAACCCCTGTTCCAACGACCTCCATCATCAAAAGGGCCACATCCATCACGATCATGAGCATGCACATGGCGAATCCCATCGCGAACCTGTAGGAATCCTTCATACAGAGGTGATAATCCTCAGGTGCTTTTTTTTTGGTTGTCCTCTCCGTTAATTGTTCATAGATAGGATTATTACCATGAATGGGACTGTTGATGGAACATGGACGACCGCCTTCTGAAGTACTTCATCGACCCACGCACAAGCAAGATCCTCCTGGACATCGTTCGCGAGAAACGCATCACGGTGAGGAGGTTGTGTGAGAACAACCCGGATACGCCGAGGTCGACCATGTACCGCATACTCAACAAGATGGAAAGGGAAGGGTTCGTGGAGGTTGTGGATTATCAGCAGAAGCGGGGAACCGTCGAGAAGACCTATTCGCCGTCGGGTTCTCTGGTGTGCGGCCCCGATCCGAACGATACCTCGACCGATGACATCGCGGTGCTGTTCATGTCGTTCTGTGTGGGATTCGCCAATCAGTTCAGGGAGTATGCTTTGAGGTATCCCGGGAAGGTGGATCCCTACAACGGGGTCTTCGGCTACTGGACCGCGCCTGTGTATGCGACGGACAGGGAACTGGAGGTTCTGATACAGAACTTCGGTCAGCACATAGAACGTTATTCGAAGAAGGATGCGGGCGGGGAGAGGAAGCTCCATTCGGTGGGGTTCATCGTGTCCCCGCCCACGGATGATGTTTCAGGAGATGGCCCTCAGTAATGCCTCGGGGTCCATCGATGTGATCATGATGGAGTGCTTCGCACCCTTCACCCTGATCTCCACGCCACCGTCGTTGCCCGGTGCGATATAACCCACGCCCTTGATCCAGACCCTGATGCCCCAGCCTCCGAACATGCGTACGGCATAGGCCCTGTCACGGACGGTGGCCTCTTCGATGTCCGCCAGGGGGATCCTCCTGGTGCCGACGGTCTTGATGGTCACACACTCGCCATCGACGGTGACATCCAGTCTCAGGAAGACCGCTCCGATGGTGACGAGGGCCACTATGATGGTGACCACACAGACGGACAGGGTGTCGACGTCATCGACATCGACGATCTCGAAGTAATCCATGAGGGTGACCGCCTCCAGTATGACCAACACCAGGGTCAGTACCATAAGCGCCCATGGCTGAAGCATGCGTTGTCTTTCGTGGAAAACCACTTCGCTCATGGATGTGCCGAAAGTTTCCGTATATTAGCCTTGTGTGAAAATCCGGTCCGTGATCCCGTTATCGGCAATATTCCCATTTTCGGAAAGTCATATGCACAGGGTCAGAGGACCGCTATGTTCTCGGAGATTATGGCATCGTCATGGACCCTGTAGCCCAGGATGCCCTCTATGTCCGAGCTGTGCTTCCCCGCGATGGACCTGAGGTCCTGGGAACTGTAGCTCACGATGCCCTTGGCGAAGACCCTTCCGTCGCAGATGATCTCCACCACGTCGCCTTTGTCGAAGACACCCTCGACATCCCTGATGCCTATCGGCAGGAGGGACCTGTGGTCCAACACCGCCCTCTCCGCTCCGGCATCGATGGTGACCGTCCCCGAGGGATGGGCGGATTTGATCCACCTGCGTTTCTTGGATATCTCGGTGCCCGTGACGAACACGGTGCCCACATCCTCTCCGGTCACAGCCCTGTAGATGATGTCCTCCGCACCGCTCAGTGCGATGATCATGTTGCATCCGGAGTCGCGGCATATCCTGGCGGCGTTGAGCTTGGTTTTCATACCGCCGGTGCCCATGCTGGAGCCCGCATCACCTGCGACGCCCATCACCGACTCCACATCTGTGACCACGGGTATGAGCTCCGCATCGGGGTTCGACCTGGGGTCGCTGTCATAGAGCCCCTCTATGTCGGAGAGGATCACCAGGAGGTCGGAGTCCGTCCTGCTGGCCACGATGGCCGACAGGGTGTCGTTGTCCCCGAACCTGATCTCCTGGGTGCGGATGGCGTCGTTCTCGTTGAAGATGGGGACCACTCCGTGTGCCAACAGGGAATCCACGGTGTTGTGGAGGTTCAGCGCACTCTCCCTGTCGGAGTAGGTGTCCATGGTCATCAGGATCTGTCCCACCAGCATCCCGTATCTCTGGAAGCAGTCGCTCCATTCCCTCATCAGGATCCCCTGGCCCACGGATGCCGCCGCCTGACGGATGGGCATCTCATGGGGTTTCGGGGTCACGCCCATGCTCTTCAGTCCGAGGGGTATGGCTCCGGATGACACAATCAGCACCTCCTTCCCCAGATCCCTCAGGCGTTTCACCTGTTCCGCCACGGAATCCATGAAATCACGTGATACGCGGGACCCGTTGCGCATGATCGATGACGACCCGATCTTGATGACCACGCGGTCCGCTTCCCCCAGACATTCCCTCCTGTCCACGGGATCATCCCCTGAAGGGATAGTCGGTGTCCGAGGGGACATGGGTGAATCCCCTGCATCTGGGTCCGACGTAGTCCTTCACGACCTGTCCGTTCCCCACGAGGACGTACTTGTAGATCATTAGCCCCTCCATCCCCACGGGTCCGCGTGAGTGGATCTTGTTGGTGCTGATGCCGACCTCCGCACCCTTCCCGAACCTGAATCCGTCGGCGAAGCGGGTGGAGGCGTTGACGAACACGTCCGCGGAATCCACCATCCTGGCGAAGACCGATGCGCGGTTCATATCCCTGGTCATGATGGCATCCGTGTGATGGGATCCGTGTTCGTTGATGAACGAGATGGCCTCCTCCAGGGAGTCCACCACCTTGGCGGAGATCACCAGGTCCCCATACTCGGTGTCCCAATCACCGTCTGCCGCCTCCTCACATTGTATGATGTCCCTGACCCTGTCGTCCCCTCTGACCTCGACACCGTTCTCCGCGAACATCCTCATCATCATGGGGAGGAAGTCCCGTGCCACTGCGGAATCCACGAGGAGGGTCTCCGCTGCGTTGCATGCCGCAGGATACTGTATCTTGGAGTCCAGGACCACCTGTGCCGCCTGTTGGAGGTCCGCCTCTCTGTCGATGTAGATATGGCATATCCCCGCCGCATGTCCGAGGACGGGGATCATGGTGTGTGATTGGATATACTGGACGAACTGGTTGGATCCGCGGGGGATGAGCAGGTCGATGTATCCGTGGAGTCCGAGTATGGTGTCGATGTCCGATCTCGATTCCATGAGGACGAATGCATCTCCGGGCACCTCCGATGCGGAGGCTGCATCCCTGAGGATGTCGAAGAGTGTGCGGATGGAGTTCGCCGCCTCCCTTCCACCCTTGAACGCAACCGCGTTACCGGATTTCAGGCAGAGCGACATGATCTGGGGGACCACGTCCGGGCGGGATTCGAAGATAACACCCAGCATGCCCAGGGGGCATCTTATCTGATAGAGTGTGAGGCCGTCATCCAGCTCCAATGCCGACATCTGCTCCCCGACGGGGTCTGGAAGGCGGATGACATCGCGGATCCCTGCGATCATACCATCGATCTTGGAATCGTCGAGCCTGAGTCTCTTGTACATGGGGCCGGTGATCTCGCCCGCATCCAGCATGACCTTGGCCGCATCCATGTCCTCGGCGTTTGCCTTCAGAATGGTCTCGCGGTTCGAGTCCAGTGCGGTCGCCATGGCCTCCAGTGCCCTGTTCTTCACGTCCGTGGAAAGGACGGACAGGGGGATGGATGCCGCTTTGGCCCTTTTGATATCGGATACAATGTCGGACATTTCGTATCGCGATGGCATGACGGATATGATGTTTATTCTTTCCCCGTCGGTGTATCGGCGACCTGCAGGTGAAAGGGATTTTATACCTCCCACACATCGGGGAATCCAAGCCGAGATAGCCAAGCCCGGTATGGCGGCGGTCTCGAAAACCGCTGGACCCTGTCCTCGGGAGTTCGAATCTCTCTCTCGGCGCCATTCTTCCATCATCATTCTGTCATACAATCGTCACATCATCCTCCATGCACATGCCCGCTCCGACATTGTGCGTGATGTATCTGTGTTGTAGATGGTTCTGAGAAAAGGAAGTCGTTTGTGAAGGTGGAACCGGACGGTCTCCCGTCCGGGTTCCTGTTTACTCCCACTCGGTGACTCCGGACGGGTCGTCCAGGATGTCACGGTGGAACACGGGATCCTCGACACCGTTGGCCTTCTGTGCCTTCCAGTCGTCGTATGCTCTGTATACGAATTTGCTGAGGAGGAACACCGCAAGCATGTTGACGGCACCCATGGCCGCCATGAACGTGTCGCAGACCAGTTCCATGAGGTCGGTTCCTCCGATCGCTCCGAAGAACGCGACGAGGATGACGAGGATACGGACGGCGAAGATCGTGGACTTCTTGTCGGAGATGAATCTGATGTTGGATTCACTCATTGTGTAGTATCCGATGAGACTCGTGAATGCGAACACGACCATGAACAGGGACACGAGTATGGGTCCGGCGGATCCGATGGTCAGGCTGATGGCATCCTGCACGAGGGGTGCCTTGGTGAGTCCGGTTCCGATGATGGCCTCGTAGCTTCCGTATGTACAGAGGATGACGAGAGCGGTGAAGGAACAGACGATGAGTGTGTCGACGAGGGTTCCGAAGGACTGGATCATACCCTGCTTGACGGGGTGCTTGACGTCCGCGGTTCCGGCGATGTTGGCGATGGATCCCAGACCGGCCTCGTTGGAGAACACTCCGCGCTTGAGACCGTTCATAATGACGGCTCCGAGAAGACCTCCTGCCGCGGACTCCCACTGGAATGCGTAGGTGAAGATCATGGAGATCGCGTCGATGATGTGGTCGTAGTTGATGACGATGATGATGAATCCGAGGATGAGCCACAGGAAGGCCATCACGGGAACGATCTTGGTGGAGAACTTCGCGATCCTCTTCACTCCGCCGAAGATGATGGCTGCGGCGGCGATGGCGATGATGGCCGAGAAGA
Organism: uncultured Methanomassiliicoccales archaeon; assembly: GCA_964634095.1. GTDB lineage: Archaea > Thermoplasmatota > Thermoplasmata > Methanomassiliicoccales > Methanomethylophilaceae > Methanoprimaticola. The sequence continues at coordinate 30,843 of CAZWKY010000002.1, read as the reverse complement.
CGTAGACGTTGTTGTCGAAGGCGAAAGCGGTTGCGAGTGCGCTAACGGAGTTGGATGCCTGGACGCCCACGAATCCGATTCCGAACGTGATGACGATCAGGATTGCGAGGAGGACGGCGAGGGGACGGTTCTTGAGACCCTTCTGAACATAGTATGCGGGTCCGCCGTGGTAACCTCCGTCGCTCTTCTTCTCCTTGAAGATCTGGGCGAGGGTGGATTCCATGAAACTGCTTGCGGATCCGATGATGGCGAAGATCCACATCCAGAAGACGGCTCCGGGTCCTCCGAGGACGATGGCGCTTGCGACTCCTGCGATGTTTCCGACACCCACACGGGCACCGAGACCAATACAGAATGCTTCAAAGGATGAAACGGTCTTCTCCCCAGATCCCTCTTTGGTTCCGGAGAGCGCCAGTTTGGACGTCTCCCCGATCTTCAGGATCTGAAGACCTTTCAGTTTAATTGTGAACAATATTCCGAGTCCGACCAGGAACACGAATGCGATGTACCACACGTACGTGTTGATCGGAGTGAATACGTTCGTGATCGTATCAGTGATAGTCATTTGTATCCTTTCCGATGGTTTTCCGCTTCAAACTTCTAAAGAATCCACGGATGTTGCGGTGCGTCCAACGTTCTGGATAGTATTTAGGTGTATCCGTTCTGGACGTACGAACCGAAGAAAACTATAAATACAACGGGCAAACGGCCAGACATTTGTCCAGTCGCGGGTTGTTTTATACAGAACTGTATTTTGTATTCGGGTCATGGGGAACCCCATGTTCCGAAGGGTCGTACATCAGAAGCAACATCCCTATTCGCAGAAGATTGGGAAACGGTGATAACACACAAGAAATCGAAAGTGAGGAAAGCTGGTGGGCCCGGCCGGATTTGAACCGGCGACCTCCGCCATGTCAAGGCGACGTCATAACCCCTAGACCACGAGCCCAGCAATACCCATGATATCCTGATATTATATAAAACTATCTGTTAAGTTCCAGGCAACCTCTCCCCAGAACCCTTATCTGGAGGGCCATGGATGCGGTATGTGATGATAACACTGGGGATAGAGGGGACCGCCCACACTCTGGGCGTCGGAATCGTCGATTCCGATCACAACGTCATGGCCAACGAACTCGACATGTTCCGTCCGACCGAGGGGGGTCTCCATCCCAGGGAGGCCGCCAACCACCATGCGGATGTCGTGTCAAGGGTCATGGGCGATGCCCTCGACAAGGCGGGACTCCGTCCAAAGGACATAGATCTTGTATCGTTCTCCATGGGTCCGGGACTCGGGCCGTGCCTCCGCGTGGCCGGTACCGCCGCACGTGCCTTCGCATGTTCGGTGGGGGTGCCCATAGTGGGGGTCAACCACTGCATCGCACACATCGAGATCGGCCGTGCCCTGACGGGATGTCATGATCCCGCACTGCTCTATGCATCCGGGGGGAACACCCAGGTTATAGCCTTCGCCGAGGGACGTTACAGGATCTTCGGCGAGACCCAGGACATAGGTATCGGGAACATGCTGGACAAACTGGGGAGGGACCTCGGCATGGGGTTCTACGCCGGTCCGATCTTTGAGAAACTGGCCAAGGATGGGAAAGAGTACCATGAACTCCCGTACTCCGTGAAGGGGATGGATGTGGCATTCTCCGGACTGATGACGGCCGCACTCTCCCTCCAGAGGAAAGGTGTCCCGTTGGAGGACATAGCATTGTCCGTACAGGAGACGGCGTTCGCGATGCTCACGGAGGTCACCGAGAGGGCCATGGCCCACATAGGGAAGGACGAGGTCCTCCTGGGCGGAGGTGTCGCACAGAACATGCGCCTCCGCGAGATGGTCCGTGAGATGGCCGAGGCCAGGGGTGCGGAAATGTTCGTCCCTGACCGCAGGTTCTGCATGGACAACGGCGCCATGATCGCATGGCTCGGAAGCGAGATGTACTCATCCGGTGTCAGAATGGATGTGTCGGAGACCGCCGTGAGGCAGCGTTTCAGAACGGATGAGGTCGAGGTCAGCTGGAGGGCCTGACCTGCTGCTGTCCGACGATCTCGTCGAGTTTGTTCAGGAAATCCTGCAGTCTCTCCGGGGGAACCGATCCTCCGGCGGCGATCCTGTGTCCACCGCCCTCTCCGCCAACCGCTGCGCAGGCCTCTCTCATGGCCACTGCCAGGTCCACGCCGTTGTCGAGCTGGTTCCACATCCCCCTGGATGAGAGGTTGATAGGATCGTTGGACCCGTTAACTCCGATGGTGGGTTTCCTGTGGTCGCCGATGGACTGCATCGCGATGCCGCAGAGCATGCCCGTGAACCCGGATGTGCTACTGTCGAACCATTGGATGTGCTCCATCTGGTTCAGTCCTCTGGAGTCGAGCTCCACCATGTGCCCCACCAGTTCCCTGGCGGACTCCTTGGTGATCTCGTATCCGTGGGTGAGTGCCCTCTCGTCGCCCATCCCTGCCGCGATGCCTATTCCGCCGATCCCGGCGCGGCCGCAGCTGTTGAGGATGGATGAGAGCTGTTCCGCATCCATCTTCATGCCCTTGAGGTAGTATCTGTTGCGGGCGACCTCGTTCATGGATGAGAGTTGGACCCCCTGTTGTGTGAGTCTGACCGCGATCAACGAGGAGAGTCTCCTCCTCTCGTCTTCGGTCAGGTCCATGTAGCTCTTGCCGTGACCTATCCCTGCATCGGCCAGAAGTGCGGCGACACCCTCGGTGTTCCCGCTGACCCCGCGTATGTACGGGTCGGTCCCTACGAAGAGCTCGGTCATGAGGTCCCCTGCCGGGATGAGCGATCCGGGCATCTCCTCGATGAACCCTCTGCGGCTACCCTCCTCGAGGAGGTATGTGTTGAGTCCGGACAGGCCGTTGATGTGCTGCCTGTCACCGGCTATCCCTGCGAACGCGATCTGCACCAGGTCCCAGTTGTTCTCGTCCATCGTGACGGAGAACAGGAACGCCATGGTTGCACCGCATCCCGCCACCATCCCGTCGATACCGTAGAGGTGGGGGTTGGCATAGCAGACCCTCTTGGCCTCGGATATCACCGTATGGTGGTCCAGGACGACGATGTCGCAGGACATCTCGTCGAGTTTGTCGATGTACGATGCCCCCAGGTCGGTGATGATCATGCAATCCGCCTTCGTGTTGCGGATGACATCCATGTTCACATCGTTCAGGGTGGTGAACAGGGTGATCCTGAACTCCTTGCCGGCACGCATGAGCGTTTTGGCGACAATCGCTGCCGCGGACACGCCGTCGGCATCATAGTGGGAGAACACCTGGATGAAATTGTGGCCACGGACGATGTCCGCAGCCTGATAAAGAGTGGAAAGAAGTTTTGATGGGACCTTGGTCTCCATATAGACTCACTTGAGCATGAGTTCCGCGTTGCTGAGAGAATACTTCCAGTCTGCGGGAAGGACACCGTTCCTCTTGTAGTAGCGCTCGAGTCTCCTGATCTTTGCCTCGATCATGTTGAGACCCCTCTTGTTGGAGACATCTCCCCTGTTGTCCCTAAGGTGGACGTTCAGGTCGATGGCGCGCCTCATGAGGTTGGACAGATCCTCGGGAAGGGAAGGTGCTACTCCTTTCTCCTCCATGATCTTGGTGATGGTCTTTCCGGTTGCGAGTCTGACGTCAGGGACACCGTACTGGTCCCTGAGGATGAGCCCGATTTTGGCGGAGATGATACCATCTTTCGCGAGTTTCACTACAATGTCCTCAATCTCGGTGGCGTTGAGAGGAACCCATGCAGGATTCTCGGAAACCATAGGGCGTTTTGAGCAGGATACTCCCTTTCTTCTTGTGTGCATTCTTGCCATAGTCTGATCCTCCGAATCATATCTAGGCGGCGAGGCTGAATCTCGCGATTATATGACAATATAAAAAGGATTGTGTGGCCCGTATCCCGGGCAACTCTGTCCATTAACGGTCGGGTCTTTCTCCGGTAAAGGTCCGACGTTCACTCGGTAAAACCGTCCACGTGATACGCTCGGAGAAGCCCTTTGGATTCGAGAACGGACCTGGCCCATGGGACGGTGTCCTCATACTCCTCCCTGTCGAAGGACAGCGGCTCCGGTAGTTCGGTGAACAGCCTGGACTCCATCTCGAACTCCTCTGTGACCCGTTCCGTTATCACCGCCGCACAGACATCGCAGTATCCGATGTCCTTGGTCTCCAGGACATCTATCGCGAACCCTGACTCCTCCAGGAACTCCCTGGCAGCCGCCTCCGCGGAGGTCTCGCCGTCCTCCACATGTCCCCCCGGCATCTCCCATCCGTTGCGACGGGGGTGCCAGACCATGAGGAAGCCGCCGTTCCTGTGGAAGGCCACGGCATATGCCGTCCTCACTGCATCCTCTCCACGACGATCATGGCATGGTCCTTCTCGTGGGGGTCCAACCTCCTCACGTCGGTGACCCTGAATCCCCTGTCCTCCATCACCCTGCGGGACATCTCGAACACGGATTCCGGTGATGCGGTCACATCCTCGGAACGTGCCTTCACGGCCACCATCCCGTGGTCCGCACCGAACGCGTCCATGTTGTCGCACAGGATCTCCGCCTGCCTCTTCTGGGCCACGTCCTGGTAGACGATGTCGACGGAATCGGCGAACACGGCGTATTCCTCGGGTTTGGTGGCATCACCGAGTATCGGCATCATGTTGGGTCTGTCCGCACATGTGCCCACGAGGTCCCTGAACATCCTCTGGGCGAACTCCACGCAGTAGACCTTCCCGTCGGGACAGATATCCGCCACATGCGACGGGGTGGTGCCGCTGGACGCCCCCAGATAGAGCACCTTGCTGGACGATGTGAACGGGAACATCTTCCCGCCGTTGGTGATGTACGCCGAGAGCTTGCTCCTCCTCGGGTCCCATTCCCTGTACTCCGTTCCGGAGACCGTCAGGAGCCTCTCGCCGTACACCCTCTTCCCCGGGTGGAGCGAGACCGTGTAGAGACGTCCCCTGTCCGTATGGACCCTTCCGGATGTGAATCCCAGTTCCTCCATGGTCCACGGTCAGATGGTGCGGTTATTTCCACTTATCGCGCATGTCCGCGCACACCCATTATAACCCTGATGCGTTCCACTGTGTCATGATCACGAAGGAGACCCTTTCCGCCATCGCGGATGCCGTCGTCGAGGCCATCAGGAAGATCCCCGATTCCAAATGCCGCGGCGAGGAGGTCTGCATGGGTGCGGACGGCACCCCCACATCGCAGATAGACAAGGTCGCGGAGAACGCCGCACTGATGTACATCGACCGCAACGCCATCCCCCTCAACGTCCTGAGCGAGGAGATCGGATTCGTGGACAACGGTGCGGAGGAGACCCTCGTGATGGATCCCATAGACGGGACGTCCAACGCCATCGCCGGCGTGCCCTACTACACCATATCCCTGGCCGTCGGAACATCCGCACTGTCGGACCTGAGGCTCGGATACCTGCGCAACCCCGTCACCGGTGACGAGATGTGGGCCGAGAGGGGGAAGGGGGCGTACAAGAACGGTCGCAGGATGCACGTCCGCGAACCGGACATGGACGATCTGTTCATGATGATCTACATGGGCAACGGTGCCCATCCGGATGCCTTCGCACTCACCAAGAGCGTCAAGTCGTCCCGTTGCTACGGGTGCGCATCCCTGGAGATGGAGATCGTGGCCGAGGGGGAGGCGGACGGCTACTTCATGAAGGCCGAGCACTACACCCGCGAGGTCAGGATCGTGGACATCGCCGCCAGTACGCTCATCCTCCGCGAGGCCGGAGGGGAGGTGTACGATCTGGAGGGTAACGTGCTTGAGATGCCCTTCGACCTGGACCACCGTTCGAACTTCCTAGCCGTCGGGAGCATGGCCGTCTACGACTTCGTCATGCACAGGGAGAAGGCCCCGGAGCACAGGTACGGGATCTACACAAACACCTCCATCAGGAACGCCATCGGGTACACCGAGGAGGTCATCGATGCGCTGGGGGACAGCACATACTACCTCGACAAGGACATCGCCGACATGATGGGCCGCGAGGGAATCCCCCTGAGGGACATGGATGTGGACATCGTCATAGTGATCGGTGGTGACGGTACGTTGCTGAGGGCGCTCCAGAACACGGACGCCATGGTCATCGGCATCAACGGGGGCAGTGTCGGTTTCCTGTCCGAGATCGACCACGACCACATCAGGGAGGGCATAGACAGGCTCCTCCGCGAGGACTACATCATCGAATCACGTTTCAAGCTCAGCACCTGGTATGACGGGCAGTACCTTCCGGATTCCGTCAACGAGGCCGTGGTCCACACGGCATCCGTGGCCAAGATCCGCCATTACAGGATATATGTGGATGATGAGCTGGCATGCGAGCTCCGCTCCGACGGGGTCATAGTGTCCACGCCCACGGGGTCCACCTGCTACGCCATGAGTCTGGGGGCACCCTACATACAGCCCCATGTGAACGCCCTGATGGTTGTGCCCATGGCCGCCTACCGTTTCTCATCCAGACCCTTCATCGTACCCGCAACGTCCAAGATCACCATCGAGAGCGTCCTGGACAAGGAGTGCCTCATAGTCCTGGACGGACAGGAGGAGCACGTCATGGAGGGTGGGACCAAGGTTGAGTTCATGATGTCCAACAAGAAGGTCAGGTTCATCAGGTTCAACGTGGACTTCTTCTCCAGGGTCCGTGAGAAGCTGGTGAACGCCCTATGAACCGCATCATCGGGGTGGACGTGGATTTCATCGACGGCTTCAACGAGGCCGCCAGGTCCACCTATCCCGACGAGTTCCTGTGCATGACCCGGGAGATAGACGGTGTGATAAGCGAGATGGTCCTGATCCCGGGGACGGTGTACGGCGACAGTCACAGCTTTCTCAGTCAGTGGATGGCCCCGATAGATTACAGCATCGCGGGCTCGGCCCACTCCCATCCCGGCTTCTGCAATCTCCCGTCGGATGCCGACAAGGATTTCTTCGCCAACATGGGCGGGGTGCACTTCATAACCTGTCAGCCGTACGACAGGACCAGTTGGAGGGCCTACGACTCCCGCGGGGAGCCCATGGACCTGGAGATAATGTTCTGACTGCCCTCACTGTCCCATGGCGCATCCTTCGACGATGTCGCCTGCGATCTCCATGAGGCCTATCAGATAGGCGCGGTCGGTGGATTCGGCCAGGACCGTCACGTTCTGTCCGTTGTCGTCATCGAAGGTGATCATGAACCATCCGCCCTCCATCACGACCCTCCATCCGTCGATGCGTTGGATGTTGTCGTACCCATGTGCGGACAGCTCATCATCCAACATGCGGGAGAATTCGTCCCTGGTGCACTCGAACTTGAACTGCTTCGAATCACGGTGGTATTCGGGAAGGGATTCGCACATCCTGTACAGGTTGTTCTCGGCCGACAGCTGTGCTATCACCGCAGCGGTGTAGATTCCGTCGGACATCATGCTGATGTCACCGAATATGATCCCCCCGTCGTAGAATCCGATCTCCGCACCGTTCTCCGCCACGGACTCGCATATCGATCCCGCATCCATGGGTGCCCTGATGAACATGCGCTCCTCCTCGGGATGTCCCTCCTGGGATGTCACCATGTCCGAATCGATCCTTCCCCAGAACGCATCCTCCACCAGTGACGATGTGTCCGCCGGGACCACGATGCATCTCGGTCTGAGGAACATGACGATCAGGGCGAGGACCTTCTCGATGTCGATGGCCGCCCCCTTTTCGTCCAACACCGTCGCCAACGTGCCCACGCGGTTCACGATCACACCCACGGTTCCGAGGTCGCTCTCCACGAACTGGCGGATGTCCCTGTGCTCCGTCTCGGTCATCTCCGACGGGCGGGATGTGTGGTTCCTGTCCCTGTGCGCGTTCATGGTGGTGACGTCCGCACCCATGGCGTTCAGGATCTGGGGTGCGGATTCCGCGGACATGCCGCAGTCGCAATCCAGGACGAGGGAGCTTCCGATGGGCCCCTTCAGGACGGAGAGCAGTCTCTTGTTGTACTCCTCGGTGGCGAACCCATATGTCCTGACCTTTCCGAGGTGCATGTAATCAGGCAGTTCCTGCTTCTCGGTGAAGATCTTGTCGAGATGGCGGATCTGGTCCTTTCTGAAGAGGCTGCCGTTGGGGTTCATCAGGATGTATCCGCTGATGAGTCCGTATTCGCGGTATTCGGTGACGTAGACCGCACAGTCCCCGTGTTTGGCCATCATGGCCGCCACGGGTGCGGAGGTGCAACCCAGGTCTATCACGTCCACTCCGGACGAGGTGAGACCTGCCACCAGTGCCTCCTTCATCATGGTGCTGCTCTTCATCAGGTCCCTTGAGATCACAACCCTCTTGTGGTCCATCGCCAGGGCGTGACCGAGGAGCAGACCCATCTCGGGTGATGTGTCCTCGGAGGGGGAAGACCTCAGGAGAATCCTATCGGGCATTGCCATGGCTCATCATAGTTCTCTGGTTGTTGATATTGGTTACGGTTTGTCCCAGAACGATGCGGAGTGTGCCGTTTCCGGCGGTTGGATCCATCCCCTGGTGGGAATGAATGTCCTCCAACAGGGAACCGTCCCCCGGCGATCGTCCGGGTCGTCGTTTCCGACATCCCGTGGTAACATTTCACAAAGGGCTAAATAAACGCATATGAATTGGTTTTTTAAGAAATGCCAAGGAGGGAACTCACATGGTGATGGAACGTATCGATTTGAAGAAGGCGCAGGCGATTGCCAAGAACAAGGGTCTCAAACCTGGCAAGGTCAAGGGGACGGAAGGGGTCCAGTTCACCAAAGGGAAGAACGACAGGCTCACCGTCATCACCTGGGAAGAGTTTGAGAACATCCTGGCCGCAAGGGGTCTTGCCATCTACGAATCCGGTGGATGGATGAAGATCATGAAGGCCTGATGGGAAACACGTTTCTGTATACTCCGGACAAACATCTTCTCCTCAGACGTCTGTGCTGCGGTCCGGCCCCGGGCTCCGGGGTCAACACTGCATTTTTATACAATGACTCACTGGGGGGTTACAGGCTCAATGCAAGGGTATCCGAGCCTGGCCAAAGGAGATAGGTTCAGGGCCTATTCTCGTAGGAGTTCGAGGGTTCAAATCCCTTCCCTTGCACCACTTTCTAATCTTTCTGTGTCCCATTCTCATGCAGATCTCCGTTCAGAATGGATGGTCTGAATGAGTTTGTGTGAAAGGGTTTGTGCCTCAGAGACTTATGACGATCCCTGCGGTGGTTATCAGGATGAGCACCCCTGCGACGGCCGCCCACAGCCAGTCATTCTCGGACAGCAGTGAGATGAACGACACTATCGCACCGAGGAACGGTGATATTATGAGCACCAGGATCCCGATGTAGAGGATCCCGTCCCCTCCGCCCGTTGCATCCATGATGAGGCCGATGATCATCAGCACCATGCCGATGACGATCCCGGCACGCAGGGTGAGTGCGGTGGACCTGTTCAGGTTCACAGTATCCCTCCCGCCTGGAGCAGGACGAGTGCGGCCATTGCGAACAGCACCGCCGAGAAGTACTTCCTGAGGTGTTTGCCGTTGATCCTCCTGGCAAGCGTGGTCCCTGCCAGGGATCCGAGGAACGCTCCTATGGCCACCCCTGCGGCATATCCCAGGAGCACCTGTCCGCCGAGGAAGTATGTGATCGCACCGGAGAACGCGGTGATCCCGATCATGTAGCTGCTGGTGGCACTGGCGGCCTTGATGGGAACGTGCATGTATATGTTCATCAGGGGGACCTTGATCGCCCCTCCGCCGACACCGGTCATGGACGAGATCATCCCCGCCACGGTGCACAGGGCCATTCCCCCCTTCATGTTCTGGACCTGGTATCTGATGCTGTCCCCGTGTGCCTCGTCCTTGTATTCGAAGGACAGTCTGCCATCGGATTCGTCTGCGGGTTCGACGACCTTCTCCGGGTTCAGGATCATGCGTATGCCGCTGTAGATCACTATCGCCGAGAAGATGACCATCAGGAGCCTGTCGTCCAGAAGGGTCGCCACTATGGCACCCAGTATCGCTCCCGCCGCGGTAGTTATCTCCAGGAGCAGTCCGAGACGGACGTTCGACAGCCCCTTGTCGACGAAGACCGTGGATGCCCCCACGGATCCGGCTATGATCCCGATCAGACTGACCGCGACGGCCTCCGTTGGCGCCAGGCCGAAGACCAGCATCAGGAGCGGAACGAAGATTATGCCTCCGCCGAGTCCGAACAGCGCCCCGAGGATGCCCGCTCCGCATCCCATGACGATCAACCCGGCCATTATCAGAGGGTCCATGTCCTCGTGTATCCCGTCTGCGATTTAACACTGCCGAGCCTGTAATCTTTTTCTATCCCGTGGTAGGTTCATTGCCTATGGGAACATCTGCGCGTCTGGATAGGTTCTTCCACCTCACCGAACGTTCTACCGATGTGAAGACCGAGTTCAGGGGCGCTCTGCTGACGTTCCTGTCGATGTCTTACATTCTCGCCGTGAATCCGCTGATGATGGCGGATGCCGGTATGGATCCGTCGGCCACATTCACCGCCACGGTCCTGATGTCGGTCATCGGCTGTCTCGTCATGGGACTGTATGCGAACTTCCCGGTGGCACAGGCACCGGCCATGGGTATCAACGCCTTCTTCGTGTACACGGTCGTCCTGACCCTGGGATACCAATGGGACACCGCCTTGGTCGCGGTCGTCCTCTCCGGTGCCCTGTTCTTCCTATTGTCCATATCGGGTGTCAGGAAGAGGGTCCTGGATTCGATACCGTCCGGCCTGAGGCACGGGATAACGGCCGGGATAGGTTGTTTCATCGCTCTCGTCGGTCTCGTGAACGCGGGGATAATCGTCAGCAACCCCAGCACCGTCGTGGCTCTGGGGGACCTGGCCGACACGGGGGTGCTCCTCGGGGTGTTCTGTGTACTCATCACCGTCTTCATGTACGTGCGCAGGTTCCACGGCGCTGTTCTCTTCGGTATGCTGCTGACCGCCCTCGTCGGGATCATCCTGGGCATCATAGCCGTTCCCGATTCCCTCGTGGCCGTTCCGAGCATGCCCGATATAGGTGCGTTCCTGGATGGGTTCAGGCCCGAGATATTCGACATGAGGTTCCTGATGGTGGTCGTGTCCTTCGCATTCGTCGAGTTCTTCGACAGTTCCGGCACCCTGATGGCCACCGGGAAACGTGCGGGACTCCTGGATGAGGATGGGAACGTGGTCTGCGAGAGGGCCGTCACCGCCGATGCGGCATGCGCATCCCTGAGCGGTATGGTGGGCAGCACCCCCACATCTGCCTATGCGGAGTCCGCGGTGGGCATAGAGGCCGGTTCCAGGACGGGTCTTACCGCCGTGTTCGTGGCCATGTTCTTCGCCGTGTCCCTGCTGATCGGCCCCGTGTTCCAGATGGTGGACTTCAGATGCACCGTGGGCGCCATGCTCCTGGTCGGTGTCGCGATGATCACCGAGCTGAGGGATGTGGATTGGGCGGACACGCCGTTGGTGGTATCCGTCCTGTTCACCATACTGATGATGCTGCTGACCTATTCGATCACCAACGGTATCGCACTCGGTGTCATCGTGTACTGTGTGGCGATGTTCGGGTCCCGTAGGACGTCCGAACTCAACCCAGTCATGTACATCCTCGCGGTCATAGCGGTCCTGTACTATCTGATGACGGCGATATGCGTCTGAGCAGGTTTTTATCCGGTAGGGGGATGGGGTTGACGTGGCCATACTGCTGATAAGATACGCGGAGATCGGGCTCAAGAGTGCGCCCGTCAGAAGGAGATTCGAGAACCAGTTGAAGGACAACATCCTCACCATGCTGATGGAGGACGGTGTCGAGGCACTCGTCACCAAGAGGGGTGCCAGGTACTATGTGGAGGCCACCGATCCCGATGCCGCCGTGAGGTCAGTCCGCAAGGTGTTCGGAGTGGCGTCCATCTCCGTGGCGGAGGTATGCTCCTCCAGGATGGAGGATATGTGCACCGTGGCGGCGGAGTACTCCAAGGGCAGGATATCCGCAGGGCAGTCCTTCGCGGTGAAGGCCCGCAGGGAGGGTTCCCAGGGCTACAGCAGCATGGATGTGGGACGCGAGGTCGGTTCCGCCATATTCCTCGCCAACGAGGACATAGGGGTGGAGGTGGACCTCACGGATCCCGATGTGGTGTTCTATGTGGAGGTCCGCGACAACCAGGCATACATCTTCCAGGATTACATCAGGTGCCACGCCGGACTCCCCGTGGGCAGTCAGGGCAAGGTCATCGCCCATGTGGGGGACGACCGTGGTCTGGTGTCCGCATGGCTGATGATGAAACGCGGATGCAGGGTCCTCCTCCGCGGGGACGAGTACCTTCCGATCCTCCGTCAGTACGACCCCATAATGAGGGCCGTGGGCCATGACGGCGGAAGGAACGTCTTCGGATATGTTCTGGGGACGGCCCTGGAGGATGTCGGTACCGTCGATGTGTCCGCATACGACCTGCCCGTCTACTTCCCCACCATGGGCATGACGGATGATGAGGTCGCGGTCCTGGCCGACACGATAAGGAACGGCCTCTGATCGGAGGTCGTCGCAGGGATGGTCCGCCCACCATCGGACGGACCCGTCCCCGCCTTTTCTCAGAAACGTTTCACGAGTTCGTCCACGGTCGTCAGTTCTGCGCCATAGACCTCCTTCAGATACTTTATCCCGCTGAGGTAGTCCTCTTCGGTGAATGAATCCACTCCGTCCGTGGGCACTATGATGTTGTATCCGCGGTAGTACGCATCCGCGGTGGTGTGTCTGACGCACATGTGTGCGTGGAGTCCGGTCATGATGACGGTGTTCACCCCGAGCTCCTCCAGGAGGATCTCCAGGTCGGTCCCGTAGAATCCGCTGTACCTCCTCTTGGGTACGATGTAGTCGATGTCCGTGGGTGCGATCTCGGGTATGACCTGTGCACCGGGGGTCCCCGCGATGGCATGGTCGCCCCAGAGCTCAAGTTCCTTGTCTATTCCCTTGATGTGCGCATCGTTGGAGTAGATGACGTAGACCCCTTTCCTCCTGGCCTCCTCGACCAGTCTCTGCATCGGGGGGATGATGCGCTGTGCGCGGTCGCATCTGAGCGATCCCGTCACGAAGTCGTTCAGCATGTCGACGATTATGATCGCTGTGCGGTCCTTCACTGTTGGGGGATTGAGTGACATTGTTCCTCGTTCAATCCCTACCGGTTCACTGGTATTTGGAACCGACCCTTGGAGCATGATACGGTGATGTGTGAGAAGATGGCCCTGCCCACAGGGGGCAGGTAAATGGTTTCAACCCCTAGAGGGGGATCACTTGATCCTTCTCTGGTTCGCCCTGACGGAAGGCCTGGCCTTCTCGGCACCCTTTCCGGTGTGCCTCATTCCACGACCCTTCTGTCCGGCGGAGGTCTTACCGCGGTAGACACGGTTGGTCTGCTTGTTCTCGCAGATCCAGTTGATCTTCTTGTCCGCCTTGATGACGGGGTGTGCGGGGTCGACGAGGATGACCTCATACCACTCCTGCTGTCCATCGGCTCCTACCCAGTAGGAGTTCAGAACCTCAAGGTTGGGGTATCTCTTGGCGGTCCTCTCCTCAGCCATCCTCTGGAGGCTCTTTCCGACGGTGATCTGGTTGATTCCCTTCCTCTTGGCCCTCCTTCCGGTGACGATGGCCCTCTTCTGGAAGCTTCCCTTCCTGACCCTCGCCCTGACGATGACGTATCCCTGCTTTGCCTTGTATCCGAGGGCCCTTGCCCTGTCCAGGCGGGTGGGCTTCTCGACGCGGACGAAGTTCTCCTCCTTTCTCCATTTGATCCTGCGCTCGTAGTTGAGCTCCTTCACGTAGGTCTTGGAGGGGGTGTTCCACGCATCTGCGATGTAGCTGTACATACTCTTCCCGTTGACCGGGCGTGTTTCCTGAGTCTCTTCGCTCATGTATCTCACCTTTACGGATTCACCACTGGGGCACATTTCCGTTCGCGGGACTAAGCGTCCCACGATCGGGTTGAGGGTCGGTCCGTATTTATAGACTTCGTATTCACGCACCCGAGCCCTCGTGCGCGCATATATTATAAGGGAGGATACAATCGACCAATCGGTCTACATGATCATCGATGTGAAGTACGGCAAGGACGGGGTCCAGAAAGTGGACATCCCCGATGAGAACTACATTGGAACCTTCTATCCCAAGGATGTGGAATGCGGTGACCCCGATGAGGTCATCGGAGCATCCATCGACGACCCGATAGGGTACGACTCCATGGAGCAGTTCCTGGAGGGAGGGGAGGACATAGTGTTCATCGTCAACGACGGAACCCGCCCCACGCCCACGGCGAAGGTTCTGGACGCACTGTCCAAGAGGATGGACCTCAGGTCAGCCAGATACCTCATCGCCACCGGCACCCACAGGGATATGACCGAGGAGGAGTACAACTTCGTCTTCGGATCCCACTACCAGGAGCTCAAGGACCGCATCATCTGCCATGATGCCAAGAGATCCGAGTGCGTGAACCTCGGCACATCGAAGAACGGGACCCCCATGGAGGTCAACAAGGTCGCCGTGGACGCGGACCGTCTGGTGATCATCACATCGGTGGAACCCCACTACTTCGCAGGATATACCGGCGGAAGGAAGTCCTTCCTGCCCGGAGTGGCATCCTTCAGGACCGTGGAGGCCAACCACAAGCTGGCCATGAACAAGGAGGCCCAGTCCCTCGTGCTGGAGGGCAACCCCGTCCACGAGGACATGATGGACGCCCTCGCTGTCGTGAAGGGCAAGGAAATCTTCTCCATCCAGATGGTCCTGGACAGGCACCAGAACATCTACAAGGTGGCGTCCGGTGCCCTCAACCCCGCATTCGACCAGGCCGTGGAGTGGGCCAACGAGGTCTTCTCGGTCCCGATCCCGGAGAAGGCGGATGTGGTCATATCGGTCGCACCCTACCCTATGGATGTGGACCTGTACCAGTCACAGAAGGCGCTCGACAACGGGAAGTGGGCGCTGAAGGAGGGTGGGAAGATCATCATGGTCTCCAAGTGCAGGGAGGGCATCGGACATGCGACCTTCCTCACACAGCTCTCGTCCTCGAAGGACCCCAACCAGGTCCTCGAGAACCTCAGGGCCGAGTACAAGCTCGGATACCACAAGGCGGCCAAGATGGCGGAGATCGCCACATGGGCATCCATATGGGCTGTCACCGACCTGGACCCCGAGCTGCTCTCAAACGCGAACATAACGCCGTTCCCCACAGTGGCGGATGCGGTGGCCGAGGCATTCAGGGAGAAGCCCGATGCGAGGGTCATCGTGCTCATGGACGGTAGCGTGACAATTCCGAAGGTGGAATGATGACGGATTTCAGAACAGAGAATCTTGAGAAAGTAAGGAACGCCGTGAACGTATGTACGATGTGCGGATTCTGTAAGAGTGTCTGCCCCTCCTTCAAATCGGTCGGATGGGACTCCGCCCTCTCCAGGGGACGTATCATCCTCACATACGGTCTCCTGAACGGCGACCTGGATGCGGACCCCTCCGTCATCGAGAACATGTACACCTGCACCACATGTGCGGACTGCGTCAGGAGGTGCCCCTCCAAGGTCGACATCGTGGACATCATCGAGCTGTGCCGTGCCGACCTCGTGAAGAACGGCCACATCCTCCCCAAGCACAAGGCCATGTGCGACAACATCCTGGCCACCGGCAACCCCTTCGGTGAGAAGGCCCCCCGTCAGGAGGTCCTCGGAAGGAAGCCCCACAACGCCAAGATCGGTTACTTCATCGGATGCACCGGAACCTACAGGTCCAAGAAGACCGCACAGGCCACCATGTCCATCCTGGACAAGATCGGTGCCGATTACACCACCGTCGACGAGGTCTGCTGCGGATCCGTCATGCAGAGGGTGGGATGGCCCCAGGACGATGTCACCGAGCTCATGAGGAAGAACGTCGAGAGCATCAGGGCCCTCGGCGTCGAGACCCTGGTCCTCGCATGCGCGGGATGCTACAGGATGTTCAAGCACGAGTACCCCAAGTACGTGGACGTACCCTTCGAGGTCCTCCACATCACCGAGTTCCTCGCCAAGCAGGACCTGAAGCTCAAACCTCTGGACGGGAAGGTCGTCACATACCACGACCCCTGCCACCTGGGAAGGCACTGCGGCATCTACGAGGAACCCAGACAGGTCATCTCCAAGATCCCCGGTATCGACTTCAGGGAGATGGAGTACAACCGCAAGACCAGCCACTGCTGCGGAGGCGGCGGAGGCGTGAGGTCCGCATACCCCGAGACCTCCATGGACATCGCATCCACCAGGCTCGAGGAGGCGTCCTTCGCCGACATCATCATCACGACCTGTCCGTTCTGTGTGAACAACCTCGATTCCGCGAAGGGTGACAGGAAGATCCAGGTCAGGGACCTCGTAGAGGTCATCGATGAGTTGATGTGAATGGAAGTCCCATGCAGGAGGGGGACCCTTTCGGGGGGACCCCTCGTTATGGGCATACTCAATGTGACCCCCGATTCATTCTCTGACGGGGGCACATGGTCCGACCCCTCCGCCGCGGTCCGTCACGCCTTCGACATGGTGGACCAGGGGGCGGACATTATCGACATCGGTGCGGAATCCACCCGCCCGTTCTCCGATTCCGTGGGTGCGGAGGAGGAACTGTCCCGTCTGGAACCTGTTCTCAGGGACCTCCTGCCGTCCATAGACGTTCCGGTGTCCGTGGACACCATGAAGGCCTCCGTGGCGGAGAGGTGCATCGGCCTGGGAGTGGACATCGTGAACGACGTCTACGGTCTGAGGGACGACGGTATGTTGGAGGCCTGTGCGGGATCCGATGTCACCGTGGTGGTGATGCACATGCACGGGATGCCGAAGACGATGCAGACATCGGTGATGGGTGACGGTTTCATGGAGGACATCAGGGATTTCCTCAGGGAACGTACATCCGCCGCATTGGATGCGGGGATATCCCCGGACAGGATAATCCTCGATCCCGGGGTGGGTTTCGGGAAATCCTTCGATCAGAATCTGGAGATCATCCGCAACAGTTCGTTCTTCTCGGACGGGTACCCCGTCCTGATGGGTTCGTCCCGCAAGAGGTTCCTCTCGGAGAAGTTCCCGGGGATGGACCGCGACGACGCATCCGCCGAGGCCGCCAGAATCTCCGTGGAATCGGGATCGGACATCGTCCGTGTCCATAATGTGGCCCGGACGGTCGCTGCACTCAGAGGATGAATCCCAGCGCGATGATGACGACCACCGTCAGTCCGGACAGGATGAAGAATCTGTTGTCCCGCCTCTTCTCGGATGCGGCACGGGCCGCCTCCTTCGATCTGCATTCCCCGTTGCAGTATTCCTCTCCGAACGGTATGGGGTCTCCGCAGTAGATGCAGTGCGAATGGTCGGGTAATCTCAGTCCTGCCATGTTTACACTATATAGAATATAATGAATAAAAAACTGGTTCTCCTTTATCTGTCAGTCCGTGCTAATCATCCTCAGAGCAATGGGATGATGGAAAATGGTAAGGTTCACATTGAGGAATTTGGTCAAGTCGTCGAGCATGAAGGTCGACCTGGATCCGCGCGATGATGTCAGGGAGATCTCGTACATAGTCTCGGAATGCTGGGGTACGGAGGATTTCCTGGTCACCAACGGGTACAGGATCATCGGAGAGGGGAACACGGTCGGGACGGAGATATCCGAGGGCGATGTGGTCGACATCATCCCCGATCCCCGTAACATCCTGGACGGGCTTATCAACAGGTCATGATATCGGGGGTACCATGAACGGGAGATACGGGACCTCGGCGGATGTTCTGATACACGGCAGGGCCATAGAGATGGTGCTCGATGCGGCGGACTCATCGATGTCCGATGATGTCCGGGTGGGGGTGTACCTCGATGGCAGAACGTCATCCGACGACAGCGGCGGTTTCTACGAGGTCACGGGACTCCTCCCGTCCGCGGAGGGTGCCGTGGGCATGGCCATCACGTCGGCGGACGAGGTGATAGAACCATCGGACGGTGATGTCTCCTCATTCAGACAGGCGGTCGGAGAAGGTGTCCTGATAATCGTCGACCCCTATGCGGGCCAGTTCACCATAAACGTGGTGGGCGGGGACGGTGTGCGCAGGGCGAACGCGGTCATCCTGGAATGATCAGACCCATATCGCGTGCCTGTTGCGCATATCCTCCTCGGATATGCCTTCGCGTTCCATTATGTCGCACACGATGCAGTCGAAGAGAAGGAGTGCGGAATCCTCGAAAAGCGTCCCCAGCGGAGCGGTCCTGGCGGTCTCGTCGTCATGGTCCGTCCTCAGGATTATGGGCACGTCGGTGACATCGCAGAGGGCGCAACTCTCCGTCCCAGTGACCGAGATGATCTTGGAACCTATCCTGCGGGCGATCACCGCGGTCTGAACGACCGACGATGTCTTCCCCGTGTTGGATATGAGCAGTGTGAGATCGTCCTTCCCGATGATGGGTGTGGTCATCTCACCGACGAAGTGGACGTCCAACCCCAGTTGGACCAGACGGACCGCGAACAGCTGACCGACGAGTCCGGACCTGCCGGAACCGTACACGAACACCTTGCGGCTGCTGAGGATCGCATCTATCAATGCATCCTTGGCGGACGGTTCCACGGACATGACCGCGGAGCGACATCTGTCCAGGATGTCGGTCAGGGGGTCCAAATCACTCACCGGTGGCCGCTGCCTCGGCCTTCTTCCTCTCCTTGATGTCCTTGGCCACCTTCTTGCTGAGGACCCTCTCATGGATGACCCTCATGTACATCGCATCGTGCTCCAGAAGAGGTGATGTGGAGATGATGGTGGCGTTGGGCTTCATCTCGATGAGGGCCTCGGCCAGGTATTCGAACTTGAGGTCGCCCTTCTTGATGGGGGTGAGCCTCTTCTCGTTGCCGTCGATGTAGTCCACTCCCGCGAAGGCGGTGTGGATCCTGCCGTCGCAGTAGGGCTCCACCTGCTCCAGGAGGCTCAGGAAGTCATCCGTCTCCCCGAGGGAACCGTTGGTACGGGAATGATAGTGTGAGAAGTTGACGACGGGGGCCACACCGGGTATGGCATCGCACAGGTCGAGGACCTGGTCGAGGGATCCGAAGACATCCTGCTGGCCGGTGATCTCCACGCCGAGCCTGGGCTTCAGTCCGTTACCCTGCCACCAGTCCATGAGCATGGCCACGTTCTCGAAGATGTTGTTGTCGACCTCCTCGCGGTCCATCTTGTCGTCGTAGAGTCCGAGGCTCGTGACGACGATGTCCCCGTCCAGGGCATCGACGATCAACCCGGCATGCCTGATGCTGTCCAGGCAGACGTCGGTGAGTTCGGTGTTGGATCCGAGGTCCATGTAGTAGGGGGTGTGGATGGACATGTTGACATCGAGCCTCTTGGCCATGTCCCCTATGCCGTAGAGCTCCCCGAAGGTCCTGGATACTCCGGAGGGCATGTAGATCAGGTCGTCGTCCTCATCGATGGGCTCATCGGGGTCGCTGATGGGCTCCCCGTCCCTGACGATCTCGATGACGAAATCCTCCTGGATGTCCTTGAGCGTCATACCGATCTCCTCATCGTCCGGGCACCTCGTGTACGAGTTGGCCCTGACCATCTGGATCTCCAGAGCGCCG
This sequence comes from uncultured Methanomassiliicoccales archaeon, assembly GCA_964634095.1. Lineage (GTDB taxonomy): Archaea > Thermoplasmatota > Thermoplasmata > Methanomassiliicoccales > Methanomethylophilaceae > Methanoprimaticola. The sequence goes on along the minus strand of CAZWKY010000002.1, from coordinate 11,184 downwards.
AGGCTGAGGTTGTGGACGTCCTCGATACCGTCCTGGAGAGTGCGACCTTTGCAAGAGAGCGGGATGCCTGCGGGACCGAACCTAATCATGGAATCACTGGGTCGCTTGATTGCACACTCCTATAAAAAGTGGTGCGCACGCGCGTATTAGGGAGGTCGGGACGATGCCCACCGACCGTAAAACAACCCCTCTGCCGGGCTTTCGGCGACGGAGTCCCCATCCTTAAGCCAACCTTTAAATTCAACACCTGTATAGCGAGCATCACCCAATGTCGGGAGAGTCAGAACTATGAACAGCAAGACAAACCCTCAGCTTGTCGCAACCATTGACAACCTCAAGGCCAAGACAAGGGAGACAGACGCTGCCATCTGGCGAGACATCGCGCTTAGGCTCGAGAAACCCAAAAAGAACTGGGCCGAAGCGAATCTCAGCAAACTTGAGAGATATGCCAAGGACGGAGAGACAATCATCGTTCCTGGAAAAGTTCTCGCAGCAGGCGAAATCAGCAAGAAGATCACCGTAGCCGCATACAGCTTCTCCGAGGCTGCCGCAAAGGCAATCGTGGCTGCAGGCGGAAAGACACTGTCCATCGAGGAGCTGGCCGATGCCAACCCCAAGGGAACCGGTGTCAGGATCATGAGGTGATTTGGATGGTTACAATTATCGACGGAAGGAATCTCATCCACGGCAGGCTCGCAAGCGTTGTCGCAGAGAAGATCATGAACGGCGAGGAAGTTGTTGTTCTCAACGCAGAGGCCATCGTCATCACCGGAGTCAAGGAGAACATCTTCGCAGACTTCAAAGCCAAGGTCGACCGCGGAGACACCACCAAGAGGAAGGGACCCTTCTACCCCCGCAGGGCAGATCTGCTCTTCAAGAGGTGCGTCAGGGGAATGATCCCCTGGACATCCACCAGCGGAAGGGACGCCTACAGGAGACTCCACGTCTTTGTCGGAACCCCCAAACAGTTCGAGGACTGTGAGAAGGAGAGGCCCGCAGAGGCAAACAGAAAGATCACCGGCAAATACACAACCCTGGGAGCCGTTTCCAAATTCCTGGGTTCCAATGTGAGATGATCCCATGGTCGAGTGCGTAAACACAAGCGGAAAGAGGAAGACCGCCATCGCCAGGGCTGTTGTCAAAGAGGGTAACGGAAAGGTCACCATCAACAGCGTCCCTATCAACGTCTTCACACCTGAGCTGGCAAGGCTCAAGATCGAGGAGCCCCTCGGTCTGGTCCCCGAGAAAGCAGAGAAGGTCGACATCGCAGTCACCGTCAACGGTGGCGGAGTGATGGGACAGGCCGCTGCAGCAAGGACCGCCATCGCCAGAGGACTCGTTGAGTTCTACAAGGACGAGGAGCTCGAGGCAATCTTCAGGGCATACGACAGGACCCTCATCATCAACGATGACAGAAGGAAACTGCCCAAGAACCCCCTCGGACCCGGTGCCCGTGCCAAGAAGCAGAAGTCGTACCGTTAAGGTGATAGCATGATAATTCCGGTGAGATGTTTCACATGCGGAAAGGTCGTGGGCTCCGCCTACCCCGAGTACGTCAAACGCAAGCAGCAGGGCGAGGATCCCAAGGCCATCCTTGATGAGCTCGGATTCGAGAGATACTGCTGCCGCAGGATGATCGTCTCCCATGCTGACCTGATCGGGGAGATCGCGCCTCTCGGATGAAACTCAGAGCTTCCGGTCGGTATCCGTTACCGCCCGGAAGCGTTAACCTTTTAAATGAAAACCTGTTCCCCCGTTTTGCAGGGGCCCGTGGGGTAGCTTGGTATCCTTCGTGCTTGGGGTGCACGTAACTCCAGTTCAAATCTGGGCGGGCCCACCACTCCATTATTTCTGACGGTTGTCCGTTGATCCTTATCCAGCTTCGTGCGTAGTTATTTAAATCATAAGCTCCTGCCCAGCCTTGTTGGGCCCGTGGGGTAGCTTGGTATCCTTCGTGCTTGGGGTGCACGTAACTCCAGTTCAAATCTGGGCGGGCCCACCACTCCGTTCTCATATCACCGTATCCTGTTCACTTTCGGTACTTTCGATGATCTGTCCGTATCACCGTTATATGATGTTCCGCAGGTCGTCCGTCCATGGAGTCCACGCCCCTTTGGAACATCATTGAATGTGCCCTGTCCGAATTGGAGAGGAGTCTCGGCCCAAGGAAGGCCGGACGTGTCATATCGGGGGCACATGTCCCCGTTCACAAGGATGTCCGCTCTGGGGAGGATCCGCTGTACCTCACCCTGCGCGTGCTCGTTGTTCCGATGATGGAGGGTCTGGGCTATGGCAGGGTGTCGTCATACGATGTGGCTGACGGATGTGTTCCCGGGATGGCGATGGCCGTCTCCCCGATGAACAGTCCCATCTTCCACTCGCTGTCCAGGGTGATGTCCGCCATGCACGCGGATGGGTCCAGATTCGGTATCGCCACGGACGGGTTCCGTTGGGCCAAGGTGTCCGGGTCCGATGCGGGTGTGCGTGTGAGGGCGGTGTCCGATCTGAGGCCGTATTACATCGAGGTTCTGGACAGATCCCGTTTCCGTCATGCGGAACCTGAGGAGGAGGGCGAACTCATCCTGTTCGCCGATTCCTTCTCGAAGGGCATGTGACGGGGAGAGTGTTATCTGCACCGGCGTCCTGCACATCCCCATGGAAAGGAAGATGTCTGTCAGGGGAGAGGGGAAGGTCCGCGTAAGACCGGATACGGTGAGGCTCAACGGTGTGGTACAGGATGTCTGTCAGACCTACGATGATGCCGTCGACAGATCGGTCTCCTGTGTGTCCCCGTTGAGGATGAGGCTCATGGAGGCAGGATTCGATTCCGAGACCCTGAGGTCCGTATCCGTTTCGGTACGGCCCCGTTACGAGTACGAGGGCGGTGACCGTCAGAGGCAGGTACTGGTCGGATTCGAGTATGCCCACACACTCAGGATGGAGATCGGATGCGACCCCGATACGGTCAACAGGATCCTCGGTGCACTCTCAGGGGAAGGATGCCCCCGTTTCTCGCTGGAGTACACGCTGTCCGACCCGAGCCATGCGGAGGCAGATGCCCGTAGGTCTGCGGTGTCCGATGCCATGTCGAAGGCCGAGCAGATATCCTCTGCCGCGGGTGTGCGCCTCGGAGACATCGTGTCGATAAGGTACGGTGATAACGGAGGAGATACGGTGATGCTGTGCGGCAGGTCCGCCAACGGTCCCTGCGACACGGTGCCGGAGGACCTCGAGTTCACCGACGGGGTCATCATGGAATGGGAGATCCTCTGAGTTAACCGGCATTAACATTATCAATGCACGGAGAATGCGGAGTCCCATGTTCTGTCGCATATGCGGGAAGGAGGTCCCACAGGATGCCAGATTCTGCAGCGGATGCGGAGCGCCGGTGGCTGACCCCGTATCCACATCACAGCCGATCGGGAATGCACGCCCCAGGGATCCCCTGAAATGGGTCATAATGGGTCTTGTGGTGGCCATCGTCATCGTCGCGGCCTGTATCGTGGTCCCGTACAGCGAGGATGTGCCCGAAAGGACCCATGGCAATGTGACGATCCGTGGCGATCTGGTTAGGGATGACATCTCCATCGTGGGCGATGGTCTGCAGTACGACGGAACGGATTGTGTATGGCATTTCAAGGACCTGCATGCCCCCCATCTTGTGGAGGCGGGCAGTGTGTACCTGGTCCGCGGCCACGATTCGGTGGAGGGGCAGGTCCTGTCCCCCGGACCCGGTGAGTACGAGGTCATACTGAATGTCAACGGAGTGGATGTGGCGGAGGGTCACCTCATCGTGAGGGGAACCATCGCCGACACATATTCATGGACCGCGGTCATCGACGGGGAGGTCAGATCGTTCACCGTCGACTACGATTATACCTTGGACGAGTTCCTGGGATACGCCCATGACGATGTCGTCCGTTGGCAGGTGGTGTCCCTCAGCGATGCAAGGTTCGTCACCGTGGATGCGCCCGTACAGAGGCTTGTGAACGCCCTTGCCGATGGATACAGATCTGTGTACGGACAGGGTGTGTCGCTCGCCGATCAGAGGTATGCGGACTATCTCCTGTCATTCGTCCAGTGCTACATCACCTACCCTCCCACCGTATCATCCGTGAACGGGTCGTATGTTTGGGATGATGCAGGCAACGGTGACATCTATCTCTACGGGGAGGAGGAGTACTGGGCCTACCCCTTGGAGACGCTGCATACCAAACAGGGGGATTGCGAGGACACGACCATCCTCCTCTGCGCCATCTATTCCGCAGCGGGGTTCGGTTCCGCCATGGTCACGGTTCCCGGGCACATGTTGGTCGGTGTGGAGCTGGAGGGTTTCCAGCCCAGGGCCAATAATCCCGGTCTTGTGTTCACCGCAAAGAGGATCCCCGATCACGAATTCAACCTCTACTTCTGCGAGACGACGTTCAAGAACGCGGTTCCCGTGGGGTATGTGTCCCCAAGCGTCAGCAGGGACATCTCCACTCTGGAGGAGGTAACGTACATCCCCCCTTACGATCACAGCAGGGAGGTCCCGGTATGAATCCCCGTCCTGTGATGTATGCTTCGGCGTTGGCCCTGATTTTGGTCATCCTGGCGGCCCTGTTGGGCCCATGGGCATCGGAGGGTCCCGACGTCCCCGATGACCCTGACGATCCCGTGCTGCCCGAGTATCCTTTCGACAACCAGATCCCCGAGGGCTTCTCCTTCGACCAGAGGAAGAACATCCTGTCGGCGACCGGTGTGGTGTCGTGGCATGTCTTCGATATGTACCACACCTTCATGGAGGACCGTTACACGGAGTACCATGGGGAGGATTTCGTTTCCGACAGTGTGGAGTTGGCTCCGGGAGGTTACGTCATCACCGTCGGGGATGAGGAGTTCGAGGTACGTGTGGCCGGTGATGTGGAACGCACATTCTCCTGGAAGTACAGGATGGGCAATGTTACCGAATCCGTCTCCGTGACCGTCTCCATCCCCATGGAGGAGTTCATGGAAGCATGCGATCTCAACAGGGTCTGGAACAGGGAGACCCTCGCAGTCCACACATACATGCCGTTCGAACAGCTCCCCCGTCTGGTCGTGGTGGACGATGTGATCCGTTCATTGGAATCCTCTCTGGAGAAGGAGTTCCTCCGCATCGGAGGGGATCCTGGGGACAGACAGGGATTCGCCGATTTCATGGCATGCTTCGTCCAGTTGGGGGTAAAGTATCCTTCCAGTGTATCGAAGCAGAGTTTCGATTACTATGTATGGGGTTCCGATGAGTATTGGTGTGTTCCTCTGGAGACCCTCTATCACGGAATAGGGGACTGTGAGGACACATCCGCCCTGTTGTGCGCCCTGTACCTTGTGGCAGGCTATGATGCAGCCATGGGAGGTCATTCGGGACATGTCTTCGCAGGTGTCGTCATAGACGATTTCCAGGAGAGGGTCCTTGTGGACTACTCATACTACAAGCTCTCCTATGCATACGGCATCATCGGATTCGACATAGGGGGCAAGCCCGTGTACGGAGATTCCCTGTACCGTTCGGTCGAGACGATCCGCGGACAGCTCCCTGTGGGATATCTGGCCACAGGCAATGATTCCCTGGACAAGAAGACGTTCTGGGGATACGCGGGATTCTATCCCGTATCAGGGTGATGATCCAGGGATCCAATCGTCGTCGAACCTCTCGGCGTCGGAGATCCCGAGTTCCTCCCCCACATCCAGGACCATCAGGTCCCTTCCGGCGATGGTGCGGATCCCGGTGGCCTCCTGGACCAGTGCGGCCTCGTTGTCGGGCCCCCTTTTGATTATCACCACGCCCAGGTGGATGAATATCGCCAGTTCCGGTCTGACCCTCTTCACGAACGTCAGGGCATCGTCCGTGCACAGGTGGTATCTGATCCTGTTGCCCATAGGTGTCGTCACAGGGAGTATGAGGACGCGGTCGCCCAGATACTGGTCCGCTATCTCATCGGAGTACTCTGTGTCGCTCACATAGGAGACCACGCCGTGGCTGGTGTGGAATCTGAACCCTACGTTCGTCGGGTCGCTGTGGACGGCTTTGGTGATGTCCACCCTCATGCCGTCTATGTCCAGGACATCACCGGGCCTGAACACGGTGTGTCCCTCCGCCACGCCGAGATGATACGGAGATAGGCACGGGCCGAGGTTTCCCTCCCCTTCGATCACCGTGGGGGATCCGTATATGTGCCCTCTCTTCCTCCAACCGCCATGGGTCATGCCCTCGATCACCGACTCCGCATCGGAGTAGTGGTCGGGATGGCAATGGGATATCACGACGGAGTCCGTCAGAGTGGGGTCGTAGTGTATCCTGTGCATGTTGGTGAGTGCGCCCGGGCCCGGATCCACGTGGAGATGTTTCCCATCATGTTCGATGAGCATCCCGCCTGTGGACCTCACCTGATACATGGTGGTATGCCTTCCACCGCCCGTTCCCAGAAAAGTGATGCGGAATCCCATCGCCCCGTGTATCGGCCGACGGGTATATCCAGATTATCCCCTGTTGCGGGCGGTCATGGCCAGGAGATTCCCGTCAGGTGTCTGTATAGGTATGCCGCATCCCGGGGATACGATGTCGAATCCGGCCTCCTCGGCATCGTCACATGTCCTCCGGACCTCATCGGGTGTTCCGGTCAGCAGAGGGTCCACGGGGCCGACATTCCCCACGAGGCGCACCCTGTCTCCGACGATATCCCTCGCCATGTACGGGTCCACCGCTCCCTCCAGGGACAGACCGTCGTACCCGAGCCCCGACATCCTGTCGAGTATCGGTTCGACATGGCCGCAGATGTGCAGGACCTTGTACGTGTCGCCCTCCGATGACAATCCTTTCAGATGGGGTTCCGCCAATGTGCGGAACATCCCGGGGTCGATGAGGTCCGGTGATGCGGATGCCTCCCCCATGAGGAGTACGTCCGCACCGGAATCCTCCAGGAGGTGCATGTAGGCCATCAGACGTTCCGTTATCTCCCCGTACCACCTGTCCACGATGTCGGGGCAGGTGATCGTGCTCAGGACCATGTTCTCCGCACCCACCATCTGACTCAGGATGGTCAGAGGGCATGTGATCCCGGCTATCACCGGTAGGCGGTCCCCGTGGCTGTGGGACAACGAGGATAGGGCATCGGACACCACACCGACCCTCGGAGATGACAGGAACTCCGTCGGTGACGGGATGTCCGACGGATCCGACGACCTGTCTCCGAACGGGTCCATGGTGAACGGTCCCGGAAGGGCCCTCGGCGGTGAGGTGCGGGTGCCGAGGTCCACGGCACATCCCAACGCCTCCGCCTCCACGGTCACGCAGAACGGGACACGTACGGAATCGAAGCCGAGGATGTCTGCCTGCGCGGACCCCAACACAGCCATCCTCCGGGGATCGTGATGTGCATCGGGCCAGGATGCACCCGTGGCATCCATCTGTGACAGGGTGGATGATTGTGTGAACACCGCAACAGGCGCCCTGTCGGAACAGCCGTCCGACAACGCGTTCAGCACCCTGTCCCTCCCGTTCCCGTCAGTCATGCCGATGGGATGCACCTGCGGTTTGATACGGTTTCCCGTGACGACTCTGGCATCTTTTTAAGGGAGCAGACGGATGGCGGTGTCATGATAACAGCAATCCGCAATGCCTGGATCGTCACCCAGGATGCATCCAGAAGGATCATACGCGGTGACGTGGTCATCGATGGTGAGAGGATCGTCTCCGTGGGTCCCGCGTACAACGGTACCGCGGACAGGGAGATCGACGCCACAGGCGACATCGTCATGCCCGGAATGGTCAACACCCACACCCATGTGGCCATGTCCGTCATGAAGGGTGTCGTGGACGACCTCTCGTTCCCCGATTTCCTGGACAAGGTCTTCAAGATCGATTCCGACAGGACCGATGCGGATCTGGACATCGGGACGAAGCTCGGATGCATGGAGATGATGCGCGGAGGTACCACCACCTTCATGGACCTCTACTACTCCGAGGATGTCATCGCCAAGGCCACACAGCAGGCGGGCATCAGGGGTGTCCTCTGCTGGTGCGTCCTCGACCAGGAGTGCACCACCCAGGTCGGCAACCCCCTGCAGAACTGTAAGAACTTCTACGACCGCTTCAAGGGTGAGCGCAAGATCGTCCCCGGAGTGGGACTCCAGGGCGTTTATGTGTGCAACGAGGAGACCTGTGTCGGGGCGAAGGAGTTCTCCGACAAGGTGGGTGCACCGATGAACTTCCACCTCTCCGAGACTCGCGGCGAGGTCAACGACCACAAGAAGAAGACCGGAATGAGACCTGCGGAATGGCTCTCCGAGATTGGTGTCCTGGGCCCTCGTGGAGTGGCCGCCCATTCGGCATGGCTCACGATGAGGGAGGTCAGGCTCATGGGCGAGGCCGGTATGTCCATCTCATCCTGTCCCGTGTCCAACATGAAGTTGGCCACCGGAGGTGTCGCACCTGTTCCTGAATTCCAGAAACACGGTGTCAACGTCTCCATCGGAACTGATGGTAACACCACCAACAACACACTCGACATGTTCGCGGAGATGAAGACCCTCGGTCTCCTCCAGAAGTCCAGCAGATGGGACCCCACCGTGGCCAATGCCCAGGAGCTCCTGGATTTCGCCACCATCAACGGTGCGAAGGCCGTCGGTATGCAGGACTCCATCGGATCCATCGAGCCCGGGAAGTATGCCGATATCGTCATCCTGGATGGGAAGGCACCCAACCTCAGGCCCCTGCTGCCCGAGAACATCATCGCCAACATCGTCTACTCCGGAAACAGCCTCAACGTGAAGACAGTCCTCTGCCAGGGGGATGTTGTCGTCGAGGACGGACGTATCACCACCCTCGACACCGAGGATGTGCTCTCGAGATCCGAGGATATCTGGCGCTCACTCTGCCTCAGATGATCCATCCCGGGGTCGGATGTCCGGTCCGGCCCCGGAAACACTTTGTAACTTCTCAGAACGATGCCGTCCTCCGACGGTGATGGATGAGGCGGTCGGAGGTACCCGGCACATCACCGGACTCCCGTATCCGACCTCAGAATCCGTTCTTCCTGTCCCCGTTGTCGGGTATGAAGATCTCTATGTCATCCTCTGTCCGGTCGGATGTGCTGTGTATGACGACCTTCTCGGGACCGGAGGACGTCTCCGGGATCCCAGCGGGTTCCGTCTGTGCAGGTCCCTCGGAGGTCTCCTCCTCATCCTCTCCGTCCTCATCCTGGGGTGTGCGGTTCGTCTTGCGGTAGATGAGCACGATCAGTGCACCCGCGATCAGGAAGACGATCAGGTGGGACACGAGGTTCAGGGGATTGGGAATGACGAACAGGATCACGCAGTCGATGATGGCCACGATGATGTACGTGTTGAGGTCCAGGTACTTCTGGTAGAGACGTCCCGGTTCACCGTCCCTTCCGTTCATGTGTGCGACACGTCTCGCGCCGGCAATGACCAGCTCATCGAGGTACTTCGTGTTGTTGACCAGGTGGTACGTCGGTACGGCCAGAACGAGGAAGTTCATCACCAACAGGGCGATACCCCACAAGGTGGCATTGCCTCCGAAGGCATCCTGGAGCCACTCGATCCCATAGGGCATCATGATGTAGAACAGGATCTCGATCAGTGCGATGAACATGACGTTCATGTACGCATGGGTCATGCTCCTGTGCAGGGCCTTCTGCGACTTCCTGGAGGTCGCTGACATGTTCATGTAGAGGTTGTCCCTGGCCATGTTGATCCTGTCGATGACGGTCCTGACCTTCATCGGGCACTTCTCGTCGGCCTTGTCCCATATCCTGTCCGCGAACTTGGTGAGGAACGGGAGCATGATCATGGATATCAGGGCCGCACCGATGACGGATGTGTAGAACGCCTCGTCAACGGCACCGTGGTCCAACGCCTCCTTGGCGATGATGAACGCGAACTCTCCCATGGCGGCGAGACTGACCGCGGAGACGAATCCCGTGCGTGCCTTCTCGTTGCCGACCCAGTATGCCAGGAACACGGTGCTGATCTTGAATCCGGCGAATATGAGGTAGAACACGACTATCATGCCGATGTTGTCGGCAAGGGAGCCGAGACTGACCTCCATTCCCACGGATATGAAGAACATGGCCATGAACAGGTTCTTCATGGGCTCGATGTCGTGGTTGATCTCCTTGCTCTTCCTGCATGAGGCGACCATCATACCCATTAGGAACGCCCCGATCGCCATGGATAGTCCGACGAATGTGGATAGGAGGGCCATTCCGAACGCGAGTCCGATGGAGAACACCACAAGGACCTCCGAGGATACGTTGTCCGAGACCCAGTTCATGACCCTGGGCACTATGCGGAGTCCTATTGCGATGCTCGCGAGCATGAACACCAGGATGCTGACTATCATCACGATGAGGCTGTTGGTGTCCAGGAACGACCCAGCCAGCATGGGGGTCAGCATGGACAGGATGATGACCTGTCCGATATCCTCCATGATGGTGATCAGGACGAGCATCTCGATGTGCTCCTTGTCCAGTTTGCCCTGGGATTTGAGCACGGCCATGACGACCGCCGTACTGGAACCGGAGATGATGGCACCCAATGTGATGCATTGGAGTGTGTTGAATCCGAGGAACGTACCTGCGAGGAAACCTCCGAAGACCATCAGCGGCAACTGAATGGCCGCCACCTCTATGGCGAACAGACCCTGTTTCTTGATCTTCTTCAGATTGATCTCCAATCCGATGCAGAACATCAGCATGACCAATCCCATATCGGACAGTATGCTGACGACGTTCTCCCCCTCGGCATTGAGGTTCCAGAAGTTGGCGACGATGATACCCGCCACGAGGTAACCGATCAGAGGGGGCAGTTTGAGTTTGTTGAATATGATGGAGCAGAGCCCTGCCAGTAATATGAGAACCGCGAGACTCGTCAGTAACAGTGCTTCATCCATCCAAGCATCCCCATGCCTTTATCACTCATGTGATATAAAATCTAGTCTCGGAGGCGATAACAGGGCCGATGTATCTCCGGGACGAGGGGTGGCCGAGGTGTGCGGCACCCTCTGCGATGCGGCATCGTCGGTGACCCGGTGAGGGGGTCGTGGTCATCCTTTATCAACCGTACACATCCATCCCCAAGCATGCACTGTTGCAAGATCCTCCTCGACCGCAGCAAGAACTTCGAGGAACACCCCTGCCACAG
>CAZWKY010000001.1:0-184930 GCA_964634095.1 uncultured Methanomassiliicoccales archaeon | reverse complement strand
TTCTGGGCATTATAATGTCTATATCATCATCCCAAGGAATCATTCCGTGATGCCGCACTGCACCAATTAAGGAGCCGTAGTAAACAAAATATTCCAAATTCTGTTCGTGGCAGATTTTATCAATAAAAACAAGCTCTTCTTTTAAAACACTAATATATTCGGTTCTTCCAACTTCCTTCATATATTTTTCCTATTTTTCAACGTCCACATCATCGGGAAAATGGCTGTCAGCTTTCTTTTTTAATTCGGAATAACGCTCGTAGATCCGTTCTTTTAAGCTTGAGGACGAAACACCTGCCCCATATGGAAAATAAACAACATCAACCCCCTGCTCCTTCAGATAGTCATATTTTCCAGCCCAGTCATCGCCAACAACAAACACATCGAAGCAGAGCTTCTTCACTTTGTCAGCATGGTTTAAGGAACGCTGCGGAATCACAATGTCGGGATATTTAAGAGCCTTAACAAGCGCAATTCTCTCATCAAACGGAATTATAGGCTGAGATTTGTACGAAGCGACAAGTTCATCCGTGTTCACTCCAACAATCAAAATGTCGCCAAGCGAACGTGCGTACTCAATCATCTTTATATGGTTCGCATGAAGCATATCAAATGTTCCGCTTGTGTAAACAACTGTTTTTCCTGCTATCATTTTCTTTACCTTCTTATTTATCCAATTCAATCAAAGCATCAAGAAATTGCTTCATGTATTTTTTTTCACCGATGGTTACACGTAAGCATGTTCCGAATTTTCCAACATTAGAATATGATTTTATAAGAATTTTTTTTTCGGTTTTCATTCTTTTTACAATTTTATCAGCATTCGTTTTTGGTTTTATAAAAAGAAAGTTTCCAGCTTCGCCTTTATGGTCATAATTGTTTTTATCAAGTTCCGATATTAAATAATTTCTTCCCTCGCTAAATGAATCAATTAAATGTTGTATAAGTTCGGGATTCTTTATAATTCCTTCGGCGAATTTTAAGGCAAAGGCATTTGTATTATGTGGAGTGCAAAGCTTTTGTATGAGTTTTACTCCTTCACTCCACCCGGCCACATATCCAAGACGGCAGCCAGCCATTGAGAATAATTTTGAGAAAGTCCTTGTTACAAAAATGTGCTCTTTTTCTAAAGCATAGCTCATGAAAGTTCCTTTATAAAAATAATGGTAAGCTTCATCAATCAGTACTGTAATATTCATTTTTTGAGCAGTATCTATTATTTGTTTGAATTCGTTATCTGTATAGACATTCCCCATAGGATTATTTGGATTCAAAAGAATAAGAAGTTCTGTGTCTTTAGTTAACTCCCTAATTATATTTTTAACATCCATTGTCAAATCAGTGTTGTAAGGAATTTTCACAAAATTTCTTCCGTACATTTCAGCATAGACTTGAAACATAAAATAAGACGGAACAACCCCGACAATTTTTCCTTTCGGAGATGTAAACGCTTCAATGACATAGCGGATTCCTTCTGCAGAGCCATTTGTAAGACAGATATGAGAAATATCGGTATGCAGATATTCTGCAAGCACTTCAGAAAAATGCAATGTTTCTGGATATTGTGCTACAAATTGCGGTGTTACATCCTTTAAGATATTTGATATGAACTCTTTTGGAAGTCCGCCTGGATTCTCATTTAAATCAAGCCGAAGATAATCTTTTCGTTCATTTTGGTCAAAAATTCTCTCAAGCTTTTTTATAGAAGGATTTTCATAATACATTTTTATTTCTCCCGTGTTATTGTTTTGAAAAGAAATTTTTCATAGTTGGTATAAAATTATTTTCTTTTTGTCCAAGATAATCCAAGATTTTTTCCGCTGAATGACCGATGTTTTCCCAACATTCAGAGCGAATTTCGTCACGTCAATTTTGCAAGTCTTTATTTAACCAATCCGGATTCAAGAAAACTGGCAACGATTTTACATAATAATTTTCTTAAAATATTAAAAAATGTCAAATAAACTGTAAAGCTTGCCTATTATCTCGGTTTGCCTATCTTCGATATTCTTCGGCTGCCATGAGTCATTCTGCAATACTTGCTGAGTGATATAGAACGATGTAGCAACGTTGTCTTTTGCACTATAGGTTTCTTTCTTTTTTGTAAAAGAATAGTTTCTTGCCTGCACATTTTTTCTTAATGAAAGAGGAGTTAAATTACCAATGCAGTGTGTAAGTTTTTCTATTTGCTCATCGCTAAAATTTTTCTTCCATTCATCAGTCGGTGTTTCCGGCAAAATATGCTCAATCCATATGCTTTTGTCTAACGGTAAAAAATTGACTTTATCATTGTCCGTTGAAAAATATTCACATACAAACAAGACACTTTTGCACCATGCATACTGATAGACATTGCAGGAGCTAAGATTAGATTTAAAATCTTGCGTAGTTTCGTACTTTTCAAGGTTTTTCTTCATCAAATCTTTTATTTCAGATATGCTTCTCCTTTTTTTTATGGCAGAAATTATGTTGAATGAAGTCTGTTTTATCCGTGCTAACGTCGCGCCTGCAATCCAATTTTGATAATAATACGCAACGATGTATTTTTCTAGCGCACCAAAACTTTCATAATCCAAAAATTTCGCTGTAGCAAGAATCGTAGTCCAATAAATCGTATGGCGTAAATATTTAAGAGAATAAATATATTTATCACCAGAAGACAAAACATCCAAATAACAATCCGCAAACTTTGAGATTTCATTCATAGCCTTTAGCGCATTTATCTTACCAGTGTTTTCTTTTTTATAAACTTCAAGCAGCTCTTCGTCTATTCTTTTATTAGGATTTGAAGCAAGTTTGTAATATAAATATGATTGCAACATATCGTAAAAGTCAAAGTTCTGTTCTATTTTCTCATAAACTTTATCCCAATCAGACTTGAACGTTTTCCTGCTCTCTTCGTCAAGGCTTGTCATAAGAGATGACTTTAAAATATCAACAGGAGAAAGCGGCAAACCTCTATCGTTAAGAACGTTGAAAATACGTATAGCATTATCTGTGTTGGAACTTTTTATGACTGCAAAAACAACATTATTCATCAAGAATTCTATAAAATCATTTATATCAAGATTATCAGGACGTGAATCAAGGTTTTCAAAAAAATACTTTAAATGATAGGCATTTTGCAAGTACTTATTGTTCTCAAATTTCTTTTCTATCTGATTTTGTTTTATTTTACTATCAAATTTTATTCCTGATTCCGAAACAATCGACTGCTCATAATCATTCTCATTCTTATCATCAGTTCTGAATCTAAGCCGATATTCTGTAGCATTATATCTATCATGAATAGCCTCATTCAGTGCATCCTTATGCTGATTTGACAACTCATTCTTATAAAGAGTCTTCAGCACACAGAAAAAAATCGTAAATGTTGTGAATCGTTGCTGTCCGTCAATAATATCACTTCTATTATCTTTTTCGTTATCAACAAGAACAATAGACCCACAGAAATATTCTTCATATTTGGAAGATTCGTAAGCGTTGAACAAATCGTCAAGCAACTGAGAAATGTTGTCTTTGTTCCAGGAATAAGGACGCTGGTAATTTGGTATCTGATAGAAATTTTCCTTTTTTGCATCTGAACTAAAAAGTGAAATAAGATTTTTTAATTCTACAGCAAGTTTTTCTTCCATAAGTTTTTATCTCCCGTAATATATCTTCCTTTAAAATTTCCACTTCTTTCGCGATATTCCTTGTTTCATCGTCCATTTGTACTGGAGCAACTGTAAAATTTATCATTACTTTTTTTTCCTTCTTTATCTTTACCATGTAGAATTTGCTGAGATTAGAGAAATATGAAAACTGTTATAATTACGAAGTCAGTCAATATTAAAAATTTTTATAAATTTATTAATGGTATAATTCTGCAACACTCTGCTAAAAAACATCTGTCTATTTTTTTTATCTAGTTTTCATTAATATGCAGCAGGATACAAAATCTAATATACTGTTGAAAAACAATAAATACACACTACTATTCGTAACTGACGCTGTTGCAGTATAAAAACAGCATACAGAAACTTCAAGCTACATAATTTTGAGATTAAAATTTTTTAAGAAATGATTTTCATGCGGATTGCATTTCTCAAGGAGAGATATGTCCTTATCTGCAATCCACCAGCCGCAACTTATATTCTTCCGCAATGCCTACACCTCACCCCTTTCTGGCCGGAACACGCTTTAAAAACCTCCGCTGAAACAACTCCAGCATCGCCAAGCATATTTCTCCATATCCGCGGCAGTTTTTTCCCCGCCGCTTTGGGGAGTGTAGACATTGCACTTATTTATACGCCCATTCGCGCCCGTAAACAGTTGCAACTAATTTTGTGAGATTACTTATCATATACCGGAAACCGATTTTCAGTCAACTACATAATCGTCTTTCAATAAATGCGATTTATTCCGGAGAAAGATATTCTATTTGCCATGAACCAGCCGCAGGAATTCATCAGGCGCAATTTAAGGAATTAAAGAATAAAAATGCATTATTTACAGCCGCAAATGTCACAGCGACCGCTTTCACGTTCCACAGTGATCAGTCGCACGCATCACATCGGCCGTTCGCACAAGCCTTAATGTACATTCGCGCATATCAGAGCGATTTCTTGAGCATATCAGACCGTCCACCTTTTTAGGCTGCACTTTACAAAAGCAAATGAATTTAGATAAAAAAAATGCCGGCACAAAATTGCGCCGGCAAAAGTCAAGCTTCCAGAAAGCAGACTCTTAAAGACTGCCATTCCGGAACATCCATTTTAGAATAACAATCAGGCCACAGAAAAATTTCCGAAAGCCGCAGTCTGGCAGTCTTTTCTGAAAGAAGTCGGGCTTCCCATGAACTGCGTCACAATCTTTATGCTGTAGCTTCCTGACTCAAGTTCCGGAGGAACTACGCAGGCGACAAGAGTTGACTTGTTTATTCCGATGTCGTCCGCGCCGAGCCTCACTGTCTTTGAGCTGTCCTCGCTGTTCACAAAGTACAGGCCGACATTTTCGCTGTTTCCGCATATCTTGATGTTCACGCCTTTTATCTCAAGAAAGCCGCCTTTCGTCAGCGTTTCTGAGGACTTTGACCTAGAGTCGTTCACTTCTGTGATTTCAGGCCGCCTTGAATTTCCCTGGCGGATTTCCGGGACAATCTTTTCAAAAGCCCCTTTTATCGATGAGGAAGGCTGCGATGATATTTCAACAGAATGTTTTTTGCCTGAAAAAGGCTCCATCTCTGAATCGAACGAGCCTTTTATTTTCAGCTGGTTCTTGTTGAGCTCATCGTCAACAGCATATCCATCGGAAAGACGCGCGATTTTCGCTTTGCGCTCGTATGACATTATTTTCAAAATCTGCTCTTTTGAAAGTTTTTCCGGAAGCTCATCATTAAGACCTGCCTCCAGCATGTCATTCGCAATGTCGCCGTTCCTGCAGACTCCGCGTATTATAGTCATCGCATAATAAGAAATCTTTCCGTTTTTATCCTGAACCATATTGTTCGGATAAAGAGCCACAGGAAGTTTTCACTTCTTCTCTTCGTTTACATTTGATGAAAAATTCTCTAAAGCCATTTTAGAATCTCCATTTGTAAAACCTCTATTCATAAATCCTAAAATCGCAAAATATATATATCGTTTTAGGAGCGTCTATACAGTTTTTGAATATAGACTTTTTCATTCAAGGCAAAAAGAATTTGTAACAACGTTACAGTTTTTTTTGCGTCTCCGCCGTTTTCCCCGCGGCGTGCAGTGGTTACTAGGCTTTCAATTTATTTTCCTCCTTGCTTCCTTTAAGAAGCTGTCTGGCCAAAATAAAAACATCTGCCTGCCGAAAAAGACAGACGTAGAATAACGGTTCTTGATTTTGCAAAAAGACGAGATGTGGTTCCTGATTTGAAAAGAAAAGATAAAAATGACTGCATTGCCTTTTGCATAATCTTTCATTACGTCCAGGACGCGTGTTATGCTTACCATAACAGACCTCCATAAGTTATATTCATCATATAACACATGATAAATATAACTCATATAACGAGAAAAATCAAATGAAATACGGCAGGATTTTTTACTTTTGATTTCCCACAATTCTTACGCTGTAGGCCGGAAGCTCTTTTGTCTCAAAGTAGGCGCGGTACTTGGAAAGCAAGTCCTTGAGCTTTACTCCTAGCGGAAGAGTGGCGCCGGTTGTGTACTCAAGATATTTTCCAAGCTGCGAGACAAGGACGTAGCCGTCGGCATCTTTTCTAGGATTGCTTCTGATTGCGGCGGCGATTTCCTCGCGCGTGTACTCACGTCCTGAAAAGAAGTCTTTTTCGCCCGCGGAAAACGGCGAGCCTTTTCTTACAACAACGACTTTTTTTCTTGGAGGCAGCATTGGAGTTCTTGAAGGATCATCGATTTTCTTAAAGATTGCTATGATGTTCTTGTTCACGCGCTCCGTCAAAAAAGCTCCGAAATCCACAACCATGTCGGCGGACTCAAGAAGTTTCTGCGATGCCCTTGTCGTTGAGAACGGCGTTGAAAAGTCGTAGTAGACAACGACAACTTTTACGCCCTCGGCGTGGAGCCCTGAAACAAGCGGAGTCAAATCTCCGTCGCCCGCGAAAAGAACAAGCGTATCAAAGCGGTTCTCCTTGGACGCTGAGAAAAAATCCTTCGCAGTGTTGTAGCTTATTGCGACATCAACTCCCTCCTCCTTCAACGAAGGGCGGCCGGACTCAAATTTTCCGCTCTGCAGAGGATAAGCTGTCCGCTGGATTCCGGCGTCGTCAACCGAACGGTAAAATTCATGGTTCAAGGAATCAACTTCGGCGTTAGTCCCGATGTAAAGCTTTTTCGCGGTGAACACGCAGCGGCTTCCGAAATCTTTTTCAATCATAACGGACAGCTGCTTTATAAGCGCATCGAAATCTATTGAATAAAGGTTGCCTTCAAATCCGACTTCTGATGCAAGATGATTGTAGCACTTGCGGACGTAATTTCCGTCCATTACGAGCAAGGCGCGTGTTATGTTCTCCATAACATTCCTCCGTTTTGTTATATAGTTTTATATAAACGATATGTGATAAATATAGCGTATATAGAGACTAAGAGCAAATGCTTTTTTCAAGTAATATAAAAACTTCATTGACAGCATATTTTTTGTAAATTATATTTAAAAGCGAGGTGGTAATATGGGAGAAGCTTTGTTGCAGCTTTATGACACAATGACAGAAACTGCGCAGAAAGAGCTTTACGATTTCGCAGTGTTCTTGATTTCAAAAGATGAAAAAAGAAATAATTTGAATATCAAGGGACGCAGGGCCGGGATCGGAAAGGATCCGAATTTTTATATGTCTCCAGATTTCGATGAGCCTTTGGACTGCTTCAAGGAATACATGAAATGAGCTACCTTTTAGACACACATGCGCTTCTTTGGTATTTGCTTGACGATGAGAATTTATCAGCAAAAGCCCGTTCTGTCATAGATACAGAAGAATGTTTTTATAGCAAAGTTTCTCTTTGGGAGATTGCAATAAAGCAGAGCCTAGGAAAATTAAAGTATAAAGAAACGATTCCTTCAATTATTCATATGTGCGAGCTTGAGCAGTTCTTTAACCTGCCAGTTACAGGTAAAAATATTGAAGCAATAAAAGCATTGCCTTTTATCCATAATGATCCGTTTGACCGGCTTTTAATCGCGCAGGCGCAGAATGACGATTTAACAATTGTTACAAGAGACAAAATAATTCCTAGATATAATGTAAAAACACTCTGGTAATTTTTTTCAGTTTTCTTTTTTCAAAAACTATTTAATCCCGACATCCTCATAAAGCAGGTCGATTTTCTTTCCGTCGGGAGTTAGCGACGATATTATTGTTATGACTTTTTTCTTGCGGTTGATTTTGTAGACTCGCCCCTCGAGCCCCATGAACGGGCCTGATACCGCCTGCACTTTCATTCCGGGGAGAACTTTTACTTTTGACACGCCCCACTTCTCTCCGTTGTGGATAAAAATCTTGAGCTCCTCTAGCGACTCGCCGGTGATTTTTGTTGGATCGGTGTTGTCGCGGAGAATTCTGTAAAAATCCTTCTGCTTTTTTAGGACTGCAAAGAACTCCGCCGTGAGCTTTTCAATTTCAAGAAAGACGTATCCTGGAAAAACAGGCTTCTCAAAATATTCGCCCCGGTTTGAGCGCAGCGTGTGCTTAAAGAAGAAGAATTTTGCGCCGGGAAAGTCATCTTTTAGCGCGAGCGAGGCTCTTTCCTTAAAAGCGACTTCAGAGCCGGTCTTGACCATTATGCAGTAAAATTCCACGGCGCGGCCTCAATATTTCCCAGAATAAAAGACTTCATCGCTGACAGTCTCTTTGTCCCAGTCGTAAATCACCTGGAAGTCAATCCCGTGCTCTGGAAAATCAGAAAGTTTTTTTATGACGCTTGTGTGAATCTCCTCGCCGTTCAAAAAGACGCTTTCATCAAAATCGCGGCAAGGCTCCAATGTGCATATATATAGAAGAATCCGCTCCGTTCTTTGAGCGGCAAGATTCTCGACTGCGAACGAAAGCATTTCCTCGCTCACGCCGTTAGGAAAAACTGCGATTTCGGCTTCAGAAAAAGAGCCGCCGGAAGAAGAAACGAGAAAATCATGAATTTCATTTATCTTTTTTTGTGAAAATCCAACAGGCGCAGAGCCGCAAAGAAGCGCGTAACGGTTCAAGAAGCATCTCCAATGCTGAAATTTAGATGTCATTAAGCTCTTGTAAATTATGACATCTCATTATTTGCAAAGCATTATATTATGACTTGTCAATATTTTCAACTAACCGATTATGAAATCTCATTAATATGGTTTTATGGCAAAGACATTCAGAGAAAATTTGCGGGAAGAACTTGATTATCAAGATATGACTGTAAAGGAGCTTTCGGCAGAGACCGGCATTCCAAAGCCTACGCTCGACTGCTATCTAAGCGCAAGGCAAGTTATTCCGCCGGCCGACATAGCGGTGAGGATTGCGGAAGCCTTGAATGTTTCTGTTGAATATCTGGTGACTGGAGAAAAAAAGACAAAAAGCGGGACAGATTTTATGTCTGCCCAGCAAGATGAAAAATCACTTTTAAACGATTTGAATTCTATTCCGGGAAATATAAAGGAAATTATAAGAACGCTGATCCATCAGACAGCGCAAATGGCGAAAAAATAAATCTAAAGACAAAAAATCCCGCGGCCGTTGCGGGATTTTTTAGTTTCCTGATTATTTATAAAAATCCTTGTACCATCTTGCAAAATTTGTAAGGCCTTCTTTTATTGTTGTATGCGGCTTGAAGCCAAAATCTTTTTCAAGGTCTTTTGTGTCCGCGTAAGTCTGGTACACATCTCCAGGCTGCATTGGCAAGAATTCTTTCTCGACAGGCTTTTCTATAAGTCCGGCTTCCTTTAAGCAATCCTCAAGAACGTTTACAAATGTGAGCAAATCCTCGGGCTGGCTGTTTCCAATGTTGTAAACTTTGTAAGGAGCTCCGTCCTCCGTTTTTTCCGGAGTTTTCTGCATAACGGCTGTAATCCCTTTCACAATATCATCAATATAGGTGAAATCACGTTTCATATCGCCGTTATTGTAAATCTGTATTTTCTCGCCTTTCACAATCTTGTTTGTGAACTTAAAATAGGCCATGTCAGGACGGCCCGCCGGCCCGTAGACTGTAAAAAAGCGCAGCCCGGTTGAAGGAATTCCGTACAGCTTGCTGTATGCATGGGCAAAAAGCTCATTTGATTTTTTTGTCGCCGCGTACAATGATACAGGATTGTCAACTTTATCTTCAGTGGAATATGGAACTTTCTTGTTTGCTCCGTAGACGCTTGAGCTCGAGGCGTAGACCAAATGCTCTACAGGATATTTTCTGCAGGCCTCGAGAATATTATAAAATCCAATAATGTTTGAATGAATATAGCTGTCAGGATTTGTGATTGAATATCTGACTCCAGCCTGGGCTGCCAAATTCACAACAACAGAGAAGCTGTATTTTGAAAAGATTTCATTCAGAGAATCTTTATCGGCTATATCTTTTTTGTAGAAAACAAATCTGTCTCCAAATTCAGACAAATTTTTAAGGCGGAATTCCTTTAGCGAGACATCATAATAATCAGTAATGCTGTCAATGCCGACGACTTTTATGTCTTTGAATGTCTCAAGAAGCGACTTGCATAAATAGCTACCTATAAAGCCGGCGGCTCCGGTAACAAGAATTTGTTTTCCATCAAGTTTTATATTGCCCATATTGCTCCCCTTTTTTAAAGTTTAAGATTAATCACGTCCCATTAAATCGCGTGTGTAAATCTTATCAGCGACATCCTTTAAGCAGCCGTCCATGCGGTTGCAGATTATGACATCACATTCTTTCTTGAATTTCTCAAGGTTTTTCTCGACAACAGAATTAAAGAAAAAATCTTCCTTTAGCGCAGGCTCGTAAACAACGACTTCAATTCCTTTCGCCTTGATCCGCTTCATTACGCCTTGAATTGCGCTCGAACGGAAATTGTCGCTGTTGCTTTTCATTGTCAGCCGGTAAATTCCAACTTTCTTAGGATTTTTGTCTATAACCATCTGGGCGATATGGTCTTTCCGCGTTGTGTTTGACTGGACAATCGCGCTGATAAGATTTTCCGGCACGTCACGGTAATTCGCCAGAAGCTGCTTTGTATCTTTTGGAAGGCAATATCCGCCGTAGCCAAAGCTTGGATTATTGTAAAAGTCGCCGATTCTCGGGTCAAGGCAAACGCCTTTTATGATTGATTTTGTGTCCAGCCCTTTCAGCTCGGCGTAAGTGTCAAGCTCATTAAAATAGCTTACACGAAGGGCAAGATAAGTGTTCGCGAAAAGCTTCACCGCCTCTGCCTCGGTAAAGCCCATAAAAAGAGTATCGATATTCTGCTTTACAGCTCCTTCCTGAAGAAGCCGTGCAAAAGTATGCGCCGCGTCAACAAGACGCTCGTCATTAAGGTCAGTTCCGACAACAATTCTGCTTGGATAGAGATTGTCATAAAGAGCCTTGCTTTCCCGCAGGAATTCCGGAGAGAAAATTATATTCTTTGTATTGTATTTTTCGCGGACAGACTTTGTATAGCCAACAGGAATTGTTGATTTTATCACCATGATGGCATTCGGGTTAACTTTTAAGACTAGCTCGATAACCTGCTCAACGTACTTTGTGTCAAAAAAATTAAGTTTCGGGTCATAATTTGTAGGAGTCGCGATAATAATTAGATCTGCGTCTTTATATGCGCTTTCTCCGTCAGTCGTAGCTGTCAGATTCAGTTTTCTGTTCGCAAGGAAATCTTTAATTTCTGCGTCCTGGATAGGAGATTTATGACTGTTGATAAGGTCAACTTTTTCAGGCACGACATCAACAGCTGTAACATTGTTATGCTGCGCAAGAAGAGTTGCAAGGCTCAGGCCGACATATCCAGTTCCGGCTACCGCAATTTTTTTCACTTCCATATTGTTCTCCTATACATTCATTCTCTGACAAGCTGGCACAACAAGATGTTTGTATTCAGTCTTTAGATTTTTGATATGAATCCGCGCTTTTCAAGATAGTCGAGAATCAAGTCAACAATCATTTCAGGCGTGCGGGTTGCGGTGTCAATCTTAAGGTCCGCGAACTCGTACTCGCTGTTGTCAATCTTGTAGAGTTTCATGTACCTGGCAGAGTCCTCGCGGTCGCGCATCGCGGTAAAGTCCTTGATTTTCTGAAGGTCGCCACCCTCGCGGTTTAAAATTCTCTTGGCGCGTGTGTCGTCGCTTGCAATAAGGTAGATTTTTACGTCGGCCTCGTTTAGCATCCAGATTGCAAGGCGGCTTCCAAGCACGCAGCTTTCCTTTTTGGCGAGCTCAACCTGATGAGTGTCAACATAGATGTCGTATGAGTCGTCTGTCTTCGCAGCTTCAATCACCTGCGCAAGCGTCATGCCTTTCTCGGCGGCGAGCTGGCGGAACGTGTAGTTTATAAGCTTTATTCCGAGTTTCTTTGAAAGCATTGTCGAGACTGTCGTGTTTCCGCAGCCGGATTTTCCGGAGATTGCGATCCGAAGATCTCCGTTGAGCTTGTACTTGCTTTCAGATTTAGATTCCTCTTTTTTATCGTCAATTTTCTTTTTTATTTCTTCTATTATCATTTTGATTCCTGTCTTGCTTTGGCTTTTACTCCACGTTCTTTGCCTGCTCGCGGATATTCTCAAGCGAGTCCTTCGCGTTTATGACCATTGCGCCCACTTCAGTGAACTGGTTCTTTGAGCCGATTGTGTTTATCTCGCGGTTCGCTTCCTGGCAGATAAAGTCGATTCTCTTGCCCGGAACCGGATTTTCGTTTATTTCTTTTCTCAAGACCGATAAATGGCTTTGAAGGCGGACAATCTCCTCGTTGATTGTGTACTTGACCATCATCGCGGCGACTTCCGCCATGATTCTGTTCTCGTCTGCATAGTCGCCTAAAAGCTCCTTAAAGCGTTTTGTCACAATCTCCTTGAACTTCTCTTCCATCTTAGGCTGCCATTCCTTGAAGAACGCAGCGCACTCGTCGAGCTTCGAGAGCTTTGCAAGAAGATCTTTCTTTAAGTTCTCGCCCTCGCGTTTTCTGTCGGCGACAAACGAAGAGAAGACTTCATTGAAGATTCCCTCGATTTTCTGCCAGTATTTTTCAGCGTCGTACTCGTGCGTAATGTTGAGGACGCCGTCCTGCGAAATGACAAGCGAAAGAGGAATTTCCGCCTGGCTTTTTCCAAGGGCAGCGGCGATTTTTGATATTGCGTCTGCGTACATTTTAGCCGCGCCTATGTCAGGATTTACAACCGCTGTCGAGTTCATGTCCTTTACACGGATTGTAAGGTCAACTTTTCCGCGCACAATTTTCTCAGACACGAGTTTTCTTATTCTCTGTTCGATTGGATTTAAGAACGGCGGAAGATTCACGCTAATGTCAAGAAAGCGGTTGTTCACAGACTTTATCTCGACGCTTATCTGCGTTCCGTCAACCACAGCCTCCTTAAAGCCGTATCCAGTCATGCTGTTCATGTTAAAAATTCTCCAAGTTTACGTAAAATTATATTTCCATGTTCATAACGTGGCGGACTTCAAGCAGAGTCTTCTCGGCGATTTTTCTCGCCTTTTTAACTCCGTCGTTCAGAACTTCGCGGATATAGTCCATGTTGTTTTCAAGCTGAGCTCTTCTTGCGCGGAGCGGACGGAGCTCCTCGTTCAATGCTTCTGTAAGCTCCTTCTTAAGCTGTCCGCCGCCTCCGTCGCCGATTCTCTCTGCGATTGCGGAAGGCTCCTCGCCAGTGCAAAGAGAAATGATTCTTAAAAGGTTCGCGACTTCAGGCCGGCGCTCAGGCTCGTATGTGATTCTCCGCTCCTGGTCAGTCTTGGCCTTCTTGATGAGCTTCGCTGTCTCGTCCTCTGTTGCGCAGAGCATGATTGTGTTTCCGAGCGACTTTGACATCTTTGCGCTGCCGTCAAGACCCATAATCATCGGCGTCTTTGAAAGAAGCGCGTGCGGCTCCGGGAAAACAGGATTTTCAGGCGAGAACTTCTTGTTGAACCTGCGTGCGATAAGGCGGGCGACCTCAAGGTGCGGAAGCTGGTCCTTTCCGACCGGCACAACGTTTGCCTTGCAGAAAAGAATGTCAACAGCCTGGTGAACAGGATATGTCAGCATTCCGGCGTTGACGCTCTTCATTCCAGACTTCTGGATCTCGTCTTTTACAGTCGGGTTCCGGTCAAGCTCCGCGCTAGAGACAAGAGTCAGGAAAGGAATCATAAGCTGGTTCGCCTCAGGCACGTGCGAGTGCGGATAAATAAAAACGTGCTCGCCAGGCTCAATTCCGGCGGCGAGATAGTCAATCACAAGCTGCTTTGTGTTCTGGCTGATTTTGTCAAAAGCGTCGTGGTCGGTCAGAACCTGGTAGTCGGCAATAAGAATCGCAGTCGGAACGCCCATCTTTGCAAGGCGGACGCGGTTCTTTAAAGAGCCGAAATAATGTCCGATGTGAAGGTTTCCTGTCGGGCGGTCGCCTGTAAGGACGCGGTATTTCTTTGGATTTACTTTTATGTCTTCTTCAATTTTCTCGCTTGTGCGCATTGCCTCCGCGAGGATTTTGTCTTCATTAGACAGCTCAGTTTTCTCAATCTGATTTTCCATTTATTTTCCTTTTATTTTTAGATAAAAAATTTGCAAAGAATATTTATACTATTTTAATCGATACAAAATCTATGGTCAATGAAAAAAAATCCAGCTTTTATTGTGTGTCAAATCCCTTTTCATTATCATTTAAAAAATATGAAAGAAGAAAATTCATCTCAGAAAATTATAGATTTTGAAAAATGGCTTGACTCTTATCTGAACTTTGAGAAAACTCCAGAGAAAAACATCTTCTGGCTAAAGACAATGGAATTCTTCTGCGCAAAGCTCAAGCAACCGCAGGACTTTGCGCCATGCTTCCACGTCGCAGGCTCAAAGGGAAAAGGCTCAGTCTCGCTTTTTATCGCTTCAATTCTTGAGGCGGCGGGATTCAAGGCCGGACTTTACACTTCCCCGCACATTCTTGACTTCTTAGAGCGCGTGACTCTGGCAGGAAAAAAATTCGACAAAAAGATTTATGAGGACGCTGCGGACGAACTGATGAAAACCGTTTCTTCTGTAAAAAACGAGGAGCTTCCGGGCGGACGCGGAATAACATGGTTCGAGCTTGTGACGCTCTTCGCTTTTCTTGCGTTCAGGCAGGCGAAGGTTGATTTTTCAGTTTACGAAGTCGGACTTGGCGGCAGGCTCGACTCCACAAACGTCGTTAATCCGGTCTGTGAGTGCATAGGGCCGATTGAGCTTGAGCACACGGAATTC
The DNA here is from genome assembly GCA_964634095.1 of uncultured Methanomassiliicoccales archaeon. GTDB lineage: Archaea > Thermoplasmatota > Thermoplasmata > Methanomassiliicoccales > Methanomethylophilaceae > Methanoprimaticola. Next base: position 170,066 of record CAZWKY010000001.1, on the reverse strand, counting down.
CTAGGCGACACGGTTGAGAAAATCGCGGCTGAGAAAGGCGGAATCATAAAGAAAAACTCAAAAGTTGTGATTGCAAGGCAAACGCCAGGCGTCAGAAAAGTTTTTGAGGAAATCGCGGAAAAACAGAACGCGAAAACCTTTTTTGTCGAGGACGAAATCAAGGATCTTGAATTTAAAATCCAGAAAGTCAGCAGCTCGGACGAAGAAAAGAAAATTCCGCACATGAAAATCAGCTTCTCATCAAGATTTTTCTCGCGGCCGGTAAAGGCGGACTTGAAAATGCTCGGAAGATTCCAGGCCGAGAACGCCGCCCTTGCCTCTCTCGCGGTAAAGATTGCGCTCCCGGAAATCACGGAGGAGGAAATCGAGGCAGGGCTTTCAAAGGCGGTTCTTCCGGCGCGGTTTGAAGTTGAATCATCTCCGAGCGTCTTTGACGCAATTCCGTATGTTGTTCTCGACGGCGCGCACACGGTTAACAGCGAAAGATTCACGATGGAAACAATGGAAGAAAGCGGGCTTCTAAGTTACGGAGGTGTGGAAAACGCGGTTCTGCTTTTCGGCTGCGCGGCCGACAAGGACGTAGAGGACATTGCGCCGCTTTTCAAAGGTAATTTCCGCAAGGTTTATCTTACAAAGCCCGGAAACGTAAAGATTTCAAATCCTGAAAAAATGAAAAAAGCTTTTTCTGATTCCGGAATTGAATTTGACTATGACGGAGATTTTCTAAGCCAGATAAGAAAAGCTTTCTCCGACGCACAGAAAAACAAGTCAGTGATTTTAGTCACAGGCTCGTTCTATCTTGTTGCGGAAGTAAAAAAAATGATTTCAGGCTGCTAAAGATTTTTTTGATTATTTTTCAAAATCAAAAAAATCTCTATTTATGAATATCAAGATTTCTTTTGCTCCAAGTGTACGGATTGTATTTTTCAAGCTCTGAAATATCTTTCCAGTGAAAATCAATTTCGCTCGGCGGAAAAAGAGGCTTTGGCGCGGGTTTTCTGCGCTTGTTGTTCTCGGCGACGCTTGAAAGCAAATCTTCCGCGCCGTTTTTTTCAGGCACGCGGGAAAGATAAGGCTCGCCCAGCGCGACAAAAAATTTGTCTGAATCAAAAGTGAGCTTTTTCTTCGGGCTTGAAGATTTTTCAATATTCCTGATTTTTGTGCTTCTGCCCGTCGTGCACTGATAAAGATTCGAGCCGATTTTTAGGAATTTGTCCACGGAAAAGACTTTTGTTTCTCCGTCCTCGTCTGTAAAGCTCGCCTGAACTTCGCTGTATTCCATGCTGGAAAGCCAGTAGCGGATTTTGTAGATGTCGTTTCCGTTCACAAAATAAGAGACAACTTCATTCTTAAAAACTGGCGGCGCGATTGAAATAGAATTAGCGGACGAGGCGGCGCGGTAAAATCCTGACTCCAAATTTTGAGCTTCGTCCGGGGAAGAACCTGAAGATGCTGTTGATGAAAGCGAGCCGCTTGATTCTTGGGCGGGTGAAGAATCATAACCTGACAGAACTGAGCCTTTTATCAGAAAATCAAGATATAAATTTCCGTCAATCACGCAGACAGGAATTATAAAATCTTCTTTTTCATGAGGATATTTTATATAAAGATTGTAAACTCCGGCCGTTCTTGAAGGATTTTCTGAAACCACAACGAATTTTACAGAGATATTTTCAGCAGGATTCGCCGACGTGTCGTTTCTGTCGCGGGAAGTTATCTCTGAAAAAGAAGCCGGCTCTGCGGCGCGGTCATTATACCACTGGTAAAAAACGCGCAGAACAACAGCGAACTCGTTTTTATCTGAAAACATCAAAAGCCGGTCTTTTCCCTGCCAGATTCCTTCAAGCAAGTCCGGAACTTTATCAGAAGGCTCAGAGTTCTGGGAAAAGGCAAAAGCAAGAGAAAAGCAAAAAAACAGCGAGATAAAAAAACGCCTGGTTTTCATCAGTTTATTATCGGCAAAAAGCAGTTTTTATTTTACGCAATTGCGCATCAAGAGATTTTATTAAATATTTCAATTTTCACTCGACATTCTTTTCTATATAATAGACGCATGGTACTCGAAAAGGATTTTGATTTTTTTGACGGCGAAAACGATTTGAAGTCAGCTGCAAAGGAAGCGTTCTCGCGCCTTTCGTTCACTTTTACAAAGGAACATCTTGAAAACGTGATAAAAGCGGCCTTGTCGCCTGACGCAAGCGACAACGACAGATATGTTTGCTCATGCATCTTAAAAAACGCAGAGGTCGCGTCGAAAGGAATTTTTCCGCTGTGCCAGGACACAGGAATCGCAAATATCTTCGCATGGAAAAAAGGAAACTGCGGCTTTTTGAACGGAAAAAATGAATACGATGAACTATCTGCAGGAGCGGCGGAAGTCTATGACAAGCGGAAGCTGCGGTTTTCTACTTCCGTTCCGAAATCTTTTTACGAGGAATATGACCCAAAGAACAATATGCCGGCGCAAGTCTCAGTTTTTTCAGCCGGAGGCTCCCTTGCCCCGCTTCCGCCGTTTGTCAAAAGCGCGCCGGAAGACTCTATGAGTTTTATTTTCTGCGCAAAAGGCGGCGGATCTTCAAACAAGACAAGTTTTATCCAGGGAACAAAGGCTTATCTTACAAAAGAAAGATTTTCAAGGCTGATGAAAGATGAAATATCTCACTTTGGAACAAGCGCGTGCCCGCCTTACACAATCGCAGTAGTTGCAGGAGGGCTAAGCCCGGAGCAAAATCTTCTTGCGCTCAAGCTCGCGACTATGGGCGCATACAATGAACTTACATATGAGCCGAACGAATTCGGCTTCCGCGACCGTGAGCTTGAAAACGAGGCGATAAAAATTGCAAAAGAAACAGGATTCGGAGCGCAGTTCGGCGGAACTCAGTTTGCGCTTGACGCTGTTGTTGTGCGCCTTCCGCGGCACGGAGCGAGCTGCCCTATTTCGTTCGGAGTTTCATGCTCAGCGCACAGAAACCTAAAGGCCGTTCTGACAGAAAAAGGTCTTTATCTTGAAAAAACGGTGTCGAATCCAAGTTCTCTTCCAGGATTTGAAGAAGCGGTCAGCTTAAAGCCGCGGAATGAAAATTCATCTGCGTCTATCCGTGTGAATCCGTGTTCATCTGCGTTGAATGTGTCAGCTCAATCCGAACGCAGAATCACGACGGAAGACGGAATCAGCTCAGTTCTGGAGCAGTTAAAGGGCGCGCGGCCCGGCGAAAGAATAACTTTAAGCGGAAAGATTCTTGTCGCGCGGGACGCGGCGCATGCAAGATGGCAGAAACTTATTGAAAGCGGAAAGCCGCTTCCTAGCTACGCGTCAAAGTATCCAATCTGCTACGCAGGCCCGGCGCGGACTCCGGAAGGAAAAGTGATTGGAAGCTTCGGACCGACAACAGCCGGAAGAATGGACGTGTACGCAGAAAGCCTTATGAGCCGCGGAGCCGCTCTTGTAACGCTCGCTAAAGGAAACAGAAGCAAGGCCTGGACCGACGCGTGCAAAAAATACGGAGCGTTTTATCTTGGAACGCCTGGCGGAATCGCGGCGCTGATTGCCTCCCAGTACATCATCTCGCAAAACATAATCGACTACGAGGATCTAGGCATGGAGGCTGTCAGGCTTGTGGAAGTCAAAAATCTTCCTTGCTTTGTAATCACAAATGGGAACGGAGAAGATTTCTATGCAAATCTTTAACAGAACAAAGGCTCTTGACCTTGTTGACAATGACGAAAGCCTGCTTGGAATCTTAATAGACTCTTTTTTGAACGAGAACAAATTTGTCCGCGAGGAGCTTGACAGCCTTGTTTCTTCAAAAAAATTTGACGAGGCTGCGCTCTACGTCCACGCGACAAAAGGAGCCGCGCGGCAGCTTTGCCTTGAAAAGCTCCAGGCAAGCGGGCAGAACCTGGAGGATATTCTGCGCGGAAAATCGGCAGGCGACATAAGGGCTGGCGAAGACAAAATGTTCGCTGACTACAGCGAAGCACTTGAATATCTTAAATCAAATACGCTTTCTTGAAATTGCCAAAAATTCTCTCTGAAAGCTCTTCTTCGTCCAAGTTCCTGAGCCGCGAAACCGCGCTGTAGACTTTCGTAATATCTTCCGGAGACGTAAAATCCTCGCCTTTTAAAGTCTGGTATGGCGCATCAGTTTCAAGCAGAAGCCGCTCAAAAGGAAGCTCTTCAGCACATCTGATTGACGCTTTTCTTCCATTTAGTACAGGCTTTCCCAAAGAAAAATATCCGTTGATTTTATGGTTCAGAATCGACTTTGCATCCATCACAGTTCCCGGAAAAGAATGAAAAACAACGCCAGGCAGCTTTGAGAGAAGATTTGCATAAAAGAAAACTTTTTCAATAGACTTCCTAAGATGAAGCACGACCGGAAGTGAGTTTTCAAGAGCAAGATTAAGCTGCCGCTCAAAAATTTCAGTCTGCTCGCCTGCCCTTGCCTTTAGCTCAGGCGTAAAAAAATCCAACCCGATTTCCCCGATTGTGCGAATCTTCTTTTCTTTTATAAGATTTTCAAGGAACAAAAAATCTTCCTCGCTGTAACGGTGCCCTAAAACCGCCTGCGGATGGACTCCGAAGCTCGCGTAATATTTTATGTCCGGATTGCAATCAATTTTTTCAAGAAAATAAAAATCATTTTTTGTGTGGCACGAGCTTACGCAGAAATATCCGCCTGAAAAAGACGGAAGAGAACGGCAGCGCGCGATATGGATGTGGGAATCACAGTAAATCATTGCAAAAAATTATAGAAGAAAACAGAAGATTTTACAGCGGAATTGACCGCGGAGCGTTTTTTTAGATAGAATAAAGCCATGTTCCAGGCGACAGAACGAGAGGCTGCAATCTTAAGAACGCTCGCAGACAGTCCAAGCATCGAAGAGGCAGAACTTTTTAAAATATTATCTGAAAAAAAAACGCACTCGGCGCAGACTTTCAAAAATGCTATTGAAGGCTGCATTGCGAAAGGATTTGTCCAAAAACTCGAGGAAAACAAAAAATCCTTTTACAAAATAACGGACGGCGGAAAGGATCAGATTTGATTTTTTTTCGGGCGTTTCCTGCCAGACGGCAGGCCGGGCTTTTCGCTGTTCCGCGCTAACCGCGCTACATTCCTGCGCTTCACTCCGTTCGCTCCGGAACGCCTTCGGCGCAGCTACAATCCCTAACGCAAAAGCGCGTTGTACTGCTCCGCAATTTTCTGCCAGGAGTAAAGCCGCTTTCCTGCTTCTTTCATATCGCGTGCAATCCGCTCACGCCCGGCGGCGTTTCCGAGAGCCTCGGCCACCTCATTCTTTAAGTCATCTGCATTTTTCCAGTACATGCACTTTTCCTCAGTGGTAGCGCGGTTATAAACGCAGTCGAACGCAAGAACCGGAAGTCCTAAGTTCATCGCTTCGACAAGAGAAGGATTTGTTCCGCCGGCGCTGTGCCCGTGGATGTAAAGCGCGGCGTTGCTCCGGAGCCAGTTTACAGTGTGCGGCTCGTAGATTGGATCAAGAAGATGGAGATTAGCGGACGCGGAATATTTTTCCTTTAGCGCGCGGCCGTAGTCAGACTTAGCCCAGTTTCCCACAACAACAAGAATGCACTCCGGCAGCTTTGAGAACGCCTCAAGAATCACGTGGATATTGTTCTCAGGCTCAATCCGGCACACAGTGACAGAATATGGCTTTTTACAAAACGGATATTTCTCAAAAAGCGAACCGTCCTCCACGCGCGAAACCTGGTCGCCGCCGTAGGCAATCAGAACAGCGTCTTTTTTATACTCGGCCTTTACATAATCCGTGATTCCCTTGTTGTCGCCAATCACAACATCAGAATATCTTACCGCCATCTTCTCGCTCAGCTTTAAAAATTTCTTGGCAAGAAAGTTCCATTTGTCGCGCCGCCACTCAAGGCCGTCAATATTCGTGATGATTTTTCCCTTGAAAATCCGCCTTATATATGGAAGAAAAATGCAGCCGGAAACTCCAAGCACAAGCAGAATGTCAGCGTTGATTGGCGCGAGGGAAGCAAGTTTCATAGACTCAAAGTCATACAAAATGCTGTCCTTGCCGTTCGCATCCTTTTCAAGATAGACAAGACGCGCGCCCTTGTACGTTTCAAGACGGTTTTCATACTTTTTCGCCGAGCAGAAAACAGTGTACTCAACATTCTGCGGAGTAAAGTCAAGCAGGTTGTCCACGAGAGACTCGAATCCGCCGTAGCACGCAGGCACGCCCACAGTTCCGACTACGGCGACATGAAGCTTTTTATTTTCCGAAGATTTAAGCATAGAGAAACTCCTTGTTTTTATTGACAAACACATTACATTCACATACATTTAAATTACAAAGCGATATTTTTGGAGGCGTATTATGGCAAGCACATTGGTACAAATAAGAGTTGACGAGGATTTGAAAAACGAAGCCACGGACATTTTTGAGCGGCTCGGACTTGATTTGCCCACGGCAATCAGAGTTTTCCTGAAAAAGTCCGTCGAGGAAAGCGGGATTCCGTTTGATATGAAAGTTTCGAGTGAAAAGAAAAATCTTAAACAAGCGGATAAGCTTCTTAAAAAGGCGAACAAAGAAGCAAAGAAGAACAGAATTCAGGACATGAGCCTTGATGAAATCAACAATGAGATTAAAAGTTATAGAGATGAAAAAAAATAAACGGACATCTTTCAAAGACGATATTTTCTCGGACTTTTCTTTTGAAGAAAAAATATATACTGTCATTTCTTTTCCTCCGCAACATCTTCTATTGCTTTTTTTATTCCACTCAAAAACTTTTCCATATTGAAATCTTTTGAGCGTTGTTTCGCGTTCAAGGCAAATGCTTTGTAAACGTCAAAGCTGCTCGTAATTCTTTTTATACAATTTGAAGCTTCATCAAGATTATACGGATCAATCAAAAAACCGTTCTTTCCATTCTCAATGATTTCTTTAGGACCGCCATAAGACGGAGCTATTGCAGGAACAAGTGCATCGAAAGATTCCAGGACTGTAAGTCCGAATGTTTCGATGAACTTGTCGTACAACGACAAGTTCATCGTCACCACCGCCTCGCGGTAAAATTTTTCTAGTGATTTCTGTTTTCCAACTAGAGTAAGATTTTCTGGCAGGTCAATTTTTTCAAAAAACTTTTTGATTTCTGATAAATCAGTGCTGCATAGAAGCACAAAATTGCAATCAGGATTTTTTCTAGCAAGCTTCACAAACTGAAAAACACCTTTATATTCTTTGAGCGATGTCGGCATGAAAATTATTTTTCTTTTTAGCTTTTCTTTCAGGTATTCATCTAAATTTTCTGGAACTGGCGAACACTCAATCAGATTGTAAACAACGACAGAAGGAGAAAAACCGATGTTTTCCTGGACATATTTTGAAACACATATAGCTACAGACGCGCATTTTTTCATTACCATGGAATAAAAACGCTTTAAAAATCCCGGGTTTATATAAACTTCATGAACATGATAAATGATTTTTTTACCGCGAAGCCTTGCAGCAATAGCGGTCCCAAAAGGAACAACGGTGTTCATATAAAGAATGTCATAATCTGAAAAAAGAGCAAAAAAGAAGTTTCGGACTTGCGACAAGACAAACTGAGGCAGGCGCAAGATTTTATTTTCATGCCAACGGTAGAAATTATCGTGATACTTTGCATTCGGAACATCATTTAAGATTCCGTCTGTCTTGGAAGTGAGAAGAGAAATTTTTATGTTTTTGTCATTTTCAAGTTCACGCAAAAGTACAGAAAGAACTTTTGGAGAGCCGGTAAAATTGTTTAGAAGGTGGGCAAAGAGAATTTTCATATTCTTTCCTTTATAATTTTTGCAGGAACACCGGCAATCACAGAATTATCTGGGAAAGATTTTGTTACGACAGAACCTGCGCCGATTACGCAGCCGTTTCCGATGTGAACACCATCAAGAATTGTCACTTTTGCTCCAATCCAAACATTGTTTCCAATTTTTATGCCTTTATGGGCTGTGTCTTGCAACCTGATAGGAATTTCTGTATCAGAATAGTTATGGTTTTCCGAATGCATCGACACAAAATTTCCGACAATCACATCATCGCCAAGCTCAATTCCGCCAGCACAGCCGTAAAATGAATCAGTTCCAAGCCCGCAGTTATTTCCGCATTTAAATCCTTTTCCAAGAAAAGAAAAACTTCCTGTACATTCAATTCTCGTGTTGATTCCGACTGAGCAGTTGTCGCCAAAACAGATTCCGTCCTCGGATAAAGCATAAAGTTTTACATTTTCAGCAATGCGAAGATTTTTCCCGAAGTGAATTAGCTTTTTAGATTTCAAGACAACTTTTTTTCCAAGAAAAACTTTTGAATGGGTCCTGATTATTCCATGCAGCAAAGAAATTGTTTTTCCTATGCAAAATGAGAACAAAACTGAATTTGAAATTCTTTCGTCGATTTTTCGAGCATACTTTTTTTGAATAAAATTTGATAAAAACTTCATAATCACATCCGTCCTATGATTTTTAAGAAAATTTCATACAAAGAAATCAAAAATATATAAAAATAATTTTTTCCAGCAGTTTTCTTGCACGCTTCAAGATAATTAAAAGTTCGTTTTTTCTTTTCTAAGTCTTTCAGTACGGATTCCGACAAGTCATGACCAAGTTTTTCATTAAGGACATAAAATATGCTGTCAATTTTTCGGACATCATAGAAAAAACAAGTGTCAATACCATATAGCGAAAGCTCTTCATTAAAACTGATTTTATTTTCTTTTAAGAAGCTGATTCTTACGCATGTTCCGCTCATAATTGCCGTGTAAAGTTTGTCTTTATGTACTCCAACCGGCAATTTTTTGTAATGGAATCCTTTAAAAATCCAAAATTTTCCAGGCGAGTAAAGCTTTCCGTTTGAATAAATCTGCGGGAGGAAAATGTTCACGTCAGGATTTTCCAAGATCGTTTTTTCAAGGTAAGAATCAAAATCTTTGCGGATAATTTTTGAGTCCTGGTCAAAAATTATGAAAAAATCAAAGCCAGAATATTTTTCAATGCAAGTGTTGTAGACTTTTGAAAGCGCGGTGTTTTCAGGAGTGTGGATATATTCCACGTTCTCTGTCTGAAGAAAATCATTAAGCTCTTGAAATGTCGCCATTTTTTCAGGAGAATTGTCCCAGACAACAAAAAAGTTGTTTTTGTTGTCGCCGAAATTCAAATCAGCGAATGAGCGCAAAGTCTGTGATTCTGAGTATTTTGTTTTGTACAGAACTGTAAGGTAAAGTTTTTTCATTATAAAACCGCCTTTATAAATATTCGAGAATAATAAAAAAGAATTACGCCAATGAATGGAAATAAAAAAAACTTTTCCTTAAATTTCGAAACAATTTTTGGAATAACAATAAAAAGAAACGGAATAAAAAATTCTGAAAGCCTAAATGTAACAACAGGGAAACCAAAATTAAAGAAACTATAAAACATAATAGATGAAAGAGAACACAACTGAAAAATTGTAAAATCATTGCTTTTTTTTGATGAAAAACCTTTAAAAAGTTGATAATAAATCGTAGTTAAAATTAAAATTCCTAAATAACAAATATTAAAAACTGAAAATTCACTCATGTTTTGTAATGCACCAAGTTTTCCCAAAAAGAAAAAACTAAAATAAAATTTTGTTCCAAGAAAAATTAAAAGACTTTCTCCATGTAAAAATTTATTTAACAACAAGCATCCAATAAATGAAATCCACAAAATCTGTAAATACCGTTTTGGGTTCTTAAAGAGATTGCAGTAAAAATAAACAAAAAACATTATTACAGATGAATAATGGAAGCACATCGCAAAAAGGATTCTAATTGCAAATCTTTTAAATTGGCGCTTATTTATTTCATCAACAGAAAGATAGCAAATGCCTAGCCCAATGGCGGCACGAATTTGCGTGTATTCGTGAAGAAAGAAAATTGTTGATATATAAAAAAGAATAGATAGCGAAAAATTATTAGAATAACGTTTATAAAATGTTCCTTTTAGATATAATCCAGTGAATGCACAAATAAAATATATAAAAGCAAGAGTTACAGTTCCTTTATTAAAAAATTTATTGATAATTTTTAGCAATCTAAAAGCAGGTTCTGTGTTTGCTTCACCATAAAATATTTCAAGATAACCGCCGTAATCTGCGCCTGTGCCAAAAGCACGGCTTGCGGAAAAAATTGCGAAAATCGGAGCAATAATTCCAAAGAAAAAGAGAAAATCTAGAAAATGTTTTCTTGTACAAATTGATTTTATATTCATTTTTCAATAACGTTTATGAATTTCTCAAAGGTTCTGTCCCATGTAAACTGTTTCATCAGCTCATTTCCAGCCCTTGCAAAACTAATTCTTATATCATTGTGGCTAATAAGGAACTCAATATTTTCAGCAAGCTTATCCACATCAAACACAGGGCTTTTTAAAGCCGTTTTTCCCTCTATGGCATACAACGCATAGCCGTCAATATCTGTGCAGCATAATGCGCAGCCGCATATAAAAGCTTCTCCAGGCGGAAGTGAAAATCCCTCCGTCCTGCTCGCCGCGACAAAAACAGCCGCAGTGTTATATAATTTTCTAAGAAGTTTTTTTTCTGGCTGCCTGTAATATTCAAACCAGTCAGGAAGATTTCTGGGTCTCTCAGGAACCCCGAAAACGAGGACTTTCAAATCAGAAATATCATTCTTGACTTTCTTGAGCGCAGCAATCATATCAGAGCATCGTTTTATATCGTTATTCGAAGCGTACATCATCATTACAACATGCGGATTTCTTTTCTCAATTGGATTGTCAATCCCAAAGACGCTGAAGTCAAATCCATTAGGAATAAAGTATACATCGCTGCCTGCGCTCTTGACCTTTTCTACTAAATAAGGAGCTATTGCAATTTTTTTCATGTCGAATTTATATGAGTTTGATGTATAAGGCTCAGGAACATTCCATGTTTCATATCCCTGTATATAATAGATTTTATTTCTTGCTGGAATATCATAGCAGTTTAGGTAATATGAAGTTTCTAGAGATGTGGCGCAATAATAGGCAGTATCCGGCATATTACGGCGCTTCAAAGAAAACACTTTCTTCTCTATGATTCTGCCATCAAGGTCAAACCACCTGGCTTTATAAGAGCAGCCTAAAAAGCCGGATAAATAGCGTCTTATAATTCCAAGGATATTTCTAAAAGTTGGACGGCGGATAATTGTATGGACAGGATATACAATAAAAACTTTCCATCCGCCAGCAGCAAGCCTGTTCGACTGCTCATAGACAACTTTATAGCCCCCGCTTGGAGACTTTCCGCTGCCAGGCATTAAAAAAGTTATAGATTTCTCATTACTTACTTCTATATTTTTCATTGCGTTTCCTGTTTATTTTAAAATTGAAAAGTCAAAATTTTCTGTGAATGCGATTCGAGGTAAAGCATACAGATCAGAATTTCTTTTTACACCTCTTCCATAGCCGATAAAAGCATTTGAGAATCCGATTTTTTTAGCTGTCTTTATTTCCCGCTTTCCAATTTCAAAAGGTGAGCCGAACGGATAGGCAAAAACTTCGGCGTTATAATCCGCAATATGATTTTTAAGTTCCGACACGCCTTCATTTATTTCTTTCTCAACATCACAAGCTGATTTCAATGCACGCAGGTTGCAGTGGCGAGCAGTATGAGCGCCTATTGTCACTAAAGGGCTATCATGAAGCTCTGCGATATTTTTCCAGTCCATGCAATATTTATCATTGATGCTTTCAATGTCAGATGAGTCAATTCTGAACAATTTTATAAACTCCGCAATCAAATTATTCTGGTCAAGACACAGAACTCTCGCGCGTAGTTTTTCAAAAGCTGTATTTTTTAACTTCAAGCTGCTGCAGTCATACACAATTCCGTCTGATGTTTTTACGGAATTATTTTTCAGCACAAGATTTCCAAGCGTGTACCACCATAAGAAACATTTCTTGTTTGGAAAATCCGTAGCAATGAATACCGTGAAAGGAACATTGTATTTTTCAAAAACAGGAAATGCCTCAGTAAAATTATCCAGGTAGCCATCATCCATCGTAAATACAATGAATTTTTTTCTACATCTGCTTTTAAGCCGCTCCTTTATTTCTGTTGCCGCAATAAAATCATATTCATTTCTATATTTCTGAATAAAATTCTCTAGAAATGAAGGTGAGACTTTCATATTTTCATTCATAAAGATCCCATTTCTGTCAATTTCAGCGACACGGTGAAGCATCAAGACATATCCTCTTGTCCCGATGTCCTGAATGTAATGCTTTACTTTTCTAAGGTCAGCTTTTAACATTTTCCCCTCTTTTTTTTAGCTTCTTATAAACTACATAAACAAAACTGAAATTGTCTTTTATGAAAAGCTTGATTCTTCTTGAAAAATCAAAAGAAAAATACATTTCCTTGAGTAATGATTTTTTTACAGCAAGCTCAAAATTCCGTGTGGCGGAATAAATCCTCTTGAATTGCTCTCGGTTCTTGTGCGCAACAGATGGATGGTTCAGCTGTCCGTTCATTTTAAAAGGCTCAGAAACCGGACGTTTCTCAAGGTAAAGCTTGCCGCTGATGTTTTTTATAAGCTCATCGCCTTTTACGGATGAAACAAGAATGCATGACACCTGTTTCACAGAATTCTTATATTCAATTTCTGCTCCAAGCCCGTCATAGTCCCCGATTGTCAAGTCTGAAAATCTCTCCGGCCTTGCGTAAGAACAGTGATAACAGTTTTCCCGGAAAATCAGATTGCTGATAAACGCATTTCCAAAAGTTTCATTTTTATGCATATCTCTGATATAAAAAGCATGACTATCATCTGAGATGCATCTCAGATGAAAGTCATAAGACTTTCCAGCCTTATGACTTTCATCTGCAGCTTTGCTGCGAAAGAAAATTTTTGAAATTCTGCATTTATGTTCACGCTCTATGAACGACAGATGCTCATCAAGAAATTTCCAGTTTGGAACTCCATGACATATTATATTTACTAGGAACAGTCTTTTTATAAGCTCTTCGTCTTTCAACTCCAAGAATGAATACAATGCCGCACATTGGCAAGGAAGACCTATAAAAAGAGCAGTCTCTTTATTTTTTAAATGCTTATGATATTCTTCAAAAGCAGGAAGCATATATGAATAAACATACTTTGAACTGCAAGCCCAGTTTAAATCCTTGATATTTTTTATATCCTTGTAATAAACACCTCCACTACGGTCAAAAAAAGTTCCCATAGTGAACCAGTTATGATTGACAGCAAATCTATAAAGTTCTGAGGCGATTCCACCGGAAGCCGCCGAGTTATAAATATTCTTGTCAAGGCTGTATGCAGCAAAGACTTTATTCACATCTTTAAATTCCAAAGCATGATTATTGGGACAGACCTTTTTACAAAGACCGCATTCTACACATTTTTCTTTATCGACCGCTGGATAAAGCGTACCAAACGAGTCTTCTGTAAGCACAATAGCCTTTTTAGCGCAAACTGCAGTGCAGGCACCACAGCCAGTGCATTTCTCAGACGGGCAGATCATATTGCAAGTATTTCCTCTAGATATTTTAAAGAAATGCTCCTGAATTCTTCCCTGACTTTATCAATTCTGTTCCAGTCAATATCGGGAATTTCTTTTACTTCGCTCAAATTTGTCGCGTCATGGTTTTCTATTCCAAATTTCTTTGACAAGAATCTCATTCTTGATGTGTCCTGAAAATTGTAGAACATAATATTTGTATGAAAATAAAGTGAGAATAAAAATCCATGGTAAGATCCTGTAAAAATACAATCTGCATATTTAATTTTTCTCAGAAACATTTCTATTGAGTCATAGAATTTTAGCTCTACAAGTTTTAGGTTATGCGCTGCTGAATATGCTTTTGCATCTTTCATGCATTTTTCGTTTGGAAGATAGGTTAGAACATATCCATTATTTTTTTTATTTCCAGCAAGATTTGACCATTCCTTAGGCTCAATAAGCATTGTCGGGTCACAGACCAAACCAGTTTTTTTGCTTATAAGCTCCTCAACCCATGAAACAGCCTCATTCTCCCTGACAGAAATTTTATTAAAACTTGAAAGATATTTCTTAACCTCTTTTTTTTCTTCTTCTGTCCAAGGCTCACCGATTGAAGTTGCGTAGGAAAATTTCTTCTTGCTTTCTTGTGCAAAATTTAGAAAGTATGAGAAATCTCCTCCAGAAATATTCAAATTCCATAGAATATCGCTTCCTACAATAAACTTGTCATAAACTGAATTGCTTTCAGAAATATTTTCACTGTTGTAACTTTTTTTAGAGAGAACTTCATGTTTCATCATGAATTTTTTTAATTTACTATGCTTAATTGCAATTCGAGGAAACCGTATCACAGAGCCTATAAAATTTCTTAAGGTTCCATGTGTGTTTATGAAAGGAAGTTCACGCTTCAATATGTTTTCGCATTGATAGTTTATAATTTCGCATTCAACTCCTAGATTTGAAATTGCTTTATATAAAGCAAAAGCCTGGAGATTCGCCCCGTAATTTGTTGTGTCATGGAATGTGATTATGCCAGTTTTCATTTTAGTTTACCTTTTTTTCAGAGAGTGTTTTATTTTAGAGGCAAAATTGCGCGCCGTTTTATAAATTCCTTTTAGGATATAATGTCTTGAAATATATCCGTTGAATGTAAGATCTTCACGGCTTCCAAACATTTTTTTGTATTCATGGCTACCCCCCCCAGAAAAATTTCAGAATACTTATTGGAAATCATTCTCTCAATGAAGTAAACATAGATAACCGAACCTGGAGAATATTTCTCCCATGCAGGATTATAGGCTGTCTGTTGAAATATAACCTTAGAGAAATGCTCATCGGACAATGCAAAAGCTATATATTCATTGTCCTTCTTCAATGAATATATATTTGTAATGTTAAGCCAGTGTATAAACTGTTCCGGCGTCATCTTCCAGTCACGGTTGTGTGTAATTTTCTTATATTCAAAAAATACTTTTACAGCACTGTTAAATTCACTTTTGTCCAGTTCTTGAAACTTGACGCCCATATCTGAAAGTATTCTTCTCTCACGCTTCAGATTATATCTTTTCTTTCTTGGCTCCCTGGACAGCAGCTCCTCAAAAGTTGAAGGGAGCTCAATAGAGAAATTATGGTCTTCATCAAGGTTGTTAAACAGATTGTATAACGAATAGTGGCAGTTTATTCTTTTAGGAGCAAACTCTTTTAAAAGATATTTTATGACCTGTTTAAAAATAATTTTGCTTCCAAAATTTACAAGACAAGACTGCAATAATATGTTACGACACTCATCAATATGGAAACCAACTTTTCCAGAATTGCCTTCTTCTGTCTGCCAATATAAAATATAGTTTTTATTCCAAAACATCATCCCAGTCTGGTTGAAAGTAAAAGAAGAAAGCTCATCTGTATACTCTGTTTTTAACTCTTTTACGTAAAATATCATATATCAGCTTCTGTCCTCCAAGACTTCAATTTTAAGATTACAATGTTACGCTCACTTTTATTCAGTCCAAGAATAAATATGAAAGCCGCGCTAAAAATTATCGAGACAAAAGTTGTGAAGCAAAGCCTGAAAAATGATGGTGTGAAAATCCTGACAGTAAACGAGGAGATAAAGGAAGCGCATAATGAAACTATAGAGGCAGGAGCAAAAATTTTTAGAAAAAATTTCACAAAGCTATACTTCATATTTTTACATATATAATGAACTCTGATAAATATTGAACCAAAAGTAAAAAAAGGAGCCGCGGCCAAAGCTGATGAAGCATCCAAGCCGAGTCCGAAAAGAGCAAGGCAGCATGGAAAATAAAGGAGGTTTAATACAGACATTGAAAGAACATATTTTGATATTCTCCCTGTTGCCTGGATTCCGACCATAAGCGGCAATGTAAGCGAATCTATGCAGCAGTCTATTATGACAAGCTTGGAAAATAGGACTGAATATTCCGGAGGAATTTTTAGCCATAGCTCCAGAAGATATTCCATCTCAAGAACAGCAGGAAGCGCTATAATAAAATTTATAAAATATGAAATTTTGCATGAGAAAGTCAGAAAATCATAAAGCGTTTGATTTCTCCCCTGCGCATATTCTTTAGTTATAAATGGACTGATCGCTGTTGTGAAATTCACTGAAAAGCTCTGTATAATTCCGCTTATATTTGTTGCTATTCCTCTGGCAGCAACAACCTTTGAGCTGAACTTCTGGTTTATGACCAGATTCAGCACCTGTATTTTGAATATATTTATTACAGATCCTCCAAGATTTGAAAAAGTATAAACATACATTTCCTTTATCTTGTTCCAATTCCAATATCTTATGAACCTGACATATCTATATTTCCCATGGCAGAAAGCAATGTAGATGCAGAAAGAAATAAGAGACGGAAAAATCATCAGAAAACTGTAAAGGATAAGCTTGTCAAAATTTATTTTCACCAGAATGAACGCCATCAAAAGTTTTGCAATCGATTCAAATATGCTTACAATTGAAAAGACTGACATATTTTCATTTGCGATTATTAAGGCTATGAATGGAGACGAGACAAAAGAAAATGTGAATGTTGCTATTACACATTGAAATGCGGCAAAAGCGGCGTTTGACCTGCCGGCTGGCAGAAGCATTCTATTCTTTATATACCATACCCCTATAGACTCAGAGAAAAGAATGATAATTAATATTATTCCTGCATAGCTTAGAATTGTCATCGAGAAAATATTTGAAAGCCCGGCCTTGTTATTTTTCCCAAGCTCAAAAGAAAAATATCTCTGGCTGGCATTCGCCATTGAATTGCTGACAAATCCAAGGGTTGCCACAATTCCTGCGATGACATTGTAAATTCCATAGTCCTCTGTCCCCAGGACTCTCAATACAATTCTTACTGTGTACAGGCTCACAATCATACTGAGCATTTGCTTTGCATAGAGAAATATTGTGTTTAATGTCAATTTCTGAGCTGTATTGTAGTTTCTCATAAATTCTTACTATAGTTTTATATAGACAATAAATAATAATAACACCGACAAAGTCGATGACCTGCTGATGCGGATCGCTCAACTTGATTTATTCTATTTTTTCAAACAAATCGAGTTTCTAATATTTGATATATTTCCACGCAACATTCCACTAACGTTCCATAACATCTATAAAAACTTTTTTCCGCCACACACAACCTATATGTGAAGCGATGGATGTAAAGTTTATTAATTAGTTCAACGTAGAATTAATCTATTGAATGTCTACGCTATCATCTCCAAATTTTTTTTTTATGCATCGAAAATCACTTCCCAAACTTCAGTCCCAGAAGCATTTTTTACTTGAATTGATGAGGAATCATCGTTTGATTTTCCTTCATAATTTCCTTTCATGTCATAATTTCTAAGCTGAATAGTGCCCCTGCATTTTGAATTACTATTTTCAAAAACTGTTCCTTTTCTTAGGCATAACGAACCTCCATATAATTTTTTTAATAAAATCAAAATATGAATTCAGATAAAAATCTATTTTTAAATTTTAACATTCTCCACTTTCTCCCACCCCAGTTCCTCATCACTCATCATCTCGCTGTCAAAGTCCATCACAACCTGCATGTCAATTCCACACTCTGTCGCAAGTCTTTGATAATGTCGAATCACGTCGCGCCTGATTTCCTCGCCGCCGAGCCAGACAGACTTGTCGCTTTCCTTCACCGGAGACTTTGTGCATATGTATAGAAGAATTCCGTCAGGATTCTGCTTCAGCGAGTTGTCCAGAACCAACTCCAGCATCAGCTCCGACATTCCGTTCGCGAATGTGACAATGCTGTCGCCCTTGTTCCGCTTCGAATTGAGAAAGTCAAACATATCTTCTATCTTTTTCTGCCTGAAATCTTCAGGAGCTGAACCGAGCAGAACTGCGAATCTGGTCAAAATATTTTCACCAATAACTATTATTAAAACAGTACATTCGTACTAACATATTTAATATTATCGCACATAGATATTATTTTCAATAATACATTCGCACATTTGTGCTATTTTCATTCTAATGTTGGATTTTTGGAAAAATGTAAAAAGCGAGCTTGAATACCGCGGAATATCGCAAAAAGAACTGGCGGCAAGCATTGACGAAAGCTACAACACTCTTCAGTCATGGATTAACCGGGACAGGCTTCCAAATGCGGTTCAGGCTGTAAAGATTTCCAAGACACTTTGCACAACAGTTGAGTTTCTTGTTACAGGAGAAAATGAGAAAATTCTGCACGACAACAGGGAGACAATAAAACTTCTTGAGCAGGCGATTAAAAATTTAAGGAACGAAAATGCAAATAGCTCACTTCATTGACCTATAATAAAATAGCCTAAAATAACTTTCATTTTAACGTCATACAAGCTTCTTAGTTAACGCTGCGTTAAGTTCCAAGTTAACAGTCCGTTAAGCAGTAAGTTAGCACACCGCTAAGTCCTTAGTTAGCAGTGTGTTAAGTAAGGACTTAACGCGCCGCTAAAAAAATATTTAAATCAAAAGCATTATTTTTCATAAATACTCTCTTATTTTCCATCTTTCCGCCGAATTTATTGCCGTTTAGTTCAGTTTTTTTCCATATAAATAGCAGGAGGTGTTATGAAAAAACAAAACACACTAAAGCCTGCGCAAAAGCAGAACCGGACATACAAAGACTCGCTGTTCGTAGATTTGTTCGCGAAATGTTCAGAAGCGAAGGAAAACTTTCTTTCGCTCTACAACGCATTGCACGGAACTTCGCTTATACTTTCCGAGACGAAAATCGAGCCGCTTCTTCTTGAGCAGACTGTCTACACCGGACGCTACAACGATGTCTCAATGCTTGTGAACGGCAGAATCATCGTGCTTGCAGAGCAGCAGTCTACAATAAATGAGAATATGCCTTTCCGCTTTTTAGAATATGTCTCGCGGCTCTACGAGAAAATAATTCCGCTTGAGCGGCGCTATGAGCATCATCTTGTCAGCCTGCCATCGCCTGAATTCTATGTGTTCTACAACGGCGACAAGGACTATCCGGCGGAGAAAACGCTGCGGCTCTCCGACGCGTTTGATTCTGAGAAAAGGCAGAATTTTCCGCTTGAATTATGCGCGAAGGTGTATAATATTAACAAGAGAAGCGATGCCGCCATTCTGCAGGTGACAGAAAACTGCGCGCCGCTTTCTGGATACGCAAAGCTTACAGAGTACGCGCGCGAGGCGAAAAAGCAGGGACTGGAAGATTTCCTTGACTATGCTGTCCAGCGCTGCATAAAAGAGGGAATTCTTTCAGACTACTTAAAGCGCAACTCAACGGAGGTTAGAAACATGCTTATCGGAGAATATGACTACGACACGGACATTCGTGTCCAGAGAATGGAGAGCTACAAAGAAGGCTCTGAGTCACGGGCCATCGAAACTGCAAGGAATCTTCTTGATATGAATTTCTCGCTTGAAAACATTGCAAAGGCGACAAATCTTCCTCTTGAGCGGGTGCTTGAGATTCAAAAAGAATCAAATTTTGTAAAAGCCTGATTTTCACAGCCATATTTGAGCTTGTAATGGCTCTCCATAGATGAATTGAATAAATCAGCTTATATGCAAGCTTGCATATTGACCGTGCGAGACTTGCACATAAGCGATGGTGAGCCTGCTAAATTTTATGTAAACGCTACGTTTCGTTCAAACTACGCAAACTTATTTATCATAAATTTCGCAATAACGCATCTTTCGGGGGCATCGGACATATACTTTCTTGTCATAATCCAAGCAATCGACGGCAAGGTGAATCAATATATAGAATATCAATTTGAAAATTCCCTGCATTAAAAAAAATAAGTGCAGGCATAGCATATTAACAAAAGATACCCATATTGCCGCCAATATTTTTACCTGCAGGTTTCTGCTTTTTCATTTCATACAAGATTATTTTTCAAATATAGTCTGCCTGCCAATATGGTTAGATACAAGACACATATTTAATTTTCAGTTATATTTTCTTCGCTTTGATATAATTCATAAATTCATTAATGGCAACTTTCATACCTGCAAAATTAATAAAATCATTTGCTAATTGAATTTTTTGTTGTGAAGAAAGTTCTTCCAATGCAAATAAAAATTCAGTCAATTTGCATTTAGCATTTTTATAATTTTCATCATATTTTGTTTCTTCATAAGACGTAATTACGTTCATTACGGTTCCTCCTTGAAAAAATTGTAGATTTTTAATCTATCATTTTTTACCAATGCCTTCTTTAAATAGACGGCAACTAAATACTATCTAAATGAATCCTTTTTGAAAACGCCAAATAGGATTCATTTTAAGAATGCGAAAATATTTTTTTTCAAGACGATAAAATATTTGCTTTATTCTAAAAACTTAAAAATCACCACAATAAAACTTAACAATCGCTAGTGTTTTTGTCCACCGGCGAATGTATCTTATTCATGTCAGCTGAAAAGAAGCAATGACATCGCGAGAAATGGACAAGAACTTTCGTCATTGCGAGGAGCGGCAGCGACGAAGCAATCTCTTCATAATGGGATTGCTTCGCGCCGCTCGCAATGACGGTTCTTTTGAACAATTTTTATACAAACTCTAGGAGGTTTTATATGTACAACTTTAATTTTTACATGCCGACAAAGGTTCTTTTCGGGGCAGGAAGGCTTAACGACCTTCACAGCGAGAAGCTGCCTGGAAAAAAGGCGCTCATTGTAACATCGAACGGAAAGTCAACAAAGAAATACGGCTATCTTGCACGCGTAGAGGGCGAGCTTGACAAGGCCGGAGTTTCACACGTTCTTTTTGACCAGATCCGCGCGAACCCTACAAGAAAGAACGTGATGGACGGAGCGGCTGCCGTGCGCGAGAATAACTGCGACTTTGTGCTTGCGCTTGGCGGCGGCTCCGTGATGGATGCCTCAAAGTGCATCGCGCTCATGGCGGCGAACTCTGGCGACATCTGGGACTATTCTTTGAGCGAAAAAGGCGGAAAGAAAACTCCGGCGAACCGCGCGATTCCGATTGTCTGCATTACGACTTCGGCGGGAACTGGAAGCGAGGTTGACATTGCGTCTGTGATTTCAGACGACGAGGCGAACGAGAAGACCGGAATCTTCTTTCCGTCAATGTTCCCGACGCTTTCCGTCGTCGACTCAGACCTGATGATGAGCGTTCCGGCGAACTTCACGGCCTGGCAGGGAATGGACGCGTTCTTCCACGCAAGCGAGACGGTCGTGAACAAGAACGTTCATCCGATGGCGGAAATGTTCGCGCTAAAGACAATCGAGCTTGTCGCAAAATATCTTCCTGTCGCGTACAAGGACGGCTCAAACCGCGAGGCGCGCAGTTATGTTGCGCTTGCAAACACGCTCGCAGCCTACTACATGATGTGCACTTCCGCCCACACAATGGAGCACACGATGGGTTCTTTCCACCCGAACCTTGTGCACGGCAAAGGACTGATTGAAATCGCCCACGCCTACTACGACTTTTTCGCCGAAAGAAAGGCTTGTGAAGGCCAGATGATAAAGATGGCCAAGGCGATGGGAGTTTCCGACGCGAAAAGCGGCAAGGACTTTGTAAAGGCTCTCGACAATCTGATTGCCGAAGTCGGCCAGGCGGACGCAAAGATGAGCGACGACGGAATCACGCGCGAGGAGCTAAAGCTCTACCCTGCGAAAGTCCACCACGTTCTAGGCGGCGACATCACAGCCGACCCGCTTCCGCTTAGCGACGCTGACTATCTTGCAATCTACGAGGCTGCGTGGAAGTAAAGGCAGGCAGCAGGAGGCAAAAAAAATGGTCCGCGATGTGAAAATCACAGTCCTGAAGACGAGCTTTAACAAGGAGCTTTCTGAAAAGTTCGCCGGAAAGGACTTCGGACCGTGCCCGCAGAACTATCCGGGAAAAGTCTACATCTCAAAAGGCGGACTCAAGCCGGAAGGCCTCTGCGACGACGCGTGGATTCCGATGGAAAGATTCGTGTTCGCAATGGCACACGGAGTCAAACATTTCTTTGACGACTGGATCCAAGTTCCCGATGTCACAGTGAACTGCTGCAACGACGGGCTCCGTCCGGTCATCTTCAAGTGCGAGGCGGTGAATCCGCCAGAAGCACAGAAATCGTAAGAATCAAAAGTTTTATCTTAACTTTTTAGAGAGGAGAAATCAAAATGAAAAAAATTGAGCTTTCAGAAATCACAAAGAAAATCGACCCGGTTGTCCAGATGAGAAAAGAATGGTATCTAGTGACCGCGCGAAAAAACGACGGAAAAGTTAACACAATGGTCGCGGCCTGGGGCGGACTTGGAAACATGTTTGAAAAGAAAGTCGTGTTCGTCACAATCCGGCCGCAAAGGTTCACAAAGGAATTCGTGGACGAAAGCGGAAAATTCACGATGACATTCTTCAGCGGCCACATGGACGCGCTCACGCTGCTCGGCTCAAAGTCAGGGCGCGAAATGCCGGACAAAATCCAGAAGTCAGGCCTCACGCTCACGGAAGTTGACGGCCAGCCCGCGTTCAAGGAAGGAAGGCTCGTCCTCGTCTGCAAAGTAATCTACAAGCAGCAGTACAAGCCTGAGTGCTTCACGGAAAAAGCCCTCGCCGAGTCATGCTACCCGGACAAGGACTATTCATGGCAGTACATCGCGGAAATTGAAGCTGCGTACGAGATGTAAAAAAACAGCCGTGAGATAATCTTGAGTAAATCCGCACTGTCAAAGCGGCAGTGCGGAAAACGCAATCTGTATCTTGCAATGACAGGAACTCACCCGGATTTATTCAAGAAATAATTTTCGTCTTATCTGTCTCCGCACTTGAATATAGTTTATAAAAATCACGCTGTCAATCTTGCACTGCGCCCTTCATTTGTCATTCCGGGCTTGCCCGAAATCTATAAGAGATGCTGAAACAACCTGTCTGCCGACCAGCCTGCCGTCTGGCAGGATAGGCAGAAGTTCAGCATGACAGACAAGAGCAAGTTCTGCCAAGGCACGTGCGCGGTTTTCCTAATGAATATCAGCATAAAATCTTTAGAGTTTTTTGTAATAATCTAGTCAATGTTCAAAAAAGTAGCTTGGCACTTTTATAAAAATATAAAGTTACTTTTTAAAATCTATCTTGATGCTTTTTCAAAAATATCTATATACTTTTTTTAGAAACTCACTGAGTTAGAATCGATTTTTCAGTGAAATTTTATAGAAACTCAAAGGGAAAAAGTGGAAATGATTACAACGGAAATGCTCTGCGAGGAAATATCGCATGCTACAACTCTCACGGAAATCGATGTAAAAGCGGTTCTTGTTTTTAGACTGCCACCCAGCGAAAGATTCTTAAGGATTTCAGCCAATCTTTCGTAGCTCATGTTTTTTATTCGTGCGCTTTTATTCTAGCACAGTTTCAAATTCTGCCTCAATCACCCCGTGTAAGCCTTGTCCGCTCCGTTGTGGAAATCCTGTTTTTCAAGCCATGCTTTCTCATCGTCGTTTTCCGGAATGTCAATGCGCTCAATCTTGAAGATAACAGGCCGAGTTCCGTCGTTGCAGCAGGCAATCATCACGCGCTCGTCGTTCGTCCAGCCGTGCATTATGGAGCCGCCCTGAAGCGCGGTGTAGACATATCTGCTCACCGCGTCCCAGGCTTCGCCGCAGAATCTTCCGTTCATAAGATGATAAAAGTCATCCTGCTCCGAAGTCCGCTTGAGCAAAAAAGTGTCGCCTGCCTTAAAGAAAGGGCACGGACCTGAAGCCGGGTCAGCAAGATATTTTTCCTGATAATCCTTGAAGCACTTTGTCTCAAGAACTGTGATTTTACATTCGTGGCGCATGGCAAATTCCTCCGCATTATTATAGCACGGAAAAATCACTACGGAAAATCGTTTTTGCATGCGCCCCAAGAACACCAGCTTGTTGCGGCCTTCATTTGTCATTCCGGGCCTGACCCGGAATCTATAAGAGATGCT
This sequence comes from uncultured Methanomassiliicoccales archaeon, assembly GCA_964634095.1. GTDB lineage: Archaea > Thermoplasmatota > Thermoplasmata > Methanomassiliicoccales > Methanomethylophilaceae > Methanoprimaticola. Next base: position 146,115 of record CAZWKY010000001.1, on the reverse strand, counting down.
GAATCAAGCTCAGCATGACGGACAAGAGCAATTTCTGCCAAGGCACGCGCGGCTTTTACAGATTCCGAAACTTGTTCGCAATGGCAGATGCTGTTCCACGAAAGCGGCACATGCGCAGCCTCCGCAGATTACACTTTTTTCAGACAGATATTTTTATTTTTTCATAAGCCCGGCGCCGGCGTTCCATGCCTTGCCGATTTTTACAGCGTGAAGCCCGAACCACGCGAACTTGTCGTTCATCTTGTTTGCAGTGGCGATTCCAAAGAAATCTGATTCCTTTATAGTCTCGGCGCCAGGAACTGCGAGCGTGAACGCCTTTCTGTTTCTTAGATTCGCGACAGTCTTGCGGTCGGCCCCAAGGTTCAGGGCGACCATGTTTTCAGTGCAAATTCCGCTCCATGCCATCATCATGACATCTACGGAACCGTCCTCGTTGTAAGTTCCAATCATCAGCGTCGGCATTGGAAAAGTGTAAGGCTTAACTCCAAGATCTTTCTTTCCCCTTCCGCAGGGCTCAAACTGTTAAGGCAACACGCGCAAGATTCAATTTTATTTCTTACAAATCGCCACACAAAATCTTAACAAACAGCATTGCTTTCCGCCAATTTATAATATAAATTTCAATAATAAAGATTGAATTTACTGGGAGCTCAATATGAAACTGAAAACTTTTTTATCATTTACCGCGTCGCTAGCCTTGATTCTTGCAGGCGGAAACGCTTTCGCGCAGTCTTCATCTGTTAGCGGAGAAAATAAAAGCGCCGCAGTCGAAATCACATTTGACTATAGCCGCAAGTCAACACGCGCCACGAACCAGACGGCCGTCTGGATTGAAGACGAGAACGGAAAAGTTGTAAAGACGATTTATGTTTCAGCCTTTACTTCCCGCGGACGCGGCTACAGGCGGCGTAAGGATTCCCTGAACCGCTGGGTCGCCGCCGCAAACCCTGAGTCTCTTTCCAAAAAGGAAATCGACGCGCTAAGCGGAGCCACGCTCAGAACGGGAAGCCAAAAGTTCACATGGGACTTGACCGGCTCAGACGGAAGAAAAGTTTCTGACGGAAGATATTTTGTAAAACTTGAAGGAACGCTCTACTGGTCGAGCAGCGTCCTGTATTCATCACAAATTGACATCTTTGGCGGCGACATAAAAACCGGCGAAGTCCAGGAGAGCCGGAGCGAGGAGTCAAACCGTCAGAACGAGGACATGATTCAAAACGTCAGGATTAAAAAAAGCTTATGACCTACGGATTTTGTATCAAATCAAAAGACGATATTTGCAGCGCAGTGGAAAAGCTAGGCTTTGTTCCGCTCTTCAAGAATCAAGTCCCAGGATTTTCTATTGAAGAGCACGTCTCCCCTCGCGCCTGGTTCTACGGAAACGAACCTGGCGTCTGGGAATGGAAAGGCCCTGTCATCCGCGAGACAGGCTGCGCCTACGGAAAGTTCTTTTCAGGTCGGCCGGGATTTATAAGCCGTGAGTGGTTCACTGACTTTGCGAACTACAGGCGCGACGGCTACGACTTTGACTCTCGTTACGACGATAATCTCGCTCCGTTTCAAGACAAGCAGCTCTTTGACTTGCTCAATGAAAATGCTCCGGTTTCTTCGCGCGCACTAAAGAATCTTGGAAACTACAGAAAAGGCGGACACAAAGGATTCGAGACAATTATCACTCGGCTGCAGATGCAGTGCTATGTCCTCGCAAGCAATTTTGTCTACGACATAGGCAAAGACGGAAAAGAATACGGATGGGGAGTCACAGAATATTCCACGCCCGAAAAATTCATGGGCAGGGATTTTACAGAAAACGTATACAAATGCGAGCCGTCTGAATCTTACGGAAAGATTTTGAGATATTTCAAGACGTTTTTTCCTGAATGTGACGAAAAAATCCTGCGGAAGATGATTGGATAAATTCTGCACGGAGTGTTCCAGTCTTTCCGTTTTGTTGATTTTCCGCGGAAACTGACTTATATTTTAATCGGAGAACATTATGACACACGAATCTTACACAGCGTTCGCGCAAAAAGTTAAGTCCGAAATGCAGAAACTTGACTACGAAGAGCAGCTCGGCATTTTGACAATCGTTGTAGGAGCAATAAACCAAAAAAAAGAAGAGAAGCCGAAGATGACCAGAGAAGAGACAATGCGGCTGTTCAAGAAGTTTTCAGGAAGCCTAAAAGTTCCAAAAGATTTTGACTATAAGAAAGAATACCTTGAATATCTCGACGAACGGTATGGCGTATGAAAAATTTCTTTGTAGACACAAATATAATACTTGACTGGTTGATTCCAACAAACAGATTTCACGATGAGGCATCAAATTTTATACAGCTATGTTTTCTTAACAAGGCAAATGCTTTTGTTTCATCACATTCGCTCACTGATATTTTCTATGTGTCAAGAAAATATTTTTCCAAAGATGACAGAAAAGAATTTCTGCTGCTTGTCGTTTCAAATTTTCAAATTATCACGGAAAGTAAGGATGATTTTCTGGAAGTCCTGAGCGATACTGACTTCTTCGACCTAGAGGACGGACTGCAGATGAAGTGCGCGGAGAAAGCCGGACTTGACTTTATTGTCACGGAGAACCTGAAGGATTTTGAAAATTCCAAGATTCCCGCGCTTGACATTTCAGCTGCGCTTGAAGAAATAAAATAAAACCAACTCACGAGGCACACAAAAATGACAGAACTTGAAAAACTTGACGCGGGCCTTCCGTTCGACGTGAACGACCCGGAGGTTGACGCGCGCAAAATCCACGCGGTTAAAGGCTGCGAGGCCCTGGAAAAGATTGACGCGAGCGACCGCGCCGCAAAGGAAAAGGCAATCCGCGCGCTTTTCGGCAAGGCTGGAAAAAATCCTAACGTCCTGACAGGATTCCACTGCGACAACGGGCTGAATATCGAAGTCGGAGACGAGTTTCTTGCGAACTACAACGTTACGATTCTTGACATCGCGAAAGTCACAATGGGAAACAACGTGTGGATTGGACCAGGCACGTTGATTGCGACAATAAACCATCCGCTGAATCCAGCGGGAAGAAGAAAGCATCTTGGAATCGCGAAGCCGATAAAAATCGGAAATGACGTGTGGATTGGCGGAAACGCGACAATTCTTCCGGGCGTCACAATCGGGAACAATGTTGTGGTGGCGGCAGGAGCGGTCGTAACAAAAGACGTGCCAGACAACACGCTTGTAGGCGGAGTTCCGGCGAAGAAAATCCGCAGCCTTGAAAACGACGTGGAGAACTAAAAATCAGCAAAGCCAAGATTTTATCATTCCGACAATTCTCAAGACGGCGCTGGTTTGTTATAATTTCAAGATGAACGTGCACGAAATTCAGCAGGAACTTTTTTCCATGCAGGACACAAAGTACCGTGATTTTCAGGCGAAACTTTTGCCGACTGTAAATCCACAGACTTTGATTGGCGTTAGGACTCCTCTGCTCCGTGCATTTTCAAAGAAGCTTTTCAAGCAGAATGATTTTTCTGATTTTTTGAATGTTCTGCCGCACAAATATTTTGATGAAAATCAGCTTCACGCCTTTTTGATTTCTGAAATTAAAGATTTTGATTCTTGCCTTGAGCAAGTGAACAAATTTCTTCCGTTTGTTGATAACTGGGCAACGTGCGACCAAATGTCGCCTAAAGTTTTTAAGAAGCATAAAAAACAGCTTTTAGAGCAAATTAAAATTTGGATTTTACCTGAAAAAACTTACACGGTGCGTTTTGCAGTTGGAATGTTGATGCAGCATTTTCTGGACGAAGATTTTGATTTGGAATATCCGAAAATGGTTTTAAAGATTCAATCAGAAGAATATTACGTAAAAATGATGATTGCCTGGTATTTTGCCACCGCGCTTGCAAAACAGTACAGCGCAGTTCTTCCGTTTCTGGAAAATCAAAGCTTAGAAAAATGGACTCACAACAAGGCAATTCAAAAGGCATTGGAAAGCTACAGGATTACAGATGAACAAAAAAAATATCTCCGGACTTTAAAGATTTCGTAAACTGGATTCTAAATCAGCCGCCAGAAAAATCATGGCCAGGAAGACGCAAAACGAGCGATTATTGTTTATTCGGCTGAATATCATTAAAATAAAAGAATCGAGGTTCTAAATGAAAAAGATTATCAGCGGAAAAGTCCGCGAGGTTTACGATTTGGAAGACGGAAGAATGGTGATTGTCACAACTGACAGAATCTCCGCTTTCGATGTGATTTTGCCGACAATGATTACCGACAAGGGCAAGGTCTTGAACGCGCTCTCAAACTTCTGGTTTGACTACACGAAGGACATTGTGAAAAACCACATGATTTCTTCAAATCTTAAGGATATGCCTGCCGAATTCCAGAAGCCTGAGTTCGAGGGAAGAACAATTCTCGTCAAGAAGCTCAATATGATTCCTTACGAAGTGATTGTCCGCGGATATATGTTTGGCTCAATGTACGAGGCTTACAAAAAAGGCGAGCCTTTCCTCGGCCACAAATTCGACAAGACTTACCAGCAGGCAGAGAAGCTCGACGAGCCGATTGTAACTCCTTCAACAAAAGCGAAGGAAGGCCACGACATCAACGTTACAGTTGACTTTATGAAAAAAGACCTGGAAGAAAAATATCCTGGAAAAGATCTCGGCAACAAGATTGAGAAAACTGCGCTCGCAATCTACAAGAAATGCTACGAGCACGCTCTAAAGAACGGAATCATCATTGCTGACACAAAGTTTGAGTTCGGCCTTGACGAGAACGGAGAGCTTGTGCTTGGAGACGAGGTTCTTACTCCAGACTCAAGCCGCTTCTGGAACGCAGAAACCTACAAAGTCGGAACAAGCCCGGCAAGCTACGACAAGCAGTTTATCCGCGACTGGCTCAAAAAGAACAATCTTGCAGGCGATCCTAACATCAAGAGCGTTCCGGCGGACGTTGTCGCAGAAACTTCAAAGCTCTACCACGAGTGCGTAAAGAAAATCACAGGAAAAGACCTGTAACATTTCATTTATAAAAAAAGAGAAAGCGAAACCTAAAAAAAGGTTTCGCTTTCCCGCCTCCGCACAACAGCTGCTCGGAGAACCTCTAAAAACAGTCCGCTGGACTGTTTTTAGAGGAAAATCCGCGCTCTTCTATCTTTCAATCTTTTTTTCTTCCAAGCTAAAATAATCTTATCCGACAACGGCCTTTATTTTTATTTCCTTTGCTCCGTTTTTCGGCCTTACATTAAGGTTTTCAATCTCGCCGTTCTCATCGCACAAAAGGCTGACTTTTCCGTCGTTCTTTAGGTTTTCAACCGAGACAATATATTTTACGCCGCGGAAAACTCTCGTAATCTCAGCCTTTTTCACGTGGGAAGGAAGGCGCGGCTCAATATGAAGTCCGTTGAATTCCGGACGCAGGCCGCATATGTAGCGGGAAAGCGCGACAAAGTTCCAGGCCGCAGTTCCAGTTAGCCAGCTGTTTTTCGCCTGGCCGAAATTGCGCGCCTCTTTTCCGGCAATCATCTGCGAGTAAACATAAGGCTCTGTCTTGTGGATCTCGCTGAATTCCTCAACATAGCTCGGAGCGATTTTCCTGTAATGCTCAAACGCTTTCTCTGGCCGGCCGTTCACCGCTTCGCCTATTATGATCCACGGATTGTTGTGGCAGAAAATTCCTCCGTTCTCCTTGTAGCCCGGCGGATAAGACGAAACTTCGCCAAGCTCGATGTGATAATTCTTGTACGCCGGAGACAAAATCACAATTCCATATTTTGTGTCGAGATATTTTTCAACGCTGTCGAGAGCTTTTTCAGGAAGTCCGCGCGATTTTCCGATTCTCGCCATTGAGCCGAATCCTTGCGTCTCAATGAAGATTTTTCCGTCCTCACACTCGTGCGAGCCGACTTTGTTTCCCCCGTCATCATACGCGCGCAAGAACCATTCTCCGTCCCAGCCGTTTTTGCAAATCTGCTCCTCCATTTTCTTAGCCTCGCTTTCCGCGAACAAAGCTTCGTTTTCGTCGCCTAAAATCCGGCAGAGAGCGGCGTAGTCCGGAGAAACAAAGACAAACATTTCCGCAATCATGACCGACTCGGCGTTCTTTCCGTCCTTGTTCGTGCAAGTCTGGAAAGAGTCGTTCGGATTGTCGGAAAAGCAGTTAAGGTTAAGGCAGTCGTTCCAGTCGGCGCGGCCAATCAAAGGAAGCCCGTGCGGGCCAAGATGATTTATGATATATCTGTACGAGCGCTTCAGGTGCTCCGCCATCGTCGCTGTGTTGTTTTCGTTGTTGTCAAACGGAATCTGCTCTTTAAGAAATTGCGTGTCGCCGGTTTCCTTTACATAGTTCGCGACTCCAAGAATAAGCCAGAGCGGATCGTCGTTGAAATTCGAGCCGATGTCAGCGTTTCCGCGCTTTGTGAGCGGCTGGAACTGATGGTAAGCGCTTCCGTCCTCAAACTGCGTCGCGGCCACATCAAAAAGACGCTCACGGAGCCTTTCCTTAGGCAAGTCGTGGACAACTCCGAGCATGTCCTGGCTCGTGTCCCTGAATCCGATTCCGCGCCCGATTCCGCTTTCAAAATACGAGGCCGAGCGCGCGAAATTGTAAGTCACAACGCACTGGTACTGGTTCCACAAAGCCATTCTGTCGATTTTTTCATCTCCGGTTCTGAGAGTGAATTTCGAGAGAATTTCGCTCCAGCTTTTTTTCAGCCTTTCAAAAGACGCAATAACTTTTTCCTTTGTGTCAAAAAGATTCTGAATTTCGTGCATTTTCCGCTTGTTCACGGGCAGAGTCGCATTGTTCGTCCTGATCAGATTTTTATCGTCGCAAGGCTCAAATTTCTCTTCCGGTTTGTTTTCAACATATCCAAGCAAAAAGATAAAAGTCTTCTCCCCGCCCGCCTCAAGATTAAATTCAATCCTGTGGCTTGCGACAGGCGACCATCCGTCCGCTACGGAATTCCGGCTTTTTCCCTCCGCGACTGTCTTTGGATTTTCAAGTCCGTTATACAGACCTAAGAAAGACTCGCGGTCAGTGTCAAATCCCTGAATTTCAGAATTTACTGAATAAAAAGCGTAGTGGTTTCTTCTTTCCCTGTATTCAGTGCGGTGGATTATCGAGCTTTTCTCAATCTCGACTTCGCCGGTCGAAAAGTTGCGCTGGAAATTCGTGCTGTCGTCCTGCGCATTGTAAAGGCACCACTCAGCAAACGAAACAAGCGAGATTTTCTTCTGATTTTTTGACTCGTTTTTTAGCGTGAGCATCTGGACTTCGACATTCGCCTCATCAGGAACAAAGAAAAGCAAATCTGATTTCAACCCATTTTTCGCAGCGGAAAATCTTGAGTAGCCGAACCCGTGGCGGCACTCGTAAAAGTCGAGCTTTGTTCTGCACGGCTGCCACGCGGGATTCCAGGTTTCGCCTGAGTCGGTTATGTAAAAATAACGTCCGTTCGAGTCGAGCGGAATGTTGTTGTAGCGGTAGCGCGTGAGCCGCCTTAACCGCGCGTCCTTGTAGAACGCGTATCCGCCGGCCGTGTTTGATATAATTGAAAAAAAATCATTTTTGCCAAGATAATTTATCCACGGATAAGGCGTTTCTGGCGTTGTGATTACGTATTCCTTGTTTTTATCATCAAAATATCCGAATTTCATAGCTTTTGTTTTCCTTGAACTTTTAATCAGCTTTTATTTTTATCTAATCTTTCTAATCTTTTACTCCGCCCATTGTCACGCCGCCGATAATCTGCTTTGAGAAAATCAGATAAATCACAAGAAGCGGAATAATCGCGATGAAAACGAGCGAATAAACCTGCGCAAGGTCAAATTTCATAAAATCCGCGCTTCTAAGCTGGGCGATTATGATTGGAATCGTCTTTTTGTTCTTTGACGAAAGAATCAAGGCCGGCAAAAAGTAGCTGTTCCATGAGGAAACAAAAGTAAAGATAAACTGAACCGCGATTGCAGGCTTTATCATCGGAAAGACAATGTGGTTGAATGTGACAAATTCGTTGCAGCCGTCAATGCGAGAAGCCTCGACAATTGAAGAAGGAAGCGAAGAGCGCAGATACTGGAGCATAAAGAAAAAAACAACAGGCGATGCAATTGAAGGAATAATAAGCGGAAGAAGAGAGTTCATCAGATGCATTTTTGTAATCAGCTGGACAAAGCCAAGAGCTGTAACCTGCGTCGGAATCATCATAATCGCCATTATGACCTTGAACGCGATTTTCTTGCCTTTAAAATTGTACATATAGATTCCGTAGGCGGTCATCGCGGAAAAATACGTCGCGAGCAGCGCCGCAAAAAAAGAGACAAAAACGCTGTTAAAAAGAGCTGTAAGAACCGGCGTGTCCTTGTTCGCAAAAAGATTCGCGAGATTCTTAAAAAAACTCGTTCCCGGAACAAATGAAAATCCTGCGACAAGCTGGGAATGCATTCTTGTGGAGTTTATGATTAAAACAAAAAACGGCAGAAGAGAAATAACAGACAGGAACACAAGAAGCGCGTAAGAAAAAAAACGTTTCGCAAAAATCGGGATTTTGTAGCTTTTTATTTTCATTTTGACTCCTCCGCTTCGTACTGCCGCATTGTGAATTTGTAGACAACGCCGCTAAGAACTGCCGTCACGGCAAAAATCAGGACAGCGACTGCTCCGGCCATTCCGTAGTTCTTGCTGAACAAATGCTTGTTCAAGTACATTATCAGCGTCATTGAAGTTCTGTCAGGGCGGCCGTCGCCGTTTGTCAAAATCTGCGGAACGTCGAACATCTGAAGTCCGCCGATAAGGCTTGTAATCACAACGTAGACTAAAATCGGCTTAAGCTGCGGAAGCGTAATTTTAAAGAACATTGTCCACGCTCCTGCCCCATCAATTCTCGCAGCCTCAAAGACGCTCTCGTTTATTCCCATGATTCCGGACATCAGCAAAAGCGTTGTGTTTCCGTACCACATCAAAAAATTCATGAGCGCGATTAAAGAGCGAACAGTATCCTTTCTAAAAAGGAATCTGACAGGCTCGTCTTTTCCAAGCGCGAGAAGAAGGCTGTTGACCGGGCCTGAATCCGCGAAGAGCATAAAGAAAAGCATTGCGAACGCAGAAGCCATAATCAGGTTCGGCATATAAATCACAGTCTTGAAAAACTGGCGGAATTTCAAGTTGAGCGCGTTGTCCGTAAACAAAATTGAAAGAATGAGCGAGATTATTATCTGCGGAACAAAGCCTAGAAGCCACATTACAAGCGTGTTCCACGCGTATTTTGGAAGCTCGCTGTCAAACAGGACGGAAAAATAGTTCTTTAATCCGACGAAATTCGGACCGACCTGCACTAGCCCGTCGCGGTAAGTTTCAAAAAAGCTGTTTCCAATTGTTGTGGCAAGAGGAATCAGCGAAAAAACTAGAAACACAACGAAGAAAGGAGCTATAAAAATATATCCCCAGAAGTCATAGCGCACGCTTTTATATTTTTTTGATTTTTTATCTTCCATAATTATCTCCGCCTAATCATTTTTACCGCCGGCGATTTTTTAGATATAATTTTGTCTGCAAAAGATGGCGGCAGAACGCCGCCGCATAAAATTATTTAGAAAGGTTTGGATAAAGCTCAATCACAGATGTGTAGAAATTGTCCCAGGCTTTTTCTTCTGTAACGTAGCCGTTAAAATAATCTGCAAAGGCTTTCATAAGATTTTCTGTGATTCCCTGGTCATAAGCCGTCATGTTGTCCTTATGGATATTTCTTGCGGCCTCTAGGAAAAGAGGAATGTGGTTCTGTCCGCCGAGGAATTCATTTTTATATCCGCTTGACGCAACTTCAAACATTGAATCGCTGTTGTTAACAAAATCGCCTGTGTCCATGGCGATTTCTTTCATTGTTTCTTTGTCGCATGTAAGCTGGTACATAACGTCGCGGATAAGCTTTACGTTGTCGGAGCCTTTCGCGCCGCAAATCCAGGTTCCGCCCCAGCAGAAACTTTCAGGCCCGTTGCAGAAGGCCCAGTCGCCCCAGCTTCCGTTTCCTGCCTTTTTCTCTTTTGACGAGTCCTCAAGAGTTGCCGGAGCCAAGCTAAAGTCGATAAACCACGCAGGCCCGAAATATCCGAAGACTTTTCCATTCTTGCTTGCGCCCTGGAAACTTTCAGGCGACCAAAGATTCGCCTTGTTGTTATATCCTTTGTCAGTGTAAAGCTTTGTCTGCGTAATCCAGCGTCTTACCTGCGGATCGATTTTTATCTTTCCGTCCTCAACAAATTTGCTTTTAGCATTGTCTGAAAAAACGCGGAAAGCGTCGTCAAATCCAGAGAGCATAAAATAGCCTTTTTCTTTTGCTTTTGCCGCGACGCTGTCAAAATCGTCCCAGTTTGAAAGCGACTTCTGGACTTCGGAAGGCTCGTCAGTTCCAAGGACAGCCTTTGCAATCGAGCGTCTGTAGATAAATCCGCCCGGGCAGGCCTGCCATGAAACTCCGCGCAGAACTCCGTTTTTGTCAGTCATCACATCTTTCGTATAAACGTACTGTCTGCTAAGATCGTCCTCTGTAAGCCCGATTTCTTTTTCAACGTCAAGAACCATGCCAGAGTCAACATATTTTTTCGCATAATCGGCTTCAACAAGGAAAATATCAACTTTCTCATCATCTGAAACATTTTCCTGGTTCAAAAGAAGCTCGTCCAGTTTGTTCTGATAAGCGTTGTCAAGATTCGGAGTAAGAAGCCAGTTGACTTTCACTCCGTCTGGAACAAGGCCTTTCGCCTCAAAATATTTTGCGAACCTGTCCTTGAACTCATTGTTCCAGACACAGATGTTCAAAACTTTTCCATCTGACTTTAGCTCAGAAGACTCAGATTTTTTGTTGCATCCTGCGAGCGCAAGCGCAGAAACCGCGAGAGACGCGGCAATAAGTTTAGCAGCTTTTTTCATGATATAACCCCTTTTTTTAACAAGCAGCAAGAAGAAAACGCAAAGCGAATTCCTCTTCTTTACAGCGAAAACGTTGTAGTTAAATTCATTATACATTGCATTTTTCTAAAGTCAAAAGATTTTTTATTTACTGAAGATTTTTTACGGAAGCGCCAGGAATCAAGTTTCCCTTTGCATAGACCGGCTCGAAATTTCCATTTGATTTTTTTTCAATCTGGAGAATAAGATTTTTTATCAGAAGCCCGCCAAGCTCCTTTGCGTTCTGCCGGTAAGTTGTCAAAACCGGAGAAAGAACCGTGGAAAGAAGGATTCCGTCGTATCCGGCGATGCTTATATCTTTTCCAGGAACAAGCCCCGCACTTAAAAGAGATTTTATTCCGCCAAGGCAGGCAAAGTCGTCAGGATAAATTATGCAAGTCGGACGCTCGCTTTCATTCATAGAAAGAAACTCATCTGTAAACTTTCCGCTTGAATCAGTCCTGTGGAAGCGGCCGGCTTTTATAAAATTTTCATTTATTTTGATATTATGATCTTTCAAGACGTCCTTGTAAGCTTCTATCCGAAGCTCCGTAACATCAGAAAGCTCTCCGTGGATGTAGGCGATTTTTTTGTGGTTAAGATGAACGATATGCTCAACAAGAGATTTCATTCCGTCGTAGTTGTCGCTCATAACAGACGCTTTTTTTCCGCTGCCTTTGTAGTCAAGCATTGAAAGCGGAATATCGCTTTTTATCAGCTCCTGAATTCCTGAATCGCTGAAATTTGTGCTTGCAATCACAATTCCGTCGCAGCCTCTGTAGAAAGCCTGGTCAAGATATGATTTTCTGTTTCCAGAGGAATTCAAAAAAGTAATGCTGTATCCAGCTTCGTTCGCGTTGACGTTAAGAGAATCGAAAATCTCGGCGAAATAAGGATGCTGAAGGCCGCTTCCAGTTTCATCCTCAAAAATGACGCCGATATCATACGAGCGGCTTGTTCTTAAAGTTCTCGCCGCAAGATTAGGCTGGTAATCCATTTTTCTTGCGGTTTCAACTACAAGACTGATTGTCTCCTCGCTGATTTCAGGGCTTTTTTTTAACGCCTTGCTGACGGTTGAAAATGAAACTCCGCACGCCCTGGCAATATCTTTTAATGTAACGCTGGCCATTTTTTGTCAGTTTTCCACATGCAAGGCCCTTGCAATATATCCGCCGCCGGAAATAACGCCGTCAATATAAAGCACTGCCGACTGTCCGGGAGCAACTGCCCTCTGCGGCTCCTTGAAAGTCACAAGATAAGGCTGGCCGCGGTAATTAAAGCTGTCGTCCTCGGCAGGAACGTAACGTTCAACCGTGCACTCAACAGGCCTGCTTGCGAGCCGGATTTTCACCATCGCAGAAAATTTTTCCTTAGGCTCAATTCCGCCCGGCCATGTAAAATCATCAGCAATCAAAGCCTTTGAATTCAGCGCGCTGTTCGGGGCAAGAACTACAACATTGTTCTTTGCGTCAATAGAATGGACATATACAGGATAGCTCATCGCAATTCCAAGCCCTTTTCTCTGGCCGACAGTGTAATGCTCAATTCCCTTGTGGCGGCCTAGGACATGTCCGTCCAAGTCAATTATGTCGCCTGGAACAGAAGGCTTGTCGGCAAAAAGAACATCAAAATATTCTTCGCCGATAAAATCCTGGCTTTCCTTTTTTTCAGCGGCTTTAAGACCTGCGCGGTGGGCAAGCTCAAAAACTTCCGATTTTTTCATCGAGGCAAGCGGAAAACGCACTTTCTCAAGTGTTTCAGACGGAATTCTGTACAAAAAATATGTCTGGTCTTTTGAGACATCAAGCGCCGCCGCTATCATCGCGGGGCGGGCGTCTGTTCCCCAGATTCCTTCGTCAGGTCGCACGATTTTTGCGTAGTGGCCGGTGCAGAAAAAGTCGTAATTAAGCCCCATTTTCTCAAGCCCGTCAAGAAGCGCGCCGAACTTAATGTAGCGGTTGCACTGGATGCAAGGGTTCGGAGTCCGGCCGTTTCTGTATTCAGATTTGAAATATTCAAGCACATTTTTCTTGTACTCATCTTCCACGCGCACAACGTGGTATTCAATTCCCTGCTCTTTGCAGAATTTCTCGCACTCAGCAATGTCTTCCTTTTCATGCGGACTGTAGCAGGCATCTTTTATTGCGTGTCCGTTTTTTTCTAAATCAGGAAGAGAGTTGTCCCACAAAGCCATCGTAACGCCAATAACACGGCATCCTTTTTCTTTGAGCATATAAGCTGTCAAAGTCGAGTCAACTCCGCCCGACATTCCGACAACAACTGTGTCGCCAGCTTTGGGCATTTCAAGAGCTGTGTATTTCATAACTTATTCCTTATCATTTTTCATCAGATCAGCAAGTGTCACAGAATCAAGATAATTTTCAACCAAGCCGTCAAGTTTCGTCCATAAAGGAAGAGTCCTGCAGCTGGCTTTTTTTGGACAGGCTTGAGCGTTTTTTTCAAGACATGCGACCGGAGCCAAAGTTCCCTCAGTAAGCCTTAAGATTTCTCCAACCTTATATTCATCGGGATTTTTATTTAATTTATATCCGCCGCCTTTTCCGTGAAGAGCATCAACAAAATGATTTTTTGAAAGAAGCGTCATAATCGCCTCTATATATTTTTGTGAAATATTCTGCCTTTCCGCAATTTCTTTGAGCGGAATTCTTTTCATATGGCCGTTTTCAGCCAAATCAACCATAACTCTTAAAGCATAACGCCCGCGAGTTGAAACTATCATCTTTTCCTACCCACTTAAAAAGTATATTTCAAAGATAATAGCATAACAACAAAAATTTGAAAATGGCAAAAAAATCCCGCCACATGAAAATTAATTCAACGCAGCGGGATAACTTCAGGCTGGAACAACGTTCCAAAGAACTTTTAGGAAACTAGTCCTGCAAGGCCTCGTAGCCTTCTTCGCCAGTTCTTACCTTAACAACATTGTCAACATCGTAAACGAAAATCTTTCCGTCTCCGATGTGGCCTGTGTAAAGAACTTCCTTGGCGGCAGTGATTACCAAGTCAACCGGAACTTCTGAAACAACGATGTCAACCTTGATTTTTGGAAGCAAGGTGATGTCAACAGGAGTTCCGCGGTACATCTCAGTGCGTCCGTGCTGAACACCGCAGCCAAGAACGTTTGTTACTGTCATTCCGGTAACGTTGATGTCGTTCATCGCCTTTTTAAGCTCGTTGAACTTGTTCTGCCTTGTAATGATAGAAACAAGGTGGAACTTAGCATCAGGATGCGCCGTGGCCTTTGCGACAGGAATCGCCTTCTCGACCGGAACCTTGCCAGCGTCAAGAGTAACACCGGCTTCCAAAGCCTCCGCCTGCTCCTCAGCCGAGTACGGAATCATAAATCCGCCGTAGCTTGAGTCAAGTCCGTGCTCGAGCTTATCAAGTCCGACAATCTCCTCCTCTGCAGAAACGCGGAGGCCGATTGTCTTCTTCAGAATTGTGTAAAGAATTGTGATTGTCACAATTGTCCATGCCGCTGTGAGGAACATTCCGCCGAGCTGTTTTCCAAGCTGCAGGAATCCGCCGCCGTAGAAAAGTCCCTCGTGGATTCCCGCAACTGCAAATCCAGGAGCAGACTCAGTGGCGAAAAGGCCGACCGCGATTGTTCCCCAGACACCGTTGAACATATGCACAGCGCACGCTCCGACCGGGTCGTCAACGTGAATTTTGTGGTCAAGGAACCAGACGCCGAAGCATACTAAGAGCCCCGAAACCAAACCGATAACAGCCGCGCCAGCGCAGTCTGTTACATCGCAAGGAGCTGTGATTGCGACAAGGCCTGCAAGAGAGCCGTTCAAGCACATTGAAACATCTGGCTTTCCGTATTTAATCCAGGTGAAAATCATAGTTGTGACAGTCGCGACAGCCGGAGCGACAGTAGATGTCAGGAACACAGAAGCGAGAGTTCTTACATCTGTAGCGGCCGCGCCGTTGAATCCGTACCAGCCGAACCACAGGATGAAAACACCGAGCGCTCCCATCGCGATGTTTGAAGAAGGGAACGCGTGAACCTTTGTGACCTTTCCATTCTTGTCGCGACTGAACTTTCCAATGCGAGGGCCTACCATAGCGGCACCGATAAACGCGCAGATTCCGCCCACCATGTGGATGCAGTTAGATCCCGCGTAGTCGTGGAATCCCCACTGCGCCAAAAATCCGCCGCCCCATGTCCAGTGGGCCTCAATAGGATAGATGATTCCTGAAATCACCGCAGAATAGATACAGTAAGTCAGAAACTTTGTGCGCTCAGCCATTGCGCCTGAAACGATTGTCGCCGTTGTAGCGCAGAACATCAGGTTAAAAACAAATCCTGAATAGTCAAAATCCGCATAGCTTGAGAAAACGGAGAATCCAGGCTTTCCAATCACAGACCAAATTCCGTGAGAAACCTCGCCTGTCGCCGGATCCGTGTACGAAAGCATCAAAGACGCGCCGATGATGAACCACATCACTGTTCCGATGCAGAAGTCCATCAAGTTCTTCATGATGATGTTGCCTGTGTTCTTCGCGCGGGCAAATCCAGACTCAACCATTGCAAAGCCGGCCTGCATCCAGAATACAAGGGCCGCGCCTGTCAAGAACCAGACGCTGAACGTGGTGCTGTTCGCGCTTGCCACTGCGTCCTGGATCGCTGTTACAATTTCCTGTGACATAAAAACTCCTTACTTTTTTCAAAATAAAAAAGCGCGCGGAAATTTTTAGAATCGAAGTTCCAAAAATTCCGCACGCCTTTGTGCTAAATCAATTAAAAATTAAAAATTAAGAATGTAAAATTAAGAATAACCGTCATTGCTCTTCGCAATGACGAAGATATTTTACACTCTAAAAAGCAAATCCTCGTAGCTCGGATAAGGCTTGTATTCCTCGCCAAGCAAAGGCTCGATCTCGTCGGCCACAGCGCGGGCAGCTTCCATAGCAGGCTTAACATCGTAAGCATAAGCCTTGGCAACCTTTAGCGCGTCTCCGGCTTTCGCAGCTTCCCCATGGATTTTGGAAAGCTCGTCAGCCTTGTCGCTAAGCTCGTCAACCAAAGTATCGAGCTTTGAAAGAAGCTTTGTCTCGGCTGAAGCTTTCGCGCCAGGGACAATGTCCTTGACTTTCGCGGCGGTCTTGGCGACATCCTGCATATACTTGTATGCGGCAGGCAAAATGTCCTTTGAAATCATCTCGAGCATTGTGTTCACTTCGATGTTCAGAACCTGTGAATATTTCTCAAGCTTAATCTCATAGTGGCTCTCCATCTCCTGCTTTGTGTAAACGCCCATTTCCGTGAAGAGCTTGACGTTCTTCTCGTCAAGATAGTGCTCAACAGCGTCAGGAGTTGTCTTAAGCTCAAGAAGTCCGCGCTTTTTAGCCTCGGCTTTCCATGACTCGTCATAGCCGTTTCCGTTGAACACGATTCTCCAGTGGGCTTTAACCTCGCGGGTAATCAATGCGTTGAGCGCGCTTTCAAAGTCGCTTGCTTTCTCAAGCTCGTCTGCGAAATATTTCAAGACATCGGCCACAATCGCGTCCAAAGTTGTGTTAGGTCCTGCGATTGAAAGCGATGAGCCGACAGAGCGGAACTCGAACTTGTTTCCTGTAAATGCGAAAGGAGAAGTCCTGTTGCGGTCAGTCGAATCTTTCGGGATTGGAGGGAGGACATCAACTCCGATTGTCATCTTCTCGCTCTTGTCTGACTTGTACGGCTTTCCGTCCTTGATTGCCTCAAGAACCTTGTACAATTCGTCTCCAAGATAAACAGAAATAATCGCCGGCGGCGCCTCGTTCGCTCCAAGGCGGTGGTCGTTTCCAGCCGATGCGACTGAAATGCGGAGAAGATCCTGGTTCTCGTCAACCGCCTTCAAGATTGCGGTCAGGAAAAGAAGGAACTGCGCGTTCGACTCAGGAGTTTTTCCAGGCTCAAGAAGGTTCTCGCCCTCGTTTGTTGACATTGACCAGTTGTTGTGCTTTCCGCTTCCGTTAAGGCCTGCGAAAGGCTTCTCGTGGAGAAGGCACTCAAGGCCGTGCCGTTTCGCGACTTTCTTCATGACTTCCATTGTAAGCTGGTTCTGGTCAACAGAAAGGTTTGTCGTAGAGAAAATCGGGGCCATCTCGTGCTGGGCAGGCGCAACCTCGTTATGCTCAGTCTTTGAGAGAACGCCGTACTTCCAAAGCGTCTCGTTCAAGTCTTCCATGTACTCAACGATTCTAGGATTAAGAGCCGCGAAATACTGGTCGTCCATCTCCTGTCCCTTTGAAGGCTTCGCTCCAAAAAGCGTGCGGCCTGTCATGCGCAAATCTTTTCTCTGCTCGTAAAGCTTGTGGTCAACAATAAAATATTCCTGCTCAGGGCCTACAGTTGTGGCGACATGGCTTACGTTCTTTCCGAAGAGCTTTAAGATTCTCTTTGCCTGCTTGTCGAGCGCTTCCATTGAGCGCAAAAGCGGAGTCTTTTTGTCCAGAGCCTCGCCTGTATAAGAGCAGAACGCCGTCGGAATGCAGAGAGTGTGCTCCTTGATAAAAGGATATGATGTCGGATCCCAGACTGTGTAGCCGCGGGCCTCGAATGTGGCTCTGTGTCCGCCAGAAGGGAAAGATGAAGCGTCAGGCTCGCCTTTTACAAGCTCTTTTCCTGAGAAAGACATGATTACAGTTCCATCTCCCTGCGGATTTATGAAAGAGTCATGTTTCTCAGCGGTGATTCCTGTGAGCGGCTGGAACCAGTGTGTGTAGTGTGTCGCGCCTTTTTCAATCGCCCACTCTTTCATCGCATGGGCCACAACGTTCGCGACATCAAGCTCCAGCGGCGCGCCGTCATCAAGAGTTCTTTTTAGAGCCTTGAATGTCTCTTTCGGAAGGCGGTCTTTCATCACTTTCTGATTAAAAACCAGGCTGCCGAAAAGTTCCGGTACATTTGTCATTTTCCCTACCTCCTGACGGAAAAACAAAAGGCGCCGGAAACTACGCAGAAGATAATTCTTCCAAAACAGTTCCGACGCCTTTGTCTAATATTCTAAACTTGTCATTCTGAATTCATTCCAGAATCTAAAAAACGAAAAAGGTCGCAAGAACTAACTTCCTGCGACCTCATTGCCGTTTGATGTATTATTTATATCTCCATAGCGAAAAAGTGTCAATCACTTTTCAGAAAAAAAATATTAAATTTGAATTATTTTAATACTTTTTTTGATTCTTTTCTGTTCTTCACGATATCGGCAACTTGCGTAATCAAAATTGCAAGAAACATGATTATGCAGCCTGAAATTTCGCGGGCAGAAAGACGCTCATGAAGAAGAACTGCCGAAGATAAAAGCGCGAACACGCTTTCCATGCACATCAGAAGGGAACCGAGCGCAGAATCACAATATCTCTGGCCGAAAATCTGGCATGTGTAGGCAAATCCGCAGCTCATCACTCCGGAATAAAGAAGCGGAAGCCAGGCAGATTTCACAGCGTAAAAATTTGGCTTTTCAAAGATGAGCATCAAGACGCACGAAATTAATCCGGCGGTAAAAAACTGGACACACGAAAGCTTGATTCCGTCGCATTTTGGAGAAAAATTATCAATACACAAGATATGCACTGTAAAGAAAACCGCGCAAATAAAAGCCTGAATGTCGCCTCTGTTCAAATCACCAAAATTCGCGCCTTTCTCAAAGCTGATAAAATAAAGTCCGAGAAATCCAAAAAAAATGCTTATCCATGTGACAAAAGAAATCTTCTTACGGAAAATGATTAAGGACGCAAGCGGAACCAAAAACATATAAGATGCAGTTATGAATGCGATTTTTCCGGCTGTCGAGTGATAAAACGCGAACTGCTGGAAGTCCGAGGCCGCGGCGAGAATGCAGCCCTGGATAATTCCGTAAACCAAGGAATTTCTGTTGCGCTTTTTGATTTCGAGAAACTTTGCGTCAGATTTCTGCTGTTCTACAGACAAGAAATTCTTGTATCTCTTTTCTGACAAGAATGATAAAAACACTAGCGGAAGCAGACTTATTCCGCCAAGGAGAGTTCTTATTCCCTGGAAAGTAAACGCGCTGATTTTCTCCGCGCCGTCGCTCTGGGCAACAAATGAAGTTCCCCAGATAAAAGCTGTGGCAAGCAGAAGCAGGATTCCTTTTAATGTCGTTTTTGATTTCATTTTTCTTCCTATATGAAAAGTCAAGAAGGAAGTTTCAACTTCCGATTGTTTTTTTAATGCGGCTTTGCGACGAAGTGAAAAGCCGCAGTTGATATGCAAGTTTGCCTACAAACTTGTCAAGATAAAAACTTCGCCGCTATTTCAGGCGTAGTTTTTATCTTGTCCTCACGCTGCCTTATAAGCTCAGCGTTTACAGCGGCGATTTTCTTGTAAAGCTCAAAATAAGTCAAAGTTTCCGCCTTCGCGATGTTCTGCTCGGAATGGAGAACTTTTTTCTTGAACTTTTCGTTGATTTTCGCCATGTCGCGCCAGTCACTCATGTTTTCAAGCGACTTCTGGTAAGCTTTGTTCATTTCCGGAGTCCAGCCGGTGATTTCAGGCTTTGCGAGCGTCTGGAGTTTGTGGATTTCCGCGATTTCCCAGATTTTCTTTCCAAAGAATTCTTCAAGGGAATTCCTAAAAGGCCGGTCCATTTTAAACAAAAGCTTCGCCGTGAGCTTAGTTCCTTCAAGGTTAAAATCGCAGAGGCTCTCTTCATCAATGAAAGGCTTTGCAAGATCGCTTTCAAAATATGATTTTATCTCGTTCTCAGAGCATTTAAAGTCATATTCAAACACATTTCCCCAGAGACATGTTGCAAGCGACTCTCGCCGCCGCTGGTTCGTCACAGGAAAAATAAAGGCCCTGTAAATCTGAATCGTTTTCGGCATATGAAAGTTGATTTTGCTGATAAAATCATTTTCGCTGATTTTCTCGTAGAAAAGGCACGATGCAATCTCGCAGTCCGAAGAAATTCCAAGCGAAAGGTTTGAGGCAAACTCAATCCGAGGAATTGGATTAAAGCCGACTGAGTAGACAACAGGAAGCGAGCATTTTAAAAAAGCGCGGTTGAAGCTCTCAATCATGCTCAGGTGGGAGATGTATTCTCCGCCGTTTTTCTTTGAGAACGCAAAAATCGCGCGGTACATGAGAGGAATATTCCATTCAGGATAATGAACCGCGGGCGGCAGCTTTGGAAGGCTAAGCTCTTGTGGCTTTGTGTCTGTGTTCGCGCAGACTTTGTTGTTGCAGACTCCGCATCTGTGGTCGCAGTTCATCTTGCATTTTGGCGTGAGAACTTCCTCTTCGTTTCTTTCCCATTCTTTTTTATAAAAATTCTTTGCAGGACCGAGCGAAACTGTGTCCCATGGAAGAATTTCATCTTTCGACCGCTCGCGCATAATTGATTCTTTTACATCGTAATCAGCCTCGGCAAATGCTTCTTCCCAGAAAGGCATGTTTTCCCGAAGATGATTTTCCCAGGCGTCAAGACGCGCGCCTTTTTTGTACGCGGACAAAATAACTTTTCCTGCCCGCTTGTCGCCACGGCTGAAAAGCCCCTCCACAAAGCTCGTGTTTATATCATGCGCTCCGACCTTGAATTTTCCGCGCGGAAGATTGTCCTTTATGTATTTTAGCTTTCGGTCCGATTCTTCCGGTGAAATCTGCCTTGCCCACTGATAAGCGGTATGCGGCTTCGGGATAAAAGTTCCGACATTGACGTTGCACTGAATGTTAGTTTTCGCCTGCAAGTCAAGCATAAAATCAACAATCGCCTTTTCCTCGGTGTGATTTTCAGTTTCAGGAAGCGGAAGCCCGACCATAAAATAGAACTTCGCGCTTTTCCAGCCGAGTTTTTTCGCGTCCTGGATTATATCAACAAGATGCTGCGCATACACTTCCTTGTTCAGCCGGATCTGCCATGCCTCGTCAGGAGTTTCAACCGCAAATGTCAATCCTGATTTTCTGACCTCGGAAAGCTTATTCAAAAGAGGAAGCGAAAAGCTGTTGACTTTAAGCGACGGAAGCTGGAACGACACATTCAGCGGCCTGTACCGCTCTGTAAGCTCATCAAGAAGATTGTCAATATCAGGATAATCCGCGCTTGAAAGCGATGTGAGTGAAATTTCCCTGTAGCCGCCGACATTCACAAGCCGGTCAACTTCATCAAAAATAAGCTGTTTTGTCTTTGCCCGCTGCGGACGGTAATAAACTCCTGCGTGACAGAAACGGCAGCCGTTCGGGCAGCCGCGCATAATCTCAACAACGCCGTGATCCTGGACAGGCTTTATGTTCGGAAGCGGCATAAAAGACTCAACCGACGGGACTTTTCCAAAATCTGCCCAGACAGCGCGAGTCGCAACCTTGTGGCCGGTTGTCTCAGGCGACATATTTTCTGTCCATACGTGCGGATCTGAAGCCAGTCGGGATAAAATCTCAGCCCTTTTCGCTCCGTTTTTCTTCATCTTTGAAAGCTCTTCCACAAGCTCAAACATTCCGCCTTCGGCTTCGCCTATAAAAAACGCGTCAAAGAAATCACAGAACGCCTCAGGATTTGTCGCTCCGCAGCCGCCTGCAAGGACAATCGGATCGTCTTCCGTCCTGTCTTTACGCAAAAGAGGAATTTTTCCAAGGTCAAGAATTGAAAGTGCTCCTGTAACGCCAAGCTCATAGCCAATTGAAACGCCAAGAATATCAACTTTGTTCAGCGGAATTCCAGTTTCGAGCGTATAAAGCGGAACATTGTGCTTTTTTAAAAGCTGCTCAAAATCTTTCTCGACCGCAAAAACACGCTCGCATCTTATATCTTCATATTTATTCAGCCCGTTGTAGATGATTTTTATCGCCTGGTTCGCCATCGCGATTGTGTAGACATCTGGAAAAGCCACTGCGAAATTAAAAAAAGTGTCATTTTCAAGATGAGGCTTTACAATTTCTCCGTACTCACCGCCAATATAAGCCGCCGGATTTTGAACCGAGCAAAGCTCGTTCCCAAATTCTTCAAGAGGATTTACAAGTTTCATTTTGAGGATGCCTTAATATTCGTTGTATTTTCTTGCGCTTATGCTCATCAAAAGCCCTACGCAAATCATCGCGGTCCAAAGGGACGAGCCGCCGTAAGAAACAAAAAGCAGCGGAATTCCTGTAATCGGCATAATTCCCATCGCCATTCCGACGTTCTCAATAAAATGGAAGAAGAACATTCCAAGAATTCCTGAAGCAATCAAAAGGCCGAACATATTTGAGGTTTTCTTTATAATCACGATTGTACGGATTAAAATAATAAAGTAAAGCGCAAATACAATCATGCAGCCGACAAAGCCAATCTCCTCAGACAAAATTGAGAAAATAAAGTCAGTGCTCTGCTCCGGCAGGAACTGCAAGTGGCTCTGAGTTCCCTTTAAATATCCGTTTCCGAAAAGGCTTCCGGAGCCAATCGCGATTTTTGACTGAATAATGTGCCAGCCCGCGCCGAGCGCATCTTTGTACGGATCAATAAAAACAATAAGGCGCTGAATCTGGTGCGTCTTTAAAACTTTTCCGCCGGCATATGAAAAGACAATCGCCGCCGAAATGATTCCGAAAACATACGAAATCCAGTAGAAAATTCTGTTCGACTTATAGAAAATCTGGCCAAGGACGCCGATTATGCTGATTGAAGCCGCCGCAAAGAACAAAATCAGTCGGAGCTTTGTGTTTGTCAGAACTTTCAGCGCAGGAACAGACATCTGGAAAATCTCTGTTTCCCAGATTGGAAGCGCAATGAACAAGATTGTCAGAACGCCGCCAAAGAAAATCATCAGGACATATCTGGTTGGAACTCCCGCGATAAAGCACATCACAAGGAAAATCGGGAAAAAAACAAGGGAAGTTCCCAAGTCCGGCTGCGCCATAATCAGCGCGACAGGAACAAGAAGAATACAGATTGCAAGAAAAAAACGCTTTTTCTGGTCGCGGTAATTCGCCGAGCGTTCAAGAAACCAGGCAAGAAAAATTATGAACGCAATCTTGCTGAATTCCGACGGCTGAATTCCAAAAGGCCCGATTCCAATCCAGCTTTTCGCGCCGTTTACATATTTTCCAAAAAGCCTTGTGAAAATCAGAACAACGCACATTCCGATAAAAATATGCGGAGCATAACGGTGGATTTTTCTGTAGTCGAGGAGCGAAATTATGACCATTATCACAATTCCGATTGAGGCCCAGACAATCTGTTTTATATATTCGTTCGAAGTGTTAATTCCGTCGGAGTTGATTCCAGAAGAATAGATAAAAAGAATTCCGAGCGTAACAAGCGCAATCACGCAGAAAAAAAGGATAAAATCAAAAGCCTGCAAAAATTTTACTTTCATTTTTTACTCCGCCCTAGCCTGCGCTCTTCTCTTTGAAAGAATCACGCTCTTTACATTTGGAAGCGAGTTCACAGCCTCTTCGTAAGTCTGGTTTGCAAGTGTTCCCTGAATTATGATATTTGTAGCGTAAGGCGCCCACCATTCCCAGTCGTTGACAGCCTCGACAAGAACAACAAAAACGTACTGATCCTCAACCGGAGCGTCGTAAGGCGCGTAAGTCGCCATCCATGAATGCCAGTGGTCTTTTGAGCCGACTTCCGCAGTTCCTGTTTTTCCGGCAATCTTAAACTGTTTGTTCGCCATCGGAAAAATCGCGGTTCCGTCGGAAATTGTATATCTCATGTCTTCCTGGACCTCTTTCCAGACAGAAGCGTCGATGTTTGACTCGTGAAGAATCTCCGGCTCAATTTCCTGAATCACTTCGTTTGTCGTAGGATCCCGGACTTCTTTTAAGAGATGCGGTTTGTAGATTTTTCCGCTGTTTGCAACCATCGCAACCATGTTCGCCACATGCAGCGGAGTTACAAGCGTGTAGCCCTGTCCAATCGACATATTCATCGTGTCGCCGCCCAGCCATTTCTGATGAAGCTTGCGCTCTTTCCAGACTGCAGTCGGAACAAAGCCTTCCTGCTGGGCCGGCAAATCAATTTCAAGAGACTGGCCGAAACCAAATTCCTTCGCGTAAGACGAAATTTTATCAACTCCAAGATAATCCCGGCCGACAACCCAGAAATAAACATCGCAAGACTGCGCAAGCGCATTTTTCAAGTCAAGCCAGCCATGTCCCCATTTCTGATGGCAATGGAAAATTCTGTTTCCATAGTCAACGCGGCCCGTGCATTCAATTTCTTTGTTCGGAGGAAAAGCTTTTTCAGCAAGAATTGCAGTTGACATAATCACCTTGAAAGTCGAGGCTGGAGGATACGACGCATTAACCGCGCGGTTCAAAAGAGGCCTGTTCGGATCGCTTGCAAGACGGTTATATTCCGCTGAGGCGTTGTCATCGCTAAAGAGATTCTGGTCATAATAAGGATAGGAAACCATCGCGACAACTTCGCCGGTCGCAGGCTTTAAAACAACTGCCGCGCCGACACGTTCGCCAAGAGCCTTCTCAGCAAGCTTTTGAATTCTTGTGTCAATTGTCAGAACAAGATTTTTTCCAGTCTGAGGCGGAACAATCTCCGGAGCCTCATCAAGAACATGGCCGCGGACATCAACTTTCTTTACCTCGCGCCCGTCAACTCCCTGCAAAAGAGAATCATACTGCTTTTCAATTCCTGTTTTTCCTACAATCGCATTCGCCTTATATCCCTGGTTGTACATGACTTTGATTTCATCGCGCGTAATATCACCGACATATCCGACAACGTGGGAAATAGAGCCAGTCTCAACATAATTTCTTACAGGTTTTGACCGCCATGAAACTCCAGGCAAATCCGTAAGATTCTCAGCAATGTTCTGAATTATCTCGCTTGGAACATTCGCCTTGATTTCAACCGCCGTAAAAGATTTTCTAAGCGAAGACGGAACCTTTTTATCAATATCATTCTTTGAGATTTTTAGAAATCTCGAAAGTTTCAGAGCAACAGTATCATAAAATCCGTCAGGAATTTCGGCCGGAGTCATATCGACAGCGAAAGAATCAGTATCGACAACCATCGGCATGTTTATATTCGCATTTCTGTCGAAAATCTCGCCGCGCTGCGCTGAAATGGTCTTGACCTGGCTTGAAATTGTCCGCGACTGTGTTCTATATTTTGCGCCGCCGATAACCTGAAGTGAAAAAAGCTTAAGCCCGTAAATGACAAAAGTTATTAAGATAATAACGCCAAGAACCGCGACTTTTGCGTTCCGCGCAACCGAACCTTCATTTGAATTCGAATACTGAGACATCAACGAATCTCCTCATTCTCCAAAAGAAGCATGCTGTTGAAAATTCCAAGAAATTTAAAAATCAGCGGAGTAAGAAGCGAGTTTGCAACAAGCTCGAACAAAAATTTTACAGAAATCAAATTATAAGAAATCACGCTTCCAGGAAAGAAAACCGAAATTATCCAGATAACGAGCGCCTTTACAAGCGTTGCGCAGAATCCTGCCAGCGCCGGAAGCAAAAATCCGTTTATATTCAAAGTCTTGTTCAATTTTCCAGAAGCATATCCGAGAATCGTCCGCAAAAGGCAGTTCAGGCCGAAAGGCGACGCGCTCACAAAATCAAGAAAAAGGCCGGAAATAAATCCTGCCGCCGAACCGTAAAGGCTTCCATTGTTAAGCGAAACATAAAGAAGACAAATCAAAAGGAAATCAGGAACGGCCGGAAGAAAGAGAAGATTCGAAAGAACCGCAGTTTCAAAAATAACGGAAGCAAAAGAAATAATCATAAAAACAAATAAAGATTTAACCATTATTCCGCTCCAGAAGAAACTAGCAAAGGATTCACTTCCTTCAAGTCCGTAACAACAACATTCTCAATTCTTCCAAAATCAATGACAGGAGTAACCTCAATATTCAAAGATGAATCGTAATCGACGACAGAAATTTTAGAAATTGTTCCAATCGGAATATCCTGGACGTAGTTTCCGTTCTCTCCGGAAGTTACAATCATATCGCCAATGCTAAGCTCATCTAAAACCCGTTTTTTGATATAACGCATTGCAAGCGGCGCGTCAGATGAACCAAGTCCATTCAAAAGCCCTATGTCGCGCGTGTTTTGAATTCTTGCAGAAATATAACATTTTGTGTCATAAATCGGCATTACAAGGCTCGTTACGCTTCCGACCGTGACAACTTTTCCAACAAGTCCGACAATTCCATTCTGAACAGCAAGAACCGGCATATTTTTTCTAATTCCGCTCCGGCTTCCCTTATTAATTGTAAAAGACGAATAAAGGCTGTCCGGATTACGTCCGATAATCTGCGCCGGATAATTCTTTTCTTCCAGCGACGTGGAAAATCCGAGCTGCTCTTTTAGACGCTCGTTCTCTTTATTTATCTCGCTGTTGTTTCTCTGGAGATACTGATAATTTTTTAGCCGCTCCGTAAGCTCGCGGTTTTCTTCCCTCAAGCGCGAAAGCTCACGGACAGCATTGAACGTGCTTCCAACTCCAGAAGTCACAGCAGTAACACCTTTTTGAACAGATGATAAAACTGTGAATCCGACTTTCTGGAAATTCACCACAAATCCGCCCGAATTAAGCGCGAGCAAAATTCCAGAAAAAAGAACGAGAACAGCAAAAACAAATTCAGACAATCCAAACCGGAATGAATGTTTTGAGGCCATATTGCAAGAATAAAAATCTAGTTATTGAGATTGTCGTAAACAGAACGGTCTGTTGACATATCCTTGAAAAGCTCAAACGCCTGTCCTGCGCCGAGAGCAACGCATTCAAGAGGCTTTTCGACTGTAATTACAGGAACACCAACTTCTTTTTTGATTAAAGTTGAAAGACCTTTAAGCATGCTTCCGCCGCCTGACATAACAATTCCGCGCTCAAAAATGTCCGCGGCAAGCTCAGGCGGAGTGTCGCTCAAAGTTGTCTTGATAAGCTCAAGGATTTTTGCAACCGGCGCTTTCAAGGCCTCGCGGACTTCAACGCTGTCAATTTCAATTCGGCGAGGCAAACCTGAAGTTCCATCAATTCCCTTGATTTCCATCTTTTCGATTGTCTTGTCTTTGTCAGAATAAGCGTTTCCAATCTGGATTTTAAGTTTTTCGCCTGTCTGCTGTCCGATCTTCAAGTTGTGAGTATTCAAAACGTATTTTACAATTGACTCGTCAAACTCATCGCCGCCAGTTCTGATTGCGTTTGTAACAACCATTCCGCCGAGCGAGATAACAGAAACTTCTGTAGTTCCGCCGCCAATATCGCAGATCATATGTCCAGCAGGCTCGTTGATTGGAATCTGCGCTCCGATTGCAGCAGCAAGAGACTCCTCAATTACATCAACTTCCTTTGCGCCAGCTTTAAGAGCAGCCTCAATAACAGCACGGCGCTCAACTTCTGTGATGCACGAAGGAATCCCGACTTTCATTCTTGTCGATTTAAAAAGCTGGTGGCGTGAAATTACTTTTGAGATAAAATATTTTATCATTTTTTCAGTGCTGTCAATGTCTGCAATAACTCCGTCTCGCAAAGGCCTAATTGCGACAATATTCTCCGGAGTTCGCCAAAGCATTCTTTTCGCCTCAGCTCCGACAGCGACAACATGTTTCGTGCCCTTTTCCACCGCGATAACAGAAGGCTCGTCCACTACAATTCCTTTTCCGCGGACATAAATCAATGTATTGCAAGTTCCCAAATCAATTCCAATATCAGTAGAAAAGCGGTCGAAAAACCCCATAAAAATCCTCCCAAACCTTGTTCATCATTTATATTCAGATAATTTTTTCAATGCGCCAGCGTGATTCACCTGTATTCCCAAAGCCTTTCGCCATTCTGAGCGGGCTTTGACCAAATCACCCTGATTTTCATATATTACACCAAGTTCATAATAAGCGTCAGCAGAATTTTCATTTTTTTCCAAAATAAAATTAAATTCCTTCTCGGCTTCTCCATAATCTCCACGTTCACGATAAATCTGTCCAAGAAGAAGATGGCTTTTTAGGATGATTTTTTCATCCTTGCAGTTTTTTGAAATTCTATAAAGATATTGCTCCGCCGCCTGGTTCTGGCCGGCATTTTTGTATTGCTCCGCAATTGAAAGAAGAAGAATATCAGACTCGCGGACTAGGAGGGCCTCTGTAAATGAAGAAATGCTTTCCATCGTCATTCCAAGAGACGCATAGGAAAGGCCTAAAAGCTCAGGAATATCATCTGCCTTGTAGCCGAGAAGCTTAGCATCGTTAAGATATTTTACAGCAAGATCAGCGTAATAATTATATGAAGACTGAAGATCCTTGTAAAAATAAGCTTTTCCAAGCATATATTCAATCTGCGGAACACTCGATTTTGAAGCTCCTAAAAGCGCAGTCCTAAGATTGTTTATAGATTCGTCAAGATAATTTTGAGATTTTTCCACGTCATTCTGCGACATAGACAGAAAAAAAGCGGAATAGCCATGATATGTTAAAGCCGTGCTGTTATAAGGCTTGTCATAAAGATACGAAGAGCTTATATCATAGCAAGATGAATAATCATAAGTTCTCCAGCTTTTTTTTATACTGAAAATTGACTTTCCGTTATTAAGCTGGGACTCAATAAGACGCTGGGCAAAAAAAATGATTACAGCAAAGGCAGAAGCACAAACAAACGCAATTACAAGATTTTTCACAATCTTGACCTTCCGTTTTACAACCTTTCTGTGAATCTCCTTTAATCTCATTTTCCACCCAAAATAAAAAAAACAGAAAAGACAATAAGCCGGGTTCTGTTCTGTCTGCCTCTCAAAAGAAAAGCAAACGCATAACCATCTATCCGAAACTTCTGTCGCCAGAAGCCTTTAGCAGCCTACCCGCGGTTCTACGGCCGGAAAACCAAAACCGCTGCTTGGCCTTGCTCCAAATGAGGTTTGCCATGCCAGACATGTTTCCATGGCTGCGGTAGTCTCTTACACTGCCTTTGCACCCTTGCCTTTCGGCGGTATATTTTCTGTGGCACTTTCTGTCGGCTCAAGGGTTATGCCTAAAAAGGCAACTGCCTCTTGCCGCCCGGTTGTTATCCGGCATTTTTTCCGGTGGAGCCCGGACTTTCCTCACTTTCTTGCGCTGTCATCAGCACAGAAAGCACGGTTATATCTTTTCTGTCAAATCCAAAATAAAATGCTGCCCATATTTTAGGCAGCATTGCAAAATTCTTTAGTCATTAAAAGAATCTGAACCGCCATCAGAATCGCTGTTTTCATTTTCGCTATCATCAATCTGAGATTCATCAAGCTCATCAGCAAATTCATCATCGAAATCAGCAAGACTTCCAGTCTCATCAAATGAAGAATACTCAACAGTCTCGCCTTCTGCAACATCTTCATGATAAAGAATTCTAGAACAATACGGGCAGAACAAGATTTTTTCACCTTTGTGAACTTCATTAGCGAACTGTCCTGGCAGAATCATATGGCATCCTGTGCAAACACCGTTTCTGACAGCAACAATACCTTCACTGTTTCTTTGTATGATTCTCTGGAATTTATAAACGATTTCCTGATCAAGGCCAGGAACAATTTCATCTTCCTCTTTCTTGAGCTCATCAAGACGGCCTTTATAAGAATCTATTTCTTTAGTCAAAGCATTCTTGCTCTCATTAAGCTCTGATTCCTGGGAATTTATCATCGCCTCGTCATCTTTCAATGCCTCGTCGAGTTTTTCCATGACATCTTCATTTGATTTCAGCTCTTTTCTAAGGCCGTCCTCTTTGTCAGTAGCTTCTTTTATCTGCTTATCCAAAGCTTCGTATTCACGATGGTTTGTGACAGAATCCATGTCTTTCTCAGCCGACTCACGCGCAGCGACAACTTCGTCAAGATTTTTCTTAAGCTCGTCAACTTTGGCTTTTACTTCTTCATAAGACTTGTTCTTTTCAATATATTCCTCTTTGAGGCGCGATAGAAGACCATTCTGTGTATCAAGCTGCTTAGGTGTCTTTTCAATTTTCTTTTCAAGATCGTATTTCTCTACCAATACAGTCTGAAGATTTCTAAGTTTATCAAAAACTTCTGTCATTTCCATGTTAAAAAACCTCAAGAATCAAAATCAACGGGCACTTCTTTCTTAAGAAGTGCCTAGAATTATATAAAATTTAAGAACTTATGTCCACAAAACAACAAGCCTTGGACTCTACATCTCAATGTAGTCACGAAGCCCGCTGGCGCGGCGCGGATGGCGAAGCCGGCGCAAAGCCTTCGCTTCAATCTGTCTGATTCGCTCACGCGTAACGTTAAAGTACAAGCCGACTTCCTCAAGAGTCAGAGAATATCCGTCGTCAAGGCCAAAGCGCATTTTTAGGACTTCCTGTTCACGCGCAGGCAAAGTGCTAAGGACTTCCCGCAGCTGTTCCTGAAGAAGCGTGTAGGCTGTCTGGTTTGCAGGATTTTCAACCTCTTTGTCTTCAATGAAATCTCCAAGTTGGCTGTCTTCCTCCTCGCCGATTGGCGTTTCAAGAGAAATCGGATCACGCGCAACGCTTTTAACCTGCTTTACGCGCGCTACAGGCCAGCCAAGCTGCTGTGCAATCTCCTCGTCGGTCGGCTCACGGCCAAGCTTCTGCATAAGCTGTCTGCCCTCGCGCACAACCTTGTTAATCTGTTCTATCATATGGACAGGAACGCGGATTGTGCGCGCCTGGTCAGAAATAGAGCGGGTAATCGCCTGTCGTATCCACCAAGTTGCGTAGGTTGAAAATTTATATCCTTTGCGGTACTCAAATTTCTCAACAGCTTTTATCAGGCCGATATTTCCTTCCTGAACAAGATCAAAGAACTGAAGCCCGCGGTTTGTATATTTTTTCGCGATTGAGACAACAAGACGGAGGTTCGCGTTGATAAGCTTGTTTTTAGCTTTCTCAAGCATTTTGCGTCCGCGGTCAATTTCTGCGGACATTGCAAGAATCTCGTCAATATTGTTCTCGAAATCATATTCCATGCGGCGGAGCTTACGGTCAATCTTCTGAATCTGAGTATAGACATCGCGGATTTCATCGCTCTTCATGTTCAGCTCAGCTTCAAGCTTGACAGCCTCGGAATGAATCGCAAGCCGGCGGCCAAGTTTTCTGAGCTCGGCAGTATTTGAGATGCGGAGCTCGCGCATTTTCTTGTCCTGCTTGTGTCTGTATTCATCAATTTTCTGCGTGGCGTCAACAAATTTTCCGCTGAATTTGTCGATTTCCTCAGACTGAATGTCAATCTTCTGAAGCTCAGGCATAATTTTCTTTCTAAGCTCAATAAGCTGCTCATTCTGGAAAATCTCAGAGAACTGGCCGGACTCGAAAAGCTGCTTTTTGAGATTCATGTAAGTTTTCATGCTCTCTTTTACTGGCTTTAGATATTCGCCGTAGCAGCTCTTAAGTCTTCTTTTCTCGGCCTGCGCCTCGTTGATTTCTTTGCGCGCCTTTCCTGGCTCATGAGGATCGATTTTTGCGAAAGCTTTCTGGCAGATTGCGTAAAATTCAGGAATCATCATTCCGGACTTTTTAATAACGTCTTTTATGATGTTTTCGCCATCTTCCATCTGCTTAGAATATGTGACTTCCTGCTCCGCAGTCAAAAGCTTCTCTTTTCCAATTTCGCGGAGATAAAGACGGATAGGATCGTCAATGCTTGAATTCTTGTCGCCGTTTACAAGCCGGGTCTTATCGACATCATCATCCTTCGGCTCTTCGCCATCAAAATCTTCATCATCCTCCTCGTCATCAAGAAGCTCGTCTTCCTCGTCATCTTTGTCCTCGTCATCAAGTCCAGCGTCTTCTTCCATAATCTGGACATTGTTTTGAGTCAGAAGCTGAAGAACTTCTTCCATTTTTGGAGAATTGACAAAATCCTGGCCAAGCTGCTCGTTGATTTCATCCCAGGAAATAACCTGTTTTTCCTTTGCGTATTCTAAAAGTTTTTCAACTTTGGGATCTAATTCCTGATCCATTCTTGTATCCTTTTGTTAGTTTTTTAACAATTTATCAATGTTCACTATCTCGACAAGAAGTTTTGTCTGAAGCTCCTGATCTTCGGAAGAAACAGGATTTTTCGGCAGTTTCTGAAGCTGAATCATAATTGACTCACGTTTTCTCTCAAGGCTTCTTCTTTTGATGAGCACAACTCCGTCGGCTACAGACTGTTTGTTATTCTGTGAAAATTCCCCGGATGCAACGGTTGAGGCGATAAGCCCCTGGATATTTTCATCACTGCAACGGCTCAAAACTTCATTAAAAGAAAGGCTGCCTTTCTGACTGCACTCCTTCAAGAGACTGAACAAGTACCTTGCGGCCGGATTTTCAAAATCTTCATCAGACAACTGGCTGTCCATCAGTTCAAACTGATTTGTATCGGATATAACAGCAAGCACAGTCCGCAGTTCTGAATCAATCTTAACAGGAACTGCCGGAGCCGCTGAATCTTGCACCGCTTTCTGCGCAACGACACGCCTTTCAGCCTGATTCCGATTAAAAAAATCCTTTCTGACTGCCTCAGGAGAAATATTAAATTTCTGCCCGAGCATATCTAGACAAGATTCTTTCTGTATGTCATTCTGAAGTGCGTCTATATATGGGAAAAATTCCAAAGCTGCCTTTGTTTTCCCTTCAGGTGTGTCAACCTGATATTTCTGCGCAAGAGATGACAACAGATAATCACTATCTAATATAGCGTTATTCACGTCATTCGTCAAGGAATCTTTGCCTAAATTCACCATAATCTCAGCAGGATCTTTTCCGCCGTGGAGCCTTATGACTTTTGCCGTGACTCCCTGCCGCCTGCACATCAAAATCGCCCGGACTGTAGCCGCCTGCCCCGGGCCGTCGCTGTCAAAAGAAAGAAGAATCTCCTTTTTTGCAAACGCCTTGAGCATATTTATCTGCTCGTCAGTCAGCGCAGTTCCGCAAGTTGCGACAGCGTTTGTAATTCCACACTGATGATATGCGATGCAGTCCATGTATCCTTCGCAGATAACCGCGCTTTTCTTCTCGCTTATTGACTGCTTTGCGAAGTTGAACGCGAACAAAGTCTCTCTTTTCTGATACTGAATCAAATCTCCGCCGGAATTAAGATATTTCGGCGACGTGTCAGGATTTCCGCGCAGAAAACGGCCGCCGAACGCGACAACCTGGCCGCGCCTGTCAAATATCGGAAACATAAGGCGGTCTGAAAAAAAAGCGAAGTCAGGATATTTCTTGCTGAAAAGCCCGGAGCCGTTAAGAAACTCATCGCTGTAATTCTTGCTTCTTAAAAAAGTTTTTAGCCATTTTCTGTCGGCCGGAGAATATCCAATCTTGAACTTTTCAAGAGTTTCACGAGTAAGACCTCGCTTGGTGATATACTCAAGAGCGAATTTTCCGGCCTGCGTGTTCAAAAGCCCGTAATGGAACATATCGGCGACACGGTTGTAAAGCTCGATATACTCAGTCTTTCTGTTGTCTTCCTTGTTTTCATGCGGATTGTAGCCGCCAGACTCGTACTTGACTTCGATTCCGGCCCGGCGAGCAAGAAATTCAATAGCCTCAGGATATTTGAATTTCTCCATCTCCATTATGAACTTGATTACGCCGCCGCCCGCATGGCAGCCGAAACAATAGTACATATGCTTGTCTGGAGTGACACAGAACGACGGAGTTTTCTCGCTGTGGAACGGACAGCAGCCCCACCACTGGTTTCCGCGCTGCTCAAGACTCACGTATTCGCCGACAACCGAGACAATATCAACCTGTGTGTCAACCTGGTTTATAGTTTCCTGAGAAATTCTTCCCGGCATTATTTTCCGCCCGCCGCTTTCTTTGTTCTGTATGAAATTATAGCGCGCTCATGCTCCATTTGAGTTCTAGTAAAATTATGTGTTCCCGAGCCGTCGCCCTTCAGGACAAAAAACCTGTAGTCAGTTTTCGCCGGCTCGGCGGCAGCTTTCAAGGCGACCATGCCCGGATTTGAAATCGGTCCGGGCGGAAGTCCGGCCCATTTGTAAGTGTTGTAGGGACTGTTTATTTTTAAGTCGTCGTAAGTGATTACATCAGGATGAGGCTTTCCCTCAATCTCAGTTATGATATATTCTATCGTGGCGCATGAATAAAGCCCCGAGCCGTCGTTAATCCGGTTTGTAAAGACGCTTGCAATAAGAGGAGCCTCAGAAGCCGTTCTGTACTCGCGCTCAACAATAGAAGCAAGAATCAGCGCAGAATAAAATTCGTCAGGAGATTTTCCTTTGAATTCCGGGATTTCACTCACATGGTCAAAAAAATTGTCAACCATCATAAAAAGGACTTTCTGCGCCGGCATCTCAGGCGTAAAGTTGTAAGTGTCTGGAAACAGAAAGCCCTGGAAATCAGGAGCATGGATTTTATATCTTTCAAGATTTTCAGGATCATGGGCCTCGCGGATAAAATCATCTTTACCGCAGACCTCTTTTTCCTCAAGGACTTCAGCGATTTTCTTAAGCGTAAGCCCTTCTGGAATCACAGTCCTGATATATTCCTGCCGGCCGGAATTAAACAGCAGGATTATTTCCCTAGCGCTCATCGAGGAGGAAACTGGATAGACGCCGGACTTCATCACAACAGGCCCGTTCTCGAAAATAAGAAGCGGAAAACGCGCGGCAAAATAAAAAGCCGCCTGCGACCTTATAAGCTTCTTTTCCGCAAGAGAAGCGGCAATCTGCCTTACGCTTGAGCCGGAAGAAATTTCAAATCTCTCTGCGCCGGCATCATTTTTTTTTGAGCTGACAGGACGGAGCTGAAGCTCAAAAAGAACAAGCAAAGTCGCGCAGACTGCGAAAAGCCCGACAAAAAAACAAAACAGGCCGGTTAAAAAGCTGGATTTTTTTTTCATGAAAAGAAGACCTCGGCTTCTTCAATTGACATTGTGTTGTAGACAGCGCGCTCGATTTTATCTGAAAAATCAGCAAGTCCGTCAGGAAGCTCGCTCTGGTGTTTCCTGAAGAATTTCGCCAGAAGCCTTATCTCCCGCTCCGTAAAATGATAGTCAAGCGACGCTCCGCTTGAAGCTCCGCATTTTTCATTATCAATATTGCTAATCATATTTTTATTTTTTGACCTTCAATCGCAAGATTCACTTCAACATTTCCGTCCGCCGCGTATTTTGCGTACCAGCGCGCAGAATCAAGAATTTTATACAGCTTTTTGTCATCATAAGTCGGCTCGTGATGAAAAAGAAAAAGCTTTTTTACATTCCAGGCCGCGGCAAAATCAATCGCGCCGCAAAAAGCCGAATGCCCCCAGTTAGGCTTTCTTACAGCCTCTTCTACCGTGTACTGTGAGTCAAAGACAAGAGCGTCGGCATCCTTAAAAACTGCGCTCCGTTCAGGCGACTTCTCAAAATCGCCTTCCTTAAGCTCAACGTCTGTCGCATAGACAAATTTCTTCCCGTTCTCGCAGACTGAGTAGCTGTACGAGCTTCCAGGATGCGACATTTTTATGCAGCTTAACATCAAGTCATCAATCTTAAATTCACGCTTTTCTTCAATCTGATGAAAAGAAAATCTTTTTGCGACAGAATCAAAGTCCACAGGATAATAAGGCTTTTTCATCTGCTCTGAAAGAAGATTCTCCATATTTTCAAACGGAGAATAAACATCAAAAAAAACGCCCGGATTATAAATCGCGTCAAAAAACGGAAGTCCCTGGATATGGTCCCAGTGAAAATGAGAAAAACAAAGATTGTAATGAAGATTTTCGGGAAGACTTTCTGACTTTCCAAGAAGGCGGATTCCAGTGCCCGCGTCAAAAATGATTTTCCGGTTGCTGTCAGAAGTAAATTCAACGCACGGAGTGTTTCCGCCGACAGTTCCGTAAAGACGCTCCGGAAGGCTCTTTAGAAATTTTCTTTTTGACTCCTGCGATGTGAAATTCTCCGGCGAAGCGAGGCTTACAACTTCATCAATCTTTTCTTTTATCTGTCCGGCTGAAAGAGGTGAAGGAATTGAGCCTCTGACGCCCCAAAACTGAATTTCCAAGCAAAATCTCCGTGCTGGTTCTAACGTTTTTAACTTTTTAGAACTTCTATCTGATACCTGTGAAGAGGCTGGTTCTCATCATAAAGCTTTTTCTGCTCTTCAATCTCTTCCTTTGACCACAGACGCCCGGCGTTTATTCCCGGACAGTCCTTCGCGCTTTCATCCCATGCCTGGCGGCTTTTGAGCATCCAGGACCAGAATGGAAAAGTCGAGCACTGCAAAGGCCTCGCTCCGTAAGCGCTGCAGCCGCCCTTCTCCTTGTCCCAGAGCGTGCAGTCGTAGTTTGAGCGTTCTTTGAGGCAGAGAACCTCTGTGTTGTCGTAATACTGAACCCACCTGCAGTAAGTATCGATAAATTCTTTCCTAGAAAGTTTAAACCACCGGCATAACTTTGTCAAATCCGCAAAAGAAAGATACACAAAGCCCGGGCTCAGCCTGCAGCAGCCAGAGCAGCGGTTGCATTCAAATTTCAATCCGTTATCGTAAAACATAATCTTCCTACGACGCAAAGTCCGGACGGAGCTTCTCGCCGCCGTTTATGTAAACCGGAGAAATCTTCGAGCCTTCCTCAAGGTAAGCAGTCACAAGAACACGTATCATCTTCTCAGGAGAATTTTTGATTTCAGGCTCCTGGCTGCAGAAAAGCGGAACAGATGAAAAATCAACCTCGCTCTGCCCTTTCCGAAGCGCCGCCGCAGGATTCATAGCGTCAATATCCTTTGTCTGCGTGAACTGAACTGAAACAATATCTTCTGTTTTTATTGAATTTTTTCTTAAAATCTCAAGGCACATCTGGCAGACATTTTCCGCAACAGATTCCCTTGTGTTTTCAGCCCCGGTCGCGCCGCGCACGCCGTAAAGTCTTTTTGACATTATATGCTCCAAAATATCTATAAAAAAGTCAGGAAAAATAATATAGTAAAAAGCGGTTGTTATCAAGAAAAGATGAAATCCCGGAAAAATCAGAAGAACTTAAAAGAGCTTGGAACACAGATTATCTCACAGAACCAGTCGCGCCACCTTCCGCTTTTGCTGAGGCTTTCGCGGAGAGTCTGCGTTTTTCTTTTTCTGACTCTTATTGCGTTTCTGATTTTCTACGTCTCAGGAAACTACCAGAACTTTCTCGACTCAAATATCGCCCTGATTCTAAAGTCAGTCACCTGCGTCGCAATCGCGCTCGGATTTTTCTCAGCCGCCTGCATTCTTGAAACTATTTTCTTCGCCATAAAGGACAGGCGTTTCCTGATACTTTTCAACCTGATTTTTTTTGTTATCGCGCTTTTTCTGAGCGTCGCCTCGGCGGCCTTATCTCTTATGATAAATAAACTTTCAGAAGGAATTGTTTTTTGATATATTATTGACTATGGATTTAGACTTCATTGAAATTCCCGAAATCTTAAAAAAGATGAATAAAATTTTCCAGGCAAACGGATACGAAGCTTATCTTGTAGGCGGAGCCGTGCGCGACATGATTCTTGGAAAAGCCGCGTCCGACTGGGACCTGACCACAAGCGCAAAACCTGAGCAAGTGGTAAAAATTTTCCGCCGGGTTATTCCGACCGGAATCGCACATGGAACTGTCACAGTGCACTTTATGGGAAAAGAAATCGAAGTCACAACCTACAGAAGCGAAGGCAAATATTCAGACGGCCGGCATCCTGACAGCGTCAGCTTTGACGCTACGCTCGAAGAGGATCTTTCAAGAAGGGACTTTACAGTGAACGCAATCGCGGCATCGCTAGCCGACGGAAAAATAGAAGATCCTTTCGACGGAAGAAAAGACATTGAAAGAAAAATAATCAGAACAGTCGGAAAGCCTTACGACAGGTTCATGGAAGACGGACTGCGCCCTATCCGCGCAATAAGATTCAGCTCCCAGCTCGGTTTCCAGATTGAGAAGAGCACGCTCGAGGCAATTGAAAATCCTGATGTCCAGGAAAAAATAAAATCCATTTCTATAGAAAGATTCCGTGACGAATTAATAAAAATCCTAAAAACAGATGTTCCTTCAGTGGCGCTCCATCTTCTCGAAAAAACAGGAATCTTAAAAATCTTTATTCCGGAGCTTGCAGATTGCAGAGGATGCACGCAGAAAGACGCGCGCGGATTCCACGAGTTCGATGTATTAGACCACAATTTCTACGCCTGCGACGGAGCCGACAAGAACAACTTCACAGTCCGGCTCGCAGCCCTCTTCCACGACATCGGAAAAAAAGACGCGCGCACAGTTGAAAAAAAAGAATATCCGGAAGGCTCAGGAAAAATTGTTGATATAATCCACTTCCACAAACACGAGATTTATTCCGCCGACGAGACAGAGAAAATACTTACGCGGCTGCGCTTCCCGAACAATCTCATAGAAAGCGTCGTCCATCTTATCCGCCACCATATGTTCTTTTTCGAGACAAACTGGAGCGATGCAGCCGTCAGAAGATTCATCGTGCGCATAAAGCCTGAATACATTGACGACCTGTTTGAGCTAAGAAAAGCCGACATCTACGGAATGCACCGTGAAAAATGGAATCCTGAAAGCGAGTCGGCGAAAAATATAGAAATTCTAAAAAGAAGAATCAGCGAGATTGAAGCCCAGAAAACCGCGCTCAGCCTGAAAGATTTGGCAATAAACGGTAAAGACTTGATAGCCGCAGGAATTCCGGCCGGAAAAGAGCTTGGAAACATTTTGAACCGACTGTTTGAAATGGTTTTGGAAAATCCGGCCCTGAACACAAAAGAAGCGCTGCTTGAAAAGGCACAAGAAATCAGAAACAGCTAAAGCCCAAGGCGGCTTATGCCGCCCCCGCTTTGAATTGCTTTAGCCACCACAAAAAGCTTTAAAGCAAAAAAAAATCTCCATCACTGGAGATTTACACTTGCCACCGGTTGGAATCGGACCAACGACACATGGATTTTCAGTCCATTGCTCTACCAACTGAGCTACAGCGGCTTAACAACTAAGCGGCAGAAGGGAGTCGAACCCTCGTCATCAGCTTGGAAGGCTGAGATAATGAGCCGTTATATGACTGCCGCATTGATGTTTAGTATCTTAAACTAAAATAAAACTTAGGTCAATAGGAAAAAGAGCGAAAAGCATTTTATTTTTAAAAGTTTCCTGCCGCAAATCAAATCAAAACGAAAAAATGATTTTTTGTCAGAAACATATAAAGCTAGTGTCATTCAAAAGATTTATTTCTATTGAAATTTAAAAGAAGACATTTTATAATAAATTCATCATATTTATGGAGATGTCCTAAATGCAAAAGAAGATATACGTTGATGGCATGTTTGATCCGGACACAGCAAAAAAAGTAGGAGATGCTGTAAGCGCAGTGGCCGGAGTCAAAAGTTGCAATGCAAATCCTGATAAATCTCAGGTTCTTGTTGAATTTGATGAAAGCGTCGGAGGCATTGAGGATGCAATCAACGCTGCGATATCGTCTGCTGGAATAACAGTTTTAGGCTGATTTAGGATTAGCTGATGAAACTGACAGTTCTTGATGGCCACGGTCTTAATCCTGGCGATCTCTCTTGGGACTCAATAAAATCTCTTGCCGATGATTTCTTTGTTTATGACCGTTCGCCTCAGGAGCTTGTCGTTCAAAGAATCGGTGACAGCGATTTAATTCTTCTTAATAAAGTAAATATCACTCGCGAAATTGTAGAAAAATGTCCGAATCTCAAATATATCGGAGTTCTTGCGACAGGCTACAATGTCGTTGACACAAAGGCATGCAGGGAAAAAGGAATCACAGTCACAAATATTCCCTCGTACAGCACAGATGCCGTTGCTCAGCATGTTTTTTCATTCATATTAAATTTTACAAACCAGGTTCAGCTTCACAACGAGTCTGTGCAAAGCGGCGGCTGGATAAAGAATCCTGATTTCTGCTACTGGCTCACACCGCTTTCAGAGCTGGCGGGAAAGACAATCGGAATATTCGGGTTCGGCCATATCGGTCAGAAAGTCGCAAAAATCGCGCATGCATTCGGCATGAATGTTCAGGTTTGTGTTCATAATGAAAAGTCGTTCACTGGCGGCGAAAAGACAGTTTCTTTTGACGAGCTTTTGAGCACATCAGACTTTGTGACTTTGCACGCTCCGCTCACAAGCGAGACAGACAAAATCATAAACAAGGAATCTTTGGCCCTGATGAAAAAATCCGCCTACCTTATAAACACAGCGCGCGGCGGCCTTGTCGATGAAAAAGATGTAAGAGATGCTCTTGATAACGAGAAAATCGCGGGCTATGCGGCAGATGTTATTCTCTATGAGCCTATGAAGG
The DNA here is from genome assembly GCA_964634095.1 of uncultured Methanomassiliicoccales archaeon. GTDB lineage: Archaea > Thermoplasmatota > Thermoplasmata > Methanomassiliicoccales > Methanomethylophilaceae > Methanoprimaticola. Next base: position 106,005 of record CAZWKY010000001.1, on the reverse strand, counting down.
CTGACTGCCCGCTTTACAAGGCGAAAAACTGCGTGATTACGCCGCATTTGGCCTGGGCGCCGCTTGAAACACGCAAAAGGCTTCTTGGAATCGCAGAGGAAAACATCAGAAGCTTTCTTGCCGGAAAACCGGTCAACGTTGTGAACTAATTTTCGAAAATCATATTTTAGAGGTACAAATAAATGGGAAAAACCACAGGAAGAACTATAGCACAGAAGATTTTTGACTCTCATCTTGTCGATGAGCCGTTTCCAGGAACTTATGTCTTAAAGCTCGACAGAGTTTTCTGCCACGAGATTACAACTCCTGTAGCAATCAACGACTTGGTTGAGCGCGGAAAGGACAGAGTTTTTGACGCGACAAAAATCAAGGCCGTAATTGACCACGTTACTCCTGCGAAAGACAGCAAGACAGCGACACAGGGAAAAATCCTGCGTGACTGGGCTAGACGCAACAAGATTAAGGATTTCTTTGACATCGGCTCAAACGGTGTCTGCCATGCGATTTTCCCAGAGAAAGGATTTGTCAGACCAGGATTCACGGTAATTATGGGCGACTCGCACACTTGTACCCACGGTGCGTTCGGAGCGTTCGCGGCAGGAGTCGGAACAACTGACCTTGAGGTCGGAATCTTGAAAGGCGTTTGTTCATTCAAAGAGCCTAAGACAATCAAATTTGTATTGAACGGAAAGCTCAAGAGCGGAGTTTACGCAAAAGACGTAATTCTCCATCTTATTGGAAAAATCGGCGTGAACGGAGCGACAAACTGCGTAGTTGAGTTCACAGGCCCTATTGTTGACAACATGGGAATGGAAGAGCGCATGACACTCTGCAACATGGCAGTTGAAGCCGGCGGAACAAGCGGAATCTGCTTTCCTGACGCGAAAACTGTTGACTATCTCTGGGAGTTCATCAAGGATGAATACAAGTCAAAGGAAGACGCCCTCGCCGACTATTCAAAATGGCATGACGATGCTGATGCGGTTTACGAAAAAGTAATCACAGAGGATTTGTCGAACCTTGACCCAGTCTGCACTATCAACTACAAGCCAGACCAGATTAAGAAAATCGCCGACATGAAGGGAACTCATGTTGACCAGGTTTATATCGGCTCATGCACAAACGGACGCATCTCCGACCTGCGCATTGCGGCGCAAATCCTTAAAGGACATCATCTTGCGGACGGAACACGCGGAATTGTTTCTCCTGCCACTCCGAAAATCTACAAGATGGCTGTTGACGAAGGGCTGATTGACATTTTCCTTGACGCAGGTTTCTGCGTAACAAACCCGACTTGCGGCGCATGTCTTGGAATGTCAAACGGAGTTCTTGCGGAAGGCGAAGTCTGCGCCTCGACAACAAACCGCAACTTCAACGGACGCATGGGAAAAGGCGGAATGGTTCATCTTATGAGCCCGGCATCTGCGGCTGCAACTGCGATTGCAGGAACAATCACAAATTCAGAATTCTATAAAGGCTAAATATGAATCATTGCGGGACTTTGTCCCGCAATCTATAATCTATAAAAAGGGGAAATAAAATGAAAGCATTCGGTGGACCGGTACTTTTCTTGGATCGCTCAGACATCAACACTGACGAGATTATTCCAGCAAAATATCTTACAGAAATCTCAAAGCAGGCTCTAAAGCCTTACTGCCTTGAGGACTTGAAGCTTGACGGCTTCGACGCGAAGCGCGATGTTCCAGGAAAGAAAGTAATCATCACACGCGAAAACTTTGGCTGCGGTTCCAGCCGTGAGCACGCTCCATGGGCATTGGAAGTTAACGGAATCTACACTGTGATTGCGCCGAACTTCGCCCGCATTTTCAGACAGAACATGTACAACTGCGGCCTTCTCGCCCTTGAGATGCCGAAAAGAGACATTGACGATATGTTCCGCACTTTCGCTGACAAAGACTGCGAATGCAAGATTGAGCCTAAAGACGACGGCACATGGAAAGTAAAGCTGATTGCAGGCTCGCTTTCAAAAAGCTACCCTTTCAAGCTGGAAGGATTCGAGAAAGCTTTGATTGAAAACGAGGGCTGGATCGGCTACGCAGAGTCAAAATACTAATTTTAACATCTTTGCTTTTCGCCGCAGTTTTGCGGCGATTTTTTTTACAGAAAATTGCGCGGGATTTTTTATGTCTGATATAAAATCTCTTCGATTGAATAAATGAACAAAATTTTTTCGCTTCTTGAATTTTTTGCTGTCCTTTTCTTTCTAGTTCTGCCGCCGCTTTTCGCTACAAAAACTGCGGGCGGAACAACGCTTGACTTTTCGCACGGCTACGCTGCCACAACATTTTTTCTTTTCGCAGTTTCACTTTTTCTTTATCTGATTGAAAAAAAGTTCGCAAATAAAACAGAAAAAACGGCGGTCATAGTGAAGATTTCATGCGGAAACATCTGCCTTGGGCTGATTTTTTTAGTTTCCGCAGCGTTCCAGACGGCGGGATTTCTTATTGAAAAAGGCGGCTTCAATTTTCTTGAAAATGATGAAATCATCTTCCCGCAAAATATTTCCTATTTTATGAATTTTATCGCGGGAACATTCTGCGCGGCGTTTTACGAGGAAATTCTTTACAGATTTTATCTTCCGGAAAGCTGCAAGCGGAATTTCAAGATTCTGACATTTGGAAAGCTCGATTCTCAAAAATCAAAGAAAACCGATTTCATTTTTGAGCTTGTTTCAGCGCTGATTTTCGCTTTTTCACATCTTTATCTTGGATTTCTCGCAGTTCTGAACGCTTTTTTTTCCGGAATCGTCCTGAGAATTTGCATGAGAAAGACAAACTCAGTTTTCGTTCCGGCGTTTATTCATTCTGTTTACAACTTTTCAGTTTTTGCCGCGCTTTATTTCACTGCGATTTAGAATTCCATTTTATTTCCATCAGAATAAAATTCTTCATCGCGTCATAAAAATCTTTTTTCGGCGGATTAACATTGATTTTTTCCAAGGCTTTTTGAACCAGAGGATTTTTTGCGCAGCTGGAAGCGTTTGCTCCGGCATAGCAAAGAATATCAACGAAAATAGTATACGCCGCGTCTTCTTGAATTTTAAGCATTGCAGAAAGACGCGCGCAGAATGCTAAAGCCAGATCAAAATATTTTTTCTTAAAAGCCGCAAGCCGGTCAACAGTGACATTTTTTTCGATAATTGAAGTTAAAATTGAAGCATAACGGAGATAATCCTGGCTGGCGTTTAAAGTTCCGGCCCAAACTTCAGCGACAACTTCATCTGAATATTTGTTGCCTTCCGGAAAAGCGGAATTAAGAGAATCAAAATATTTTTTCATCTTGTCTTCTGTAATCTCAAGAAAAATTTCCTCTTTTGTTGAAATATATTTATAAAGATTCGCGCGCGACCAGCCAAGTTTTGACGAAATCGTGGTCAGCGTAATATCAGAGTAAGGCATTTCCTTGAAAAGCGAGTCCGCCGCAGTTTTGATTTCTGTCATTCTGACTTCTTTCTGGCTGTCGGTTCTCGCACGTATAAAGTCATTCATATTTGTAATGATATTAATAAATTTAAAAAAAATCAATAAGAAACAATCTGTTAATAAAATCGTTAATAAATATTGACAAGTTACTTTTGATTTATTATATTAAATTTTAGTTACAGATAGTAACTAAACACTTCATTATTGACGCTGAAAGTTATTCAGCGCAGTTTTTATTCCGGAGGAAATTAAATGAAAAAACTTCTTCTTTCTATTTTGGCTGGCAGCCTTTTTATAGCAGGAGCTGCGGCTCAGACAAAATCAAAAACAATTGTCTGCTACTTTAGCGCGACAGGAAACACCGAGCGGCTCGCAAAGACAACTGCAGAAGCCTTGGGCGCGGACTTGCACGAAATTGTTCCTGAGCATAAATACACAAGCGATGATTTGAACTGGAATAACCGCAATTCAATTTCAACAAAAGAAAGCAGAGATGACAATGCCCGGCCGGCAATTGCAAACAGCGTTGATTTAAGCGGTTACGACACAGTTATTCTAGAATATCCAATCTGGTGGTCAATGGCTCCAAAAATCATGTACACTTTTGTCGAGAACAATAATCTCAGCGGAAAAAATCTTGTGACTTTGTGCACTTCAGACGGAAGCTCACTGGGGACGCAGCGGAACAGACTTGGCGAAACACGCGGACGGAGCAGTTTTCAAAGGCGGAAGGCAGTTCTCAAGCAGAGCGGCCGGAGCGGACATAAAGAAATATGTCGAAGGACTTTTGAAATAAATATCTAGTTACGCTTTACTAAAATGCCAGCATAACAAAAACTTATGCTGAGCAAAACAAAGTTCTATTTTAAATAATTTCAACGAAGTATTATTCTTAAATCATAACTTGGAGGTCAGTTTTATGAAAACTTACAATTTTTTTGCGCCTACACGCGTTTTATTCGGCGAGGGACAGCTCTCAAATCTTCACATTTTGAAAATGCCTGGAAAAAAGGCTCTTCTTGTAATTTCAAACGGAAAGTCAACTATTACAAACGGCTCGCTTGCGAGAACTGAGGACGAGCTAAAAAAAGCCGGCTGCGAATACGTCGTGTTCAACAAAGTCGCGGCGAATCCGCTAAAGGAAGTTGTTGAGGAAGGAGCGCAGGCAGCTCGTGACAACGGATGTGATTTTGTTGTCGCGCTTGGCGGCGGCTCTGTTATGGACGCGGCGAAGAATATGGCGATGTTCGCTCCGCAAAAATCAAACGACCTTTGGGACTACGCTTTTTCTGAGCATGGAAAAGGAAAAACTCCAGAAAATCCAGTTCTTCCGTGGATTGCAATCACAACTTCCGCAGGAACTGGAAGCGAAGTTGACTCGGCCGGAGTTATCACAAACACAAAGACAAACGAGAAGATAGGCGTCGGCGGATTTCCAGGAATGATGGCGACTTACGCAATTGTTGATCCGGAGCTTATGAAAACTGTTCCGCCGAAGTTCACTGCTTATCAGGGATTTGACGCTCTTTTCCACAGCCTTGAAGGATATATTTCCCGCGTTGACAATCCGATGGGAGAGATGGTTCAGAGAGCCGCAATTGAGAACATTGGAAAATATCTTGTGCGCGCTGTAAAAGACGGAAACGACATGGAAGCCCGCGACGCAGTTGCGTTTGCAAACACAATGTCTGGCTACAGCATGGATGTTTCTGCCTGCACTTCAGAGCATTCAATGGAGCATGCGATGAGCGCATTCCACACTTCTCTTCCGCATGGAGCGGGATTGATTATGCTTTCATACGAATATTTCAAGTTCTGGATTGACAAGCACATAATCGACCAGCGCTTTGTGGACATGGCTCGCTTTTTGGGCAAAACAGACGCTAAGAAACCTGAAGATTTTCTTGACGCGCTCCTTGCTTTGCAGAAAGCCTGCGGAGTTGACAATCTTAAGATGAGCGACTGGGGAATCAAAAAGGAAGAGGCTCTGACTCTCGCAAAGAATGCAAGAGCCACAATGGGAAGACTTTTCCAGGCTGATCCGGCTCCTACAACCGACGATGAAATCGCTGGAATCTACGAGCGCGCCTGGAAATAAATTCTAGGTCTCGTAATAAATAAAAATCATCTTTAAAGTTCCCGCTAGAAATTAAAAATCCGGCGGGAACTTTTTTTTCTGCAGGAGCTTTGAAAAAAGATAAGAAAGCGTAGCGACCAGAATCAGAATCGAAAGATAGTCAAAAGCAAAAAGAACGTATCCACGCTCAAGGTCAAAAAAGAAAAACTGCTGGCTTAAAAAAAGATATTTCCAGATTCCACGCAATATAAACGCAAAAACTCCATATGCGCAAATTAAAAAAATGACGATTTTAAAAATGATATTCTTCGTTTTGTTTTTATTTTCAGATTTTTTCTGTTTAAAAGAAGATATTTTCAGACTGGAAAAAATCATGGATAAATGCATTCCGATATGAGCGCACATAAAAATGTAATACCAATGAGAAGAAACAAGATGAACAGACCGGGCTATGCCAAGCCCGTCAGGAGCCGGCATAAACCATGCCATCATCATTCCGCTTATCATAAGACAGAGAGCGCACAACGCAATTCCAAGATTCACGGCAATCTGCATAACTCTATATGGCGAATATTTTCCCTTAAAGAGCGAAGAATACCAGCGGTGATTAAAACACGTGTGAACAATCCAAAGAACGAGCAAAATCATTCCAAGAATCTGATGAACTCTCTCGTCGTAAAACATCATCGTTCCGCCCATTAGCACTATGGAAAGAACTGTCATCAGAACATCAACTGTCATTTTAATCTGCTGGCTTGCTTGCATTTTTCACCTTTCTTGATTCTGCGTAAAGTAAAAAAAATACGCATAAACCAATTTTACCACAAAAAACGAGTCGCCGCACCATGCGGACAATTTTTTTTAGTATGCCTTGTCATGCACTCCGGCGATTGCCCTTCCGCTCGGCTCGTCCATGTTTTTCCAAGCTTCGTCCCATTCAAGTGCCTTTGCTGTTGAGCAGGCGACTCCGGCCTCGTGCGGAACAACCTTTGCCGCGCTGTCGCCAGGGAAGAATTTTGAGTAAATCTCGCGGTAGTAATATTCCTCTTTTGTCGCAGGCGTGTTTACAGGGAAGCGATTCTCACGGCGGGCAAATTCCGCGTCGCTCACTTTTTTCTCAGTAATTTCCTTGAGCGTGTCAATCCAGTTGTAGCCTACTCCGTCAGAGAACTGCTCTTTCTGTCTCCAGCAGATTTCAGGCGGAAGCATATCCTCAAATGCTTTTCTCAAAATCCATTTTTCAATGCGCTGGTGATTTTTATCAAAGCCTTCAACTTTCGGATTCTGAACTTTTATGCTCATCTTGTCCATCGGGTTAAGGCTCATAGCAATGTCGATAAATTCCTTGTCAAGGAACGGAACTCGTCCTTCGACTCCCCAGGCCATCAAAGCCTTGTTAGCGCGAAGGCAGTCATAAAGATGAAGCTTGCTCATCTTGCGTACGAGCTCCTCGTGGAATTCCTTTGCGTTCGGAGCCTTGTGGAAATAAAGATAGCCGCCGAAAAGCTCGTCGCTTCCCTCTCCAGACAAAACCATCTTGATTCCCATCGCCTTGATTGCGCGGGCAAGAAGATACATCGGAGTTGAGGCGCGGACAGTTGTGATGTCGTAAGTCTCAATATGATAGATTACATCTTCCAGGGCGTCGAGAGCTTCCTGGATTGTAAAATGAATCTCGTGGTGGATTGTTCCGATGTAGTCGGCCGCTTTTTTCGCCGCGACAAGGTCAGGCGAGCCTTCAAGTCCGATTGCGAACGAGTGGAGCTGAGGCCACCAGGCGGCTTCCTTTGAATCAGTCTCGACGCGCTTCTTTGAGTATTTCTGTGTAATCGCAGCTATTATAGATGAGTCTAGGCCTCCTGAAAGCAAAACTCCGTAAGGAACATCGCTCATAAGCTGCTGGCGCACTGCCGCCTCAAGACCGTTGCGCACCTTCTCAATCACAGACGGGTTTATGATTTCGCCGTTATCGTCTGTGGCGCGCGGACTGTTTTTAACGTTGTCGTAGCTTTCCCATGCGCGGTGGTACCATCTTACAGGCTTCTTGTCCTTTGAGAAAAAGTAGCAGCCGTTCGGAAATTCCTCGACAGCCTGGCAGACGCCTTCAAGAGCCTTGAGCTCGGAAGCCACATAATATCTTCCGGCCTTGTCCCAGCCCTGGTAAAGCGGAATGACGCCAATTTCGTCGCGTCCAATCAAGTAGACATCTTTTTCTGAATCATAAAGCGCAAACGCAAAGATTCCGGAAAGCTTTTCAATCATCTCTCCAAAGTCTTTTCCGCTCGCAGAATATTCCTTATATAGAGGAATAATAACCTCGCAGTCGGACATCGTCTTGAAATTGTATTTTCCCTTGAATTCTTCTCTTAATTTCTGGTGGTTGTAGATTTCTCCGTTAACAGCAAGGATAATTTTTCCGTCGTCGCTTACAAGAGGCTGCTTTCCGGAGAACGGATCAACAATCGCAAGACGCTCGTGGCTCAAAATCGCGTTGTCTCCAGTGTAAACTCCAGTCCAGTCCGGTCCGCGGTGGCGGATTGTCTTTGACATCTCAAGGACCTGCTTTCTAAGCTGCTCTTTTAACCCTTCGTCAATCGGCTCGGATCCTGTATTTAAATCAAAAGCTCCAACAAATCCACACATAATAACCTCCAAATCAATTATCAGGGCGTTCCCCTTCGGGTCGCTATGTCCGCACTTCGCTATCCGCTCATTCTTTCGCTCCGTTTCACTTCGCTACAGAACTGCTTCGCAGGTGCTACCAGCGCTAACGCATAAAAAAAGAGGCTGCGGACAAAACGCCATAAAAATAGCATTTTATCTGCAACCTCTTTGCTGCTAACTAATAAATCATACTAATTTTATATTATTTTTGCAAGACTTGCACAAAAAGTTATCATTTTTACCCTTTAAAGTCAGATGTGAAGCAAGAGTTGTTAATTCATGTCGTCTTTATTAACCACTCTTCTTTGGGAGTGGTTAAACGTAAGGGGGCAAATCCTTTATGTTTTCCGCTTTAGCCGAAACAGGAAAGACGACATCCTGTTTCGGCTTTTTTTGTTTTTAAGGGGTATAAAATGAATTTATCTAAAGCAACAGAGGCGGAAAACTTACTGGAAATCAGCGCAAAGGGTATGAACAATAATCATACCCTTTTGACGAAGTCAGTTCAGACATGGGTTTTCGGCGACACTCTCGTTCGCACGGTGCAAATTAAAAACGAACCTTACTTCGTTGGAAAGGATGTCGCAACAGCTCTTGAATATAAACTAACAACAGATCTAACAAAAAATCTTGATTCGGATGAAATTACAACTTGCACAATTCCAACATTCGGCGGAAAACAGGAAATGCTTGTTATAAACGAATCAGGTTTATATCACGCAATCTTTATGAGCAGAAAGGAAGCCGCTAAAGAATTCCGCCGCTGGGTAACAAACGAAGTTCTTCCTGCAATCCGAAAAACAGGCACTTACACTGCAACACTTGAAACCGAGCTGGAGCAAGAAAAAAAACGACTTGAAATTGCGCGTTTCCGAGCCAGCAGATACATCTTAGATCATCTTGAAGAACTAAGTGAAAAGAAACTTTTAACACGCGCTGCAATACAAGAAGTTATTGTAAATGCCGCCGGTGAAAATTCCGCAGCCGTATTTTCAGACGAAGACGCAAGAATTAAAAATTTTATTTTTGAAAGCTGCAAGGTTGCAGAAACCGGTTTTGTTCCGGTTTCTGAGCTTTACGAATGTTATAAAAAATGGGCTGGCGGCAACTGCCTAAGTAGAAATACTTTTGTCCGCCGGGTTCAAAAAATCATGGGCAAGTTTGTTGAATACAAGCAAAAACGTGTGAACGGTGAAATAATCCTTGTCTTTGTTGGAATAGAGTTTTCGGAAAAGGGAGTGAGGCTTGTATAAAAAAGTTCTGAATCCTAAACCGCGCCGCAACAGATATTGCCGACCGGTTTATGTCGATGGAAAACGCTATTTCTCACTTTGCGAAGCTACAATCGACTTTGGATTCAGCTATTACCAATTTTATACAAAAGTAATGAAAAATGACGGCCCGATTACTTACAGCGGTCATCAAGTAGTTTTGGAAAGCTGGGTGAAAGAGCACCCTGAATATAAATTACCGGAAAAGCCGGAAGGAGAACAGCATGAGTGATATGAACGCAGTTTTTCTACAAGGAAGGCTTACCAAAGATGCAAGCATAAACACACTAAGCACTGGCAGCAGTGTTGTTACTTTATATTTGGCAAGCAACAAAGATTATCTTGACCGCACTTCAAATCAATGGGTTAAACAGACGCATTTTTTTGAAGTCAGCTATTGGGGTGAATCAGCAAAAAAAAATCTTGCTGAATACACAAAAGGGCGTGAAGTAATTGTTGAAGGTGAATTACGTACTTCTTCATGGAGTAAAGACGGGAAAAAATATTCACGCATGGAAATACGCGCAAGCAAAGTCAGGACTTTGCGCAGGCCGGGTGAAGGAAAAAGATCTAATGCAGGAAACACACCTGGAACATCTTCATATACAGCTGCGCCCTCCGCACCAAATTTTGACGAAATACCACCACAGGAATATGACGAAAACGGCGATCTAATGCCGTCCTAAAAAAACAAACTAAAAGCAGAAAACATAAGGAGCGTATTGTGATACTTACAACGACAAACAAAAAAGGCGGAACAGGGAAAACCACCATTAACACTTTGCTTGCAGAATTTTTATACCGCCACGGTCAAAAAGTTCTTATTATCGGTTTAGATCCGAATTGCAGTATTTCTGAAGTTTACGGAAAAGTTCTGCAAGACCAAAATTCAAAGTTTCTTCTTACAGGGCGGGATGTAGAACCATATTTAATCAAAGAGCGCACAAACGGCGGAACGCTTTCTATAATTCCCGAAGATCTAGATTTATCCATGCTTTCAAACATCATGGACACAAAGCTGAAAGTTGAAATCCGACGTCAAAATCTCGCGAAGAAATACGATTACATAATTATAGACCCTCCGGGAACATGGAACGCACAGACAAGAAACGCTGTTTTTGCAGCTGACACAATCATTGTAAGCGGTAAATGCTCACCTCTGGACTACAAAGCAACGCTTCAATACATGGACACATTGCAAGACTGCTGTCTTGAATCGGATGTTTTTGTTGTGTGCAACGCTTATAACAAAAAACGTGATCCTGGCAATACATGGAATCAGTACCAGCAAACCTTTAGGGATTTTTTGATTGCAGAGCCGATTCCGCTTGTAAACAGTTTTCAAAAACTTGTGCAGCACCCGGAATATGCAATTCCTGTAAACGTAGAAAAGCGCATTATGAATTTTATTTCAACCGTAACTGGCAAGGAGTGGGTGTAATTATGGGAAAATTTTCAAACAACAACCTGTCTGTGCTTAAACTTCCGCTTTCACAGCTTACAGAAGAAACAGGCAATGTCCGCAAAGAATATGATTGGGAAGAAATTAAGAACCTTGCAAAAAGTATACAGGAACATGGCTTGCTTAATCCAATAACAGTAAAACCGGGCTTTTTGGATGATGAAACAGGGCAATTGAAATATGAAATTGTTTGCGGCCATCGCAGAATCCGTGCAATTAAAGAGCTTCAGAAACAAGGTGTTGATATTGGGCTTGTAGAATGTTGCATCCGTACAGGCGATGCATGGACTTTGCAAATGGTTGAAAACATTCAGCGCACAGAGCTTACAGCGCAGGACAAAGAAAAAGCCATTTCTGAAATGCTTGAAAAAGGTTTGTCGCAAAAAGAAATAGCAGATATGCTTGCAAAACCTGTCAGCTATATTTCTGACATTGTGGCAGGAACAAAAGTGCGCGGCAAGGCAGAAGCGGCAGGCGTTGATACAAGCGCATTAAAAACACGTGCCCTTGCACAGTTGCGCGGAATCAAGGCACAAGATTTGCCAAGTAAAGTGCAGGAATTGCAAGAAGCAGGCGGCACAAATGCAGCCGCAACAAAAATTCTGCATGACTACCGCAAAGAAAAAAATGCAGGGATTGGCGCGGATTTCGAGATTGCAGAAGAAATAACAGTAAATGCAACTACTCACGTGAGTAGCAACAACTCGAAAGAAAAGTTCAGTGTGTACGGCTGTCTTTGTATTGGAACTCACAAACAACAACTTGAACTTGATGGTGTGTATTCCATGGAAGAAGCGAAAAAACGCGGTCTCTGGCTTAAAAAGAATTTTCCTGGCATAGACTGGCTTCTTTATGACGAATTGAACAGAACGGAACTGGAAATAAACTAAACGTGGATAAGAAAATGGAAAAGCAGAAAGCCAAATGGCATTTTATTCAAAGTGAATCATTAAAACAGCGTATTGCCTATGATGAAGTGTCCGGATGGCTTTTCTGCAAAGATGGCACAAAATACAACCCCCAGGAGCTGGAGCTGATGACGGATAATTTCACAAATCCGCATGAACTGCCGATTCAAGTCCATTTGCTAAAAAAAGAATTCGGCGGTGAAATTGTGTCTTGTGGCAACATAAACGGGGTAAAATAATATGGATTTTTCAAAATATAAAAATAACTTATTACAATACCTGCAATGCAAGGGCGTTGAAGCCCGCCGTGGTTTAATCCGCTGTTTTAATCCAGCACATGAAGACAAAAATCCATCATGCGAATTGTTTGAAGACCATTTCAAATGCTATTCCTGTGGCATCCACGGTGATATTTACGATGCTGTAGAAATTTTGCAGGGAATCACAAACCGTGCTGAACAATACAAAGAGATAGAGCGAACTTTTGAAGGAACTTCTACCTCTGCCGTTTTGCCTAAAAAAGCTATCTCTAAAACAACCAAATCCGCAGATTTTACTACAGATCCAGAATGTGTAAAAAAACTGGAAGATTATTTCAAACGCCATAAATCACGCATTGCCGAAGTTGAAAAATACTTAGATATGCGCGCTCGGATCAAAACAAACAATCAGCTTCAGTCATACCCGCCGGAAATCCGTGGTCAAATGGTAAATTATTTTTACTACTGGCCAGGCTACACAATTGCCGAAGCAGAACTTGGCTGGCAGACACTTGTTGGCGCGGGTGTTCCCGGACGTAATCCTGAAAAAGGAAATAAGAGCCTGTGGGAAGCTGCTGGCGTTGTTTTTAAAGGTTACAGCGGTTTCAAACTCAATTATTATCTTGGCGGCAAAAGCAACAAGGTAAATACAAAGGGGATCAGTCCGTTTCCAATGCCCGGCAAACTTCCAAAAGAAACACCTGTGGTTTTTGTGGAAGGCGAATTTGACGCTATTGCTTGCCGTGCGGCTGGAATAGATAATGTATTCTCAACCTGTGGTGTAAATGGTCTTACAGAACCCAAAGCACAGAAATTTATTATTCCAAATGATATTCCCGAAATCACTTTTTTTGCAGACAAGGATGACGCGCAGAACAACTATATCGGCCAGAAAATGTTCGGCCTAATGCCGTTTTCAGAATCAGACAAATATAAAACAAGCATACCCGAAAAACTTATAAAAGCAGGATTCAAAGGAAAAATCAAAATCGCAATCCTGCCTGATAATGTTCCATATAAAGATACAGACGAAGCAATTCTTGCAGGTCACAAGGATCTTGTTATAGCTGCGATAAAAAACGCAGTGCCGTATAAAACGCCCGAAGTTAAAAAAGAGCTGTCGGGTACGTTATGGCTTGATTTTGACACAATCAGCATTAAACGATTGCGATCTCTTTTGAAAAAAGTTGAGTACAACGCGCTGGACGAAGAAGATGCGGAACCTTTTGCGCTGGCCTGCGTCAAGGCCTGCAAAAACAAAGATACTGTCAATGAAGTGCTAAAATGGGCGGAAGGAAATATCAGCGTTAAGCAGCTTGAAAAAAAATCAAAAGTAACACCGTATTTAATTCTTGAAGTGTGCGAAAAATACGGCGTTTCAAACTATCTGCGCCGTGAACTTGAAAAGGCACTCATCCCGGCAAGCGAAATCCTGCGCAATATAAAAGAGCAGCAGACCATTGTTTCCATCGACTACGACAAAATGGAAAACAATGCCAATTTTTTACAGTTCCTAAACACGCAGGGAGTGCGCTCTGCCGCATTAACTGTTGCATCAGTATTGGCTGGAAGACTTATTTATGTTGAAGCTGAAAAACGCTGGTATTTCTTCAACGGCCATGTATGGATTCGCGAGCCGGACGCGCCGGGTGCGGCTTACACAATTCTTTTAAATCTTATGCTTAACTACCTTGAACGGCATTACGACAAAAAAAGCCTTATAAACGACCTTGTAAAAAAAATAGAGGGCCGCCGTTTTCGTGTAGAGCTTGCACAGGATTTGAGCGGACTAAAGCCCGATGTGTTCCGTGAAAATGTTCCTTTTGACGGCCCCCAAATGCGCGAAACGCTCACTCTTTTAGACTGTGTTGTTGATTTTTCAGGTAAGCAAATTGAATACCGCAAAAGCCGCCCGGAAGAATACCGCCGCGAAATGTTGCCCTATAAAGAAGAAGAACTGCGCAAAGCTGGCAAACCGGAAAAGTTTTTGAAATTCATGCAGGGCAACTTTAAAGATGGAAAAACTCTAAAAACCTTGCTTTATTATCTTTCGCTTATTCCCAGCCGGAACACTGGCTTTAAGTATGGCGGTATTTTTTTGGGAAAAGGTGGCACTGGTAAATCTACAGTTTGCAACATCGTGGAAGAAATCTTTCATGGAATGTGCGCCCGCGTAAAATCAGACGTACTTGTTTCAACAGGCTTTAAGCGCGCAAACGGAAATGAAGCAAACCCGGAAATTGCAAAACTGGAAGGAAAATGCTGTGCTTTTGCCCAGGAGACAGCACGCAACGCTTCGCTTAATACATCGTTTTGGAAAGAGCTTACAGGCGGCGACACTCTCACCGCCCGCGGTTTGTATCGCGATCCTCACGATTTTATCCCGACCGCACAGATTATTATTGCGTCAAACTATTCGCCAAACTTTGACGCACACGATGAAGCCGCAATTTCCCGGATGGTCGTTATTCCGTTTAATATTCAGCATAAAAAAGGCGAAGGCGGAAAAACGGCAAGTGGTTTTATAAATTACCTGCGTCCGGAATTCCCAGCCGTCGTCAAATACTTCATGGAACTATACATAGATTTGAACATAAATCTGCATGGCGAAATACCGCTTTCTCCGGAATGTGAAGGTTATAAAGGCCGTTACATTGAAGAGCAGAAAACAGATCTTGACAAATTTGTTAATGACTGCCTTGTTTTCGACCTTTCCGGCGGAATCTACACAGAAGTTCAAAAGGCTTATGAGTGCTATCTGAAATACTATGGTCTTTCAGACGAAAGCAAAGAGGCTTTGACCCGTAATAAGTTTGTACGTCTTTTGAAGCGCGACTACCGTGAAATAGACTACCGGCAGAAGAAAATAAACAACTACCCGGAGCTTGTGTTTTTCAATGTCAAGCTGTCAGACCAGGGTTTGCAAACATTAAATGAAACAGCAAATGCGCAGAATAACGGAATACCATTTAATGATGATACGCCGCCAGCAATCGCGCCAAAACAACAGCCTAAGCCGCACTTGCCGCCGCCGGAAGAACCCGATTGGGACTCTATGCCGTCTGATTATGACGGCATAGATATATTCTAAAAAGAAAATTTACAGAAACATTTGAAAAATCAGATTTTTCAAAAAAAAGGAAGAAGCAAAATGATTATCGAAAAGAAAAAAACGCAGGATAAAATTAAAAAAGTCTACATAAGCGGGCCTATAACAGGTATAGAAAACTGGCAAGCCGTTTTTCTTGCAGCTGAAAAAGAGCTTGTTGAAATGCCAGGAGTATTTTCTGTTGCAAACCCTTTGCGGATTGGAGAAACTGTAGAAAGGGCGTTTTTGCACTGCTTACAAGATGATAATGTACGCGAAGAGCCGGATTACGCAGACTATATGCGTGAAGATATTAAGGCACTTACTGAATGTGACTGCATATGTATGCTTCCCGGCTGGAAATGTTCAAAGGGGGCAAGAATGGAATACAGAATTGCAAAAATCCTGGATATGGCTGTTTTGGAGTATAAGCCGGAATGAATTACGCCGCCACGCTTCCAGTTGCACTTCAAAAAAACGAAGCGCACAATAACTCTCAAATTATTCTCAAAGTTTATAAAGCTGAAGAATATTTCTGTTTTAGCATAAACTGCAAGCTAGGGCGTTTTGTCCGCTCGTACTATCCAACGCCGCAAGGAAAAAAATATCAAAGCACACAGGACGCACAGGCCGCCGCGGTTTCTATGCTTAAATCATGGGTTTCTGGCAGCCGCGCGGCAAAGAAACGTCTTGCGGATTTTGCCCTGCTGCAATATAACCAGCCGGAACTTTTTCTTTTTGACGGTTTATGATTTGGTATAGCGACAATTCAAACCTATGCTATTCTAAGAGCATGACAACAAAAATCTTTTCTTCTTTATCACAAGTGACCGCCGATGTAAAACACCGCTTCATTAAAGCCGGTGTAAACACCGTTAATATCGTGGCTGCAACAGCCCGCAACAACGCAATCCGTAATATACAAAGCAATTTCACTTTGCGCAACAATTTCACGGCAAAACAAATTGTTTTTACAAAGTGCGGCCAAAATGTGAAGAATCTTAGCCAAATAAAAAGTGAGGCAGGCGCGACAGAAAAAATCCCGTACATGGAACGTCAGGAACAAGGCGGAATTCGCCGCAATAAAAATGGTGGAAACCTTGTAATTCCAACTACAAAAGCACGCGGTGGCTCAAACTCAAAGACTGTCCGCCGTTCATATTATTACAGCCGTATCAGGCCGCTGGTTGTCCGCGGCTCCACAAATTTCAAAAGCAAAAAAGCAGCCCTTGTCGCCCGCGCGTTTGTTGCCGCAAAAAATCATGGCTTTATCCGCATGAATAACTCTATTTTCAAGGTTTCGTCTTTTAGAAAAAACGGCGATAATGTTTCTTTCAAATCAACGCATATTTTAAACTTAAAATACGCAAGCACATACACGCCTAAAAAAGCATGGCTTGAACCAGCTTCAGATTACGCCGCGCGAATGATGCAGGAAATATTTAACCAGCAAATGGACAAACTGAATTAAGCTAATCCTCTTTCCTGTCAACCAGCGCGAACTTCAGTGCTTTCAGCAAGTAACCGCAGTACCATTTATAGCTTGAAGTTCCTTCACAATGTCCTGCACGGCTTGCCGCACTCCGATAGAAAGAAATATCATCAACCTTTCCGTCCTGCCATGCTTTCAGCTTTGCGGAGCTTCTTTCTAAGGCGACTTTTCGCACAATCTTATATTTGGGGAAAATCCTGTAGCCGACAAATTCGAACCCTTGTGAAGTTTCGCCGATATAAGACTTTTTATTGTATTTCAAAAAATAATTTTTCTCTGTGAACTCTGCCAGTTTTTTCCAGCAGTTTTTCAAGTAATCAACTGAATTGCTGAAAATCATAGAATCGTCCATGTATTTAACAAAGGCTTTTGCTTTTAAGCTGTGTCTTATAAAGTGGTCTATCTCATTTAGATAAACATTTGCTGAAAGCTGGCTTGTCCGGCATCCTTTTTTAATGCCTACGCCGTTACAGTCATTCATAAAAATCGTATGTAACAGCCACATAATTTCTGTGTCCTCAATAAACCGCTTATGGTAAACCTGTTCAAGCGGCAAGATTGGAACGGTATCAAAGAAATGTTCAATATCAAGATATAAGAAATGTGTGTACTTATTGGCAAACAAGGTCGCCTTGTTTGCGGCCGCAAGGCTTCCTTTTCCGTGAATACAGGCGTATGAACCAGAATCAAGGCGGGGATTTATATATCGTTCTATAACACGGCATAAAGCTGTTTGAACAACTCTGTCTTTTAATTCAGGCGCGCAGATAAGCCTTTTCTTTGGATCGTAGACCCAAAACTTGTAATAATCGCCGGGCCGGTATGTATGCCAAATCAGCATATTTTGCAATTCAATTAGATTTTCTTCAAGATTGCTTGTGAAGCTTAATTCGTCCGGATAATAACGTTTGTCCTGCACGGTTTCATGTGCCGCCTGATACAAGTTTTCAAAATCGCAAACTTCGCTATAAACTGGCTTTTCCATTTTTCCAAAATTTTAAATTTTCATTATTAAGTATGAATAAAAAACAGAATAGGCGCGTAGCCAATTCTGTCAAAGACTTTAGGCAGCTGAAAAAAGCTGCCAGAGGCGGATAATCTGACACATAAAAATTGTATCACTGCAACAGAACCGTAATTGCTGCCGCATTCTTTTTCTTGAACAATTTATTTTGTCACAGGCAAGCCGCGCCCCGATGCTCGTGTTCACGTTCCATGGGTAGTTGTTCACGTTCACGGTACGCGGGCCGCAGTGAGCACCGTTGTTCCAGTTGTTCCCGCAAATCAAAGCTGATAGACCGTCCGCAAACGGCAAATACGCTTCCTTTGTATTATCTGCCTTTTCCGAAAAACTTTATCAGCTTTTCAGATTGATAAGACCACCCACAATCTTACCTATCTCTACAAGACGCTTTTCTGCCGTTTCATAAGAGCGGGTTGAAAGATATTTTTTTTCGCGCATACGCCTAAGATAGATTTTAAGCAGCTCCAAGTTTGTGTCTACTCTGTGCCATCCTGGTAATTTATCGCGGGTTTTGTTTGTTACAAGAATTAGTTTCATCGTTTCTATCAAAGTGTTTTTAATTTGCGCGCACCAAGCCGATTTTTCAAACGCTGGGAAACGTTCTATAATTGGCTCAATGTATGCGTCAAAATCGTAGAACTTTTGAAAAAGTTTTAAGTTCCATACACTTCCGGCAGGTATTTTCTCTTTATTATTAAAGTTCAACTTATCAGCTCCAAAGAAAAACAGATATTCAGATAAAACAGGAAACAGAACGCAGCTTACGCTGCGTCACAGGCAAGCCGCGCCCCGATGCTCGAGCCCACGTTCCATGGGTAGTTGCACACGTCCACGGTACGCGGGCCGCAGTGAGCACCGTTGTACCAGTCGTGCCCGCAAATCAAAGCTGATAGACCGTCCGCAAACGGCAAATACGCTCCCCCCATCCCGGCTCCAAGCGCATTCTGCCAGTTCCAAGATGTAGAATCCTGCCTGATAGAATAATCACTTGTCCATTCTGCAACATTTCCTGCACAGTCATGTAAGTTATACGCGCTGATTGCATACGGTTTCACTCCGCTGTTTGCATCATGTTTTCCGTTAGAAGTGTTTACGCTGCAACCTGTGTAAGTTCGCGCATTGTTACTTTTTTTCGTCCAGCCATAGTTGTTTGAATCGTCTTCGCCCTGTGGACTGCCAAATGCGCCTGCAAGCCATTCTTCATAACGTGGCAAGCGCAAGCTTTGTTTGTGCGCGATTTCATTAAATGTAAACTGGTTCATTCCTTCACTCCCGGTGACAGGGATTGCTCCGTATTTTGTGGCAAGTTTTCCAGTTTTTATATGCAAGCCGTTCACACTGTTCATAAAGCTAAACGCTTCTTCCGCGCTTGCCTGGAACGCGCCTATCCAAATACCGTTCACTTCAACAAGTCCAGGATGTGACACTTTAGGCCTGTGCTTTAAATCCCAAACGGAATTGGGCACAATTCCGACTGTTACATTATCCTGCCACTTTGTGCCGCTTGAACCAAATTTGTTTCCGGCAGAATCAATTGGAATCCACAAACCGTCATCTGAAACTTTACGTATTGTTCCGTAATAAAAGTGGCAGAACTTTCTTGAAGTTAACGCGCTTGAACCGTCCGGGAAGGAATCATTTTTGGAAAAGACAATTTCCGGATTTCCGCTGTCCATACATATATAGCCGTAATAATCGTGCCCAAATTCAAGCTCGTCCCCTGTATCAAGCAGATTCGCTGGAGTCATTGTAAAATCTTTCTGGTTCACAATCTGCTGCCATATTTCGCCGTTCCAAATCGGAACGCCAACTCCTTCTGCAAAATTTAGAATGTCTTCTGTATAAGAAAACGGATTTACCTTTTCAACAAACGCAGCTTTCAAAGACTTAACATTTCCGCTTTCAGGAATGCACGCCACAGAACAGTCATCAACAAGATCTTTGTATAATTTCAAACTCATTTCAAAGCCCCCATTAAAGCATTGATTTCAGTATCTGTAAAACCAAGTCTATATTTTTCAGCCGCCGGATTATCTACAGGTTCGTAATCGTCCGGGGTCTGTTCTTCAGCAGGTTTTTCTTTGCTTTCTTCTCTTAAAACATTCATGTAGTGGTCATCTCGCAAGTGTTCAAGACGGCTATACAGCTCGCTTTTGCCCATATTATGCTCCACTGCATAATTAACGGCATTCTGCCAGTCTTTTTTTGTCTGACAGTGTTTTGGTACTCCTACCATATTTTCCTCCTTGCAGTTTCCAGTAAGAAAACCGCTTTTTTATAGAATTTCCTGGAATTGAAGACTTACGCGCATCGTGTCGCTGTCATTCCATTTTCCAACGCCCCATTTCCTTGTCCCCCATTTTTTATGCCGCGTTCCGCTTATAATTTTTCCATTTATAAGGCGACGGGGATAAATATGCATGCCGTCGTTTTTACATTCTGTTCCAAACGGCAGAAACTCCTCGTAGTTTCCAGCTGGCGTTGCAGTCGCGGCGTATGTTTTTGAAGCGTCATACGAAATGCCCAAAGTTTCCCAGCTCACAACCGTTTCTTCCCCGGAAACTTCAACCATGAAAATCCGCGAAGAAAAGGCAGCTTGAATAAGCTGCAAAATCGCATCCAAAATATCTGAAGCGCCTGCATTGTCCGGTGTATTTGTCGGCTGCCGGCTGTTCCCAAACGCTTTCTTGAAAATAGCTGTCCTTGCACCATGCAAATCGTTAAACATCTCCTTGCGCCAGGGTGTGCCGTCCGTACTGTTAGGCGCGCTTGCAGATACAGCTTTTCCAAATGGATAATTTACGTCTGTATCATCTCTGTAATCAGTGTAATTGGCATCAATTTTAATCATGCTCTATTGCTCCTTATATCCATTCCACAGCCATTACAGCGATTGTATGCACAGGCTTAATACGCAGAATAAGATATTCAATATAGTTTTTGTACAAAATTGGAATCTGCAATTTTTCTATGTATAGAATTTTATTACGTGCGTTTCTTACAACTTTTTTGCACACATAGAAACAGAAATTCCAGTAATCCGCATCGTTTGGGATTGAATACAGGCTTGCAGTATCATTACGCAAAACTGTTGGAACAAAAGTTTCGTCACCCTCGCGGTAATCGCAAACGGCTTTTTGATTCCCGCAAACCATAACTTCGTTGTCACAAACACAAAAATAAGCAATGTTTGACTGCCTGGGATTTGCACAAGGAATATTTTCCTCCACAATAATATCCGGGAAAACTCCTTGCAAAACAGACTGTATAAAATGCAAAGACTGGCCGCCCTGGTTCATGCTCCAAAGCAAGCTTAAAACTTTCCGTCTTTGCTCCAGCTCTGCCTGTGTAAAAATAACAGTAAAAACTTCTTCCCATTTTTCCGGACATCGTGTGGAATCCGGAAAATAATCCATGTACACATTTTCGATTTCCGTGCGTATTTCATCCGGCAAAACGGCTATCGCTTCAAAGAGTTTTCTAAGGTTTTTGTTCTGCGTTAGATTCCATGCGCTTCCTGTAGGAAGAAGGGTTTTTATAGCATCAAAAAAACTAGCCTTCATAAAGCACCCCGTTTATATACAAATTCCCTAGCGCAGCAAGTTCGCCTTTTCCAAGTGAGTATTCAGTAATTACAGCCCCTGTTGTGTTCATGCTTACAGTGTCAAAAGTTGCTTTTTTGCTCAAAGCGATATTGTTTGCAATAGAAATAAGCGAATTGCGCAGAATTGAATCTGTGCGGTTGTTATCGTTGCTTAAACCTCTAATATAAGGCTCTCTGTTGTTGAAATATATTTCCAACTCAGACTTTACAGATTCGCCAAAATCTTCAGCTGTGATTCCGGCAAGCCCTGTTATGTACACATTGAAACGGGCAATTGAAACAGGTCTTACATTCGGATAAGTTTCATCTCCTTCCGGATCAAGAATTGCAGTAATGGGTTTTCGGTTTGCAAAGCCTGTATCGGGGTCGTATGTACACGCTTTGCCTACTTCAACCAAAAGCGCAGAATTAGGAACTCGCGTTGGAAATAAATCTGTAGTTCCGGCAACATACAAAATAACGCCACCTGGTGAATTCTCATCGTTGTAAGGATATGTCTGTAAAACACCTGCGACATCGTAAGCCCAAATCCTGTAATCCACTAAAGCTCCGCCTTGCGGCTGAGTGCTGTACCGGTTCACAACACGGCGGCGATAGCTTTCTTCGGTTTCATCATCTGTCCCTATTGTTGTTGTTCCTATAACTTCCGCTTCTTTTTCCGCAAAATCAACAGGATTAACAAAAGTTAAAATATCACCGTCCGTAAGATTTCCGTCCGCGCCGTTTTCCGTACAATAAACAGGAACTTGCGTTTCATCGCTGGCAAGCTCTACGCTCTCAGAAACGCAATAAATAAATCCTGTAATATCGCTTTTGAGCTGTGCGCCCATTGTAACAGTCTTGTTTTCGGCTGTTCGCCTGACAAGGATCGTGCCTCGCCATGCCTTGCCTTCCATAGGTCTTGAAACTCCGAACAGGTCGCCTAGTTTTACAAGGGGATTTATTGTATGTCCCAGGACTGTAACATTGCTGTAGCTTGCTGTGTCTGGAAAAATCTGCAAGAAAAACCATCCGCACAGCTTAAACGGAATAATGTAAATTGCCGCAAGCACTTTTGCCAGTACAATAATAAAAGCCTTTGGCAAAAGCCGCAGTCTGTTATTAAACTTTTCCTGCATTGATGTAATTATAAGGTTGTAAACATAATCAACAGTTTTATTCTCATATGCCATCTATTTTTTTTCTCCTGCTGTCCAGCATATGCAAACCGCAAGTTTTGCATATGCAAACTTCCACAGCAAAATTACACGGATATAATTTCGCTGTGCGCCCCTTGCCATTGGAAGCCGTAAGTATCTTTCATAATATCTACACCGTTTTTACTGACCGTAACTGTAAGCTGAACTTTCTTTGCGTTTGTTGCCGTAATTACAACTTTAATTCCGTCTGCAATTCCTTCTTCGGTCATCCAGTTCAAATCATTTTTTGCGGCACTGACCGCCTTTTTTATATTGTTAGAATTAAGCGGCAGTCCGTTCACAATCGCGCTGAAAGAAGAAACGAGTTTCTCATTCTTTTTTGTGCCTGGAATTAAATTTCCCCACCATGTTTCTGTTGTCCGTCCAGCTTCATCAAGTGCGTTTCCGCCGAACAAAGAAAGATAGGCTGCTGTTGAAAAATTGCGGCAATCTTTCACAAGTCCGTTTTCAAGCATAATTTCACCTGTGCCGTCTGAATTAACCAGCAGGACATCTCCGGCAAAATCTGTCTTGTTTAGCTCCATTATTTCACCTCATTTTCAATAGGCGCAGGGTTCATTGTGCCGGTTGCAGACCCGGCAACCGCAATAACCACTTTGCCGGATGGAACGGTTATTTCCATATCGCTTTTTATATCAGCGTAAATTTGTGTCATAATGTCCTGCCACATTTTTTCACAGTCCGCTTCATTTTTTACAATTGCAGTTTTAATCAAGTTATAAACTGCGCTGCCTGTTTTGCTCCCGTCTAATGCCATCTTTTGTGCTCCTATGTTCCACTTACTTGTGTTCCGCATTGCGGCGCGCCGCTAAAAGGGCAAACTTGAATAGCACAGAACGGCCCGCTTCCGCTTGGTGCTGCGGTTCCGTTGCACTCAAGCTGCCCGCCTGTCAACATTGTTTTCTGCGCTTTCAGCGTCATTTCTTTTTTGCTGGCAACTTCTATATTGCCATCAGCTTCAGTTTTTATGCTTTTTTTTGTTGAAAGTTTTATTTCTTCGGGTGTTTTGAGTTTCACTTTTCCGTCGTTAAGAAGTGACAAAATAGCTTTAGCTTTCCCGTTTTCATCCCGCGAATACAAAATCTTTTCGCCCGGCTTCGCGCCCTGTGAAACTGTCAAAACCCCAGCGGCCGCAAACTTTCCATTTCCGTCAATGCTCACAAGAATAATTCTGTCATTTTCCAGCGGCGGTGAATCGTCCCCGCTAGGGGCAAAAGTCAAAGCTGTCTGCTTAAAGTTCAGCCGCGTTTCAACAGTTTGTTCTATATATTTGTCTATTTCAGCTTTTAAATGCTTTCCTATTCTTCCCACGCAAAGCCTCCGTCAAGTTCACCAGTGCGGCTTCCGGGAATAACCAAAGAAAAAACAGTCTGCTCACCCTCGCTGTCGCTTCTTTTTAGCTGCACTTCATCAACCTGCAATTTTGTTTCTTTGTAGATTTCAGCGTCGGGGGCAAGTACGCTGACCATCATGTTTTTACGGTATAGTTTGCCGTTTTTGTCCCGGTGACCCGCGACCGTCAAGGTGTATTTCACCGCTCCGGCGAACATACGCCCGGCCATAGCTTTAACTGCGTTTTCAAGCCCCGCTGAATCCACATCCTGCATAACTTTTGAATAGCAGCGCAGAACGCCGTTTTTAATCAGATAGTTGTTTTCAAATGTGTATTTTTCAGAATCAGCATCTTCAGAAACTTTTGTAAAGCCTGTAACGTGGCTGTACATTTTCTGCCCGTCAAAAGTCGGAACGCAGGAAATAAAAGGCTTTTCGCCCTCCTTAAAAGTCGCGCTCACGTTTTCCTGTTCCGGCTTCCAAATCAGCAAAGAACCGTCCTGTGCATTGGAAAGAAAAACGCCGCGCTGCTCTGCAAGTTTTTTCAAGAAATCAAGAATCTTGTCTTCCGGCGAAATTTCAACGCTCTCGAATGCGCCGCCCACATCCGCCTTAACCTGCACATTCACACTGAAAGCACCTGCAATATTTTCTGCAATCTGTTTTAGATTCAGGCCGTTGTATTCCGGCGGGTAAAGAGAATCTGGCAGGGCTGAATCATTAAGAACAGCGCAAAGCGGATAGCCTTGTACAGTGATTGTTTTAGAATCGGGCTGGACGCTAGGAACGGCAGGCAAAAGCCGCCCTTTAAAAATTAAATCGCCGTCAAAATAAACTTCACATTCTTTATAAGTGAACGGCCTGAAAAGCTCTCTTAAATCTCTGTTTTCCGCATCCCAGACGCTAGAAAAAGAAAATGCATCAAAAGTATCGACCGAACAAACGACCGTGTAGCCTGTAAAACCTGTAAAGCGCTTTCCGTCACAAAAAAGCGCAAGGTCTCGCTTTGCGTTTTCGTCCAAAACAACCGTTTGTTTTGCTTTTATATGGGCGTTCCCCGTTTTTTGCTCCGTAATTTCGGGGATAATAAGGTTGTCGCCGATTTTTATAACAGGCGAACCGTCGCTTGCAGTTTTTCGCCCTGTAAGCTGCGGATTTGCTTTTACAATGTCCGGCCATTTGTCAGGAACGCCGTAATATTTAACGCTGATCTTCCAAAGCAGGTCGCCGCTTGCTACAGTATGAACCTTAGACATAGTAGCGCACCTCTCGACCCATTGGAATTAAAACAATTTCATCAGCTGTAAGTTTATTGTCGTTTATAAACTGATCCTGTCTATTGAATCCGTCTGCGCCGTACAATTCAGCTAAAAGCTCAAAAAGCTGTCTGTCGCGGTCAAGAACAATAATGCGCATAACAGGCAGATCAAACACTGTTTCTTCAAGCGCCTTCAAGGAAATAGTGACAACATTTAAAAGCTTTTCGTACATATCACCTGTATCGATAAAAGCGTTTTTTGCATTCTGCGTATCCACATATTTACTGTAAATGCTGAAAAGTTCTGTAATCTGCTCCGCAGCTTCCAGAACTTCAGCACGGCTTGAAAAGCTTCCTGTGTTTGAATTGCCGCTGCCGCTGATAGTGCCGCCGATACTGAAAGTTGTTTCTGTATTGTTTGAATTTGAGTTTCCGCCTGCTTCCTGTGTTGCCGCTGCAACTCCAAAACTTAGAGAAGCAATCATGCTGCCTAATGCAAGGTTTGTAGCGGCATATTGATTTGAAACCGCCTTAAAACCGAACGCATCGGCTTTTACATTATTCACAATGTCTTTAATCATTGAAGAATAACCTGCAATCTTTGCAAGGGCATTCATTGCAATTTTGGAAGGCAAACGGACAGTTTTAATGATTGTCCGTGCAACTTCATTGGCATACATTCCGATTTTATCAGTATCATTTTCAATGCCATCAAGGAAACTTTTAGCGTCTTTCAGCCATTTTAAATACTCTTTTTTCTTCAGGAAGTCTTTTGCCGCCAGTTTCTCCACACCTTTAAAGGTTGAATCGATCTGGTTTTTCAGAACCGCTTGCAGCTGCATTTTGTCTTCAATAGAATCGGTCTTGATCTTATCCGCAAAATCAGAAACCGCACTGTCTTCAAACTCATCCATACCGGCATCAAGATTGTCGGCTGCTGCAATTTCGGAAACTGAACTGTCTCTGTCTACGATTGTTTCGGAAAAAGTAACTTCAACGCTTGCTTCGTTAATACCATCCACAAGGTTGTCAACGCGCTTGATTTTTCCAGTCGGAACAACATTTATTTTGCCGTAAACCGGATGCTCAAGAACTCCGTGCCCGCGCTCGCATAAAAGTTTTTCAAAGCTGTCGGCTTCTTTCCTGCATTTCGCGCCTGTAAAAAAACACTTCATCGGAAAAGCACGCCCGCCCAGTCCTAAAGACTGAACCAGCGCGCCGTCCATTTCTGGAAAAGTAAAAGCAGCTGTTTTTAAGTCAGTTTCCCGGCTTACATTTTCATAAATAAAAGTCTGCCGTGTACCGTTTGGCGAATTGTAAGCCGCTTCTTGAAGCTCGTTGTCAAGTTCCATATTAAAAATGATACGCAGCCTTTTTCAAACTCGCTATACCGAATTATTAAAACGCTCCGCTCGCTGTTCTTTGTAATGTAACGCCAGGGGCAACACTTCCGTAATTATTAGCTTCAAGCCCATCTGCAAGCCGGATATTGAGGCTGTTTGTGGTGTAATTATCATGCCTTGAATATGAGCTTGCGGCCGCCGCCGATCTTGTAGGCTCTTGCTGGGCAACCTGTGCGTTTGTAGAACTTGCCTGTTCGGAAAAACTGCCGCGCATTGCCGCAATGTTATCAGCCCATCCGTCTATTGTTCCGCCAACACCTGGAATCCATGTCAAAGCCCGTAGTATTTCTTCTATAGGTGTTAAAACAAAACTTAGAATCCCCATTCCGATTCTTTTAAATACACCTATAAGCCCCCCTGACTGAAATACAGAAACAAGCCCTTGCCACATAGTAACAATGCCGCCAAAAAGTCCTCCTACCCAGTCAAAAAGCGGCTGCAATAATCCTTTTAAAGCAATAATCCAGCTGCCTATTGTTTCCCAAATTCCAGCGAAAAAGCCCGTTATTTTTTCCCAAATACTCGCGCCAAGCCCCGCTATTGCTTCGCTTATAGAAACAAGAAACCTGGAAATCGATTCCCATGTCCTAGAAAAGAAAGAAACAGTTTTTCCCCAGATGCCGTCAAAGAAACTGCCTATCTTTTCAAAAAGTGCCGCGATAAATTCCTCTACAGCCGCGGCATTCTCGCCAAAAAGAAAAGTCATAAACCTGTGATATAAATTCGTGAAAAAAATTGTTATTGCAGCCCATGCTGTGTTTATAAAATTTGCAATAGTAGTGCCTAAATTTATAAACCAATCGCCGACACGCTTTAATGCCGCCGCGATTGTATCCCAGTGCTTGACGCAAATAACTATGATGGCAATCAGAGCGGCAACGGCAGCAACAATTGCCATTACAATGGCTCCGATGGGGTTTGCGGCAATCGCCGCCGACAAAGCTGTTGTAGCTGTCGTAAATGCTGTTGATGCAGCTGTGGCAATTCCAGTGCCCATGGCATACAATTTCATTCCTATATTTGCAGCTGTTAAAGATGCGCCTTCCGCTTGTATTGCAACAGTAGTTCCCCATGCAGCCGCTTGCTGCGCCGCTTGTATTCCCTCCACAACACGCATGGCTATTTCCCATGCTTTAAACGCTTTTACGGCAATAAAAATTATATCTACAATTCCATGCCAAAGCATAAATGCACCGGCAATGGCTAAAATAGGAACTTTTAAATCCCAAATAATCTGAATAACTTTCAAACCTAATACAAGAATTTCACCAAAAGGGCTTCTAATATCCGCTAAAGCCTGCTTGATAACAGGGCCTACCGTATTTACAACGGCAACTACAATATCCGGCAATTGATTTATAACGTTCACAATCGCAGGAACAATATTGTGGGCGAACGAAAGAACAGATTCTTTCATATTTGCAAGCGGAACATCTATAGAACGCCCTAAAGTCATGTTTGCCAAAATATCCTGAACATTTGTTCTCATTCGTTCAAATGAACCTGAAAGCGTGCCGTCAGCTTCTTTCGCAAAGTTGCCTGCATACTGTTCCGTCCGCTCAAAAAACATCTGCATGGCAAGCTCCGCTTTTTCAGCATTGCTTGCTGTATTCCATTTAAAATTTATTCCTTTTTCAAGCGCGTAAGCCTGTAATGTAGTAGCATTCATTGCTACGCCTAAGTTATCCATCATTGTAAAGTTGCCTTTTGCGGCGCCTGCGATAGACTCCATAGCCATGGCAGTATCAATTCCCATAACAGACGCAACATCTGCCGCCCTCTGCATAGCTTTTGTTGAAAGTTCCATGGCCCGCACCTGTTCCAAGCCCGACCCCTGGAAAAGCGATCCCATTTTATTAGCAGTCGCCATGTAATCAGAAGCTGAAAGCCCCATGTTTTTATAGGCTTTTTCTGAAAGTGCTTGAACTGCGTTTGCGTAATCTCCGAATACAGCTTCCGTGCCGCCAAGATTTTGTTCAAGCTCCATTCCTAATGGAATCGCGGATTTTATAGCAACGGCTGCTGAAGTCGCAACAGCTCCAAAACTTCCTACAACAGCTTTCTTTGCAACAGCTCCAAGCGCCTTGAAACGCTGTTCTGCCGCCAGCAACGGCCCTGCAAAAGATTTTTCTAGTGCTTGTCCTTTTTTTTCAAGCGACGATATTACAGGGCTGGCTTTATCTGAAAGGAAAAATTCTGTTTTTATTTGATAACTAGTTGCCATATTTCAAAACCTTTGCTAAAATTTAATTATGAAATTTGAAGAATTGCCAAAAAAAATGCAAAACGGCCTGTTAAAAGGAACAAGAAAAAATCTTGTTGTTGGAACACTTGTTTTTGCTGCAATCTTTTTCGGAATCGCGGCCTTAATCGCTTCTACAGGACATAATATGTGGGTTATTGCAATTTTTCCTGCTCTTGTCGGCGTAGTAGGTTTAATCAATCTTTTCATGGAATTAAAAGCACCTTTTAATTGCCTGGATAAAAGCATTAAGACCGCTGATTATTCTTTAAATCTTTCTGAATCTGAATCAAGCTAGGCATTAATGGTACATACCAAAAAAACAGATCTTCCAATGAAAGCTCTTGAGGCCGCATTGGAAGATGATAGTTTTGATAGATTTCCCGGATCATCACAGGAATTCCGTCCGCAGCTTTTACTTTCTTTTCCCTGCCGTTCGCTGCGATAGTAACGGCTAGTCTATTAAAAAAAGCCCTGCAATCCCCATAAAGAATTTAAAATCCGGCAGGGCAAGGTTCATCAGCCAGCCAGTGTCTTTTCCTGTCATTCCGCTTGCCACAGAAAGAACGCGCTGCATACCGTTTGAATCATTCTTGCCGCCCGAAACAAAAGCTCGCGGCGGCGGCAGCTTGATTTCTACATCTGTTCCTTTGTAACCCTCCGGACTTTTGTTTGAAACCGTATAAACAAGGTTTCCGTCCGCATTGACTACAGCATTGCCTTTTGCCATGGCACGGAAAAAAAGTTTCTTTCCGTTGGCAAGAACAATTTCATCATTCTCGCTGCGGTTTTCATCCGACACTTCAATTCCCATGTTTTCAGCCCAGTCGCCAAACTCATGTTCAACAAGCTCTGTGCTCATAACAACATTCTTTTCATCTGCCATAATATGTTCGCTCCTTACAGCATTTCAATACGGCCCTGGATAGTAATTTCCATAGTGCCGTCTTTTTCCTTATATTTTGTGTCATCAGCCAAAGTGACTTCGCCGGAATAAACACCGCCGTCAACTCTTGTCGCAGTAAATGCAAACGGTTCAAGTTTTTCTTGCAGCCCATTGATAAAAGTCAAATCGCCCAAAGCAGGATCTACTTGAATTTCAACGCCCTCAATAGATTGAATTTTCCGCGTTTTCTTGATACGGAAAGTTCCGTCGCTGTTAGGGGCTGTTTCATTGGAAAAACCAGACAAATCAACTTCTGGTTCGCTCTCTGCATCACAGGTAAACCTGCGGCCATTTAATGTTATGCTTTCAAAAGCACCGCCTACTTTTGCCATGCCTTACTCCCTTTTCTTCGCCATGGATGGCGAAATAATAAAGCGTAAAACGCTTTGCGTGATAAAAATACACAGACGTATTTTTATCACGCCTCCTTTTATCCAAGATAGAATCCAAAATAGATGTCGCCGCTGACAACTTCCACGTTGCCGGAAAGTTTGCAAGGAAACACATAATCAATGCGCTTCGGGTTCTCGCTGTTAATATCAACACTAAGATTTTCTTTTGTAAAATCTTCATCGCTGATAATTGCAGCAAGCGCCAAAGAATGCGCCAGGTTTGCAAGCCAGCCTTTAACCATTTTTGGCTGAATTGCATTAGGGTTAGTTGTCACCTGCTTGTCCGGCACAAGCGGCGAGCCCTTCACATCATCGCTTTCAGTGATAAGGCGGCAGTTATATTCAACATTCATCAGCTTGACAGCATCCACAACATAGCGTCGGCCAGGATATTTGCCTTCGGAATCCGGATGGTACATTGTTATAATGTCATTCAGTTCGGCGACGTTGCCGCTCTTGATGTTTGTGCTTGAGCCTTTAAGAAGCGACTGATTGCGGATTGCCGGTGTTTCCTGCGCAATGTCGCTTCCAGCTTTAAGACCTGTAAGCTGTCCTTTGTAGTTCTGCGGCGGGTTTTTGTCCGCTGTTGTGATAATGTCATTCAAAAGCGCCTTTGCCGCGACAACAAACGGCAGTTCCGGACTTCCAACGCTTACAATCAAAAAATTGATGTAATCGCTCTTGCGCTCGTCAGTAATGGCCGTGCGCGTAGTGTAGTTGTCCGTGCAGCCGTGCGCAACCAAGCAAGGCATTTTCTGTAAAACGCTCCATCTTCCTTCGCCCCACGTCTGATATGTGTCAAGGGCAGCTCCCTCTTTGTAGTCAAATGTATTAAGAACGAAAGTGACCCACTTCTGCCCGATTTTGTCCAGCGCGTCTGTTACATCCGGCGTTCCGGATCCGTCTGCAAAAGCAGTAATTGCCACGGTAAAACCAGGCAAGTCTGACTCAAGCTCAATAGTAATGCTGTTGCCAAGCGCGCCGCTCCATTTTGCGGTCAAGCCGATATGCGCGCCCGCATCATTTTTAGCCTCAACTTTTGCGGCAATGGCAGGCATTTCAAGATCAGCATTGATAGCTGCAATAATCGCGGCCATTGTTTCATCCGCAGTGGCACCTTTTGAAACAGAGAATTCAGCGTCTATGCCGCCAATGCTTACAGTTCCGTTTCCCGCTTTTGTCGCGCTCCCGGTAACAATAATAGAGGCGGTAGCCGCCGCCCATTGCTCACCTTTCTCAACAGGCAGAATATAAACCGGAAAAGTAGCCATTGCGCCAGCTTTCGGAAAAAGCTGTAACGCCGCAAGGTGAAGCGGGCTGCCATAACCGTACTTTTTTGCAACGGCATCTGCGCTTCCCTCGATTTCGTATTTGTCAAGGGAATAAGTTGTGCCGTCATTTCCTTGTCCTACAATCGCAAGCTGCTGAGGCAGCATTGCGGCGTTTCCGGTGTTAAAATTTTTATAATGCGTTTCAAGACCTGTAATTCTTGAAACCGCGCTAGGACTTACACCCATCTTCGTGTCTCCTCATTTATTAGAATTTGACAAGCACTCTGCCGTCCTCGTCACTAATTGCGGCGCGTATCAGTTCTAGGTTCTCGCTTTCACTCATTGCCACGTCTTCTATGTAATCCACGTTCAAGGTAATGCGCACGATTTTTACACGCATTGCGCTTTGCGGATTTGTAGGACTTCCAGCTTCAAACTGCACAATGTCGCGACCGGTAACAATTCCGCGCAGCTTGAAATATGCGTTGTTTTCAGCACATAAAATATTACGCACAATTCTTGCAGTCTTCCATGCTTTTTGGGCTGCTCTCATTCCTGCGTCTGCGTTTCCGTCAGTGTTTCCGGTCGCATACGCATCAACTAAAAAAGTTGCGCTCATGAAATGCTTGTTAATGCTTGAGCTTCCACTGTCTTTTTTGACGCTGGCAAGTGTAACATTCACAAGCGGAAAAGAATTTTTCCCTGTATCAACAAATTGCAGGGGGTCATCATTTTCAACATAAACGCCAATCTTAAAATCTCTTGCGTTCGGATCTTTTTCTTTCTGTGCAAGCCTGTACTGATTGTCGGCTTCAGCAGCAAGAATCGCGCCTATTTGGTCGCGTATGTATTCAATGTTGTCCGGCTCACATAAAAGCTCTTTACATTCAATATTCATTATCAACCGTCCGTTTCTTCTGCTTCGTCCATATCCAGTGTTAGATACAGTCTTGTAATTCCCGCTGTTCTGTCCGGTTCAGAAAAAGCAACGCGCGCATTATGCGTTTTTCCGTCCAAATCCGTGTAAGTCACACACCAGTTTTTCGCAGGGGTTACGACTTCATCATTGATTTTTACCCTGCCAGCAAGGAAACTTGCAAACACCGTCCGCCCTGCAATGCGGTTTCCTTCTGTGTCAACCGAATAGCCGATGTCGCCGATGAACCCGGTTATCTCCCATGAATGGCCGGATAAATCGGCAATGGTAAAAACGGTGTTTCCTGCCTGCGCTCCCTCAATCGTGTGGAAAGCATCACGCCGCGCAAGTTCACGCAAGCCCATTATTCAGCCGATCCGTCTGAACCGTCTTCAGAACCTTTGCCTGCCTCGCCATGCGGTGTAGTGTCTTCTGTGCTAGGTTCTGCTGCGCCTGAAGAAGAAGTAGGCTCGTTTCTGTTGCTTTTGTTTTTTCTGCCGTTGCTTTTTGTAACTTCAATAATTTTCTTCGCCTTTACAAGGGTGTTAAAAACTTCTTCAGAAAGAAAATCTTCGGCCGTTACCTCAGTGCCTTCTGTAAGCACAACACCTTTTGAAGTGATAGACACTTCATCAGCGATTTCATAAATCTTAGTTGCTGTAGCCATGTTTTACCTCTCAGACTGCGGTTGTAAGGCATCCGTATTTATCAACGGAAACCGGAATAGCAAGCGCACGCATTTTGCTTTCAGCGGCGTAGACATCCCCATTTTCGTCATACCAGACACGGTTATGGATGCGTGCAAATCCATCGTAAGTAACTTCTGCTGGAACAACGCTTGCAAAAGGTTCTTTCATTCCAGCTGTAGGAACCCCGCCGAACACAATTCTAAAATCCAAATCCTCAACAGCCGCGGTAACAATAACTTTGTCTGCATTCATGTACTTTGTAAGAGTTGCGCCCTTGAAACTCTCGTAACTGTCGTTATAGACCCAAAGCTCAAGGCGGTAGGAACCAATATCAACATAACCCATGTAGCGGCCGCCACGGTTTTTCAACGTTGGCGAAAGCTGGCCTAAGTTCATGCCGTCTTTTTTAACAGCGTCCTTGAATTCTGTGTTTTTAAGCGCATTGTTCCAGGCGTTGCGTCCAAAAATTGCAATGGCTGGGTCGCTTTTGCCGTCATCGTTGATTGCGTCGCAAAGAGCCTCCAAATCCGCAAGAGGGGTAGCATTTGAAGCTGACCATGCAACAGAAACTGTAGGTTTGTGGCTTGCTTTCATCTTGAAGTCAAGGTCGTAGACAATGTTTCCGTTTTCATCTGAAAGCTGGACAATGCCTGTCTGCATTATCTGCGCGCACTGCAATTCAATCTGCTCTTTGAACATACGGTGAAATTTGGAAAGCGCCTTTTTGACTTTTGCGACAAGCCGCGCAAACCACGAGCCAACAATTGAATCGTCATCTTTTTCGCCCGGCTGTCTCTGCATAAGGTCGTAGAGCGGAATTGGCTGTTTTAGGCATGAATAAGGTGGCTTGAACCGCTTTTCTGTAAAAATATCGTCATCAACGATAACTCCGCCCGTTCTGTGGTCTTTAAGAACTGGCGCAACCTTATTTCCGCTGCGCTCAATGTCAATTTCCACATATTCGGCGTTTGTATAATCTTCCTCGGTTGTCTTGAAGAAGGTTGTAAAGAATCCGCGCTTTTGCATCCGCGCGTCATCTGTAAACATTTTCAAAACTCTTTTCAAAAAGTCCATCGTTTTCTCCTGTAATTAAAAGGCAACCGTTACTGGTTATCCTGTTTTCCAATGCTTGCTACGTCAAGTGCAAGAATTCCGCTCGCTCTCAAAGCGTCTGCCTGCGCCGCCGTCAAAGCGGTTCCGGCAATAGTTACGCGGCTCTTTTTTACTTTCCCGGCAACACAGACACGGACATAAAAATCTTTTGCAGCTCCGCCGCTTGTGTTTGAATTCACAAGGTCGTCACGGCTTGCAAGAACAAAACACTGGCCGCTCACATCAGCTGCAAGTTCCAGCTTTCCGTTTGTACTGTTGCGCGTAAGAACATATCCGTCTTTTGCAGTTGTGGCGGCCGCAAGAGAAAGAACTTCGCTTGCAAACTCATTGTCGCCAATGAACAAGTCGTCCGCGCCATGGTTAATAATCTGATTGTTTCCTGTGATATTTTCCATTACAGATTTCCTCCAAGCTCCTTGTCAAAAGCAGCCATAACAGCGGCATTATCTCTTCCGCCGTTCGCGGTATCTTTCGGCGGGTTCACATCGGGGATTCCCGATTCATCTTTTTTCTGCGCGGCAAGCACGCCCACGCTGATTTTTGCGTCCATGAAAGCATCCACAACTTCGGCATCGGCCGGATTTTTGTTGTCTCTTATGCAGTCAAGAGCAAGCTTCATAGAGTTGCACTTGTCGCCCATGGCAAGAAGGCGGCTTGCGCGCTCGCGTTCCAGCTTTACGCCTTCTGCCTGTCCTTCTGCAACAATCGCCGCGTAAACTTCGGGATTGTTCTTTTTAAATTCTTCAGCTGTCATTTTGCAGCCCCCTGTGGTATTTTTGCCGGTGGCCGCCTTCCTGCCGCCCGGAATTTCCATTTTCAGGCAGGCGGCAATCTTTTTGTCTGCCGCCTGCATTTTATCCGCATTCTTTTTCATCGCGTTCTGTGTTTCAATGACAAAAGCCTGCGCTTTCACAATAAAGCTGTTGCGCATATTCAGCATTTCTTCTTCAGAAATCCTGTCTTTTTTCGATGTTTCAATCACTTCGTCCGCAAAACCGGCTTCAACAATTTCTTTGCCAAAATACCAGCTTTCAGCATCCATAAGTCTTTTGATTTCAGAAACGCTTTTTCCTGTCCGTCCGCTGTAGCAGTTTGCAATCAAATCATCTGTGCGTTCCATTGCCTCCGCTCTTGCTCTTAGGTCGTTTCTGTCCCCCGTTACAACAGACCATCCGTTATGAATCATGTAAGTTGAATTGTCTTCAACAATTATTTTGTTTTTACTAGAAACAGAATGAGCGGCCAGGGCAATAATGCTAGCCGCGCTCGCCGCAATGCCCTGAATATAGGTCGAAACCGCTATGTCCATATGGTTTCTTGCGAAGTCGCGGATAATGTTGTAAATTGCGATACAATCCCACAAATCACCGCCCGGCGAATTGATTGTAATTCGCACGTCCTCGCCAGCTCCGGCTTTTGCAAGTTCTGCCCTTACATAATCCGGGGTCACACCGCTTGTAAAAAAGCCTTCGCCGATTTGTTTATCGATCAAAAGTTCAAACATGGTTTTATTTTTATTATTCTTAACCAAACTCGCTATACCGAAAAAAGAAAAAATTAAGCCTTGTACAGGCATCCCAAAAGATTTTCGCGGCTTCTGAAAGTGAGCTTCACACCGTCCTGGCTGAATCCGTTCTGCTCCAGCACAACAAAATATTTCGTGTTGTACACAGAAACAAGGATTGCGACGTGCCCATACTTGTTTGTCTTAGTCGCGCCCCAAATAAGCACATCGCCACATGAATAATCCGCTAAAACAGAATCTTTTGTAACAGCAAGAACTCCGCTGTTTTTAATCAGATCCTTTGCGCCGTCTACAGCTGGCGGCTGCGGGACATTCAGAACCTCAGCGCAATACAGCCGGAATAGATCAACGCACTGTGCGCCAAAAGTTCCGTCATAATCCACTTTTGTTCCAAGATACTTTTTAATGAACTGTGTTAATGTCATCTGTTTTTTTTCCTGGCCGCCAACGGTTTATTCGGTTTTTACAAAAAGCGAACAGACTTCTGTAACTGCTGTGGAAGCAATCCCGATTGCAGCGACAATCTGAACTGCATACGAAGGCTGAACGAATGTAACAACTGCGCTTGCAATAGCTGCGACACCGCCTGTTACTCCGGCAATAAGATTGAAAGTCTTTTTTTTCATAAAAAGCCCCCTGTAGTTTTTATAGGTTTGTAACACAAACCAAGCTACTCATGTGAGTAGTCGCTTTTATACAACGCTTTTATTTCGTTGTAATTTTTTTCAGTTTCTTCAATGCGGATTTTGTACTTCGAAAGTTCCACAATCCACGCGCCGCTTACGGTAACAGACCCATCCGTGTTTTTCTGCGCATCTTCCAGTGCCGGAAAAATCGGAAAACTGATTTCCGGCACATATGGTTTTTCTATGTATTCAACTTTTCCGCTTGCGCAGCTCATTAAGAGCGTTGCTATTAGCGTCGCCGTTATACAGACTGTTGATTTTCCCATCTGCTTCACTCCTGTTTTTTTTCAGAATGTCTATCGTGCTTTCAAGTTTCGCCTGGCAAATAATCGCATCGCCAAGCTGTTTATTTGTGCTCTCCAGTTTCTTTTGGATTTCTTTCTGTTTTGTTTTTGCAGACCGCCATAAAAAGAAAAGGGCGGCAACGCAAAGAATAAAAACTGTAACCACAATAAAAAAAACTTTAATCATCTTCTTTCCTCATTCATCTCTCGCCGTAAGATTCTTTCCCTGTGAACTTGTCAAACATAATGTTTAAGTCAATAGTTCCCGCTCCAATTCCATACACACAAGACCAGGTTAAACAGATTTCACCGATTGCAGCACCCGGCAAAACTCCAGCCCATTTAAAAACCGCGCAGACAACAATTCCCAATGCGGCAACAAATTTGAAAATTTTGCTTATTGTCTTTGCGGCAAGCTTTTTTTCTTTAGTTTCAACTTCTTTTTCTTCACTCATTTTTCAAGACCTCGCTTTTCCAGTTACTCACGTGAGTAGCTCAATTTCCACTACCCAGCAAACGAATTATTCCGCCTATGTTCCCTATAATCGCCCCCATAACAGCGGCAACAATAATTCCTGTAATCTGCTTGATTAAATCTTTTGCCCGCTTGCCGTCCGCCTGCTCCAGCACAACAAGTCTTTTTTCTATCCTGTCAAAATGTTCGTTCCCCTGTTGCAGTCTTATCAAAATCTGTTCAATTTTTTCACTCTGCTTTATATCCTGTTCACGCAACGCCTCAAGCTTAGTCATGCGCTCTTCAAGTTTGTTCATGCTTTCCGCGACAACTTTCAGCCGTTCCCCTTGCTCTGTGATTGCCTTGATAAAATCCAGCAATGTTTTATCATCCATTTTATCCCCCTGCATTTGCCGTCTTTTTTACAAAATGCGGCAAATGCTGTCACACTCGCGCGTTCTGTTCAATTCCTTTTTTTTGCTGGTCAATAATCACGCTCACAAGTTGTGTTTTTTTCATTGCTTCAAGAGCCTTGTCTTCCAGCTCTTTCACAACTAAAGCTTCCATGCCGTTCATGCTGAGCCTCCGTTATTTCCGCCGTTAAAAGAAGGGGGCCCGTTCAAACCGCTTTCATCGTCAATAGATTCTGAATCAATATCTTTCACAGGATAAACAGGCCTTCCGTTTTGGTCTTCATCAACTTTTGGCACAAATCCCATCCGTGCCATATATTCGCGCTCGCGTTTCTGAGTCTGCATAACCTGCTTGAATGTCATGCCGCTGTTCCGCAACGCTTCTTTGTCAAAAGTTGAAAATCCGTTGTCAACCGCAAGCTGGCTGGCTCTTATTTCTTTTTCACGGTCTACGCTAGGTCGGCTAAGCCCAAGCCATGCAGTCTGTAGCCACGCGCTTGTAATCCGCCATTTGTCCGGGTTGTTGTATGCGCTTAAAAATCCCGGCGCAGTAAGTACCCCTGTTAAAATTGCCTGTGTAATAAAAGCGGAATAAATATTCCTGCAAAATGCGTTTGCATTTTCTTCTACCTGTTTTGAAAGATAAATTTCAAATTCGTTGTTTGCCTGCCTTGAAGCAGAATAATTGCTGCCGAATTTCAGCATAAGAATTTCCGGCGGAATTCCATGTGTCCATGCAAGAGCGGAAATAATCGCCTCCTCAAAAATGCGGTAGTTTACATTCGGGCGGTTCGTTGCCGGACTTACAATTTTTTGACCGGGATCAAGGTCGTCAAAGAATGTTCCAGGCTTCATTTCGCGCAAATCATCGCCAAGCTGTTTGCCTGGCAATGGATTGTAATCTTTTGGTTCTGTCGGCGGTTCTGTTCCGATGCTGGGGCGCAGGCGTGCCAAACCGTCGCTAGGGCGGGCACCCTTTCCTGTGTCCTGTGACCGCTCCACAAAAAAAGCAAGCATAGCATTGATTACCGCAGCGCGTGTTTCCGCGTCGCGGTAACGGTCAAGGTCTTTCAGCATATAAAGTGTATCTGCCAAAAACGGCTCGCCGCGCGTGTCGTCAAGAAGAGTTTCTGAACCGTACACCATCCAGCTTATAAGCCGCCCGCTTTTTTTACCGCGTACAGGCACGCGCTCATACTTCACGTTTCCGTTAATTTCAGTGCGAATATGGAAGGCAACCTTCTTTCCGTATTTGTCAAATTCAACGCCGTGTCTGATCCAGTTTCCATTTTTAGGTGAATAGCTGTCAGGCGTTCGTATATTGTCGCCGTTCACCCATTGCCAGCGTGGAAGCCCGGTCTTTTCGTCAATGCGGCTGATAATAATGCCGTCGCCGCAAATAAGACTTTCGAAACGTACCTGTCTTTGAAAAGAACCGAACGTCTGTTTTTTCCCCCAGTCAAAAACCGCCGGTGTGGAAGCATAAAGATTAAATTCCGTTGCAAATGTTTCAGCGTATTCAGCAGCTTTCGTTTCCTGCTCGCTTTCTTTCAGTTTTGGCCATATAACAGAGCCTACAGGAACAGGGGCTGCGACAAGTCCTGTATGAATTTCATTCCAAACCAAACGGCGGATAATACCTTTTGCATAAAGATTCTCTTTGAACAAACGCAAAGAACGCTTTCTGAGCGTCCAGTAATCAACAAAAGTGTAATCGCTCACAGGCCCTAGGCTGCCCTCAAATTTTGAACCGTTCCAAATATCCTGTGCAAAATCGCTGAGATACAAACTGTAGTTTTCAAGTGTCTTTTCAATCATTTAGTACCCCGGAACTATTCGCCTGGCCGCTGGCCCGTTCTGTCCTAAAGACCGCTCGATCTGCGCAATTTCAGAAATAAGCCGCAGCCGCCAGTTCGTCAAAGCTGTTAAATCAGTGCGCTTGACCGTCTGTCTGTCCTGCCCGGTGTCAATTGTGTATTCAGCGATACCGTCCGCGCCTTCAGAAGAATTAAGATAAACAATAGCCGCGTCCAGCTGGCTCAAAATAAAACGGTCATTAGCAAGCTGACTAGTCCAGTAGTCGTGATTAGAAACATTTAAAAATTGTTCTGCGCCTTGCAAAAGATTCATATTAAAAACATAAAACGGCAGGTCAAAACTCGCTATACCGATTGAAAACAAGAAAAACAGCAACTACTCACGTGAGTAATATTTTTTTCAAAAAGTTTTATTTTTTTTTCGCTTAACAAACTGAAATACAAAAGCAAAAATTAACTTCGCACAGTTTTTGCAGGATGCATTAAAAAAAAATACTTGGTGTCACTAAACCACCTTCAGCAGCTATTGCTTAAACGAAAAAAAAGCCGTGGAAAAACACACAGTTTTTCCACGGCTTAATTATTCTGATAAACATAACTTAAAAAGTTTTCAACAATTTTTCAATAAATCCATAACTGCATTCTTGCAGAATGCCGCGACCGCGACACCTGATTTTTCCGCTGCCGTCTTTATAACTTCCAGTTCGCCTGGCTTTACGCGGATTTGTATTTTTAAAGATGGGTCAGGTTTTCTTCCAGCTCCAATTCTTGAACCGCCGCGGCCTTTTTTCTTCCTTTCTTGTTCCATAATCGAAAATTATATTTTGCATTAGAATATTGTCAATCATTTTTCAAAAGCTCTTTTTAAAATTATGCCTATTCTAACTACTCACGTGAGTAGTTAGAATAGTTCCGGCTCGCCACCATTCATTTCAAAAAGGCTTTGCTGTGCCGTCCAGATTTTAAAGCGTTCTTCCTGCAAAAGAAAATAATCAGGATCTTTTTCACAGCCCACAAAATCAAAACCCATTTCATGTGCCGCAATCCTGCTTGAGCCGCTGCCCAAATGTGTATCTAAAATCTTGTCGCCCTTGGCTGCATACTTGTGCAAAATCCATTTGTACAAATCAACCGGCTTTTGCGTAGGGTGTATTCTTGCGCCATCTACTGCGCCGTTTGAACCGCACTCGTAAAAGCCTGCATTTTCATTCAGACTAGTCCATGCAAGCTCTACAGGCGAAAGTGTAAAACCTTCAGCTGGAATATTTGTTTTCCGCCAAACCAAATAACAGCGGCTTGCACCTAAGTTAAAATAATTTCCGCCCCAAATTATCTGTCTTTTGCTAACTCTAAAAAGCTCTTCAAAATAATCTGAATTTGGCGCAACATCCCATTGTGCAACTTTGGTTCCGTATTTTGCCGCCCATGTTCCACCTGTCCGCCCACATTTTATTTTGTCAGCATTGCTAGTTATGCCACTTGTATGGCATTGCTTCTGCTTTTTTGTTTCGTGTTGTTCAAGTCGTCCGCCGGTAGTAGCTCCACCGCCATAGGGCGGGTCTACAATCGCCAAATCAAATTCTTTGTCCGGAAGCAGCCTCATAAAATCCATGCAGTCCATGTTGTAAGCAATCTGTCTGCGCATTTTCTACTTTTCCCCCGGAGCAAGATTCTGTTTTGCATATCTCCAAAATACATCCATGTTCAATGCCTTCAATCCAATGTCATTTCTGCAAATGTCATCAGCCAAAATTTCCAATGCAGCCAGTGAATAAACGTATGTATCAAAACCGTGGTTCGCGGCTCCGAATTTTGCCCGCCAAATTGTTTTCAGCCATTGACCGGTGTTCTTGTCAATAACTTCAACTTTTTCTTCCGCTTCAAACATCTTGAAATAGTCGTCACGGAAGTCTTCGGGAAAGTTCGGAAACCACGCTGGCTGCATTTCGCCTTCATTCCACCGCAGAACATTCATGCTATTTGAAATGCGGTCTTTAAGTTTTCCGGTATTCACATGATACGCAAGCGGAAGTCCTATGCGGTCAAGCGTTGCCCGGCTAAAAAGCTGGTAAGTTTCTCCGCCTTTAATCCAGTCCATGCCTTTTGAAGCGTACACACCGGCCGTAAACCGCGCCACAAAGGAATAGACCCAGTCGGTGTAATGTCCGCTGTCTACAAGTGTTATTGCGATTCGGTAGTTCATGCCGTCCTCGTCCGTAAAAACAGTGTTTTCAATTATCCGTTCCAGCTCATCCCACGGGCCGCCGAACTGCTCTGTCGCGCCCTCGATAAACTTAAAGTCTATCGTGTACGTAACGCCGTTCATAGCATAGCCTTTGACATCAACATACAATCCGTTTTTCTGAACGTCCACGGCGCAGGTCAGAATTAAAACCGGGCTTCCGGATTCCTCCCGCGCCAGTTTGTTAGGCACGGTGCCGCGCGCAAAACCAAAACGTCTGTGCAGAACCGCTTTTTCGTATTTAATCTGTTCGTTCTGTTCGTGAAACGTAAGCCCCTGTTTAAGGTTGCGGAAAACTCTGTAGCGTTCCTTGTCGCGCACCTTGTTGTTTTTCAAATCCCAGCATCCTGCCCACTGGCTCACATAGTCTTCCCAGCTGAACATTCCGGGCGGATTATACAATGCCGTTATGTGGTAGCTTTCCGTATTCGGCTGAACAGCATTTGCAGTTGTCCTCCATTCGCCTTTAGGAACAAGAGCCGTCTTGTCGTAATTTTTCATAATGCCGCCACAGTGCGGGCATTTATAACCTACGGTTTCTAAAATAGGCTCAAAGTTTTCGTTGGTCTCCCAAACTATGCCGCCAATTTGTTCAGTCTTGTCTTCGTTCCAAACCGCCCATTCAAGTTTCTGCATA
Organism: uncultured Methanomassiliicoccales archaeon; assembly: GCA_964634095.1. Classification (GTDB taxonomy): domain Archaea; phylum Thermoplasmatota; class Thermoplasmata; order Methanomassiliicoccales; family Methanomethylophilaceae; genus Methanoprimaticola. The sequence goes on along the minus strand of CAZWKY010000001.1, from coordinate 63,893 downwards.
GTTCCGCAAAATTTGCATGGGATATAAAAATATTTTTGCGTACCTTGCCGGAACAGCTTTGCAATTAAAGAACTTTTTTCTTCAGTCGGTGTTGAACCGATAAAAAGTTTGCTGCTCGTAGGATATGCATCCAGTCGCGCCACTGCCAAATCATAAATTGAACCTTCACCTTTAACTTTTGCCTGCATACCGTCAGCTTCATCTATAAGTTCAATCTTATACGAAAAATTTCTGAAACGGTTGCCGCTGCCGGCTCCTACCGCGTGCAAATATCCGCCCGGATATTCTTTTTTCAGTCCTGTGTCGCCTGTGTTCCTGGCTCCGGCCGCCTTGCGCGTCTGGGCGAAAATCAGAGGGCGCAAGCCGCAGTTGTCTATTGTCGGGTCGATCTTTGTCATCATCGCGTCCCTTGCCATCATCTCATCAGGCAGAATATAGAGCTGCGGCGCGGGATTTTCGCCGATGTAGTACATCATTATGCTTTCAAGAATGCCTGTTGTTGCTCCGACCTGGTTTCCCTTCATCACATAGACGCGTCTTGTCGGGCAGTCCGGCGCAAACTGGTCTACAATTTCCCTAAAATATGGGAACTTGTCATAGCTGAATTTCCCTGGAAACGGTGAAAGCGCGCGGTCAAGATAGCGCACACTTTCAATGTATTCACTCGGCTTTCTGTAGCTTCTTTGTGCCGTTAACCGTGAGAATTGTTCAATTAAAAAATCAACATCATCAAAATTAACTTTGACCTGTGCCATAATCCGCCATTACTCACATGAGTAGTTACAAGTCTTTTCTGATTTCGCGCATGGTCTTTTTAAGTTCAGCTCCAGGTTTAAATACAACTGCATAATGCGGAAGCACATTTATTGTTTCGCCTGTCCTTGGGTTCTTAACGCCGATCCGTCCTGTGCGTTTCTTTAACACAAAAGAGCCAAAGCCACGCAGTTCTATTGTGTTTCCATCTGTAAGTTCATTTTTTATTTTCAGAATTACGCGATCTACAATTCGCGCGGACTCCTCTTTTCCGATCCGGTCGCCATACATTTTGTATAAATCAGCCGCAATGTCAGCCCTAACAATCTTTTTGTTCATACTTTCTGTCCTTGTAATCCTGCTCAATTTCCGCAATATCACGGCTGAAAATATCCAGGTCGTTTTCTAAGTCCGCAACTTGCCTTTGAAGATTATCCAAGTCAACTCCCGGCATGGAAGAATCGACAAAAATTTTTTGAAATTTTCCATATAGCCCCCGTGTGCACAATGCTTTTATGACAGCGTTAGTTTTTCTTTGGTTTATGGTCATAAGCCCCCCTAAAACATAAAGCGCAAAAACAAGCAGCCTTATAAGTTTCCGCTTGTTTATGTAATCACAGAATCTCCGGTAGTGCCGCAGAACTTTCCTTCTGTTTCGCCTGTACATCTTCTCTTTCACGGCTTGTCTCCAGAGCCTTCAGCTCTCTTTCTGTTCTTCTCGATACAGTCAAAAATTGCTTTCTCGATGTCGATTTTCTCCTTGCCCGCGATGATAAGCACACAACAGATGATGTCCGCAAGCTCGCTTTCAAACTGTTTTTCGTCGTCAAAAGTACAAACCTCATTTTCTGCGTTTGCCCCGCGTACTATTGCAAGCCCGGTGTATGCCTCCATCGCCTCGACAACTTCCGTAGCACAGTGCTTCAGCACTCTCCTTGTGTCAGTGTTGCTGAAAGCTCCGTTCGCCTGTCTTTTTTCCGCGCTCTCAAGCGAAACCTCGCACAGTTTGTTCAAGTCAATCATTTTCTATTCTCTCCTTTTGTAATGCTTTCGTTTTCATAGTTAAACTGTCTAAACGCAGATTCAACGCTGTCCTTGAAATACATATAAGCATTTATCAAGGATCCCTTACACTCGTAATGCGCAATCCGCCTGTATTTCAGTTCTTTCAGCCAATTTCTTAGCTGAACATGCTCATTCTTGCATTCCTTGCAAGCCCATTTTTTTGCTTTTATCTGACAAAGCCTCGTCAAGATGCTCAATCGCTTCGTTGAGCGTCATTTTTTTTCCCTTGGTTTTCTGTCCGATTGCAAAATATTCTGTGATTATCGTGCTTCCGTCTTTGTCGCCTGTGAAACACAATGCCGTCGCGTTAGGATTAAGCGTTTTTGCAATCCTAATCAAGTCTTTGATTTTCATTTCACTTCCTCCTGTTTTTAAGCAAGACGAAACAAGGAACTGCTGCTCAGCTTGTTTCAATCGGCTCTGAAATAATTTCGCAGCCTTTTTTTAGTTCGTTCTTTCATCTTTCCAGCCTTATTCATTATTTGCACCCTTGCAGTAAATCCAGCCTGTCTGAAATATCCGCAATCGCTGTTGCAGAATCATCTTCCTGTTTGTCGTATTTGCCTTTCAGTCCGTTCAATTCAGAAATAATGTGTTCTTTACAGCCGCCAATGCACCGCGCCAAATTGTCGCTTAAAACATTTATGACTTCCTGCCTCCGTTTGCTTTCGTCTGCACTTAATGCAAGTGCTATAACCTGATCACACACAGCTTCCGGTATATCAAGCAGCTTGTTCATAAGCTGGTCTATAAAACTGAATAAGCGTGAAACTACAAAGTCTTTTGGAACTTGCAGCATTCTTCTTTCCTGCGTCTTTTGTTCGCGCTCATCGGCGGCTGTCAGATCCCGCAAAATTTTTGCATATTCGCCAATGCCTTTAAAATCGCCATATCGCACAATCAATTCCTGAATTGTCATGCCAAGCATGGATGCAGCTTTTCCTTGTGCCTGCCCTTGTTTTATTTTACTGCCAGCTCCAGAAAGGGAAGTAGTTCGCGCATTGCGATTATTGACGGTTGCTATTGTCTTTTCGGTAAGTGTTTTTTCAAGTTCCTGCATTTGCAAGGTCGCTTTCTGTTTTTCTTGCTTTTTATTCAAATAGGCACGGTTCAGCGGATTATCAGTGTCTAGTTTTCCGCCACTATTTAATACAAGAGTACCGTTTTTGATTTTCCCGCTTATGGCCATTCTAGAAACGCCAGCCATACGTGCAAATTCTGCTGCCTTTACTTCCATATTGTAAAAATTGTAAACCTTGACAATTTACAACGCTATACCCTGTAAACCTTTTGTAAACCTAACATAAAACATGGCACACAAAAAACACAACGCACCCGCCGCCGAATAATTGCATATGGGTACGGGGGTTTCCCAGTACCTTTTAAAAGTTTCTACTCTTTCTAAACGGCGGTAAGACAATTAAATATTCATAAGTAAAGCAGTAAAAGATTTTCGGTAAGATTTTCAAAAGTTTTTCTTGGAATAATTTTTTTTAAGATATAAAATTTTCAAACTTAAAAAAATTTTGTAAAGTAATAGAAATTACTTTACCATTTTACTATAAAAAATATCCTAAATCACAGAATTATAATAACTTAGGAAAACAAGAAAAGTAAAAAGGCGTAAGCAGCAAAAAAAATGAAAAAAATGTAATAAGTGATTTTTTTTTCATTTTTTCCGGCTGTTGTAAACCGTGAGAATGAAAAACATTACTTTTTTACGGTAAAATTTTTTTTTAAACGAGCAGCAGCTAAACCGCTACACCAAAGGAATAGTTTTGTTCTCGCGTGGATTTCAGCAAATACCGCGCAATCAAATCTTTTTCAACTTGCGGCATTGGATCGCCGACGCAATCTGTTAGTGGCTCTGCAAGTGTGACTGGATAAAATCTACCGTCCATATAAGCACGAATACCAGTTTTTTCAGAAAGACAAAGTGTAAAATCACGGCAAGCCGCCCTTGCAGCTTCAAGATGAAACAAAAAGCCGTGAAAAACAAACTCGCCATTCCAGCGCGTGTGCTTTTTGAACTTCACAGAAAGCAACTTTTCAAATTCATCGTCGCCCATGTTTGTTGGTTTGAAGTGTGATTTTTCATCTTGAGGGGGCACTGCAAAACGCTCTTTGTACATTTTTATGTATTCTGGCAGGAAAGCATTTGCCTTCTCGATTGTATCAATGCCTAGGAAGCGTAACAGAGGGGGTAAACGCCCTTGCAATGTTTCCCAAAATCGTTCAATGCGTCCTTTGGCTTCCGGGGAAAGTGCAAGAATTATTTGAATTCCTAATTCTTTACATATTTCAGTCCAGTGTGTTTGCTCTTCTTTGCTGTATGCAAGGCGTTCTTCTTGTGTCTTTCCTTCTTTTCGTTGGTTTTTAACAAAAGCAGCGTGACGGTCTATATAAACGGCTTCCGGTTTTCCTTGAAATATAAGAGTTTGTCGTAAAACTTCACTATAACCTAATCTACATTCATTCAAACAAAAATGTAGCCCTACCGGTTCATGTGTAGCGTCATCTACAGCTCCATGCAGTGTGATTTTCTGCCCATTCATCAGCCAATCGTGTTCTGAAGCATCCAATTGCAACAATTCGCCTGTGCAGGGGCGTTCTTTTCGTGGTAAGTGTTTCTTTTTCTCTTTTTTAGGGCCGTGCCATTTAGGGGAAATTATGCCTTTTTCATTCAAGATTTCTGTAAGTGTGATAATTCCAACTTTTGTGTCGTGATATTTTTCTAAACGGTCTTTGAAAGCACTGAAATTAGTTCCTTGCCAGTACTTATTGTAGATATTGCAGATATTTGCACGTACAGAATCGCTGTATTTTTTGTGCTGGTAAGATTTTCCTTTGTGTCCATTAATAAAAATACCATTGCCACCAGCATAATAGCGCACTTTTAAACGTGAGACAGAACGAGCGGTAATTCCAATTTCTCTTGCCGCCTGTAAAATTGTACATTTCCCAGTGCACGCAAGAGAAATCCATTTTCTCTTGCGTGCCTGTAATTCCAGGTATTCTTGAGACAAATAAAACCCCTAATATATTTTCCGCATTGAATTTTTCGGCTAGAAATGCTAAAGAGTTTAATATATCGGTGTTTTTCTTGCTAAATCACACTGACATTAAAAATTAGATCTTGACATTATCATTTTTACCCTTTAAAGTCAGATGTGAAGCAAGAGTTGTTAATTCATGTCGTCTTTATTAACCACTCTTCTTTGGGAGTGGTTAAACGTAAGGGGGCAAATCCTTTATGTTTTCCGCTTTAGCCGAAACAGGAAAGACGACATCCTGTTTCGGCTTTTTTTGTTTTTAAGGGGTATAAAATGAATTTATCTAAAGCAACAGAGGCGGAAAACTTACTGGAAATCAGCGCAAAGGGTATGAACAATAATCATACCCTTTTGACGAAGTCAGTTCAGACATGGGTTTTCGGCGACACTCTCGTTCGCACGGTGCAAATTAAAAACGAACCTTACTTCGTTGGAAAGGATGTCGCAACAGCTCTTGAATATAAACTAACAACAGATCTAACAAAAAATCTTGATTCGGATGAAATTACAACTTGCACAATTCCAACATTCGGCGGAAAACAGGAAATGCTTGTTATAAACGAATCAGGTTTATATCACGCAATCTTTATGAGCAGAAAGGAAGCCGCTAAAGAATTCCGCCGCTGGGTAACAAACGAAGTTCTTCCTGCAATCCGAAAAACAGGCACTTACACTGCAACACTTGAAACCGAGCTGGAGCAAGAAAAAAAACGACTTGAAATTGCGCGTTTCCGAGCCAGCAGATACATCTTAGATCATCTTGAAGAACTAAGTGAAAAGAAACTTTTAACACGCGCTGCAATACAAGAAGTTATTGTAAATGCCGCCGGTGAAAATTCCGCAGCCGTATTTTCAGACGAAGACGCAAGAATTAAAAATTTTATTTTTGAAAGCTGCAAGGTTGCAGAAACCGGTTTTGTTCCGGTTTCTGAGCTTTACGAATGTTATAAAAAATGGGCTGGCGGCAACTGCCTAAGTAGAAATACTTTTGTCCGCCGGGTTCAAAAAATCATGGGCAAGTTTGTTGAATACAAGCAAAAACGTGTGAACGGTGAAATAATCCTTGTCTTTGTTGGAATAGAGTTTTCGGAAAAGGGAGTGAGGCTTGTATAAAAAAGTTCTGAATCCTAAACCGCGCCGCAACAGATATTGCCGACCGGTTTATGTCGATGGAAAACGCTATTTCTCACTTTGCGAAGCTACAATCGACTTTGGATTCAGCTATTACCAATTTTATACAAAAGTAATGAAAAATGACGGCCCGATTACTTACAGCGGTCATCAAGTAGTTTTGGAAAGCTGGGTGAAAGAGCACCCTGAATATAAATTACCGGAAAAGCCGGAAGGAGAACAGCATGAGTGATATGAACGCAGTTTTTCTACAAGGAAGGCTTACCAAAGATGCAAGCATAAACACACTAAGCACTGGCAGCAGTGTTGTTACTTTATATTTGGCAAGCAACAAAGATTATCTTGACCGCACTTCAAATCAATGGGTTAAACAGACGCATTTTTTTGAAGTCAGCTATTGGGGTGAATCAGCAAAAAAAAATCTTGCTGAATACACAAAAGGGCGTGAAGTAATTGTTGAAGGTGAATTACGTACTTCTTCATGGAGTAAAGACGGGAAAAAATATTCACGCATGGAAATACGCGCAAGCAAAGTCAGGACTTTGCGCAGGCCGGGTGAAGGAAAAAGATCTAATGCAGGAAACACACCTGGAACATCTTCATATACAGCTGCGCCCTCCGCACCAAATTTTGACGAAATACCACCACAGGAATATGACGAAAACGGCGATCTAATGCCGTCCTAAAAAAACAAACTAAAAGCAGAAAACATAAGGAGCGTATTGTGATACTTACAACGACAAACAAAAAAGGCGGAACAGGGAAAACCACCATTAACACTTTGCTTGCAGAATTTTTATACCGCCACGGTCAAAAAGTTCTTATTATCGGTTTAGATCCGAATTGCAGTATTTCTGAAGTTTACGGAAAAGTTCTGCAAGACCAAAATTCAAAGTTTCTTCTTACAGGGCGGGATGTAGAACCATATTTAATCAAAGAGCGCACAAACGGCGGAACGCTTTCTATAATTCCCGAAGATCTAGATTTATCCATGCTTTCAAACATCATGGACACAAAGCTGAAAGTTGAAATCCGACGTCAAAATCTCGCGAAGAAATACGATTACATAATTATAGACCCTCCGGGAACATGGAACGCACAGACAAGAAACGCTGTTTTTGCAGCTGACACAATCATTGTAAGCGGTAAATGCTCACCTCTGGACTACAAAGCAACGCTTCAATACATGGACACATTGCAAGACTGCTGTCTTGAATCGGATGTTTTTGTTGTGTGCAACGCTTATAACAAAAAACGTGATCCTGGCAATACATGGAATCAGTACCAGCAAACCTTTAGGGATTTTTTGATTGCAGAGCCGATTCCGCTTGTAAACAGTTTTCAAAAACTTGTGCAGCACCCGGAATATGCAATTCCTGTAAACGTAGAAAAGCGCATTATGAATTTTATTTCAACCGTAACTGGCAAGGAGTGGGTGTAATTATGGGAAAATTTTCAAACAACAACCTGTCTGTGCTTAAACTTCCGCTTTCACAGCTTACAGAAGAAACAGGCAATGTCCGCAAAGAATATGATTGGGAAGAAATTAAGAACCTTGCAAAAAGTATACAGGAACATGGCTTGCTTAATCCAATAACAGTAAAACCGGGCTTTTTGGATGATGAAACAGGGCAATTGAAATATGAAATTGTTTGCGGCCATCGCAGAATCCGTGCAATTAAAGAGCTTCAGAAACAAGGTGTTGATATTGGGCTTGTAGAATGTTGCATCCGTACAGGCGATGCATGGACTTTGCAAATGGTTGAAAACATTCAGCGCACAGAGCTTACAGCGCAGGACAAAGAAAAAGCCATTTCTGAAATGCTTGAAAAAGGTTTGTCGCAAAAAGAAATAGCAGATATGCTTGCAAAACCTGTCAGCTATATTTCTGACATTGTGGCAGGAACAAAAGTGCGCGGCAAGGCAGAAGCGGCAGGCGTTGATACAAGCGCATTAAAAACACGTGCCCTTGCACAGTTGCGCGGAATCAAGGCACAAGATTTGCCAAGTAAAGTGCAGGAATTGCAAGAAGCAGGCGGCACAAATGCAGCCGCAACAAAAATTCTGCATGACTACCGCAAAGAAAAAAATGCAGGGATTGGCGCGGATTTCGAGATTGCAGAAGAAATAACAGTAAATGCAACTACTCACGTGAGTAGCAACAACTCGAAAGAAAAGTTCAGTGTGTACGGCTGTCTTTGTATTGGAACTCACAAACAACAACTTGAACTTGATGGTGTGTATTCCATGGAAGAAGCGAAAAAACGCGGTCTCTGGCTTAAAAAGAATTTTCCTGGCATAGACTGGCTTCTTTATGACGAATTGAACAGAACGGAACTGGAAATAAACTAAACGTGGATAAGAAAATGGAAAAGCAGAAAGCCAAATGGCATTTTATTCAAAGTGAATCATTAAAACAGCGTATTGCCTATGATGAAGTGTCCGGATGGCTTTTCTGCAAAGATGGCACAAAATACAACCCCCAGGAGCTGGAGCTGATGACGGATAATTTCACAAATCCGCATGAACTGCCGATTCAAGTCCATTTGCTAAAAAAAGAATTCGGCGGTGAAATTGTGTCTTGTGGCAACATAAACGGGGTAAAATAATATGGATTTTTCAAAATATAAAAATAACTTATTACAATACCTGCAATGCAAGGGCGTTGAAGCCCGCCGTGGTTTAATCCGCTGTTTTAATCCAGCACATGAAGACAAAAATCCATCATGCGAATTGTTTGAAGACCATTTCAAATGCTATTCCTGTGGCATCCACGGTGATATTTACGATGCTGTAGAAATTTTGCAGGGAATCACAAACCGTGCTGAACAATACAAAGAGATAGAGCGAACTTTTGAAGGAACTTCTACCTCTGCCGTTTTGCCTAAAAAAGCTATCTCTAAAACAACCAAATCCGCAGATTTTACTACAGATCCAGAATGTGTAAAAAAACTGGAAGATTATTTCAAACGCCATAAATCACGCATTGCCGAAGTTGAAAAATACTTAGATATGCGCGCTCGGATCAAAACAAACAATCAGCTTCAGTCATACCCGCCGGAAATCCGTGGTCAAATGGTAAATTATTTTTACTACTGGCCAGGCTACACAATTGCCGAAGCAGAACTTGGCTGGCAGACACTTGTTGGCGCGGGTGTTCCCGGACGTAATCCTGAAAAAGGAAATAAGAGCCTGTGGGAAGCTGCTGGCGTTGTTTTTAAAGGTTACAGCGGTTTCAAACTCAATTATTATCTTGGCGGCAAAAGCAACAAGGTAAATACAAAGGGGATCAGTCCGTTTCCAATGCCCGGCAAACTTCCAAAAGAAACACCTGTGGTTTTTGTGGAAGGCGAATTTGACGCTATTGCTTGCCGTGCGGCTGGAATAGATAATGTATTCTCAACCTGTGGTGTAAATGGTCTTACAGAACCCAAAGCACAGAAATTTATTATTCCAAATGATATTCCCGAAATCACTTTTTTTGCAGACAAGGATGACGCGCAGAACAACTATATCGGCCAGAAAATGTTCGGCCTAATGCCGTTTTCAGAATCAGACAAATATAAAACAAGCATACCCGAAAAACTTATAAAAGCAGGATTCAAAGGAAAAATCAAAATCGCAATCCTGCCTGATAATGTTCCATATAAAGATACAGACGAAGCAATTCTTGCAGGTCACAAGGATCTTGTTATAGCTGCGATAAAAAACGCAGTGCCGTATAAAACGCCCGAAGTTAAAAAAGAGCTGTCGGGTACGTTATGGCTTGATTTTGACACAATCAGCATTAAACGATTGCGATCTCTTTTGAAAAAAGTTGAGTACAACGCGCTGGACGAAGAAGATGCGGAACCTTTTGCGCTGGCCTGCGTCAAGGCCTGCAAAAACAAAGATACTGTCAATGAAGTGCTAAAATGGGCGGAAGGAAATATCAGCGTTAAGCAGCTTGAAAAAAAATCAAAAGTAACACCGTATTTAATTCTTGAAGTGTGCGAAAAATACGGCGTTTCAAACTATCTGCGCCGTGAACTTGAAAAGGCACTCATCCCGGCAAGCGAAATCCTGCGCAATATAAAAGAGCAGCAGACCATTGTTTCCATCGACTACGACAAAATGGAAAACAATGCCAATTTTTTACAGTTCCTAAACACGCAGGGAGTGCGCTCTGCCGCATTAACTGTTGCATCAGTATTGGCTGGAAGACTTATTTATGTTGAAGCTGAAAAACGCTGGTATTTCTTCAACGGCCATGTATGGATTCGCGAGCCGGACGCGCCGGGTGCGGCTTACACAATTCTTTTAAATCTTATGCTTAACTACCTTGAACGGCATTACGACAAAAAAAGCCTTATAAACGACCTTGTAAAAAAAATAGAGGGCCGCCGTTTTCGTGTAGAGCTTGCACAGGATTTGAGCGGACTAAAGCCCGATGTGTTCCGTGAAAATGTTCCTTTTGACGGCCCCCAAATGCGCGAAACGCTCACTCTTTTAGACTGTGTTGTTGATTTTTCAGGTAAGCAAATTGAATACCGCAAAAGCCGCCCGGAAGAATACCGCCGCGAAATGTTGCCCTATAAAGAAGAAGAACTGCGCAAAGCTGGCAAACCGGAAAAGTTTTTGAAATTCATGCAGGGCAACTTTAAAGATGGAAAAACTCTAAAAACCTTGCTTTATTATCTTTCGCTTATTCCCAGCCGGAACACTGGCTTTAAGTATGGCGGTATTTTTTTGGGAAAAGGTGGCACTGGTAAATCTACAGTTTGCAACATCGTGGAAGAAATCTTTCATGGAATGTGCGCCCGCGTAAAATCAGACGTACTTGTTTCAACAGGCTTTAAGCGCGCAAACGGAAATGAAGCAAACCCGGAAATTGCAAAACTGGAAGGAAAATGCTGTGCTTTTGCCCAGGAGACAGCACGCAACGCTTCGCTTAATACATCGTTTTGGAAAGAGCTTACAGGCGGCGACACTCTCACCGCCCGCGGTTTGTATCGCGATCCTCACGATTTTATCCCGACCGCACAGATTATTATTGCGTCAAACTATTCGCCAAACTTTGACGCACACGATGAAGCCGCAATTTCCCGGATGGTCGTTATTCCGTTTAATATTCAGCATAAAAAAGGCGAAGGCGGAAAAACGGCAAGTGGTTTTATAAATTACCTGCGTCCGGAATTCCCAGCCGTCGTCAAATACTTCATGGAACTATACATAGATTTGAACATAAATCTGCATGGCGAAATACCGCTTTCTCCGGAATGTGAAGGTTATAAAGGCCGTTACATTGAAGAGCAGAAAACAGATCTTGACAAATTTGTTAATGACTGCCTTGTTTTCGACCTTTCCGGCGGAATCTACACAGAAGTTCAAAAGGCTTATGAGTGCTATCTGAAATACTATGGTCTTTCAGACGAAAGCAAAGAGGCTTTGACCCGTAATAAGTTTGTACGTCTTTTGAAGCGCGACTACCGTGAAATAGACTACCGGCAGAAGAAAATAAACAACTACCCGGAGCTTGTGTTTTTCAATGTCAAGCTGTCAGACCAGGGTTTGCAAACATTAAATGAAACAGCAAATGCGCAGAATAACGGAATACCATTTAATGATGATACGCCGCCAGCAATCGCGCCAAAACAACAGCCTAAGCCGCACTTGCCGCCGCCGGAAGAACCCGATTGGGACTCTATGCCGTCTGATTATGACGGCATAGATATATTCTAAAAAGAAAATTTACAGAAACATTTGAAAAATCAGATTTTTCAAAAAAAAGGAAGAAGCAAAATGATTATCGAAAAGAAAAAAACGCAGGATAAAATTAAAAAAGTCTACATAAGCGGGCCTATAACAGGTATAGAAAACTGGCAAGCCGTTTTTCTTGCAGCTGAAAAAGAGCTTGTTGAAATGCCAGGAGTATTTTCTGTTGCAAACCCTTTGCGGATTGGAGAAACTGTAGAAAGGGCGTTTTTGCACTGCTTACAAGATGATAATGTACGCGAAGAGCCGGATTACGCAGACTATATGCGTGAAGATATTAAGGCACTTACTGAATGTGACTGCATATGTATGCTTCCCGGCTGGAAATGTTCAAAGGGGGCAAGAATGGAATACAGAATTGCAAAAATCCTGGATATGGCTGTTTTGGAGTATAAGCCGGAATGAATTACGCCGCCACGCTTCCAGTTGCACTTCAAAAAAACGAAGCGCACAATAACTCTCAAATTATTCTCAAAGTTTATAAAGCTGAAGAATATTTCTGTTTTAGCATAAACTGCAAGCTAGGGCGTTTTGTCCGCTCGTACTATCCAACGCCGCAAGGAAAAAAATATCAAAGCACACAGGACGCACAGGCCGCCGCGGTTTCTATGCTTAAATCATGGGTTTCTGGCAGCCGCGCGGCAAAGAAACGTCTTGCGGATTTTGCCCTGCTGCAATATAACCAGCCGGAACTTTTTCTTTTTGACGGTTTATGATTTGGTATAGCGACAATTCAAACCTATGCTATTCTAAGAGCATGACAACAAAAATCTTTTCTTCTTTATCACAAGTGACCGCCGATGTAAAACACCGCTTCATTAAAGCCGGTGTAAACACCGTTAATATCGTGGCTGCAACAGCCCGCAACAACGCAATCCGTAATATACAAAGCAATTTCACTTTGCGCAACAATTTCACGGCAAAACAAATTGTTTTTACAAAGTGCGGCCAAAATGTGAAGAATCTTAGCCAAATAAAAAGTGAGGCAGGCGCGACAGAAAAAATCCCGTACATGGAACGTCAGGAACAAGGCGGAATTCGCCGCAATAAAAATGGTGGAAACCTTGTAATTCCAACTACAAAAGCACGCGGTGGCTCAAACTCAAAGACTGTCCGCCGTTCATATTATTACAGCCGTATCAGGCCGCTGGTTGTCCGCGGCTCCACAAATTTCAAAAGCAAAAAAGCAGCCCTTGTCGCCCGCGCGTTTGTTGCCGCAAAAAATCATGGCTTTATCCGCATGAATAACTCTATTTTCAAGGTTTCGTCTTTTAGAAAAAACGGCGATAATGTTTCTTTCAAATCAACGCATATTTTAAACTTAAAATACGCAAGCACATACACGCCTAAAAAAGCATGGCTTGAACCAGCTTCAGATTACGCCGCGCGAATGATGCAGGAAATATTTAACCAGCAAATGGACAAACTGAATTAAGCTAATCCTCTTTCCTGTCAACCAGCGCGAACTTCAGTGCTTTCAGCAAGTAACCGCAGTACCATTTATAGCTTGAAGTTCCTTCACAATGTCCTGCACGGCTTGCCGCACTCCGATAGAAAGAAATATCATCAACCTTTCCGTCCTGCCATGCTTTCAGCTTTGCGGAGCTTCTTTCTAAGGCGACTTTTCGCACAATCTTATATTTGGGGAAAATCCTGTAGCCGACAAATTCGAACCCTTGTGAAGTTTCGCCGATATAAGACTTTTTATTGTATTTCAAAAAATAATTTTTCTCTGTGAACTCTGCCAGTTTTTTCCAGCAGTTTTTCAAGTAATCAACTGAATTGCTGAAAATCATAGAATCGTCCATGTATTTAACAAAGGCTTTTGCTTTTAAGCTGTGTCTTATAAAGTGGTCTATCTCATTTAGATAAACATTTGCTGAAAGCTGGCTTGTCCGGCATCCTTTTTTAATGCCTACGCCGTTACAGTCATTCATAAAAATCGTATGTAACAGCCACATAATTTCTGTGTCCTCAATAAACCGCTTATGGTAAACCTGTTCAAGCGGCAAGATTGGAACGGTATCAAAGAAATGTTCAATATCAAGATATAAGAAATGTGTGTACTTATTGGCAAACAAGGTCGCCTTGTTTGCGGCCGCAAGGCTTCCTTTTCCGTGAATACAGGCGTATGAACCAGAATCAAGGCGGGGATTTATATATCGTTCTATAACACGGCATAAAGCTGTTTGAACAACTCTGTCTTTTAATTCAGGCGCGCAGATAAGCCTTTTCTTTGGATCGTAGACCCAAAACTTGTAATAATCGCCGGGCCGGTATGTATGCCAAATCAGCATATTTTGCAATTCAATTAGATTTTCTTCAAGATTGCTTGTGAAGCTTAATTCGTCCGGATAATAACGTTTGTCCTGCACGGTTTCATGTGCCGCCTGATACAAGTTTTCAAAATCGCAAACTTCGCTATAAACTGGCTTTTCCATTTTTCCAAAATTTTAAATTTTCATTATTAAGTATGAATAAAAAACAGAATAGGCGCGTAGCCAATTCTGTCAAAGACTTTAGGCAGCTGAAAAAAGCTGCCAGAGGCGGATAATCTGACACATAAAAATTGTATCACTGCAACAGAACCGTAATTGCTGCCGCATTCTTTTTCTTGAACAATTTATTTTGTCACAGGCAAGCCGCGCCCCGATGCTCGTGTTCACGTTCCATGGGTAGTTGTTCACGTTCACGGTACGCGGGCCGCAGTGAGCACCGTTGTTCCAGTTGTTCCCGCAAATCAAAGCTGATAGACCGTCCGCAAACGGCAAATACGCTTCCTTTGTATTATCTGCCTTTTCCGAAAAACTTTATCAGCTTTTCAGATTGATAAGACCACCCACAATCTTACCTATCTCTACAAGACGCTTTTCTGCCGTTTCATAAGAGCGGGTTGAAAGATATTTTTTTTCGCGCATACGCCTAAGATAGATTTTAAGCAGCTCCAAGTTTGTGTCTACTCTGTGCCATCCTGGTAATTTATCGCGGGTTTTGTTTGTTACAAGAATTAGTTTCATCGTTTCTATCAAAGTGTTTTTAATTTGCGCGCACCAAGCCGATTTTTCAAACGCTGGGAAACGTTCTATAATTGGCTCAATGTATGCGTCAAAATCGTAGAACTTTTGAAAAAGTTTTAAGTTCCATACACTTCCGGCAGGTATTTTCTCTTTATTATTAAAGTTCAACTTATCAGCTCCAAAGAAAAACAGATATTCAGATAAAACAGGAAACAGAACGCAGCTTACGCTGCGTCACAGGCAAGCCGCGCCCCGATGCTCGAGCCCACGTTCCATGGGTAGTTGCACACGTCCACGGTACGCGGGCCGCAGTGAGCACCGTTGTACCAGTCGTGCCCGCAAATCAAAGCTGATAGACCGTCCGCAAACGGCAAATACGCTCCCCCCATCCCGGCTCCAAGCGCATTCTGCCAGTTCCAAGATGTAGAATCCTGCCTGATAGAATAATCACTTGTCCATTCTGCAACATTTCCTGCACAGTCATGTAAGTTATACGCGCTGATTGCATACGGTTTCACTCCGCTGTTTGCATCATGTTTTCCGTTAGAAGTGTTTACGCTGCAACCTGTGTAAGTTCGCGCATTGTTACTTTTTTTCGTCCAGCCATAGTTGTTTGAATCGTCTTCGCCCTGTGGACTGCCAAATGCGCCTGCAAGCCATTCTTCATAACGTGGCAAGCGCAAGCTTTGTTTGTGCGCGATTTCATTAAATGTAAACTGGTTCATTCCTTCACTCCCGGTGACAGGGATTGCTCCGTATTTTGTGGCAAGTTTTCCAGTTTTTATATGCAAGCCGTTCACACTGTTCATAAAGCTAAACGCTTCTTCCGCGCTTGCCTGGAACGCGCCTATCCAAATACCGTTCACTTCAACAAGTCCAGGATGTGACACTTTAGGCCTGTGCTTTAAATCCCAAACGGAATTGGGCACAATTCCGACTGTTACATTATCCTGCCACTTTGTGCCGCTTGAACCAAATTTGTTTCCGGCAGAATCAATTGGAATCCACAAACCGTCATCTGAAACTTTACGTATTGTTCCGTAATAAAAGTGGCAGAACTTTCTTGAAGTTAACGCGCTTGAACCGTCCGGGAAGGAATCATTTTTGGAAAAGACAATTTCCGGATTTCCGCTGTCCATACATATATAGCCGTAATAATCGTGCCCAAATTCAAGCTCGTCCCCTGTATCAAGCAGATTCGCTGGAGTCATTGTAAAATCTTTCTGGTTCACAATCTGCTGCCATATTTCGCCGTTCCAAATCGGAACGCCAACTCCTTCTGCAAAATTTAGAATGTCTTCTGTATAAGAAAACGGATTTACCTTTTCAACAAACGCAGCTTTCAAAGACTTAACATTTCCGCTTTCAGGAATGCACGCCACAGAACAGTCATCAACAAGATCTTTGTATAATTTCAAACTCATTTCAAAGCCCCCATTAAAGCATTGATTTCAGTATCTGTAAAACCAAGTCTATATTTTTCAGCCGCCGGATTATCTACAGGTTCGTAATCGTCCGGGGTCTGTTCTTCAGCAGGTTTTTCTTTGCTTTCTTCTCTTAAAACATTCATGTAGTGGTCATCTCGCAAGTGTTCAAGACGGCTATACAGCTCGCTTTTGCCCATATTATGCTCCACTGCATAATTAACGGCATTCTGCCAGTCTTTTTTTGTCTGACAGTGTTTTGGTACTCCTACCATATTTTCCTCCTTGCAGTTTCCAGTAAGAAAACCGCTTTTTTATAGAATTTCCTGGAATTGAAGACTTACGCGCATCGTGTCGCTGTCATTCCATTTTCCAACGCCCCATTTCCTTGTCCCCCATTTTTTATGCCGCGTTCCGCTTATAATTTTTCCATTTATAAGGCGACGGGGATAAATATGCATGCCGTCGTTTTTACATTCTGTTCCAAACGGCAGAAACTCCTCGTAGTTTCCAGCTGGCGTTGCAGTCGCGGCGTATGTTTTTGAAGCGTCATACGAAATGCCCAAAGTTTCCCAGCTCACAACCGTTTCTTCCCCGGAAACTTCAACCATGAAAATCCGCGAAGAAAAGGCAGCTTGAATAAGCTGCAAAATCGCATCCAAAATATCTGAAGCGCCTGCATTGTCCGGTGTATTTGTCGGCTGCCGGCTGTTCCCAAACGCTTTCTTGAAAATAGCTGTCCTTGCACCATGCAAATCGTTAAACATCTCCTTGCGCCAGGGTGTGCCGTCCGTACTGTTAGGCGCGCTTGCAGATACAGCTTTTCCAAATGGATAATTTACGTCTGTATCATCTCTGTAATCAGTGTAATTGGCATCAATTTTAATCATGCTCTATTGCTCCTTATATCCATTCCACAGCCATTACAGCGATTGTATGCACAGGCTTAATACGCAGAATAAGATATTCAATATAGTTTTTGTACAAAATTGGAATCTGCAATTTTTCTATGTATAGAATTTTATTACGTGCGTTTCTTACAACTTTTTTGCACACATAGAAACAGAAATTCCAGTAATCCGCATCGTTTGGGATTGAATACAGGCTTGCAGTATCATTACGCAAAACTGTTGGAACAAAAGTTTCGTCACCCTCGCGGTAATCGCAAACGGCTTTTTGATTCCCGCAAACCATAACTTCGTTGTCACAAACACAAAAATAAGCAATGTTTGACTGCCTGGGATTTGCACAAGGAATATTTTCCTCCACAATAATATCCGGGAAAACTCCTTGCAAAACAGACTGTATAAAATGCAAAGACTGGCCGCCCTGGTTCATGCTCCAAAGCAAGCTTAAAACTTTCCGTCTTTGCTCCAGCTCTGCCTGTGTAAAAATAACAGTAAAAACTTCTTCCCATTTTTCCGGACATCGTGTGGAATCCGGAAAATAATCCATGTACACATTTTCGATTTCCGTGCGTATTTCATCCGGCAAAACGGCTATCGCTTCAAAGAGTTTTCTAAGGTTTTTGTTCTGCGTTAGATTCCATGCGCTTCCTGTAGGAAGAAGGGTTTTTATAGCATCAAAAAAACTAGCCTTCATAAAGCACCCCGTTTATATACAAATTCCCTAGCGCAGCAAGTTCGCCTTTTCCAAGTGAGTATTCAGTAATTACAGCCCCTGTTGTGTTCATGCTTACAGTGTCAAAAGTTGCTTTTTTGCTCAAAGCGATATTGTTTGCAATAGAAATAAGCGAATTGCGCAGAATTGAATCTGTGCGGTTGTTATCGTTGCTTAAACCTCTAATATAAGGCTCTCTGTTGTTGAAATATATTTCCAACTCAGACTTTACAGATTCGCCAAAATCTTCAGCTGTGATTCCGGCAAGCCCTGTTATGTACACATTGAAACGGGCAATTGAAACAGGTCTTACATTCGGATAAGTTTCATCTCCTTCCGGATCAAGAATTGCAGTAATGGGTTTTCGGTTTGCAAAGCCTGTATCGGGGTCGTATGTACACGCTTTGCCTACTTCAACCAAAAGCGCAGAATTAGGAACTCGCGTTGGAAATAAATCTGTAGTTCCGGCAACATACAAAATAACGCCACCTGGTGAATTCTCATCGTTGTAAGGATATGTCTGTAAAACACCTGCGACATCGTAAGCCCAAATCCTGTAATCCACTAAAGCTCCGCCTTGCGGCTGAGTGCTGTACCGGTTCACAACACGGCGGCGATAGCTTTCTTCGGTTTCATCATCTGTCCCTATTGTTGTTGTTCCTATAACTTCCGCTTCTTTTTCCGCAAAATCAACAGGATTAACAAAAGTTAAAATATCACCGTCCGTAAGATTTCCGTCCGCGCCGTTTTCCGTACAATAAACAGGAACTTGCGTTTCATCGCTGGCAAGCTCTACGCTCTCAGAAACGCAATAAATAAATCCTGTAATATCGCTTTTGAGCTGTGCGCCCATTGTAACAGTCTTGTTTTCGGCTGTTCGCCTGACAAGGATCGTGCCTCGCCATGCCTTGCCTTCCATAGGTCTTGAAACTCCGAACAGGTCGCCTAGTTTTACAAGGGGATTTATTGTATGTCCCAGGACTGTAACATTGCTGTAGCTTGCTGTGTCTGGAAAAATCTGCAAGAAAAACCATCCGCACAGCTTAAACGGAATAATGTAAATTGCCGCAAGCACTTTTGCCAGTACAATAATAAAAGCCTTTGGCAAAAGCCGCAGTCTGTTATTAAACTTTTCCTGCATTGATGTAATTATAAGGTTGTAAACATAATCAACAGTTTTATTCTCATATGCCATCTATTTTTTTTCTCCTGCTGTCCAGCATATGCAAACCGCAAGTTTTGCATATGCAAACTTCCACAGCAAAATTACACGGATATAATTTCGCTGTGCGCCCCTTGCCATTGGAAGCCGTAAGTATCTTTCATAATATCTACACCGTTTTTACTGACCGTAACTGTAAGCTGAACTTTCTTTGCGTTTGTTGCCGTAATTACAACTTTAATTCCGTCTGCAATTCCTTCTTCGGTCATCCAGTTCAAATCATTTTTTGCGGCACTGACCGCCTTTTTTATATTGTTAGAATTAAGCGGCAGTCCGTTCACAATCGCGCTGAAAGAAGAAACGAGTTTCTCATTCTTTTTTGTGCCTGGAATTAAATTTCCCCACCATGTTTCTGTTGTCCGTCCAGCTTCATCAAGTGCGTTTCCGCCGAACAAAGAAAGATAGGCTGCTGTTGAAAAATTGCGGCAATCTTTCACAAGTCCGTTTTCAAGCATAATTTCACCTGTGCCGTCTGAATTAACCAGCAGGACATCTCCGGCAAAATCTGTCTTGTTTAGCTCCATTATTTCACCTCATTTTCAATAGGCGCAGGGTTCATTGTGCCGGTTGCAGACCCGGCAACCGCAATAACCACTTTGCCGGATGGAACGGTTATTTCCATATCGCTTTTTATATCAGCGTAAATTTGTGTCATAATGTCCTGCCACATTTTTTCACAGTCCGCTTCATTTTTTACAATTGCAGTTTTAATCAAGTTATAAACTGCGCTGCCTGTTTTGCTCCCGTCTAATGCCATCTTTTGTGCTCCTATGTTCCACTTACTTGTGTTCCGCATTGCGGCGCGCCGCTAAAAGGGCAAACTTGAATAGCACAGAACGGCCCGCTTCCGCTTGGTGCTGCGGTTCCGTTGCACTCAAGCTGCCCGCCTGTCAACATTGTTTTCTGCGCTTTCAGCGTCATTTCTTTTTTGCTGGCAACTTCTATATTGCCATCAGCTTCAGTTTTTATGCTTTTTTTTGTTGAAAGTTTTATTTCTTCGGGTGTTTTGAGTTTCACTTTTCCGTCGTTAAGAAGTGACAAAATAGCTTTAGCTTTCCCGTTTTCATCCCGCGAATACAAAATCTTTTCGCCCGGCTTCGCGCCCTGTGAAACTGTCAAAACCCCAGCGGCCGCAAACTTTCCATTTCCGTCAATGCTCACAAGAATAATTCTGTCATTTTCCAGCGGCGGTGAATCGTCCCCGCTAGGGGCAAAAGTCAAAGCTGTCTGCTTAAAGTTCAGCCGCGTTTCAACAGTTTGTTCTATATATTTGTCTATTTCAGCTTTTAAATGCTTTCCTATTCTTCCCACGCAAAGCCTCCGTCAAGTTCACCAGTGCGGCTTCCGGGAATAACCAAAGAAAAAACAGTCTGCTCACCCTCGCTGTCGCTTCTTTTTAGCTGCACTTCATCAACCTGCAATTTTGTTTCTTTGTAGATTTCAGCGTCGGGGGCAAGTACGCTGACCATCATGTTTTTACGGTATAGTTTGCCGTTTTTGTCCCGGTGACCCGCGACCGTCAAGGTGTATTTCACCGCTCCGGCGAACATACGCCCGGCCATAGCTTTAACTGCGTTTTCAAGCCCCGCTGAATCCACATCCTGCATAACTTTTGAATAGCAGCGCAGAACGCCGTTTTTAATCAGATAGTTGTTTTCAAATGTGTATTTTTCAGAATCAGCATCTTCAGAAACTTTTGTAAAGCCTGTAACGTGGCTGTACATTTTCTGCCCGTCAAAAGTCGGAACGCAGGAAATAAAAGGCTTTTCGCCCTCCTTAAAAGTCGCGCTCACGTTTTCCTGTTCCGGCTTCCAAATCAGCAAAGAACCGTCCTGTGCATTGGAAAGAAAAACGCCGCGCTGCTCTGCAAGTTTTTTCAAGAAATCAAGAATCTTGTCTTCCGGCGAAATTTCAACGCTCTCGAATGCGCCGCCCACATCCGCCTTAACCTGCACATTCACACTGAAAGCACCTGCAATATTTTCTGCAATCTGTTTTAGATTCAGGCCGTTGTATTCCGGCGGGTAAAGAGAATCTGGCAGGGCTGAATCATTAAGAACAGCGCAAAGCGGATAGCCTTGTACAGTGATTGTTTTAGAATCGGGCTGGACGCTAGGAACGGCAGGCAAAAGCCGCCCTTTAAAAATTAAATCGCCGTCAAAATAAACTTCACATTCTTTATAAGTGAACGGCCTGAAAAGCTCTCTTAAATCTCTGTTTTCCGCATCCCAGACGCTAGAAAAAGAAAATGCATCAAAAGTATCGACCGAACAAACGACCGTGTAGCCTGTAAAACCTGTAAAGCGCTTTCCGTCACAAAAAAGCGCAAGGTCTCGCTTTGCGTTTTCGTCCAAAACAACCGTTTGTTTTGCTTTTATATGGGCGTTCCCCGTTTTTTGCTCCGTAATTTCGGGGATAATAAGGTTGTCGCCGATTTTTATAACAGGCGAACCGTCGCTTGCAGTTTTTCGCCCTGTAAGCTGCGGATTTGCTTTTACAATGTCCGGCCATTTGTCAGGAACGCCGTAATATTTAACGCTGATCTTCCAAAGCAGGTCGCCGCTTGCTACAGTATGAACCTTAGACATAGTAGCGCACCTCTCGACCCATTGGAATTAAAACAATTTCATCAGCTGTAAGTTTATTGTCGTTTATAAACTGATCCTGTCTATTGAATCCGTCTGCGCCGTACAATTCAGCTAAAAGCTCAAAAAGCTGTCTGTCGCGGTCAAGAACAATAATGCGCATAACAGGCAGATCAAACACTGTTTCTTCAAGCGCCTTCAAGGAAATAGTGACAACATTTAAAAGCTTTTCGTACATATCACCTGTATCGATAAAAGCGTTTTTTGCATTCTGCGTATCCACATATTTACTGTAAATGCTGAAAAGTTCTGTAATCTGCTCCGCAGCTTCCAGAACTTCAGCACGGCTTGAAAAGCTTCCTGTGTTTGAATTGCCGCTGCCGCTGATAGTGCCGCCGATACTGAAAGTTGTTTCTGTATTGTTTGAATTTGAGTTTCCGCCTGCTTCCTGTGTTGCCGCTGCAACTCCAAAACTTAGAGAAGCAATCATGCTGCCTAATGCAAGGTTTGTAGCGGCATATTGATTTGAAACCGCCTTAAAACCGAACGCATCGGCTTTTACATTATTCACAATGTCTTTAATCATTGAAGAATAACCTGCAATCTTTGCAAGGGCATTCATTGCAATTTTGGAAGGCAAACGGACAGTTTTAATGATTGTCCGTGCAACTTCATTGGCATACATTCCGATTTTATCAGTATCATTTTCAATGCCATCAAGGAAACTTTTAGCGTCTTTCAGCCATTTTAAATACTCTTTTTTCTTCAGGAAGTCTTTTGCCGCCAGTTTCTCCACACCTTTAAAGGTTGAATCGATCTGGTTTTTCAGAACCGCTTGCAGCTGCATTTTGTCTTCAATAGAATCGGTCTTGATCTTATCCGCAAAATCAGAAACCGCACTGTCTTCAAACTCATCCATACCGGCATCAAGATTGTCGGCTGCTGCAATTTCGGAAACTGAACTGTCTCTGTCTACGATTGTTTCGGAAAAAGTAACTTCAACGCTTGCTTCGTTAATACCATCCACAAGGTTGTCAACGCGCTTGATTTTTCCAGTCGGAACAACATTTATTTTGCCGTAAACCGGATGCTCAAGAACTCCGTGCCCGCGCTCGCATAAAAGTTTTTCAAAGCTGTCGGCTTCTTTCCTGCATTTCGCGCCTGTAAAAAAACACTTCATCGGAAAAGCACGCCCGCCCAGTCCTAAAGACTGAACCAGCGCGCCGTCCATTTCTGGAAAAGTAAAAGCAGCTGTTTTTAAGTCAGTTTCCCGGCTTACATTTTCATAAATAAAAGTCTGCCGTGTACCGTTTGGCGAATTGTAAGCCGCTTCTTGAAGCTCGTTGTCAAGTTCCATATTAAAAATGATACGCAGCCTTTTTCAAACTCGCTATACCGAATTATTAAAACGCTCCGCTCGCTGTTCTTTGTAATGTAACGCCAGGGGCAACACTTCCGTAATTATTAGCTTCAAGCCCATCTGCAAGCCGGATATTGAGGCTGTTTGTGGTGTAATTATCATGCCTTGAATATGAGCTTGCGGCCGCCGCCGATCTTGTAGGCTCTTGCTGGGCAACCTGTGCGTTTGTAGAACTTGCCTGTTCGGAAAAACTGCCGCGCATTGCCGCAATGTTATCAGCCCATCCGTCTATTGTTCCGCCAACACCTGGAATCCATGTCAAAGCCCGTAGTATTTCTTCTATAGGTGTTAAAACAAAACTTAGAATCCCCATTCCGATTCTTTTAAATACACCTATAAGCCCCCCTGACTGAAATACAGAAACAAGCCCTTGCCACATAGTAACAATGCCGCCAAAAAGTCCTCCTACCCAGTCAAAAAGCGGCTGCAATAATCCTTTTAAAGCAATAATCCAGCTGCCTATTGTTTCCCAAATTCCAGCGAAAAAGCCCGTTATTTTTTCCCAAATACTCGCGCCAAGCCCCGCTATTGCTTCGCTTATAGAAACAAGAAACCTGGAAATCGATTCCCATGTCCTAGAAAAGAAAGAAACAGTTTTTCCCCAGATGCCGTCAAAGAAACTGCCTATCTTTTCAAAAAGTGCCGCGATAAATTCCTCTACAGCCGCGGCATTCTCGCCAAAAAGAAAAGTCATAAACCTGTGATATAAATTCGTGAAAAAAATTGTTATTGCAGCCCATGCTGTGTTTATAAAATTTGCAATAGTAGTGCCTAAATTTATAAACCAATCGCCGACACGCTTTAATGCCGCCGCGATTGTATCCCAGTGCTTGACGCAAATAACTATGATGGCAATCAGAGCGGCAACGGCAGCAACAATTGCCATTACAATGGCTCCGATGGGGTTTGCGGCAATCGCCGCCGACAAAGCTGTTGTAGCTGTCGTAAATGCTGTTGATGCAGCTGTGGCAATTCCAGTGCCCATGGCATACAATTTCATTCCTATATTTGCAGCTGTTAAAGATGCGCCTTCCGCTTGTATTGCAACAGTAGTTCCCCATGCAGCCGCTTGCTGCGCCGCTTGTATTCCCTCCACAACACGCATGGCTATTTCCCATGCTTTAAACGCTTTTACGGCAATAAAAATTATATCTACAATTCCATGCCAAAGCATAAATGCACCGGCAATGGCTAAAATAGGAACTTTTAAATCCCAAATAATCTGAATAACTTTCAAACCTAATACAAGAATTTCACCAAAAGGGCTTCTAATATCCGCTAAAGCCTGCTTGATAACAGGGCCTACCGTATTTACAACGGCAACTACAATATCCGGCAATTGATTTATAACGTTCACAATCGCAGGAACAATATTGTGGGCGAACGAAAGAACAGATTCTTTCATATTTGCAAGCGGAACATCTATAGAACGCCCTAAAGTCATGTTTGCCAAAATATCCTGAACATTTGTTCTCATTCGTTCAAATGAACCTGAAAGCGTGCCGTCAGCTTCTTTCGCAAAGTTGCCTGCATACTGTTCCGTCCGCTCAAAAAACATCTGCATGGCAAGCTCCGCTTTTTCAGCATTGCTTGCTGTATTCCATTTAAAATTTATTCCTTTTTCAAGCGCGTAAGCCTGTAATGTAGTAGCATTCATTGCTACGCCTAAGTTATCCATCATTGTAAAGTTGCCTTTTGCGGCGCCTGCGATAGACTCCATAGCCATGGCAGTATCAATTCCCATAACAGACGCAACATCTGCCGCCCTCTGCATAGCTTTTGTTGAAAGTTCCATGGCCCGCACCTGTTCCAAGCCCGACCCCTGGAAAAGCGATCCCATTTTATTAGCAGTCGCCATGTAATCAGAAGCTGAAAGCCCCATGTTTTTATAGGCTTTTTCTGAAAGTGCTTGAACTGCGTTTGCGTAATCTCCGAATACAGCTTCCGTGCCGCCAAGATTTTGTTCAAGCTCCATTCCTAATGGAATCGCGGATTTTATAGCAACGGCTGCTGAAGTCGCAACAGCTCCAAAACTTCCTACAACAGCTTTCTTTGCAACAGCTCCAAGCGCCTTGAAACGCTGTTCTGCCGCCAGCAACGGCCCTGCAAAAGATTTTTCTAGTGCTTGTCCTTTTTTTTCAAGCGACGATATTACAGGGCTGGCTTTATCTGAAAGGAAAAATTCTGTTTTTATTTGATAACTAGTTGCCATATTTCAAAACCTTTGCTAAAATTTAATTATGAAATTTGAAGAATTGCCAAAAAAAATGCAAAACGGCCTGTTAAAAGGAACAAGAAAAAATCTTGTTGTTGGAACACTTGTTTTTGCTGCAATCTTTTTCGGAATCGCGGCCTTAATCGCTTCTACAGGACATAATATGTGGGTTATTGCAATTTTTCCTGCTCTTGTCGGCGTAGTAGGTTTAATCAATCTTTTCATGGAATTAAAAGCACCTTTTAATTGCCTGGATAAAAGCATTAAGACCGCTGATTATTCTTTAAATCTTTCTGAATCTGAATCAAGCTAGGCATTAATGGTACATACCAAAAAAACAGATCTTCCAATGAAAGCTCTTGAGGCCGCATTGGAAGATGATAGTTTTGATAGATTTCCCGGATCATCACAGGAATTCCGTCCGCAGCTTTTACTTTCTTTTCCCTGCCGTTCGCTGCGATAGTAACGGCTAGTCTATTAAAAAAAGCCCTGCAATCCCCATAAAGAATTTAAAATCCGGCAGGGCAAGGTTCATCAGCCAGCCAGTGTCTTTTCCTGTCATTCCGCTTGCCACAGAAAGAACGCGCTGCATACCGTTTGAATCATTCTTGCCGCCCGAAACAAAAGCTCGCGGCGGCGGCAGCTTGATTTCTACATCTGTTCCTTTGTAACCCTCCGGACTTTTGTTTGAAACCGTATAAACAAGGTTTCCGTCCGCATTGACTACAGCATTGCCTTTTGCCATGGCACGGAAAAAAAGTTTCTTTCCGTTGGCAAGAACAATTTCATCATTCTCGCTGCGGTTTTCATCCGACACTTCAATTCCCATGTTTTCAGCCCAGTCGCCAAACTCATGTTCAACAAGCTCTGTGCTCATAACAACATTCTTTTCATCTGCCATAATATGTTCGCTCCTTACAGCATTTCAATACGGCCCTGGATAGTAATTTCCATAGTGCCGTCTTTTTCCTTATATTTTGTGTCATCAGCCAAAGTGACTTCGCCGGAATAAACACCGCCGTCAACTCTTGTCGCAGTAAATGCAAACGGTTCAAGTTTTTCTTGCAGCCCATTGATAAAAGTCAAATCGCCCAAAGCAGGATCTACTTGAATTTCAACGCCCTCAATAGATTGAATTTTCCGCGTTTTCTTGATACGGAAAGTTCCGTCGCTGTTAGGGGCTGTTTCATTGGAAAAACCAGACAAATCAACTTCTGGTTCGCTCTCTGCATCACAGGTAAACCTGCGGCCATTTAATGTTATGCTTTCAAAAGCACCGCCTACTTTTGCCATGCCTTACTCCCTTTTCTTCGCCATGGATGGCGAAATAATAAAGCGTAAAACGCTTTGCGTGATAAAAATACACAGACGTATTTTTATCACGCCTCCTTTTATCCAAGATAGAATCCAAAATAGATGTCGCCGCTGACAACTTCCACGTTGCCGGAAAGTTTGCAAGGAAACACATAATCAATGCGCTTCGGGTTCTCGCTGTTAATATCAACACTAAGATTTTCTTTTGTAAAATCTTCATCGCTGATAATTGCAGCAAGCGCCAAAGAATGCGCCAGGTTTGCAAGCCAGCCTTTAACCATTTTTGGCTGAATTGCATTAGGGTTAGTTGTCACCTGCTTGTCCGGCACAAGCGGCGAGCCCTTCACATCATCGCTTTCAGTGATAAGGCGGCAGTTATATTCAACATTCATCAGCTTGACAGCATCCACAACATAGCGTCGGCCAGGATATTTGCCTTCGGAATCCGGATGGTACATTGTTATAATGTCATTCAGTTCGGCGACGTTGCCGCTCTTGATGTTTGTGCTTGAGCCTTTAAGAAGCGACTGATTGCGGATTGCCGGTGTTTCCTGCGCAATGTCGCTTCCAGCTTTAAGACCTGTAAGCTGTCCTTTGTAGTTCTGCGGCGGGTTTTTGTCCGCTGTTGTGATAATGTCATTCAAAAGCGCCTTTGCCGCGACAACAAACGGCAGTTCCGGACTTCCAACGCTTACAATCAAAAAATTGATGTAATCGCTCTTGCGCTCGTCAGTAATGGCCGTGCGCGTAGTGTAGTTGTCCGTGCAGCCGTGCGCAACCAAGCAAGGCATTTTCTGTAAAACGCTCCATCTTCCTTCGCCCCACGTCTGATATGTGTCAAGGGCAGCTCCCTCTTTGTAGTCAAATGTATTAAGAACGAAAGTGACCCACTTCTGCCCGATTTTGTCCAGCGCGTCTGTTACATCCGGCGTTCCGGATCCGTCTGCAAAAGCAGTAATTGCCACGGTAAAACCAGGCAAGTCTGACTCAAGCTCAATAGTAATGCTGTTGCCAAGCGCGCCGCTCCATTTTGCGGTCAAGCCGATATGCGCGCCCGCATCATTTTTAGCCTCAACTTTTGCGGCAATGGCAGGCATTTCAAGATCAGCATTGATAGCTGCAATAATCGCGGCCATTGTTTCATCCGCAGTGGCACCTTTTGAAACAGAGAATTCAGCGTCTATGCCGCCAATGCTTACAGTTCCGTTTCCCGCTTTTGTCGCGCTCCCGGTAACAATAATAGAGGCGGTAGCCGCCGCCCATTGCTCACCTTTCTCAACAGGCAGAATATAAACCGGAAAAGTAGCCATTGCGCCAGCTTTCGGAAAAAGCTGTAACGCCGCAAGGTGAAGCGGGCTGCCATAACCGTACTTTTTTGCAACGGCATCTGCGCTTCCCTCGATTTCGTATTTGTCAAGGGAATAAGTTGTGCCGTCATTTCCTTGTCCTACAATCGCAAGCTGCTGAGGCAGCATTGCGGCGTTTCCGGTGTTAAAATTTTTATAATGCGTTTCAAGACCTGTAATTCTTGAAACCGCGCTAGGACTTACACCCATCTTCGTGTCTCCTCATTTATTAGAATTTGACAAGCACTCTGCCGTCCTCGTCACTAATTGCGGCGCGTATCAGTTCTAGGTTCTCGCTTTCACTCATTGCCACGTCTTCTATGTAATCCACGTTCAAGGTAATGCGCACGATTTTTACACGCATTGCGCTTTGCGGATTTGTAGGACTTCCAGCTTCAAACTGCACAATGTCGCGACCGGTAACAATTCCGCGCAGCTTGAAATATGCGTTGTTTTCAGCACATAAAATATTACGCACAATTCTTGCAGTCTTCCATGCTTTTTGGGCTGCTCTCATTCCTGCGTCTGCGTTTCCGTCAGTGTTTCCGGTCGCATACGCATCAACTAAAAAAGTTGCGCTCATGAAATGCTTGTTAATGCTTGAGCTTCCACTGTCTTTTTTGACGCTGGCAAGTGTAACATTCACAAGCGGAAAAGAATTTTTCCCTGTATCAACAAATTGCAGGGGGTCATCATTTTCAACATAAACGCCAATCTTAAAATCTCTTGCGTTCGGATCTTTTTCTTTCTGTGCAAGCCTGTACTGATTGTCGGCTTCAGCAGCAAGAATCGCGCCTATTTGGTCGCGTATGTATTCAATGTTGTCCGGCTCACATAAAAGCTCTTTACATTCAATATTCATTATCAACCGTCCGTTTCTTCTGCTTCGTCCATATCCAGTGTTAGATACAGTCTTGTAATTCCCGCTGTTCTGTCCGGTTCAGAAAAAGCAACGCGCGCATTATGCGTTTTTCCGTCCAAATCCGTGTAAGTCACACACCAGTTTTTCGCAGGGGTTACGACTTCATCATTGATTTTTACCCTGCCAGCAAGGAAACTTGCAAACACCGTCCGCCCTGCAATGCGGTTTCCTTCTGTGTCAACCGAATAGCCGATGTCGCCGATGAACCCGGTTATCTCCCATGAATGGCCGGATAAATCGGCAATGGTAAAAACGGTGTTTCCTGCCTGCGCTCCCTCAATCGTGTGGAAAGCATCACGCCGCGCAAGTTCACGCAAGCCCATTATTCAGCCGATCCGTCTGAACCGTCTTCAGAACCTTTGCCTGCCTCGCCATGCGGTGTAGTGTCTTCTGTGCTAGGTTCTGCTGCGCCTGAAGAAGAAGTAGGCTCGTTTCTGTTGCTTTTGTTTTTTCTGCCGTTGCTTTTTGTAACTTCAATAATTTTCTTCGCCTTTACAAGGGTGTTAAAAACTTCTTCAGAAAGAAAATCTTCGGCCGTTACCTCAGTGCCTTCTGTAAGCACAACACCTTTTGAAGTGATAGACACTTCATCAGCGATTTCATAAATCTTAGTTGCTGTAGCCATGTTTTACCTCTCAGACTGCGGTTGTAAGGCATCCGTATTTATCAACGGAAACCGGAATAGCAAGCGCACGCATTTTGCTTTCAGCGGCGTAGACATCCCCATTTTCGTCATACCAGACACGGTTATGGATGCGTGCAAATCCATCGTAAGTAACTTCTGCTGGAACAACGCTTGCAAAAGGTTCTTTCATTCCAGCTGTAGGAACCCCGCCGAACACAATTCTAAAATCCAAATCCTCAACAGCCGCGGTAACAATAACTTTGTCTGCATTCATGTACTTTGTAAGAGTTGCGCCCTTGAAACTCTCGTAACTGTCGTTATAGACCCAAAGCTCAAGGCGGTAGGAACCAATATCAACATAACCCATGTAGCGGCCGCCACGGTTTTTCAACGTTGGCGAAAGCTGGCCTAAGTTCATGCCGTCTTTTTTAACAGCGTCCTTGAATTCTGTGTTTTTAAGCGCATTGTTCCAGGCGTTGCGTCCAAAAATTGCAATGGCTGGGTCGCTTTTGCCGTCATCGTTGATTGCGTCGCAAAGAGCCTCCAAATCCGCAAGAGGGGTAGCATTTGAAGCTGACCATGCAACAGAAACTGTAGGTTTGTGGCTTGCTTTCATCTTGAAGTCAAGGTCGTAGACAATGTTTCCGTTTTCATCTGAAAGCTGGACAATGCCTGTCTGCATTATCTGCGCGCACTGCAATTCAATCTGCTCTTTGAACATACGGTGAAATTTGGAAAGCGCCTTTTTGACTTTTGCGACAAGCCGCGCAAACCACGAGCCAACAATTGAATCGTCATCTTTTTCGCCCGGCTGTCTCTGCATAAGGTCGTAGAGCGGAATTGGCTGTTTTAGGCATGAATAAGGTGGCTTGAACCGCTTTTCTGTAAAAATATCGTCATCAACGATAACTCCGCCCGTTCTGTGGTCTTTAAGAACTGGCGCAACCTTATTTCCGCTGCGCTCAATGTCAATTTCCACATATTCGGCGTTTGTATAATCTTCCTCGGTTGTCTTGAAGAAGGTTGTAAAGAATCCGCGCTTTTGCATCCGCGCGTCATCTGTAAACATTTTCAAAACTCTTTTCAAAAAGTCCATCGTTTTCTCCTGTAATTAAAAGGCAACCGTTACTGGTTATCCTGTTTTCCAATGCTTGCTACGTCAAGTGCAAGAATTCCGCTCGCTCTCAAAGCGTCTGCCTGCGCCGCCGTCAAAGCGGTTCCGGCAATAGTTACGCGGCTCTTTTTTACTTTCCCGGCAACACAGACACGGACATAAAAATCTTTTGCAGCTCCGCCGCTTGTGTTTGAATTCACAAGGTCGTCACGGCTTGCAAGAACAAAACACTGGCCGCTCACATCAGCTGCAAGTTCCAGCTTTCCGTTTGTACTGTTGCGCGTAAGAACATATCCGTCTTTTGCAGTTGTGGCGGCCGCAAGAGAAAGAACTTCGCTTGCAAACTCATTGTCGCCAATGAACAAGTCGTCCGCGCCATGGTTAATAATCTGATTGTTTCCTGTGATATTTTCCATTACAGATTTCCTCCAAGCTCCTTGTCAAAAGCAGCCATAACAGCGGCATTATCTCTTCCGCCGTTCGCGGTATCTTTCGGCGGGTTCACATCGGGGATTCCCGATTCATCTTTTTTCTGCGCGGCAAGCACGCCCACGCTGATTTTTGCGTCCATGAAAGCATCCACAACTTCGGCATCGGCCGGATTTTTGTTGTCTCTTATGCAGTCAAGAGCAAGCTTCATAGAGTTGCACTTGTCGCCCATGGCAAGAAGGCGGCTTGCGCGCTCGCGTTCCAGCTTTACGCCTTCTGCCTGTCCTTCTGCAACAATCGCCGCGTAAACTTCGGGATTGTTCTTTTTAAATTCTTCAGCTGTCATTTTGCAGCCCCCTGTGGTATTTTTGCCGGTGGCCGCCTTCCTGCCGCCCGGAATTTCCATTTTCAGGCAGGCGGCAATCTTTTTGTCTGCCGCCTGCATTTTATCCGCATTCTTTTTCATCGCGTTCTGTGTTTCAATGACAAAAGCCTGCGCTTTCACAATAAAGCTGTTGCGCATATTCAGCATTTCTTCTTCAGAAATCCTGTCTTTTTTCGATGTTTCAATCACTTCGTCCGCAAAACCGGCTTCAACAATTTCTTTGCCAAAATACCAGCTTTCAGCATCCATAAGTCTTTTGATTTCAGAAACGCTTTTTCCTGTCCGTCCGCTGTAGCAGTTTGCAATCAAATCATCTGTGCGTTCCATTGCCTCCGCTCTTGCTCTTAGGTCGTTTCTGTCCCCCGTTACAACAGACCATCCGTTATGAATCATGTAAGTTGAATTGTCTTCAACAATTATTTTGTTTTTACTAGAAACAGAATGAGCGGCCAGGGCAATAATGCTAGCCGCGCTCGCCGCAATGCCCTGAATATAGGTCGAAACCGCTATGTCCATATGGTTTCTTGCGAAGTCGCGGATAATGTTGTAAATTGCGATACAATCCCACAAATCACCGCCCGGCGAATTGATTGTAATTCGCACGTCCTCGCCAGCTCCGGCTTTTGCAAGTTCTGCCCTTACATAATCCGGGGTCACACCGCTTGTAAAAAAGCCTTCGCCGATTTGTTTATCGATCAAAAGTTCAAACATGGTTTTATTTTTATTATTCTTAACCAAACTCGCTATACCGAAAAAAGAAAAAATTAAGCCTTGTACAGGCATCCCAAAAGATTTTCGCGGCTTCTGAAAGTGAGCTTCACACCGTCCTGGCTGAATCCGTTCTGCTCCAGCACAACAAAATATTTCGTGTTGTACACAGAAACAAGGATTGCGACGTGCCCATACTTGTTTGTCTTAGTCGCGCCCCAAATAAGCACATCGCCACATGAATAATCCGCTAAAACAGAATCTTTTGTAACAGCAAGAACTCCGCTGTTTTTAATCAGATCCTTTGCGCCGTCTACAGCTGGCGGCTGCGGGACATTCAGAACCTCAGCGCAATACAGCCGGAATAGATCAACGCACTGTGCGCCAAAAGTTCCGTCATAATCCACTTTTGTTCCAAGATACTTTTTAATGAACTGTGTTAATGTCATCTGTTTTTTTTCCTGGCCGCCAACGGTTTATTCGGTTTTTACAAAAAGCGAACAGACTTCTGTAACTGCTGTGGAAGCAATCCCGATTGCAGCGACAATCTGAACTGCATACGAAGGCTGAACGAATGTAACAACTGCGCTTGCAATAGCTGCGACACCGCCTGTTACTCCGGCAATAAGATTGAAAGTCTTTTTTTTCATAAAAAGCCCCCTGTAGTTTTTATAGGTTTGTAACACAAACCAAGCTACTCATGTGAGTAGTCGCTTTTATACAACGCTTTTATTTCGTTGTAATTTTTTTCAGTTTCTTCAATGCGGATTTTGTACTTCGAAAGTTCCACAATCCACGCGCCGCTTACGGTAACAGACCCATCCGTGTTTTTCTGCGCATCTTCCAGTGCCGGAAAAATCGGAAAACTGATTTCCGGCACATATGGTTTTTCTATGTATTCAACTTTTCCGCTTGCGCAGCTCATTAAGAGCGTTGCTATTAGCGTCGCCGTTATACAGACTGTTGATTTTCCCATCTGCTTCACTCCTGTTTTTTTTCAGAATGTCTATCGTGCTTTCAAGTTTCGCCTGGCAAATAATCGCATCGCCAAGCTGTTTATTTGTGCTCTCCAGTTTCTTTTGGATTTCTTTCTGTTTTGTTTTTGCAGACCGCCATAAAAAGAAAAGGGCGGCAACGCAAAGAATAAAAACTGTAACCACAATAAAAAAAACTTTAATCATCTTCTTTCCTCATTCATCTCTCGCCGTAAGATTCTTTCCCTGTGAACTTGTCAAACATAATGTTTAAGTCAATAGTTCCCGCTCCAATTCCATACACACAAGACCAGGTTAAACAGATTTCACCGATTGCAGCACCCGGCAAAACTCCAGCCCATTTAAAAACCGCGCAGACAACAATTCCCAATGCGGCAACAAATTTGAAAATTTTGCTTATTGTCTTTGCGGCAAGCTTTTTTTCTTTAGTTTCAACTTCTTTTTCTTCACTCATTTTTCAAGACCTCGCTTTTCCAGTTACTCACGTGAGTAGCTCAATTTCCACTACCCAGCAAACGAATTATTCCGCCTATGTTCCCTATAATCGCCCCCATAACAGCGGCAACAATAATTCCTGTAATCTGCTTGATTAAATCTTTTGCCCGCTTGCCGTCCGCCTGCTCCAGCACAACAAGTCTTTTTTCTATCCTGTCAAAATGTTCGTTCCCCTGTTGCAGTCTTATCAAAATCTGTTCAATTTTTTCACTCTGCTTTATATCCTGTTCACGCAACGCCTCAAGCTTAGTCATGCGCTCTTCAAGTTTGTTCATGCTTTCCGCGACAACTTTCAGCCGTTCCCCTTGCTCTGTGATTGCCTTGATAAAATCCAGCAATGTTTTATCATCCATTTTATCCCCCTGCATTTGCCGTCTTTTTTACAAAATGCGGCAAATGCTGTCACACTCGCGCGTTCTGTTCAATTCCTTTTTTTTGCTGGTCAATAATCACGCTCACAAGTTGTGTTTTTTTCATTGCTTCAAGAGCCTTGTCTTCCAGCTCTTTCACAACTAAAGCTTCCATGCCGTTCATGCTGAGCCTCCGTTATTTCCGCCGTTAAAAGAAGGGGGCCCGTTCAAACCGCTTTCATCGTCAATAGATTCTGAATCAATATCTTTCACAGGATAAACAGGCCTTCCGTTTTGGTCTTCATCAACTTTTGGCACAAATCCCATCCGTGCCATATATTCGCGCTCGCGTTTCTGAGTCTGCATAACCTGCTTGAATGTCATGCCGCTGTTCCGCAACGCTTCTTTGTCAAAAGTTGAAAATCCGTTGTCAACCGCAAGCTGGCTGGCTCTTATTTCTTTTTCACGGTCTACGCTAGGTCGGCTAAGCCCAAGCCATGCAGTCTGTAGCCACGCGCTTGTAATCCGCCATTTGTCCGGGTTGTTGTATGCGCTTAAAAATCCCGGCGCAGTAAGTACCCCTGTTAAAATTGCCTGTGTAATAAAAGCGGAATAAATATTCCTGCAAAATGCGTTTGCATTTTCTTCTACCTGTTTTGAAAGATAAATTTCAAATTCGTTGTTTGCCTGCCTTGAAGCAGAATAATTGCTGCCGAATTTCAGCATAAGAATTTCCGGCGGAATTCCATGTGTCCATGCAAGAGCGGAAATAATCGCCTCCTCAAAAATGCGGTAGTTTACATTCGGGCGGTTCGTTGCCGGACTTACAATTTTTTGACCGGGATCAAGGTCGTCAAAGAATGTTCCAGGCTTCATTTCGCGCAAATCATCGCCAAGCTGTTTGCCTGGCAATGGATTGTAATCTTTTGGTTCTGTCGGCGGTTCTGTTCCGATGCTGGGGCGCAGGCGTGCCAAACCGTCGCTAGGGCGGGCACCCTTTCCTGTGTCCTGTGACCGCTCCACAAAAAAAGCAAGCATAGCATTGATTACCGCAGCGCGTGTTTCCGCGTCGCGGTAACGGTCAAGGTCTTTCAGCATATAAAGTGTATCTGCCAAAAACGGCTCGCCGCGCGTGTCGTCAAGAAGAGTTTCTGAACCGTACACCATCCAGCTTATAAGCCGCCCGCTTTTTTTACCGCGTACAGGCACGCGCTCATACTTCACGTTTCCGTTAATTTCAGTGCGAATATGGAAGGCAACCTTCTTTCCGTATTTGTCAAATTCAACGCCGTGTCTGATCCAGTTTCCATTTTTAGGTGAATAGCTGTCAGGCGTTCGTATATTGTCGCCGTTCACCCATTGCCAGCGTGGAAGCCCGGTCTTTTCGTCAATGCGGCTGATAATAATGCCGTCGCCGCAAATAAGACTTTCGAAACGTACCTGTCTTTGAAAAGAACCGAACGTCTGTTTTTTCCCCCAGTCAAAAACCGCCGGTGTGGAAGCATAAAGATTAAATTCCGTTGCAAATGTTTCAGCGTATTCAGCAGCTTTCGTTTCCTGCTCGCTTTCTTTCAGTTTTGGCCATATAACAGAGCCTACAGGAACAGGGGCTGCGACAAGTCCTGTATGAATTTCATTCCAAACCAAACGGCGGATAATACCTTTTGCATAAAGATTCTCTTTGAACAAACGCAAAGAACGCTTTCTGAGCGTCCAGTAATCAACAAAAGTGTAATCGCTCACAGGCCCTAGGCTGCCCTCAAATTTTGAACCGTTCCAAATATCCTGTGCAAAATCGCTGAGATACAAACTGTAGTTTTCAAGTGTCTTTTCAATCATTTAGTACCCCGGAACTATTCGCCTGGCCGCTGGCCCGTTCTGTCCTAAAGACCGCTCGATCTGCGCAATTTCAGAAATAAGCCGCAGCCGCCAGTTCGTCAAAGCTGTTAAATCAGTGCGCTTGACCGTCTGTCTGTCCTGCCCGGTGTCAATTGTGTATTCAGCGATACCGTCCGCGCCTTCAGAAGAATTAAGATAAACAATAGCCGCGTCCAGCTGGCTCAAAATAAAACGGTCATTAGCAAGCTGACTAGTCCAGTAGTCGTGATTAGAAACATTTAAAAATTGTTCTGCGCCTTGCAAAAGATTCATATTAAAAACATAAAACGGCAGGTCAAAACTCGCTATACCGATTGAAAACAAGAAAAACAGCAACTACTCACGTGAGTAATATTTTTTTCAAAAAGTTTTATTTTTTTTTCGCTTAACAAACTGAAATACAAAAGCAAAAATTAACTTCGCACAGTTTTTGCAGGATGCATTAAAAAAAAATACTTGGTGTCACTAAACCACCTTCAGCAGCTATTGCTTAAACGAAAAAAAAGCCGTGGAAAAACACACAGTTTTTCCACGGCTTAATTATTCTGATAAACATAACTTAAAAAGTTTTCAACAATTTTTCAATAAATCCATAACTGCATTCTTGCAGAATGCCGCGACCGCGACACCTGATTTTTCCGCTGCCGTCTTTATAACTTCCAGTTCGCCTGGCTTTACGCGGATTTGTATTTTTAAAGATGGGTCAGGTTTTCTTCCAGCTCCAATTCTTGAACCGCCGCGGCCTTTTTTCTTCCTTTCTTGTTCCATAATCGAAAATTATATTTTGCATTAGAATATTGTCAATCATTTTTCAAAAGCTCTTTTTAAAATTATGCCTATTCTAACTACTCACGTGAGTAGTTAGAATAGTTCCGGCTCGCCACCATTCATTTCAAAAAGGCTTTGCTGTGCCGTCCAGATTTTAAAGCGTTCTTCCTGCAAAAGAAAATAATCAGGATCTTTTTCACAGCCCACAAAATCAAAACCCATTTCATGTGCCGCAATCCTGCTTGAGCCGCTGCCCAAATGTGTATCTAAAATCTTGTCGCCCTTGGCTGCATACTTGTGCAAAATCCATTTGTACAAATCAACCGGCTTTTGCGTAGGGTGTATTCTTGCGCCATCTACTGCGCCGTTTGAACCGCACTCGTAAAAGCCTGCATTTTCATTCAGACTAGTCCATGCAAGCTCTACAGGCGAAAGTGTAAAACCTTCAGCTGGAATATTTGTTTTCCGCCAAACCAAATAACAGCGGCTTGCACCTAAGTTAAAATAATTTCCGCCCCAAATTATCTGTCTTTTGCTAACTCTAAAAAGCTCTTCAAAATAATCTGAATTTGGCGCAACATCCCATTGTGCAACTTTGGTTCCGTATTTTGCCGCCCATGTTCCACCTGTCCGCCCACATTTTATTTTGTCAGCATTGCTAGTTATGCCACTTGTATGGCATTGCTTCTGCTTTTTTGTTTCGTGTTGTTCAAGTCGTCCGCCGGTAGTAGCTCCACCGCCATAGGGCGGGTCTACAATCGCCAAATCAAATTCTTTGTCCGGAAGCAGCCTCATAAAATCCATGCAGTCCATGTTGTAAGCAATCTGTCTGCGCATTTTCTACTTTTCCCCCGGAGCAAGATTCTGTTTTGCATATCTCCAAAATACATCCATGTTCAATGCCTTCAATCCAATGTCATTTCTGCAAATGTCATCAGCCAAAATTTCCAATGCAGCCAGTGAATAAACGTATGTATCAAAACCGTGGTTCGCGGCTCCGAATTTTGCCCGCCAAATTGTTTTCAGCCATTGACCGGTGTTCTTGTCAATAACTTCAACTTTTTCTTCCGCTTCAAACATCTTGAAATAGTCGTCACGGAAGTCTTCGGGAAAGTTCGGAAACCACGCTGGCTGCATTTCGCCTTCATTCCACCGCAGAACATTCATGCTATTTGAAATGCGGTCTTTAAGTTTTCCGGTATTCACATGATACGCAAGCGGAAGTCCTATGCGGTCAAGCGTTGCCCGGCTAAAAAGCTGGTAAGTTTCTCCGCCTTTAATCCAGTCCATGCCTTTTGAAGCGTACACACCGGCCGTAAACCGCGCCACAAAGGAATAGACCCAGTCGGTGTAATGTCCGCTGTCTACAAGTGTTATTGCGATTCGGTAGTTCATGCCGTCCTCGTCCGTAAAAACAGTGTTTTCAATTATCCGTTCCAGCTCATCCCACGGGCCGCCGAACTGCTCTGTCGCGCCCTCGATAAACTTAAAGTCTATCGTGTACGTAACGCCGTTCATAGCATAGCCTTTGACATCAACATACAATCCGTTTTTCTGAACGTCCACGGCGCAGGTCAGAATTAAAACCGGGCTTCCGGATTCCTCCCGCGCCAGTTTGTTAGGCACGGTGCCGCGCGCAAAACCAAAACGTCTGTGCAGAACCGCTTTTTCGTATTTAATCTGTTCGTTCTGTTCGTGAAACGTAAGCCCCTGTTTAAGGTTGCGGAAAACTCTGTAGCGTTCCTTGTCGCGCACCTTGTTGTTTTTCAAATCCCAGCATCCTGCCCACTGGCTCACATAGTCTTCCCAGCTGAACATTCCGGGCGGATTATACAATGCCGTTATGTGGTAGCTTTCCGTATTCGGCTGAACAGCATTTGCAGTTGTCCTCCATTCGCCTTTAGGAACAAGAGCCGTCTTGTCGTAATTTTTCATAATGCCGCCACAGTGCGGGCATTTATAACCTACGGTTTCTAAAATAGGCTCAAAGTTTTCGTTGGTCTCCCAAACTATGCCGCCAATTTGTTCAGTCTTGTCTTCGTTCCAAACCGCCCATTCAAGTTTCTGCATAGTTCCGCAAAATTTGCATGGGATATAAAAATATTTTTGCGTACCTTGCCGGAACAGCTTTGCAATTAAAGAACTTTTTTCTTCAGTCGGTGTTGAACCGATAAAAAGTTTGCTGCTCGTAGGATATGCATCCAGTCGCGCCACTGCCAAATCATAAATTGAACCTTCACCTTTAACTTTTGCCTGCATACCGTCAGCTTCATCTATAAGTTCAATCTTATACGAAAAATTTCTGAAACGGTTGCCGCTGCCGGCTCCTACCGCGTGCAAATATCCGCCCGGATATTCTTTTTTCAGTCCTGTGTCGCCTGTGTTCCTGGCTCCGGCCGCCTTGCGCGTCTGGGCGAAAATCAGAGGGCGCAAGCCGCAGTTGTCTATTGTCGGGTCGATCTTTGTCATCATCGCGTCCCTTGCCATCATCTCATCAGGCAGAATATAGAGCTGCGGCGCGGGATTTTCGCCGATGTAGTACATCATTATGCTTTCAAGAATGCCTGTTGTTGCTCCGACCTGGTTTCCCTTCATCACATAGACGCGTCTTGTCGGGCAGTCCGGCGCAAACTGGTCTACAATTTCCCTAAAATATGGGAACTTGTCATAGCTGAATTTCCCTGGAAACGGTGAAAGCGCGCGGTCAAGATAGCGCACACTTTCAATGTATTCACTCGGCTTTCTGTAGCTTCTTTGTGCCGTTAACCGTGAGAATTGTTCAATTAAAAAATCAACATCATCAAAATTAACTTTGACCTGTGCCATAATCCGCCATTACTCACATGAGTAGTTACAAGTCTTTTCTGATTTCGCGCATGGTCTTTTTAAGTTCAGCTCCAGGTTTAAATACAACTGCATAATGCGGAAGCACATTTATTGTTTCGCCTGTCCTTGGGTTCTTAACGCCGATCCGTCCTGTGCGTTTCTTTAACACAAAAGAGCCAAAGCCACGCAGTTCTATTGTGTTTCCATCTGTAAGTTCATTTTTTATTTTCAGAATTACGCGATCTACAATTCGCGCGGACTCCTCTTTTCCGATCCGGTCGCCATACATTTTGTATAAATCAGCCGCAATGTCAGCCCTAACAATCTTTTTGTTCATACTTTCTGTCCTTGTAATCCTGCTCAATTTCCGCAATATCACGGCTGAAAATATCCAGGTCGTTTTCTAAGTCCGCAACTTGCCTTTGAAGATTATCCAAGTCAACTCCCGGCATGGAAGAATCGACAAAAATTTTTTGAAATTTTCCATATAGCCCCCGTGTGCACAATGCTTTTATGACAGCGTTAGTTTTTCTTTGGTTTATGGTCATAAGCCCCCCTAAAACATAAAGCGCAAAAACAAGCAGCCTTATAAGTTTCCGCTTGTTTATGTAATCACAGAATCTCCGGTAGTGCCGCAGAACTTTCCTTCTGTTTCGCCTGTACATCTTCTCTTTCACGGCTTGTCTCCAGAGCCTTCAGCTCTCTTTCTGTTCTTCTCGATACAGTCAAAAATTGCTTTCTCGATGTCGATTTTCTCCTTGCCCGCGATGATAAGCACACAACAGATGATGTCCGCAAGCTCGCTTTCAAACTGTTTTTCGTCGTCAAAAGTACAAACCTCATTTTCTGCGTTTGCCCCGCGTACTATTGCAAGCCCGGTGTATGCCTCCATCGCCTCGACAACTTCCGTAGCACAGTGCTTCAGCACTCTCCTTGTGTCAGTGTTGCTGAAAGCTCCGTTCGCCTGTCTTTTTTCCGCGCTCTCAAGCGAAACCTCGCACAGTTTGTTCAAGTCAATCATTTTCTATTCTCTCCTTTTGTAATGCTTTCGTTTTCATAGTTAAACTGTCTAAACGCAGATTCAACGCTGTCCTTGAAATACATATAAGCATTTATCAAGGATCCCTTAC
Organism: uncultured Methanomassiliicoccales archaeon; assembly: GCA_964634095.1. GTDB lineage: Archaea > Thermoplasmatota > Thermoplasmata > Methanomassiliicoccales > Methanomethylophilaceae > Methanoprimaticola. Next base: position 23,349 of record CAZWKY010000001.1, on the reverse strand, counting down.
ACTCGTAATGCGCAATCCGCCTGTATTTCAGTTCTTTCAGCCAATTTCTTAGCTGAACATGCTCATTCTTGCATTCCTTGCAAGCCCATTTTTTTGCTTTTATCTGACAAAGCCTCGTCAAGATGCTCAATCGCTTCGTTGAGCGTCATTTTTTTTCCCTTGGTTTTCTGTCCGATTGCAAAATATTCTGTGATTATCGTGCTTCCGTCTTTGTCGCCTGTGAAACACAATGCCGTCGCGTTAGGATTAAGCGTTTTTGCAATCCTAATCAAGTCTTTGATTTTCATTTCACTTCCTCCTGTTTTTAAGCAAGACGAAACAAGGAACTGCTGCTCAGCTTGTTTCAATCGGCTCTGAAATAATTTCGCAGCCTTTTTTTAGTTCGTTCTTTCATCTTTCCAGCCTTATTCATTATTTGCACCCTTGCAGTAAATCCAGCCTGTCTGAAATATCCGCAATCGCTGTTGCAGAATCATCTTCCTGTTTGTCGTATTTGCCTTTCAGTCCGTTCAATTCAGAAATAATGTGTTCTTTACAGCCGCCAATGCACCGCGCCAAATTGTCGCTTAAAACATTTATGACTTCCTGCCTCCGTTTGCTTTCGTCTGCACTTAATGCAAGTGCTATAACCTGATCACACACAGCTTCCGGTATATCAAGCAGCTTGTTCATAAGCTGGTCTATAAAACTGAATAAGCGTGAAACTACAAAGTCTTTTGGAACTTGCAGCATTCTTCTTTCCTGCGTCTTTTGTTCGCGCTCATCGGCGGCTGTCAGATCCCGCAAAATTTTTGCATATTCGCCAATGCCTTTAAAATCGCCATATCGCACAATCAATTCCTGAATTGTCATGCCAAGCATGGATGCAGCTTTTCCTTGTGCCTGCCCTTGTTTTATTTTACTGCCAGCTCCAGAAAGGGAAGTAGTTCGCGCATTGCGATTATTGACGGTTGCTATTGTCTTTTCGGTAAGTGTTTTTTCAAGTTCCTGCATTTGCAAGGTCGCTTTCTGTTTTTCTTGCTTTTTATTCAAATAGGCACGGTTCAGCGGATTATCAGTGTCTAGTTTTCCGCCACTATTTAATACAAGAGTACCGTTTTTGATTTTCCCGCTTATGGCCATTCTAGAAACGCCAGCCATACGTGCAAATTCTGCTGCCTTTACTTCCATATTGTAAAAATTGTAAACCTTGACAATTTACAACGCTATACCCTGTAAACCTTTTGTAAACCTAACATAAAACATGGCACACAAAAAACACAACGCACCCGCCGCCGAATAATTGCATATGGGTACGGGGGTTTCCCAGTACCTTTTAAAAGTTTCTACTCTTTCTAAACGGCGGTAAGACAATTAAATATTCATAAGTAAAGCAGTAAAAGATTTTCGGTAAGATTTTCAAAAGTTTTTCTTGGAATAATTTTTTTTAAGATATAAAATTTTCAAACTTAAAAAAATTTTGTAAAGTAATAGAAATTACTTTACCATTTTACTATAAAAAATATCCTAAATCACAGAATTATAATAACTTAGGAAAACAAGAAAAGTAAAAAGGCGTAAGCAGCAAAAAAAATGAAAAAAATGTAATAAGTGATTTTTTTTTCATTTTTTCCGGCTGTTGTAAACCGTGAGAATGAAAAACATTACTTTTTTACGGTAAAATTTTTTTTTAAACGAGCAGCAGCTAAACCGCTACACCAAAGGAATAGTTTTGTTCTCGCGTGGATTTCAGCAAATACCGCGCAATCAAATCTTTTTCAACTTGCGGCATTGGATCGCCGACGCAATCTGTTAGTGGCTCTGCAAGTGTGACTGGATAAAATCTACCGTCCATATAAGCACGAATACCAGTTTTTTCAGAAAGACAAAGTGTAAAATCACGGCAAGCCGCCCTTGCAGCTTCAAGATGAAACAAAAAGCCGTGAAAAACAAACTCGCCATTCCAGCGCGTGTGCTTTTTGAACTTCACAGAAAGCAACTTTTCAAATTCATCGTCGCCCATGTTTGTTGGTTTGAAGTGTGATTTTTCATCTTGAGGGGGCACTGCAAAACGCTCTTTGTACATTTTTATGTATTCTGGCAGGAAAGCATTTGCCTTCTCGATTGTATCAATGCCTAGGAAGCGTAACAGAGGGGGTAAACGCCCTTGCAATGTTTCCCAAAATCGTTCAATGCGTCCTTTGGCTTCCGGGGAAAGTGCAAGAATTATTTGAATTCCTAATTCTTTACATATTTCAGTCCAGTGTGTTTGCTCTTCTTTGCTGTATGCAAGGCGTTCTTCTTGTGTCTTTCCTTCTTTTCGTTGGTTTTTAACAAAAGCAGCGTGACGGTCTATATAAACGGCTTCCGGTTTTCCTTGAAATATAAGAGTTTGTCGTAAAACTTCACTATAACCTAATCTACATTCATTCAAACAAAAATGTAGCCCTACCGGTTCATGTGTAGCGTCATCTACAGCTCCATGCAGTGTGATTTTCTGCCCATTCATCAGCCAATCGTGTTCTGAAGCATCCAATTGCAACAATTCGCCTGTGCAGGGGCGTTCTTTTCGTGGTAAGTGTTTCTTTTTCTCTTTTTTAGGGCCGTGCCATTTAGGGGAAATTATGCCTTTTTCATTCAAGATTTCTGTAAGTGTGATAATTCCAACTTTTGTGTCGTGATATTTTTCTAAACGGTCTTTGAAAGCACTGAAATTAGTTCCTTGCCAGTACTTATTGTAGATATTGCAGATATTTGCACGTACAGAATCGCTGTATTTTTTGTGCTGGTAAGATTTTCCTTTGTGTCCATTAATAAAAATACCATTGCCACCAGCATAATAGCGCACTTTTAAACGTGAGACAGAACGAGCGGTAATTCCAATTTCTCTTGCCGCCTGTAAAATTGTACATTTCCCAGTGCACGCAAGAGAAATCCATTTTCTCTTGCGTGCCTGTAATTCCAGGTATTCTTGAGACAAATAAAACCCCTAATATATTTTCCGCATTGAATTTTTCGGCTAGAAATGCTAAAGAGTTTAATATATCGGTGTTTTTCTTGCTAAATCACACTGACATTAAAAATTAGATCTTGACAGACTTGCACAAAAAGTTCTATTTCACTATATTTTTTACTTGAAAGAACGACAAGGAAGTCGTAGATAGTTTGCCGCTGTCTTTTATGGGACGGGTATGCTGTCTACGCTTCCTTTTTTTTATGATTTTTTTTGTTTTTTATGGAGAAAAACGATGGCAAAATTTATCTTTGTGACCGGCGGAGTTGTCTCAGGGCTTGGAAAAGGAATTACTGCCGCCAGCCTCGGACGTCTTTTAAAATGCAGGGGGCTTAAAGTCGCCTCCCAGAAGCTTGATCCTTACATGAACGTTGACCCAGGCACAATGAGCCCTTTCCAGCACGGAGAAGTTTTTGTCACAGATGACGGAGCCGAGACAGACCTTGATCTTGGCCACTACGAGCGGTTCATCGACGAGAATTTGAACAAATACTCAAACCTAACATCAGGACGCGTTTACTGGAACGTCCTGAACAAGGAGAGGCGCGGAGAATATCTTGGACAGACTGTGCAGATTATCCCGCACGTAACAAACGAGATTAAAGACTTTATCTTAAAGAACGCGAAAGTGACTGAAGCTGACGTTTCTATAGTAGAAATCGGAGGCACAATCGGCGACATCGAAAGCCAGCCTTTCCTTGAGGCTATACGCCAGCTCGCCGCGGAGGTAGGACGGCGCAACTGCCTTTTTATCCACGTGTGCCTTGTTCCGTACATCTCAGGCTCAAACGAGTTCAAGTCAAAGCCGACACAGCATTCTGTAAAGGAAATGATGGCGGTCGGGCTTCATCCTGACATCATTGTGACGCGCTCAGACTCGGAGGTTCCTCTTGAAATCAAGAAGAAGATCTCGTCATTCTGCAATGTCTCGGAGGACTGCGTAATCGACAACAGAACTTTAAGCTCGCTTTATGAAGTTCCTCTTATGCTCCACGACCAGAAAATGGACGATGTTGTCTGCCGCGAGCTTGGAATCGAAAAAACAAAGATTGACCTGACCGAATGGAAGAAGATGGTTGACTCAATCCACACTCGCGACGGAGAAATCCAGATTGCGCTTGTCGGAAAATATGTTAAGCTCCACGACTCTTATCTTAGCATTGTCGAGAGCCTGAACCACGCATCATTTGCAGTCGGAAAGAATGTTAAAATCAAGTGGGTTGACTCGGACTCAGTAACAGACGACTCAGCGCAGGGAATCTTCGGAGACTGTGCCGGCGTAATTCTTCCAGGCGGATTTGGAAGCCGCGGAATCGAGGGAATGATAAGCACTGCGCGTTTCTGCCGTATCCATAAGAAGCCGTATTTTGGAATCTGCCTCGGAATGCAGATTGCCGTGATTGCGTTTGCGCGCGATGTACTCGGCTACAAGGACGCTAACAGCCGCGAGTTTGACGAGATGTGCGAGCATCCTGTAATCGACCTTATGAAAGACCAGGAAGGCGTTATCATGGGCGGAACAATGAGACTTGGAAAATATCCTTGCAAAATCCAGAAGAACACAATTCTTCACAAGGCCTACAACGCGGACTTGATTGAAGAGCGCCACCGCCACCGGTACGAGTTCAACAACGACTACCGCGACGAGATGAAAAAAGCCGGGCTTATTATCGGCGGAACCAGCCCTGACGACAAGATTGTCGAGACAGTTGAGCTTTCCTCAAAGGAGCATCCGTTCTATGTCGGCGTCCAATTCCATCCGGAATTCAAGTCGCGCCCGAACAACGCTGGCCCGCTCTTTGTTGAATTCCTCAAGTCGTGCATGTAGCAGTTAATTCATAATTCTTAATTGGAGTTTGTATGTACACAGAATCAGAAGTCATGGACTTTATAAACGAGGAGGATGTAAAGTTTATCCGCCTCGCCTATTTCGATCTTTCAGGAAAACAGAAGAATGTCTCTGTCCTTGCAGGCGAGCTTGAAAAGATTTTCCGCGAGGGATTTTCATTCGACGCATCGGCGGTAGACGGATTCGAGTCTCCTGAAAAATCAGATTTATATCTCCATCCAGATCCGTCAACTTTGAGCATTCTTCCGTGGCGGCCTAGCGCGGGAAAAGTTGTCAGAATGTTCTGCGACATAAAATATCCTGACGGCCGCCCTTACGAAAAGGACTCAAGGCATCTTCTGCGTACAGCCGTCGAAAAGGCGGAGAAAGAATACGGCCTTACTCTCAATTTTGGAACTGAGTTTGAATTCTATCTTTTTAAGCTTGACGAGGATGGAAACCCGACCAAGATTCCGTTCGACAACGCTGGATTCATGGACATTGCTCCGGACGACAAGGGAGAGAACATCAGGCGCGAGATTGACTTTACACTCGAGCAGATGGGAATCACGACCGAGTCAAGCCACCATGAGGAAGGACCGGGACAGAACGAGGTTGACTTTAAGTATTCTGACGCGCTCACAGCGGCGGACAACGCCTCTACATTCAAATGGATAGTGCGCACAAAGGCCGCCGCAAACGGACTGTACGCAGATTTTGACCCGAAACCTCTTCCAGACAAGCCTGGAAACGGAATGCATATCAACATCTCCTCGTCAAAGCCGGAGCTTCTTCCGTCTATTCTAGCAGGAATTATGGACCACCTGCCTGAAATCACTTATTACTTGAATCCGACGAGAAATTCATACAACAGGCTCGGAGAGCTCAAAGCTCCTAAATATATCGCCTGGGGGCATGAGAACCGTTCGACTGTTATAAGGGTGCCGGCATCAAAAAGCGAAAAGAGAATTGAAATCCGCTCTAGCGATGCAGGCGCAAATATTTACCTTGCGTTTACTCTTCTGCTCCACGCCGCGATGGACGGAATCAAAAACAAGATGGATCCGCTTGAGCCTTGCGAGGAGAATCTTTTTGAAAAAGAGATAGCCGACAAGTACAACTACCGCCCGGTTCCTGACACGCTAAGCACAGCGAAGGACTTAGCGGAGAAAAGCCAGTTCATAAAGCAAATCTTTTCCGGAAAATAATCAAGGAGAGCCGCAAGTAAATGTCAGACACTCACAGCGTTCTTGTTGTCACAAAGGATCCGAAAATCTCTGTTTTAGCTGGCGCTCTCCTAATCCAGCCGCTGTTTGAGACAACAGTGGTTTCAAATTTCAACGAGGCAAGGAGAATGTGCGCGGAAAGGATTTTCAACATTGTGCTTGTGGACTTTGCGGAGGGCGAAGGCTCAGATTTTGCCGTTGATATTGCAGACTCGACAAGCACAATCCTTCTTCTCTGCCCTAGCCATCTTTTTGAGCAGGTAAGCTACAAGGTGGAGCCTTACGGCGTTCTAACTGTCGCTTTTCCGTTCGACCAGTTCTATTTCTACAGCATGATAAAAGCCGCGATTGCAGTGCAATACAAAGTCCAGATTCTTTCAAGCCAGACAATAAAGCTCAAGGAAAAGATGGAGGAAATAAGACTTTTAAACCGCGCAAAGCTTCTTCTTATGGAAAAAGAGTCTATGACCGAGATGGAGGCACACCACGCGATTGAAAAACGCGCTATGGATTCCGGAGCAAAAAAGACAAAAGTGGCGGAAGAAATTATCAAGAAATACAGCTGATAAAAATATTTTTCTTATTTCGTTCAGAAATGAGAAAAATATCAATGCTCTTTCATAGGATGATCTTCCAGCAAGCCTTTATGAGCAAGATTCACAGCACGATTTAAGTAATGAAAAGTTATAAAAATACCCCAAACAAAAAGAAGCGAAAAGCCCAACAACGCTAACGCATTTCTTACAGTCATAAAATACGAGACAAACACCGCGACGCAAACTATGAACTGTATTGCCAGCAAAAAGAATATCGCCGCTTTTTTTGAAAATCCAACATTCAAAAGTTTATGATGAATATGCGCTCTATCCGGGCTGAAAAAAGCACGATGCTCTCTACCGCGCCGCCAAATTGCGGCAATGACATCTGTAACAGGAATTGAACAAAGAAGCAGCATAACAGGAAACTGCGTAAAAGTAAATTTTGGATTGCCAGGATTAAACAAAGGTGCAATCGCAATCAAATATCCTAAAGTCTGACTGCCGCAATCGCCAAGGAAAATCTTCGCGTCAGGCTTGTTCCAGAACAAAAATCCAGCGAGAGAACCGCATAAAATAAAATAGAAAATATATATACTATTTTTTTCCAGCTTAAATATAATTCCAAGCGTCAGGCAGATAAGAAACGACACTCCGCCGCAAATCCAATCCATGCCGTCAATCAAATTAAAAGCATTTACAATAGTCAATATCCAAAAAAAAGTAATAACTTCACCTACAACTGGAGGAAAATTCCAGCTGAACAGGCTTGTAAAATGATGAGGGCTAATGCTTACAATCAATGCAGCGAGCATTTGGACAAAAAACTTCAATTTAGCCCGCATATTGAAAATATCATCAACAACTCCAAAAATTAAAATTATGCCAAATCCGATAAATAATGGAGCAAAAAAGACTAAACGACTATTTCTAAAACAAAAAATCACAAATGTCCAAGAAATTAAGAACGAGGCAAAAACTGCAACTCCGCCAAGACGCGGTATTTTCCCTTTATGAATTTTCCGTGGGTCGATCTCGTCATACCAATTCAATTTCTCACAAATTTTTATAATTAAAGGACAAAAACACAAAGAAAGTATGGCAGCCAACAAAACGGCAAAAAGCATTGCAGGAATCCCCTAGTCGATTTTTCAAGCTATTTAGCAAATTAACAGAATTTTATCTATAAATATGATACAAGTCAAGTTTTTTTATCAGAAATCTATCAGAAATCAAAACGCTCAAATTCAAAAAGTTGCTAAACAGTTTATTTTTTAATATACTAAAAAAAAGCAACAATAAATTTGGGAGATTTTTTGAAATGATTCAGATTGCAATCATCGCAGTTCTTTTGATTGTTATGGGTTTTCTTGCGTTCGTTGTAATTAAATCAATTACCCAGCCAAAAAAACTCGAATATATCGACAAATTAATAAAACAGCAGAAGTATTCTGCCGCAGAACGGATTGCAAAATCAGTAATAGCAAAGGATTCTCGTGATTATAAAGCGCATTACTATCTTGGAAAAGCTTACCTTGCAGATAAAAAAAATGAGCTCGCGCTTATGGAATACAAACTTGTTTCTCAAAACGCAATTTTCGGAAAAGATATTCCTGAAGCAGAATTCCGTCATCAATTGGCAAGCTTATATTTAAAGTTCAATCAGACAGATGACGCGCTTAAAGAATTTCTTCTATTAACAAAGCTTGAGCCAACAAATGCTGAGAATTACTATAACTGCGGAAAACTTTACGACCAGCAGAATCATGCTGACATGGCGCTAGGCTTTTATCAAAAAGCAATTAAATACAACAAAAAACACGTAAAAGCACACGCGGCAATGGGACTTACTCTGTACCGCTCTAAGCAGTTCGCCGATGCAAAAAAAGAAATAGATACAGCAATCCAGCTAAGCCCGGAAACTTACTCTTCGTATTATTATCTTGGTAAAATTTATAAAGAAAGCAAAGATTATTCTTCCGCAGTCAAGGCATTTGAGAAAGCTTTGCGTGATCCGGAATTTAGACAAAGAGCGCTTATTGAGCGAGGCTCCTGCTATATGATGGTTGGAGCAGTTGACAATGCTCTTTCCGAATTTTTAAGCGCAGTAAAATCTGCAAAAGATGAAAATTCGCAGGAAACTCTTTATGCAAGATATTTTCTTGCGGCCTGCTACGAGAAAACAAGAAAAATCGACAAGGCAATTGAACAGTGGCAGATAATATACAAGCACAACCATTCTTTCCGCGATGTGAGCGCAAAGCTTTCTGAATACAAGGACTTGGAAGCAAATGATTCATTAAAAGAATTCCTCACTTGCTCAAATGCAGAATTCGCTGAAATTTGCAAAAAGGCGGCAATGGTTGGATTCAGCATGGATTCCCAGAAACTTGAAGAGAAAAAATGGGGAGTTCAGATGATTGCAATCGAAAAGAAAAAAGATGACTGGATGAACGTCCGCAAGCAGCTTTTCCTTTTGAATTTCTACCGCGACACAGAGCCGATTGAAGACACAGAAATCCGCAGAGTTCTAGATCTTTCAAAATCACTTAACTGCACAAAGGCTTACGTAATTACTAGCGCAGGATTCACAAGCTCCGCGACAGGATTCGCTGAAAACAGGCCGATTGAACTTGTAGGCAAAGAAAAACTCGAAGCAATTCTTACAAAAGCTGGGATTTAGCAGGAAAAAGGCAGATGAAATTTCTTTGCGTTTCAGACCAGATTGACCCGTTAGTTTACAGCAACCAGATAAAGGAAAGATTTGCTGACATTGACGCCGTCCTTTGCGCCGGCGATTTACCGATGGATTATATTGATTTTATCGTCTCAACGCTAAACAAACCGACTTATTTTGTTTTCGGAAACCATAATCTCACGGAATTTAATTATTATCACAAGCAAAAGCACGTGGACAAAGGTCCCCACCCGACGTTTGCGCCAGAATACGCGGCTTATGATTTAAAAATGAGCCACGGAGCAATTTACGCAGGCTTCAAGGTTTTAAAGGATAAAAATCTAAAAGTAAAATATAAAGACGGACGTGAAACTCCGCTTCTTATCGCAGGAGCATCAGGCTCAATAAGATACAACGACGGACTGAACCAGTACACAAATTTCCAAATGTTCATGCATCTTTTGAAAATGGCTCCCGCTTTGATGTTAAATAAATTAAAATACGGACGGTGCTGCGATATTTTTCTGACGCACGCCTCCCCGCGCCATATTCACGACAAGGAAGATCCGTGCCATAAAGGATTCGAATGCTTCAACTGGTTTATAAAGAAATTCAAGCCGGCTTTTCTTGTTCATGGGCATATCCATCTTTATGATATGAACACGCCGAGAATCACAGTTTCGCATGAAACCACAGTTATAAACGCTTACAGCTACGTGATTATCAATTTAGATTATGAGCAAATTAACAGCGGAACAACAGGAGACGCTTAGATAATGGACAACACAATGCTGTCATCAGAAACAGAGGAAGATTTCTCTAAAGCCCGCCACAAGGCATTGTTCAACGAAGTCCAGCATTTTTTGAATCCGGACGAAGCGACATTAATCTCGTTCTCAGACATAAAAAAACTTCTAAAGCCGGCAAACGAAACTTATAAGGGAATGCAAGTTGTCCCAGTCAAGCTGATTGTCGGCTCAGAAGGACGCTACCAGGATTTTGACAACAAATTTTTCCCGAAGAACGCCCATTTAAGAACCAGATGGGAACATATCGACATGGCGCACATAAACGACATCCCGCTTCCTCCGATTTCTCTGTACGAACTTGGAGGACTTTACTTTGTGCGCGACGGAAACCACCGCGTGTCAGTGGCAAAGGCAAAGGGAATTGAATTTATCGACGCCGAAGTTGTCAGTCTTCAAAGCGAGATAAAGCTTCATCCTGGAGACTCGTTAAAAAAAATGACCAAGCAGGTCATCGAATATGAAAAAAGAGTCTTTTACAGCGAAACAGGATTCGGCGACATAACCGACTACTGGTGCCTGGATTTTTCAGTTCCCGGCCAGTACGATGTGATTTACAATCACATTCTGACGCACAAATATTACATCAACATGAACAAAACTGAAGAAATCAGCATGGAAAAAGCAATTATGTCATGGTTTTTGACAGTTTATATGCCGACAATAAAAATAATTGAAAAATATCATATAATGAGATATTTCAAGGGAAGGACAAAGAGCGACCTTTATGTATGGGTCATCAAATACTGGGATGAAATCAAGCAGAAATACGGTTCAGACTATACTCTTGATGACATCGCGGACTCTTTTCTAAAAAAATTCCGCCCAAAAGTAACGGCAAAAATTCTAAACAAGCTAAAAGGGCTTCTGTTCAGAAAGAAAATTGAAAAGCTGAAAACTTGACGGTGAAATATTTCAATGCTACAATAATTCAGAATATGCAGTTCTTATGAATGCAGTGAATTATTAATGAATTATCAGATGGGAGAAAGATTTTGACTTCAGAAGCAGTTTCTTACATTCCACTTTTTGCCACAGCCGGCGTCGCAGTAATAATTGGAATTCTGATTACAATCATAAAAATCCGACACACTGCAAAAGTAAGTTTTATTTCGTATCTAGTGCTCGGTGTAGTGGCTTTTGCCTGCATTTACACTGTTTATCATCCAGGAATGGTTTTCTATGCGCTTTTGGTTCTGCTCGCAGCAGTTCTTCTTATTCCATATTGCATAATGCTTGCGTTTGGGAAACCGAAAGAAAAAGAGCAGAAAAAGGCTTTGGAAGAATCAGCTGAAGGAAAGCCGGAAGCGGTTGTTGAAGATATTAAGCCGGAAGACATTGACCTTATTGAAAAAGGCCGCACGTTCGTAACATTGGCTGCTGACTCGTTCTCTAACAAAGATGGCATGCAGAATCTTCTGGACACAATCAACAGCACATGCACTTCAATTACAAAAGCTGACGGCGGCGCGGTTCTTCTTGTAGACGAATTTGACGATTTGATTTCTGTAAAATCATTTTCGGGAGATTTTCCTCCGCCGTACAAGCTTCCGGATGACTTGCCGCATAAGCCGCTAAGAGTTTCAACAAGCTTCAAATATGCGCAGTTCCCGCTCCGGGACAATATTTTCGGAGAAGTTGCGACGGCAGGACGCGCAGAGCTTATCACAGAGCCAAAGCTTGACGACCGAATTGTTGAGAACGGACCGGAAGATTTCTTAAAATTGGGAAGTTTTATCTTTATTCCTTTAAGGCTGCGCGGCCGCGATATTGTAATCGGACTTTTGGCGCTTGCTAGAAATCCAGGAAAAGAGCCTTTCTCTGACAAAGAATTTGGCTGGGCACAGACGCTTGCAGGATTCGCGGAGTCAGCATTGAAAACTCTGTTAAGCTTTAAGCAGTACACAGACCAGCAAGAGCTTACAAAGGAAGCTGACATTGCGACAAACATTCAGTCAACACTTCTTCCAAAGAAGCTTCCACCGATGCCGGGAATTTCTTTCGGAGCATATTTTGAGCACACTGCCGGAGTTTGTTCAGACACTTATGATGTGATTCCGGCTAGGACAGACAGAATTTCATTTGTTCTTATGGACATTGCAGGAAAAGGAATGAACTCGCTTCTTGTAATCACAATGCTCAGAGCTATGCTCCGTCTTATAGTGAACACAAAGCAGACTGCCGGAACAATTTTGAGCTGGGCGAACCGCGGAATCTGCAGCGAGACAAACCTTGACCATTTTGGATCTGTCGCGCTCATAAATTACGATCCGCTTAACCATAAAGTGGAGCTTTCAGCTGGAGGAAGCATTCCGGTACTGCGCTATAATGCCGCAAAGCAGGTTGTTGAAAAAGTTTCACCAGTCTGTGAGCCAATCGGCGTAGAAAAAACGACATCATACAAAGATATTGAGTTTACAGTTAGCAAAGGTGATATTATAATAAGCTATACTGATGGAATTGTTGAGGCTTTAAACTCATCAGGAAATCAGTATTCAGTGGGAAATTTGACAAACTTGGTTAAAGCCAATTCAAACCTTTCAGGCAAAGAGATTGCAAACCTTGTGAAAACAGATTTAAAGAAGTTCATTGGTTCTGAATCGCTGCATGATGACCAGTCGCTTCTAGTTTTGAAAATTCAGTAATTAAAGGAGTTTTATTTATGGAACTGAAAATTCGAAAAAATGGAGAAGTTTATATCATTGATGTAAACGGCGAAATGGATCTTTACAACTCCTATAAACTTAAGGAACTCGTCATGAAAATGCTTGAGAAAAATGTAAAGAGCTTCATCATTAACCTTGAGCAAGTAGATTACATCGACTCGTCTGGAATCGGTGCGCTTATCTATATTTGCTCTACAATCAAAAAGATGAATTTAAAGCTTGCAATTGCCTGCATCCACGGCTCTGTAAAGAAAGTTATTGAACTCACAAAATTGATGGGTTACTTCCCGATTGCTAACAGCGTTGAGGAAGGTCTTCTGATGGTTAACGAGTAACAAAGGAGAGAAAAATGGAACAGATTAAAGAACTTCGCGCAGACGGAAATGATCCTCTTTTTGACACAACAAATATGCTTTACAAGGAATTCCCGTCAGATTTCCGCCAGATCCGTTACTTTACACTTTTGATTGTTCAGTCGGCTCCACTCGAAATCAAGGAAATCAACCTTCTTGAGCAGCAGATTTCAGAAGTAATCAAGAACGCTGTAAAGCATGGAAACCATTGCGACATCAACAAGAAAGTAAAGGTTTGGTATTCATTCAGCCCGTCTCACGCTCATCTTATTGTTCTTGACGAGGGAGAAGGATTCAAGGATCTTGAGAAATGGAACGAGTTCAACAGAAAAAGACTTGAAGCTCTCCATAACTCTAACTTTGATGAGCTTGGAAAATATGTTTCTTTCAGAACAAAGCAGTCTGATGACCAGGACGGCGGAAACGCGCTTTTCGCAGCATTGGAATACTGGAACGGCGGCTTTGTTTACAACGACAAGAGAAACGGAGTTGCAATGCTCAAGCGTTTCCAGAAAAAGCATCTTGGCGTTGCTGTTGAAGAGTAAAATCCAATTTACTAGCAATATAAAAAAACCGCGTTCAAAACGCGGTTTTTTTGTTTTTACACAAACTAATAAAAAATTCTTCATTTTTCTTTTTTAAAGATTTTTTAGTACTTCAAGCGTTTTTTCAGCAGTTTTTTCCCAGCTGAATTTCTTTGACCATTCAAGGCCTTCTACAATAAGTTTCTTGCGAATTTTTTTATCTGTCGCGATTTTTTCCATTGCATCCGCAATTTCGTCTAAGTTCTTGCTGTCGAAAAAAATCGCCCGGTCAGAGGCAACTTCGCTCAAAGCGCCTTCTTTTGAACAGGCAACAGGAACGCCGGTCGCCATGGCCTCAAGAACAGGAAGCCCCACTCCCTCAATTTCAGACGGAAAAATACAAGCTTCAGCGCCGGCGTAAAGAGCTGGAAATGTTTCATGCGGAAAATATCCAGTAAGGAATATGTCAGAAGCAAAGTCTGACTCAAGCGCAGTTTTTTTTACCTCCGGGAAACTTTCGCCTTCGCTGCCGGCAAGAATCAAACGGTGAGGAAGGCCTGTGTTTTTCTTAAAAATGTTAAAAGCCTTTATCAGCTCACAATGTCGTTTTAACGGAGAGGACATCGTTGATGAATAAATAAAATAAGGCCGCTTAACAGAAAAAGGCTTTATCTCGACAAATTCGTTCGGAAGCATGTCGGTCTGGTAGAACATAGAATGGTCAATTCCATTGTGAATCACGACAATTTTATCCTGTTTGATTCCGATTTTTTTCAAGTCCTTTTTGATAAAATTGCTTGCCGCGATTATCTTGTTCACTTTTTTAAGGCTATGCACAATAGAAGATTTTTCAAGAAATGTTTTTGAGTCAAAAAGATTCGAGACAATGTCATTCACAACAGCAACGGACGGAATTCTAAAATGAGATGGAAGGAAATTTGCGGCGGCCGGAAAAAACATCACATCATATTTCTGCTTTTTTCCAAAATGATTGCAAAGAAACTTATGCCAGATTTTCTCAGCTTTTTTGTTATCAGGAAGAATCACAGGCTCAAAGGCAAGATTGTTCTCACGCGCGTAAGTGTAACGGTCGATTTCCGCTCCGAACATCTCAAAAGTTATTTCATCTGTATTCTGGAATTTCTGGACCAATGAAGAAAAATAAGAGCCGATTCCTGAGCGTCCGTGCCCGCAGCCGAAAGTGTCAATGCCGATTTTCATTGTCTTCCATTGTAGCAAGTTTTAATTTTCCGTGCTATAGTTGCCTTTATGGATAAAATCAAATCATTTGAAGAGCTTAAAATCAGCGGAAAATACATTGAGAATCTAAAATCACACGGAATAACGGAACCAACGGCGGTCCAGGCACAGGCAATTCCTGAAATTCTGGAAGGAAAGAGCCTTTTGTTTCAGAGCGAGACAGGAACAGGAAAAACACTCGCCTACCTTCTGCCGCTTTTAGAACGAATAGAGAAAGAGGAAAATCAGCGAAAAGAAGTTAAAATTGTGATTGTCTCTCCGACAGTCGAGCTTGCTTCCCAGATAAAAACCCAGGTCCAGATGGTGACGGACTCAAAGGCCGCGCTGTTGGTTGGAGGCGCGCCGATAAAAAGGCAGATAGAGCTTTTAAAAGAAAAGCCGCTTGTTGTAATAGGCGGGCCTGCAAGGCTTTTAGAGCTTTTCCATCTTAAAAAGCTCAAGCTTGACGGGGCCGAAGCTGTGGTTCTTGACGAGGTTGACAGGCTTACATCAAAAGAAATAGTTGACGACACAATAGACCTTGTGAACGCGATGAAAAAAGACATCCAGCTTATCGCGGCGAGCGCGACAATAACAAAGTCAACCCAGAAAATTCTGCAGGACACAAGAATCAAGCAGAACGGAACTACAGAAAGCGAGCTTGAGACTCTTTTCTTGCCTCCGGAAGATGTTTTAAGAAAGAGAATAACGCATTATGCGCTTTTCGCCGAGTCGCGCGACAAGATTGACACGCTCAGAAAAGTGCTTGCGGCCGAAAAGCCTGGAAAAGCCTTAGTTTTCACATCAAGAGCGGACCAGGTTCTTAATATTGTCTCAAAGCTAAGATACAAGCACGTTGACTGCTTCGGGCTTACCGCGAAAACTGACAAGACGGAGAGAAAATCAACAATCGACCGTTTTAGAAGCGGAAAAATAAAGATTCTTGTCACAAGCGATCTTACAAGCCGCGGACTCGACATTCCGGACATAACACATATTATCCAGATGGACTTGCCGAGCGACGAGGACTTTTTTATCCACCGCGCCGGAAGAACAGCGCGGGCTGGAAAAACTGGAATCAACATCGTAATCGGCGACGCATACGAAATGAGAAAATACGCCGCGCTTGAAAAAAAACTCAAAATCACAGTCTATCCGCGAATGCTCTATAAAGGAAGGCTGGTTGATCCGAATGAAGTCATGAAAGAAAATGATTCCGAGGACAACAGCGAGCAAAAAGAGAAAGAAAACTAAAAGCAAGACATGAACTTCTGCGCATAACGAGTTTCCAGATTTTATCTATAATTGAAACACAGGGAATTTATTAGTATAATTAAAAAATATCTAAAATTGAGGTTTCCTTGTGTTTCTAAAAAGTCTTGATATATTTGGATTTAAATCTTTTGCTGACAAAACCCATATTGAATTTGCCGACGGAATCACCGCGCTGCTGGGGCCGAACGGCTGCGGAAAGAGCAACGTTGTTGACGCTGTAAAATGGGTTCTTGCGGAAAACAAGGCGAAAAACCTGCGCGCAGACACAATGGAGTCAGTTATCTTTAACGGAACTGAAACACGTCCGCCGCTTAACATTGCGGAAGTCACTCTTACAATTTCAAATGAAAACGGACTTCTGCCGCTCGAAGACTCGGAAGTCGCAATCAAGAGAAGGCTCTACCGCTCAGGAGAATCTGAATACTACATCAACAACAGGCAGGTCGGCCCTACAGAAATCCGCCGCCTTTTTATGGACACAGGCGTTGGAAAAGCTGCCTACTCTGTCATGGAGCAGGGAAAAATCGACCAGATTTTGTCGTCAAAGCCGGAAGACAGACGCTATCTTTTTGAAGAGGCGGCCGGAATCTCACGGTCAAAGGCGGAAGTCGCAGAGGCTGAGCGCGAGCTTGAACGCACAAGGCAGAACCTTGCCCAGATTCAGATTGCGCTTTCTGAAAATAAAAGAAGCTACGAGACTCTAAAAACACAGAGCGAGAAGACAATTCAGTTCAGAAAGCTAAAGGAAGACATCTTCAACTACGAGCTTGACATCCAGCTCTTAAAGCTCAAGGATTTTGTGCAGAACCAGGCGCGCGCAACACAGAGCAAAGAAGAAATCGCGGAGAAACGCAACGCGGTCCAGTCTGAAATTGATGAAATCTTGAACACGCTCACAGAAAACTCCGATAAAATCAAGGAGCTTCAGTCAAAGATGGGCGAGCTTCAGATGGAGCTTGTAAAAATCCAGACTGAAAAGACGAACAAACTTGACCAGCAGAAGCTTTTAAACGAACAGGCGCGCTCAATAAGAGAAAAAATCGGAACTCTCGAACTAAAGCAGCGTTCAATACAAGAAAGAATCGACGACTTGAACGACGAAATAGGCGAGCAAGACGCGGACTTGCACGCAAAGACAAAGCAGCTCGACGACGTAAAAAAGAACATAGAAGGCTTTACAAAGAACATCGAGGAATCACAGAGCCAGATTACAGATAACGACAGAAAAACCAGCGAAGGCGAAAAAGAAATAGCCTCGCTCGACGCAGAACGGGAAAACTTCCAGAAAGAGCTTGAGTCAATCACAGAAGACATTGTGACGGAGCTTGACGCAAAGCTCAAAGACTCAGGATTTTCTTCCGCCGCGAGCAAAAAGGCGAAGGAAGAGCTGGATGAAGCCGTCGCCAAGCTTAAAATCTACGCGGAAGGCCGCCGCAATATCTTCACTGACTACGCTTCATTAAAAGGTCATTCAGAAACTGAGAACGAGACTTTCGCAAAGGACGCAATAAAGGCATTGGACGAAGTCGCTTCGCTCGCCTCTAATATACAGAGCGCAGTCGAGTCATACGCAAAGACAGTTCCTGCATTTATAGACGAATTCCTGTCGCCTGAAGGAATTATCACAAAGAAAAGAAGCATAGACCGTTCAATCTCGGAGAATATGCAGAAAATCGCTTCAATACGCGAGCGGATTGAAGGATACAAGGCGGAAAACGCAGACTTAATCACAAAAATCAACGAATACAAGGATACTCTTGGAAAGCTCCGCGTAAGCGAGGCGCAGATGCAGCAGCAGATTTTCAACGCAAAGCAGACTGCCGACCTCTTAAAGCGCAACCTGACAAGCGAACAGAACTCGCTTAAGCAGAACGAGGAAGAGCTTTATGCGGAGCAGAAGAACCAGGAGGACTTGGACGAGCGTGTAGAGGACTTGCAGAGCGCGCTTTCTGTAATTGAAAAGCGCGGACAGGAATGTGCTGACAAAATGGGCGAAGTTGACGCCGAAATAAAGCAGCGCAACACAAGCGACTCTGGAAAGAAAAACGCGCTTGAGAAAAAGCGGCAGGAACAGCAGAAGTACCAGGCCCAGTACGAAAAGCTCACTCTCGATCTTGTGACAAGCGAGAACGACATTAGAAACATAAAGCAAAACTTTCAGGAGACGCACAGCCGGGACCTTATGGAATTTGAGGAGCGGATGTATAAAATCACAACTCCGTCGCCTGTTCTGCGCGAAAAGCTCTCGGAAGCAAGAAAAGCCCTCGCGGACCTGGGACAGGTAAACTTAATGGCCCCTGAGCAGTTCACAGAGCAAAAAGAAAGATATGAAAAGCTCCAGTCGAGCTTTGACGACACAAACAAGTCTCTTGAGAATCTCTTGCGCGTCTCGCAGGAAATCAAGTCGAAATCGACGGAGATGTTTGTTTCTACATACAACAAAATCAAGAAGAATTTCCACAATATGTTCCGAAGGCTTTTTGGAGGCGGCCGCGGCGAGCTGCGCCTTACAGACCCGCAGAACGTCCTGACATCAGGCGTTGACATTTACGCAGAGCCGCCTGGAAAGAAGCTGCAGAACATTGCGCTCTTGTCCGGAGGCGAAAAGACAATGACCGCGGTCGCGCTCTTGTTCGCTACATACCAGGTCCGCCCTTCTCCGTTCTGTCTTCTTGACGAAATTGACGCGGCTCTTGACGACAAAAACGTCACAAGCCTTGTGCAAGCACTGCGCGCATTCGCGAAACTTTCGCAGTACATTGTAATCACGCACAACAAGAAAACCGTAATGGGCGCAAAGACAATGCTCGGAGTCACAATGCAGGAGTCCGGCGTGAGCAAGATTATCCAAATCAGGCTGGACAAGGATATTGAAAAAGACTCACCGTCCGAAGCGCAGAATCCGCTTGATACGCCTGACGACTTTGTTGACGAGGACGTTGCTCCGGAGCCAAATGTTGTGATTCCGCCGCGACCACCTAAGAGAATTCACAATTCTGACGGAACAATCACAGATCCGGTGATTATCCAGCACAACAAGGAAGTAAAAGAAGCTGAAAGGAAGGCGCGCGAAGAAGCAAAAGCCGCAAAACTCGCCGCTGAACAAGCAGCCCAGGCTCAAAAAGAAGCTGAAGCTGATAAAGAAGACAAAAAAGATTCTTGAGCAAATCAGGAAAAACAAAGAAAATAAAATAAACGGGAGTTTAGATGATAGATTTTAGCGGAATAAAAGACGCATTAGATGATTTTTCTCCGGGCGAGTTTGCACGCAAAAAGCCGTTCGTGTTTGCGTCTATCTGCCTTCTGATTGCTTTGTTCATCGCAGGGCTCATCGTGCTTTTAATCCAGACTTCGCCAAAAAAACAGGCGGCGGAACTTCCGGAGCATTTTGAAGCCGATGCTCCAGTCTTAATTCCTGACGCGCCTGATATTGAGAAAGACTACTATCCGTCAAGAATCACTGAAAACCAGTGGAGCAAGGACGAAGTTGACAAATGGTTCACTTATCCTGACGAAGATGTGATGAAAAACCTCTCCGACTCAAACGATAAAATCGTAAAAGATATTCTGGAGGCCGCTCCGTGAAAAAAAATCTAAAATTCGCCGCAGTTGCGCTCACAGCGTTTTTTGCATTTTCATGCGCTTCAACTCCAAAGCCGGAAAATGCTTCCGCGCAAAATGAACCACAGGCAGATCAGGCTTCAGAAGACAAGTCATCTGATCAGAAAGAGAATCAAAGTTCTGAAAATACGCAGGCAAATTCATCTGAAACTCAGCAGGAAAATGGCCAGGATTCAAATCCTCTAAAAAAAATAGTCGAGCAAAATATTCCGGCAGACGAGTTTCAAAAAAATAATGAGAATCAAAATCTTAAGCCGAATCCGCCTAAAGTCCAGACAGCTCCGGCAGCGCGCCAGCAAAATCAAGAGCAGACAGAAAATTCAAACGCCGAAAACAAAAATCAGATTCAGCAGGAAAACTCAGAAAATCAAAAAAATGAAGATAACGCGGAAAAAAATCTTCTTTCCGATAGAAAAAACGACACGAACGAAAATAAAAATGATATTTCGGAAGAAAAAATAAATGAAGACGACTTGATTTCTGATTTGGAAAATGAAAATGCTCCGACAGCCGACGAAAAGAACAAAGTTGCCGAGCCTGACGTTTCAGATTTTTTTGAGGAACCGGAAGTAATCGAAGCCGAGCCAGAAGAAAAAAATGATGAAAATCAAGAGCCGGCAGAGCCTTTAGAAGAAAAACCTGAATTTTCAGAACAAAACCAAGCGGAAAATACAAAATCGGAAGAAGCCGAGGAAATAAAATCTTCGCCTGAAGCAGTTCCATCTGAAAGCGAAAATAATCCATCAGAAACGGAAGAAGAAAAATCTGATGAAAAAGAAAATCCCGCTCCAGATTCAGAAAACGAAAGCGAAACAAAAACAGAAGAAATTGTTCCGTCGCGCTCCGTCACAATAAAACGAAATCAATATCTTGATGTTGTTTATCCTGGAAACGGATGGATTTATCTTGGCGAAAACGAAACTTCCCTGCTGCGCTACTACGGACGCAAGACCGGAAACGGTGAGACGGCTTTCTCATTCCGCTCGATCGGAACAAGCAGCGCAGGAAATACAATTCTCCATTTTTACAAAAATGACGCTCTCACAGGAAACTATATCGACGATTATCTCGAAGTCATAGTTGAGAACGAGAATGCGGCAGGAACGGAGAGAATAA
This sequence comes from uncultured Methanomassiliicoccales archaeon, assembly GCA_964634095.1. Classification (GTDB taxonomy): domain Archaea; phylum Thermoplasmatota; class Thermoplasmata; order Methanomassiliicoccales; family Methanomethylophilaceae; genus Methanoprimaticola. The sequence goes on along the minus strand of CAZWKY010000001.1, from coordinate 2,490 downwards.
CGGCGCCTTCCTATGCGGAGATTGTTCCGCCGAGACTTGAAAGACGGAAAACAGAAAAACAGGATTACGCTTTGCCGTCAGAGCAAATTTCCAAAGATTCAGATAAGAAATCCTTGAGTTCAGAAGATTCAAATAAAACTGTTTTGCGCAAAGAAGATTCAAATTCATCTGCTTCATCTGCTGCGGAAAACAAAAATGCCCAAGATTCTAAAAATTCTGCTCCGGCTTCCGCGCAAAAAGCTTCTTTAAACGACAACCTAAAAACTGTAATCTCAAATTCTGATTCAGGGCTAAAACAAACGCCTGCGCAAAATCAGCAAAGCCAGCCGGAAAACTTTTACACGCAATCTTCTTCTCCGCTTGCGGACACAAATGTCGAAGCGGAGCCTGAAGTTCAAATTTCAGAAGGCGAAGAAAATCAGATTTCTTCAGCAGACGAGTCGCTTCTTGAAAAAGCGCAGCAGCTTTTTGATGAAAAAAAATACTCAGAATCGCTCGAAAATGTCCAGAACTTCATAAACGGCTCTTCAAAACGGCTCGACGAGGCTTATTATCTTTTAGGACAGATTTATGAGTCAGATTCTTCTATTAAAAATGTCAGAAACGCAGTCGCCGCCTACGAAACCGTGACAAGAGACTTTCCGCTAAGCAAGCTTTGGAAAAAAGCCAGCGAGCGCAGCATCTATCTAAAAAGATTTTATATTGACATCAGATAAATTTTGGAGGTTCATAAGATGAAAAAATTAATTTTTATCTGCGCGGCGGCTTTGATTTTAGCTTCGTGCTCAATGAAGCAGATTAACTACGGACAGCGGACAGTTGAAGTTTCAGGAACCGGGACCGTCACTCTTGAGGCTGACTCAGCGACAATCCGCGCGGCAGTTATAACACGCGCAGGCGATGTTCTTGACGCGGCGAAACAGAACGCTGAGAAAATGAACGCAATCCAGTCGGCGCTTAATGAGAACGGAGTCAAGAGCGAAAATATCTCGACGGAAAATTTCAATGTCTATCAGGAAACAAAATACAACTCGCGCACGCAGGAAAATGTTCTGGGCGATTACCGCGTAACGAATGAAATTCTTGTTACTGTAAAAGATATTTCAAAAATCGGAAACATTGTTGACCTGTGCCTAAAATCCGGCGCGAACTCGCTTTCTTCAATCACTTACGGAATTTCAAATCCTCAGACTGCGGAAAAACAGGCAAGGACACTCGCAATCCAGCAGGCGCAGGAAAACGCGAATCTTCTTGCAGGAGCAAGCGGAGCTCAGCTTGGAAAAGTCCTTCAAATCAAGGAAACCTCAACTCCGCTTCCCGTAAATAATTTCATGAAGATTGCCGCGGTTTCTGAATCTGCGGCGGACGGCACACTTTATTCAAATGAAATGGCGACTCCAATATCAAACGCAAAAACAGTTGTCAGAGTGAATGTCAATGCAGTTTATCTTCTAAAGTAGACTGTTGCGGCAAATTGCTCAAAGCAATAAAATATAAGTTCCGAAAAAGCAAACAAAGAGGAAATAAAAATGCTTGACTACAGATTTATCAAAGAACATCTTGATGAAGTAAAAAAGAATATTTCAGACAGAAACATGGTTGCAGACGCTGACCTGGTTGTAAAACTTTTTGATGAACGCACTGCCCTTACAACAAAACTCCAGAACCTTCAGCAGCAGAGAAACGAGAACGCTAAGGCGATGAAGCAGAAGCTTGACGCCGACACACGCGCGAAGTACATCGAGGAAGGAAAGAAAATCAAGGAAGATGTAAGCGCTGCTGAAAAAGAGCTGGCCGAAACTGAGGAAAAACTCGACGCCGCGGCAAGAAAGATTCCTAACATGCACCATCCTGACACGCCTATCGGAAAGCTCGACACTGAGAACCTTGTCGTAAAGACAGTCGGAACTCCGCGCAAATTTGACTTTCAGCCGAAAGACCACGTCCAGCTCGGTGAAGAGCTTGATATTCTTGACTTTGAGCGCGGAACAAAAGTTTCAGGACCTAAATTCTATTATCTTAAAAACGAGGCGGTTTTCCTTGAGGAAGCGCTTATTATGTACGCGCTGAACATTCTCCGAAAGCACGGCTTCACAACATTTATCACGCCTGATGTCGCGAAGCAGGAAATTCTCCAGGGAATCGGCTTTAATCCGCGCGGAAACGAGTCAAACGTCTACTGCATTGAAGACGAGGGAACCTGCCTTGTCGCGACTGCGGAAATCACGCTCGGCGGCTACCACTCAGGAGAAATTCTTGACAAGTCTGCCCTTCCGCTTTTCTACTGCGGACTTTCACACTGCTTCCGCCGCGAGGCTGGAGCCGCCGGACAGTTCTCAAAGGGACTTTACCGCGTTCACCAGTTCGACAAGGTTGAGATGTTTGTCTACTGTCTTCCAGAGCAGTCAAACGAGTTGCATGAAAAGCTCCGCCTTATTGAGGAAGAAATCTTTACAGGACTTGGAATTCCGTTCCACGTTGTTGACACAT